>NZ_JADGEV010000008.1:0-25831 GCF_016744175.1 Neptunomonas sp. | reverse complement strand
TCAAAACCAAAGCCAAGAAAGTACGATCAGTCAAATTGTTGCTCAATCTAAGTCATCTAAGGCAACAGTTTCGAGCGTACGCTCTGAGGTGATATCAAAGCTCGCAAAGCACAGTTTTCCCCCACGCCGTCCGAAAGCGGATGTGATTGCAAATATGGGTGTGCTTCAATCAGTTGTGGCAACTAATACAGCGACACGTGCTGCAGCGCTCTCTCCTATCGTGGAGAAAAAACGAAAACCTGCAGTTAAAAAACAGAATAAGTTAGGGATCGGATCGTCTAAAGCGTTAATCATGACGACGGTTTTTGGGCATTTACCTGAACTTGATTGGACAAATGAAGCGGATAAACGTCGCTTACAAATTAATCCTGATGGGATGTTATTACCTTGGATTAGTAGAACGGTTGAGCAAGGGAGAAAAGAGAATACCTCATTCTCTATCGATGGTTTGCACTTGAGATTAGAGTATCTTCCATGGACTGATTGCTTTGTAACAAATTTGTCCGAAGAAGTGCTTTACACGGTGATGACCAGTCGTTTTGGGCTAGGGGAATTATCTATTAAGTTTGGAGATGTGATAGAAGATGATTTACAGGATGGGCTAGGTTTTTCTGAGCGAATTATGACGGCAGAAGAGTTGCTTTGGTTGGCTGGGTTATGGACTGTGCAGGGGCGGGTGTTACCTGGAGATGACCCAACAAAAGCCAGACGGTTAAAACATGCACCTGATTGTATGCAAGATATTGCTATTCCTGAAGTACATGCGGTTATCGCTCTTTGGCAAACGCGTATGATGAGTGCTTTCGAAGTTGTAAGTGAGTTAAATGTTCCTCAGCGGTATGTGTTTGGGGTAATGGCTGCCGCTACTACAGCAATGCAGTTTGAGTACTAGTAATGGCGTTTTTTTATTTACGTGATGTGAGGGTAATGTGACTATAAAAGGCACTAAAAAACGATACTTGCAAGTTACGCCCAGTGGTGCCTACTATGCTACAGTTAATTCTCAATCAGACGATGCTCGTGCTTTGTTGCTTCAGTTGATGAGCAGCGAGATACCTATAGAATATTCGCCTGAAATCTTTGCAGAATTAGCTGATTTAGATAAAGAGTTGGCAGATGTTTTATTCAACCGCTTAGTGGCGCGCCGGTTTCTTGCTTTAGTGCAAGAGCCCATAGTGCCTCCTCAAGGAAGTCTTGAATCAACACTCACCGATATTCTATTGACGCTATCTGCGACAGGGAAAGTTGTTTTAGGTGATGATCAAGGTTTTTGTTTAGGCTCTTCTGGGTTTGATCGAGACCATGCGGATGCATTAGCGGGACTAGCTGCTGACTTAATATCTCTGCACCAACGGCATAATTTGCTCTTAAATAAGGAGTTACAGCTGATGGGAGAGTCTTGGGGATTGTTAGACCCCGTTGGTAGCAGTATGCTGGGCACTTGGATAATACATATTGGATCACAGGCATTCGCGATTGTGATCCAAGGACAACCAAATTTAAACCAACACCAATTTGTTGAGTTAATTAGCGCTCTGGCGAGTCGCTATTTAGATCAGTAAGCCTGAAGGCAGGCTAATAATAAAATAATGGAGATAAGTTGTTATGCGTTCTGAAATGATGAGGTCAATTCTTAGTGACCTGAATGGAACGTCTGCTGAGATAGAAGCCTCGGCAGTCATCTCAACAGATGGGTTGATGATAGAAGCTTTACTTCCCGCGAGTATGGATGAAGATAGAGTGGGTGCAATGAGTGCAGCGATGCTTTCTTTAGGAGAAAGAACTGCACAAGAGTTAGCGCGAGGAGAACTTGAGCAGGTGCTTGTGAAAGGTATCGATGGTTATATCTTGATGACGCATGCTAATAGCGATTCAGTTTTAACGGTAGTTGCTAAACCTAATGCCCGTTTGGGGCTTATTTTTCTTGATGTAAAGAGGGCTGCTGAAGGAATAGGAAAGCTGTTATAAAAGAGGGAAAATTTTATACATGTTTATTACGTACCATGATGGGGCTTCTCGAGAGATAACTATTGTTGATCGCGAAGTTCCTTACCCGGACGGGAAGTTAATTGTTTCCAGAACTGATATTTCTGGTGTGATTACTCATGCAAATCAGGCATTCGTTGAAATGTCTGGTTATTCTTTGGATGAGCTAATTGGAACTAATCATTATATTCTTCGTCACCCGGACATGCCTGCTGCTGCATTTGGTGATCTTTGGGACACGATTAAGTCCGGGAAAAAATGGCACGGATACGTAAAGAACCTTCGAAAAGACGGTGCGTATTATTGGGTCAAAGCAACTGTCATACCTAATATTCGTAACGGTGAATTGACAGGGTATACATCAGTTAGAAGAAAGCCGTCACGCAGTAAAGTTGTTGCTTGCACGTTGTTATATGCACAAATGAATATGGATGTTCAAAGCTAATGGAAACGTACACGCTATCAGTTAGTCCAGATTTTGCGCCTGAGTATTTGTCAGGCTGGTTTATCTTTAATACTTGGCTACAAAAGTCATTAGAGACTCCTTTCCATTTAGAAATTTATGATGATTTTGAAGCCCAGCGACGTGATATCCAACTAGATAAAATCGATCTTATATATGCTAACTCATATGATGCTGCGATGCTTGTCAGAGAAAAGGGGTTTCAGGCCGTTGCTAGACCTGCCCATGTTTCGGACGAGACAGTAATAGCTGTAGCTAATAGTTCTAATTTTGATAGTGTTGATGATCTTGTTCCATGGTGTAGGGTTGCTTCAACGCATGACCCTGACGTTCATATGATGGGTATGATAATGCTAGAGTCAGCTGATTTAGATAGCTCTAATGTGGTTGTCACCTCTGCACAAACTTACGTTCTTGTCGCCAAATATCTTTTAAATGGAGATGCTGATGTTGGTTTCTTTTTAAAAGACTCTTTTCAAGATTTATCAGATTTAATACGTAGTCAAATGCGCGTGTTGGTAGAAAGCCAGATTGGTGTGATTCATCACACGCTATTAGCCGGTCCGAAAGTGCAGCATTTAGTCCCTGAAATGTTAGATCGTTTACTATTAATGCAAAACACGACAAAAGGAAAGGATGTGTTAGATAGTATGCAAATGACGGGCTGGTTGAAAATGGAAGGAGAAGATACAGACTTCATGATTGATCTAATAGATACGTTGATGGAGTAAGTAGTTAGCTAGCTACTAGGCTGTTCAGCTATTTCAATTTTGTTTTTGCCATTGTGTTTTGCACTATAAAGTGCCTGGTCGGCACGTTTTATTATACTTTCAATGTTAAAATCATAGTCAGACTTACAACTAATACCAAAGCTTCCTGTTATTGAGACTGATTTCCCTTCAAAGTTAAATACATACTCTTCTAGATTCTTTCTTACGCGTTCGGCAACTAGGGATGCGCTTTCTAATGTGCTTCCAGGAAAAACTATTGCAAACTCCTCACCCCCATAGCGATATGCTGTGTCTGAATGTCGCAAATTTTGTTTCAATAGTTGACTAAAAAGTACGAGGATTTCATCTCCAAATAAATGCCCGTAGTTATCATTCATACTTTTGAAGTTATCTAAATCAATAAGGCATAAAGTAAATCCCTGTGCGTAGCGCTGGCTACGCTCCAGCTCGAGCGTAAGGTTATCTGTAAAAAATCTTCTATTAAATAGCCCGGTAAGGTTGTCAGTAATACTCAACCTCTTATAGCGCTCTTCGCTTTCTTGTAATGCTATTTTATTCCGTTTCTCATTACTGATGTTAGTAAGCGTTTCTATGGCGCCAATGATATTGCCGCTATTGTCTCTTATACTGGCTGCTGTAAAAGAGAGCCACTCTCCGTGTTCTCCTATATCAGGAAAGAAATCTTCGGCTTCAAATGCATCATCTATCAAAGGGGATTTTCTAAATTTATTTTTGTAAAAGTGAGAAACGGCGTTGTCCTTACCTCCTTCAACAATGAGATCAGCTAGCGTAGGGCGTTTAGAGGCATAAAATGTCATCCATTGATTCTGCGTACCTATCATATCTTTATGGTTCTGTGCGGTGAGGTTCTCTAGCGCTAAATTCCAAGAAATAATGGTATGGTTATGATCGATTACGAATGTTGGAAGTGCGATTCTATTGAAAACGATTTCCAAAAAACGATCGTGTTTTTCCAAGGGGTTCTCATTAGAAAGAGAGTTACCAGTTACCACAAAAATACCTTCCTGTTTTTTATACCACTCCATAATAATTGTAGGTGAATAAGCGTACATGTAACAAGTTTTTAATGACAGTGTATACTAACGCCTTAATTTATACGGTAGGTACCCATGGACGCGCTAAACGAAATACTTGAATTTCTTGCTTGTGAAACACCGCAGAGTTGGATTGATCATGCAGTTAAAAATCAAGACATACTTTTGATTGATCATGCCCATTGTGAGAAAAAAGCGGCGTCCACAGCCATGACTTTAATGTTCCGTTATGTCGATAGGCCCGATTTATTACATAAGATGTCGCGCTTAGCACGTGAAGAGTTAATACACTTTGAGCAAGTTTTGGAGTTATTGCAGGCTCGCGGTATTGACTATTGCCACATGGATTCGTCTGGCTATGCTGGAGGGATGCGTAGAAATATTCGAAATCACGAGCCAGCTCGGCTGATTGATACTCTTATTGTTGGCGCATTTATCGAAGCTCGCTCGTGTGAGCGTTTTGCAAAAATTGTTCCTTATTTAGATGATGTTTTAGCTAAATTTTATCGTTCTTTGCTAAAGTCAGAAGGGCGTCACTATCAGGATTATTTATGGCTTGCTCGGGAGTATGCTGGCGAGCCTATAGATGAGCGGATTGAGGTATTTCGTCACGCAGAGCAGTTACTTATTGAATCTGAAGATGATCTGTTCCGTTTTCATAGCGGTATACCACCTACCATATCATAAACAAAAGCAACGTTGGCGGGCTATATTGGTTCGTCAACTAACAATAAGCCATTATCATTACACTCAAGGTACCAAAGCTTTGTGTCCCAGTCGCCTAATACGACGCGTGTACCATGTTCATTACTTCTTTGATTGTAATGAATGGCAGGTCGATGGGTGTGGCCATGAATAAGCAACTCTATCTTTTCTTCTCGTAAGACTGTTGATACAGCTAATGGATTAACATCCATAATTTCATTGGATTTTTCTGTGGCGAGTTGTTGACTAGTGGCACGAAGTTGCTGTGCTATTGCTAGTCGTTCATTGATTGGTTTTGCAAGAAAAGCTTGTTGCCAGTTAGGGCTGCGGACTAAGGCTCTAAATTGTTGGTAGTCTTTATCGTCGGTACAAAGTTGGTCACCATGCATAACTAAAGCGCTTCCAATTGGGAGATCAATTCGCTGCTTTTCTTCTAGTAGAGTTGCGCCAATTTTTGTAAGAAACTGATTTCCTACGAGAAAGTCACGGTTGCCATGCTGGAAGTAAAGCCTACAGCCTCGCTCACTTAATGATTTAAGTGCATTAAACAACGGGTTGAATTGAGGCTCTTGTGCATCATCACCGATCCATGCCTCGAATATATCACCTAAAAGATAAAGGGCATCGGCATCAGCCGCTGTTTCTGATAAGAAGTGTAGAAACGCCCGAGTAATGTCCGGGCGCTCTGCTTTCAGATGAAGGTCTGAAATAAACAGTACTTTCATAGAAAAGGGTTTTACTCTTCAGTGATTTCAGCTGATTCAATAACAACATCTTCAGCGGGTACGTCTTGATGGCCTGCACTCATCGTGGTTTTAACGCCTTTGATTTTATCAACAATGTCCATACCATCTACGACTTTAGCAAAAACGGCATAGCCCCAGCCTTCTGTTGTTTTTGCTGTATGGTCCAAGAAGGTGTTATCCGAAACATTAATAAAAAATTGCGCTGAAGCAGAGTTTGGATCCATGGTGCGTGCCATGGCTAGTGTGCCAGCTTGGTTAGAAAGACCGTTATCTGCTTCGTTATCAATTGTTTCACGTGTCTCTTTTGAAACCATACCTGGTTCAAAACCACCACCTTGAATCATGAATCCATCAATGACACGATGGAAGATGACACCATCATAAAAACCATCGCGCACATATTGCTCAAAATTGGCCGCTGTAGCAGGTGCTTTTTCATGATTGAGTTCAATAGTAATGTCACCGTGGTTTGTATGGAGAATAATCATTAATGATTCCTTTTTAGCTTCTCTGTCGTTGGTCGACTATTATACGCAAGTCTTAAGCCTCTGCACGAATAAAGCATATAATCTTACATCTAATTCTCTGTTATGACGGTGTGCAGTACACGACTTAGCGTTTATAATGCTTAATCATTTTGGGCTCTAATGCCCGGCCAACAGTTTCGGATATACACTGATAACATGTCTAAAAACGAATCGGGCGAGAAGCCAACTAATTTTATCCATCAAATCATTGAAGATGATCTGAATAATAATGTCCATGAGAAAGTAGTAACACGCTTTCCGCCAGAGCCAAACGGCTACCTCCACATAGGTCACGCAAAATCTATATGTTTAAATTTCGGTACAGCCGAAAAATATAAGGGTGTGTGTACTCTGCGTTTTGATGATACTAATCCTGATAAAGAGAGCCAAGAATATATTGATTCAATTCTTAGTGACATCAACTGGTTAGGCTATGAATGGGGAGGGGATGTTCGCTATACGTCTTCATATTTTGATCAGTTGTATGATTGGGCGATTCATTTGATTACAGAGGGTAAAGCCTACGTTTGTGACTTAGGTGTTGAAGCTGCGCGGGAGTATCGTGGTAGCTTCACCCAAGCAGGTACTGATAGCCCTTACCGTAATCGTTCTGTTGAAGAAAACTTATCGCTGTTCGAGCGTATGAAAAATGGCGATTTTAAAGAAGGGGCTTGTTCTTTACGCGCTAAAATTGATATGAGCGCCGCGAACATGAATCTTCGGGACCCGATGATTTATCGTATATTACATACGAGTCATCATCAGACAGGTGATAAATGGTGTATCTATCCTATTTATGATTTTGCTCATGGTCAGTCGGATGCAATTGAGGGAATTACTCATTCTTTATGCACTTTAGAGTTTGAAGATCATCGCCCGTTGTATGAATGGTTTATTGAGAACCTTCCTGTTCCGTATTCACCAAAACAATATGAATTTTCCCGATTAGAACTTAACTATACGATTACGAGTAAGCGAAAACTAAAGCAGTTAGTTGATGAGCAAGCAGTGACAGGTTGGAATGACCCTCGAATGCCAACTATTTCGGGGCTACGTCGCCGAGGTTATACACCCAAATCACTTCGCCAGTTCTGTGAAATGATTGGGGTTACTCGTTCCAATGGTGTTGTTGACATGGGTATGCTTGAATCTGCCATTCGTGAAGATTTGGATTCATCAGCCCCGCGTGCTATGTGTGTGACTCGACCACTCAAAGTGACTTTAACTAACATGGAAGAGGGCGTGGAAGAGTGGTTTGAACTCCCTGCACACCCTAAAAATGAGAGTATGGGTGCACGTCGAGTTGGGCTGACACGTAATTTGTTGATTGAACAAGAAGACTTTATTGAAGTAAAACCTATTGCTAAGAATAAACATGACAAGTGGAAGCGATTGGCACTAGGTGATGCTGTTCGGCTTCGCGGTGCTTATGTTATTACCTGTAATGAAGTCATTAAAAATGCTGAAGGCGAGATTGTAGAGCTACTTTGTACTTATGATGCCGCCACAAAAGGCAATAACCCTGACGGTTATAAGCCTAACGGTGTTATTCATTGGGTTTCTCAAGAGCTATCTGAGCCATGTGAGGTTCGCTTATACGATAGGTTGTTCACTGAAGCAAACCCAGACGGTGATAAGGAAAGAAGCTTTTTGGAGTGTGTAAACCCTGAATCTTTAGTTGTTCTATCTGAATCACGAATTGAGCGAAGTGTTAAAGGTGCTGAGCCTGAAACACGTTATCAATTTGAGCGTATGGGCTACTTCTGTATTGATACAGATTCAACGGACGAAAAGTTGGTTATTAACAGAACTGTGACATTGCGCGACTCTTGGGCTAAAGCAAAGAAATAGCTTATGTCGCATGCAGGGCTGAACATTTCAGCTCTGCTGCTCCTTACAAAATTTCGGTTCTGTTTTTTCCTGCGCGTTTTGCAATATAAAGTGCTTCGTCTGCGCGGCCAATGAACTCTTCGGTTGTTTCGTCCTGGATATATTGGGTTACACCGGAGCTGCAAGAGATGCCTTGTTGAATGCAAAACTTATTATCTGTAATAGCTTTACTGAGCTTAGATGCTATCGCCTCTGCCATTTTTAAATCTGTTTCAGGTAAAATTATTATGAACTCTTCTCCGCCCCATCGGCCAACGATGTCCGTACGGCGGGTTTCTCGTTGAAGTAACTGTGCGAACTCTTCTAGAACTTTGTCACCTATATTGTGTCCGTGTACATCGTTGACTACTTTAAAATCATCAATATCCATAAATATGCAGGATAGATTCCACTGGTACCTTATTGAAAGATGTATGTATTCAGATAAGCTTTCGGTTAATTTATAGCGATTATATAACCCTGTTAACTGATCATGTTCTGCAATATCAATTAACTCAGTATTATGAGTATTGGTAATCTTGTTTTTATACAGTAAATAGCTAATAACAATGACCATTACAGTTACAAGTAGCCATAGCGGAAGAAGGCTGGAAGGGTCCTTTCCTAGAGTTTTATTCCCTTTGTAAATGAAATTAGAAATGTCGTAATCTGTTTTGAGGTGCCCGCTAATAAGGTAAATATTCGCCATTTCCTTAAAACGATTCTGATCAATTGAACCAAAAGGGACGTCGTTAATTAGTGCGAGTTTCTTAAGCTCCTGCCCTTCAAAAATTAGTGCCTCGATAGATCGATTTTGAGTATTATATTTATCGTAAATAATTTGTGCTGTTTCTTCAATATTATCAAATGCATATTGCCAACCTTTGACTGAGGCTCTAAAGAATTTTTCTGTTAACAAAGGGCTTTCTTTTACAGTCGTGTCGTGGGTAAAAAGAATGTCACTGTACATATCGAAGCCATAATCAGCAGGGTGGATTATACTGTAGGGCGCGTCTTTAGATATCATTTGATAGGGTTCGTTAGAAACGTATGCACCCATTACATCAGTTTTCTTGTTTATTAGATCCAAAATATCAAATGAGTGCCTTTGTTGATTATAGTCATCAGATGTTATGCCTGCTTTCATCAGCATGGCTTGTATTTCAACGACATCTAATGCATCACTGGTTAACATCATTTGCTTGTTTTTGAGGTCTTCAGGCTTCTGTATGTCGCCGCGTGTTATTAGCATTAACGGCGATTTTTGAAAAGTAGCGAATAGAGCGGTTACAGGAGAGCCATTGCCCTTATCGACGATGATTGATGAGCGACCTACAGCAAAAGTAGCTTCTTTATTGACAACAGATTGAGCTAGTGAGCTCCCATGTTGATATTCTCGAATATCAACATTTAGGCGTTCTTGTTCATAAAACCCTTTCTCTTGAGCAATATAGTAGCCTGCAAATTGGAATTGATGTTTCCAAAGCAATTGCAGCGATACAGTTTGTTGAGTCTGTGCCGATGCGCTGCTGAAGGGAAGCAGCAATGATACAAGTAATAGCCAAAAACATACTAAAGGGTTCACTTATATTCCTTCATTAGAACCATGTATCTATTATTAAACTTGAGTGCTCGCTCAATATCTATACTTTTATGGTGCGATTAGTTAATTCTTTATTTAATTTAGCCTTAAATCAATAGAGAGCTGGAATTTGCATACCTATTCAGAAAATTTGTAGCTTTTTCAAGAAAATAAGCTAAAGGATGCCTTCAGCCCCTAATCGATGCCAGTGGTTAAGGGTTGCTTCTTGAGCCTTATTGAGTGTTGATGCTACAAGTCGTTGGTCATCTAATATTTCTACTAAGCCTAGTGCCTCAAGTTTTTCCAAGGCATCAGTGATTTCAAAATCGACTTTTTGTCCCCATTTATCTAAAAGCCACTTTTCAATATTTTGATCCAGCGCTTGTCTTGTAATAGGTGTAGTCGCCTTAAGAAGAAAATAATAAGCAAGTATTGCTTCTTTACACTCTTCTTCTTCAGCATCATCAATTAATCGATGAAACACACCGGCATTATTATCAAGGTTTTTAAAGTACAAATGCTGAGTCAACGTTTGGATGAATCTGAGTTTCCGGTTTTTGAAGTTGTTGAACTGCTTCCAAAAATAACTACCTACAGCGCCTAAACCTGCAAAAATAACGACAAGGGCCGCTTGGTCCAATTCTACAGGCTGGCTTTTTATCCCAAGCCAAAAACCAAAAAGAGAGGCAAGTAATAGAATGGAGGCGCCTAATTTTGTTGTTAAGACAATACCTCCGCTAATGACTGCTGGGATGCCAATTAGGAGTTTATCGATTAATCGCATCCTAACTTCAGTATTAGGAAAGAGCATCTCTAAATCGGCTTTAGGCACGTTTTTGAAAAGCTTTAAAATAACTCCTCCAGGCTGAAGGTTAAACGTTTGTTGCCTTTTTTCTTCGATGTGCTCATTAAAACGGATGTAAATCACAACTCTGTCGTAGTTAATGAAGCGGATTTTTGTTTTACGCAGACCCCAAAGAGTAGTAATTGTTTCTTCTGTTTCTCGCTCGCCGCGAGCAAACAGCAGCACTTCAGAAAAGTCACTAAAATCTACTTGTAAGCGTACTTTCATTAGTGAGTCATGACATAAAGCTTGTTTAAGTGTCTGCTCAGTAACTTTTTCATAGTTAGCTTTATTTAGTAAGGACTCTAATTGCGCTACAAAAGAGAGGTCGTCATGATGCATCGTAGAAGGGAGGTCAACTTTTACAGTATCAGAGTCTGGGTTAATACCTGCAAAACTGCTTTTCAGTGACTCGATACGTGCCTGAAACGAAACATGAAATAATTTTTGTATCATCGAGGCCATTTGGCGAAATTGTTGTCGCTGCTGTTTATCGAGGTCGCCCGTCGATAAGCACATCTCTATGACGTCAACTTTTCGAAATGGAATAAAACGTAAAGGATCAATCGAGTGTTTCTGCATAGGTAAGTTATAAATCTTTGAGAAAAAAATTGCGCAATTTTATCAGTTGTTAAAGCAAAGCATAAGTTGAATAAATAAAAATGTTCTTCTCAATTAAGAATAAATAAAGGCTGCTTTCGACAAAAGTATGATGAGAATCAAACCAGCGTATAAACGCAGGAGAGATAATAACTATTAATGCAATAGTGTTGCTCATTGATATCAGGAGATATAACGATGACTGATCCAAAATTGATAACGATTAATAAGCCTGTAATTAAGGGTGATGGTGTCGAAATAGAATCTTTTTCAGCAACCGCACTGGATAATGTTTTTAAAGCTAATATGGCTAGGTTGACTGGAGGTATCTCACCTGCAGGCTTTATTAGTCTTTATTTTACGTGGGCTACACATCTTGCCCTTTCGCCGGGAAAGCAAGTCAGCCTAATTGAAAAAATGTATCGAAAGGCATTTAAGTTATCTTTGAGTAGCCCTTCTCTAATGCAGGCTAAAAGTCCTACTTGTATTGAACCACTTCCGCAAGATAAGCGTTTTTGTGGTTCAAGTTGGCAGCAATGGCCATACAATTATATTTATCAGAATTTCTTATTTTCACAGCAATGGTGGCACAACGCGACAACAGATATTGACGGGCTATCCAAAGCTGATGAGCGAAGTGTCTCCTTTATCGCACGACAGGTGTTAGATAGGTTCTCTCCCAGTAATATCCCTTTCCTAAATCCAGAGGTGATGCAAAAAACGATAGACCAAGGTGGGGAAAATCTTGTTAAAGGGTTTAAGAACTACCTCGAAGATGTCGATCAGCATCTGTCAGGAAGCTCGCCAGTAGGTGCAAGTCATTATGTGCCAGGTGATAGTGTGGCAGTTACTCCGGGAAACGTTGTGTTTAGAAATCATCTTATTGAATTGATTCAATACACACCGACTACAGACAAAGTATATTCAGAGCCGGTGCTTTTCGTCCCTGCATGGATCATGAAATATTATATTCTTGAT
Organism: Neptunomonas sp.; assembly: GCF_016744175.1. Lineage (GTDB taxonomy): Bacteria > Pseudomonadota > Gammaproteobacteria > Pseudomonadales > Balneatricaceae > Neptunomonas. The sequence continues at coordinate 13,745 of NZ_JADGEV010000008.1, read as the reverse complement.
CTTTCACCGCATAACTCTATGGTCAAATACCTTGTTGATAATGGTCATACTGTTTTTATGATCTCATGGCTAAATCCAACAACTCAAGACCGCGACCTTGATATGGAAAGTTATCGTGAGAAGGGAGTTATGGCAGCAATTGATGTGATAAGTCAGCTTTTTCCCCAACAAAAAATACATGCAACAGGTTATTGTTTAGGAGGGACATTGCTGTCAATTGCGGCTGCAACAATGGCAAGAGAGGGAGATAAACGCTTAGCGTCAATGACTCACTTTGCTGCTCAGGTTGATTTTAGTGAAGCGGGTGAGCTTATGATATTCACCAATGAAAGCGAAGTTTCATACTTAGAAAAAATGATGTGGGATCAAGGTGTTTTAGATGGAGCTCAGATGGCGGGTGCATTTCAAATTTTGCACTCGAATGACTTGATATGGTCTCGAATGGTCCACCACTATCTTTTAGGTGAAGCTGAATCTATGAACGATTTGATGGCATGGAATACAGATTTAACGCGTATGCCATATAAAATGCATTCGCAGTATTTGCGTAAACTATTTCTCAACAATGAGTTGGCTTCAGGGCAATATTTAGTAAAAGACAAACCGATAGCCATTAGAGACATACACATCCCCATTTTTTCTGTAGGGACCGAGCAAGACCATGTAGCACCATGGCGTTCTGTGTATAAGCTTCATTTACAGTCGGATAGTGAGGCAGTCACTTTTGTTCTAACAAGCGGGGGGCATAATGCTGGTATTGTGAGTGAACCAGGGCATAAGCACCGTCATTATCGGATTTCAACGGAGAGTGACCGTGATTGTTATACAGATCCTGATAGTTGGTTGGTAAACAATGCCCCGAGTGAAGGCTCTTGGTGGCCTGAGTGGCAGAGTTGGTTAGCCAATTACTCTAGTGAATTAATCGATACGAAACCGATAGAAAAATCGTTATGCCCTGCTCCAGGGTCTTATGTTCATCAAAAGTAACAGGCATCGGAAAGGGACTGAGCAGAACTTTTCTGCTCAGTTTGCTATATCTTTAGATACACAGACGTTGTCTTTGCCTTGTTTCTTTGCTTCAAACATAGCCGAATCGGCACATTTAACTAAGGTTGAAATTGAACTGCCATGGCTAGGGCAGCCACTTATGCCAGCACTCGCAGTCATGATAGTTTCTTCATCATTTTCATCGAGAAAAGGGCTGAGTGATAGTGTAGATAATAGCCGTTTGGTAAGTTTGAAAGCAGTGTCTTGCGCTGTATCAGGGCAAAGCAATAAGAATTCTTCTCCTCCCCAACGGAAAAGCAGGTCTGTTTTGCGTATTAAAGACGAAACGGTTTGAGAGAAGTGTTGGATAGCGTTATCACCACTCTGGTGGCCGTGTTTATCATTTATAGATTTGAAGTTATCAATATCTATCATGACAACTTGCATTGGTTGCCCTTGCTGAAGGCTTACATTGAGATACTGGCCAAATAGTTCATAACCCGTTTTTCTGTTATATAAGCCTGTTAAATAGTCTCGTTGAGAATGATAGAATAATTTTTCTGTTAAGAGCTGGGACTGTGTAATATCTAATACTAAGCCAATCATTCTTAATGGCTGGTTATTGGCATCTCGCTTAACCACAAGCCCTCTATCATGAACCCAAATGTAGTCTCCGTTCCTGTTTTTTAAACGGTACTTTGCCTCATAACGAGATTTATTGGATGAGAGGTGTTCTTGAAGCAGACCAATGACTCGACCTACATCGTCAGGGTGTACCGCAGAACTCCATGTTTCTAATGAAGGATTAGACATTTCATGCGGGCCGTATCCCATCATGCGATACCATTGGGGGCTTAAGAATAAGGTGTCATCAGTTAGGTTCCAATCCCATAATCCATCGCTCGCTTCATTTAACGCAAAAGCTCGAAGAGTTTCGTCGTTGTGAAGGTCATATTCATGTTGTGCTCTCAATGAAATATCACGCGCTATAGAAACGAAGTAAGGCGTACTGTTATGTGTGAAATAATTTGTTCGAACTTCTACAGGATAATCGCTGCCATCTTTACGCTTATGGCGACCAACAAAAATGAAGTTGCCTGCCTCTTTAATTGCTGCAGATATTTCGGACCATTGTGATATTCCAATAACGTCTTTATTGAGGGATAAGACGCTTTGGTGCAGAAGCTCATTGCGAGACATGCCTAAAGAGCTACAGCCTTCGGCATTGGCTTCGATGATATGTGATGTAATTGGATCAATAATATATATAGCGTCACTTACATGATCAAAAAGGCTTCGAAAGAACGCTGTATCAATGACCGGTGAATCTGAAGGCATTTATGTCACACTACTATTTATAATCGATAGCACCAGTGTAGATGAAAATTTACAAAACTCTAATGACATACAAAAAATATGTATTAACATAAGATGAACAGGTGCACGACTAAAGTATAAAATTGTTGCGGTGCACAATAATCCTGTGTAAACTACTCAGGTATTGTTGCTCATATTTATGTGAGTTTTATTTTCTGTATTAATGCATGGAGGTATATGTATGTACCCTAAAATACGTAACCCTGAAGAGTGGCTTGAGCAACAGGAAGCTCTGCTTGATACATATATAGAACGGGTGTTCGAATCGAAAACTATTGATGAGTGGTACAGTGCTTCGCATTGGTATTTTGATGCAATAACTGCCTTGTTTCTACCGCAAGCTACAGTGAAGTAACGAATTCAATTGAGGCCTGCTAACAGCGGGTTTTATTTGCTCCAAAACAGCCAAATTGCTTCTTTTTTGAGCTTAAATTATATTGCTGTTTTTAGTGGTCTGCATTACTGTTTTATATATAGGAAACAGCAGAGCCACTTATGTCTACCAAACTATCTAATGATACCTTCATACCTTTAAAATCTAATCTATTAGATAAGAGTACTTCAAAATACGAAGCGCTATATGGCCACATAAAAGAGGCGATATTTAATGGCCGGCTAAAAACAAACGATAAGCTGCCGTCATCAAGATATTTGAGCAAGCTTTTAGGTATTTCACGTAATTCAATTTTGACAGCTTATGAGTTGCTACTGTCGGAAGGTTTCATAGAAAGCCGCCAAGGATCAGGAACTTTTGTTGCTGATGCCGTTGACCTAAAACCGTTGTTAGGTAGTGGTACTAACATCAGATTCACATCTTCCAGCATACATGTTTCAAAAATTGGACAGCGCGTTAATGCTACTGATTTACTATCGCCTGTAAAAGCTGTTCCCTTAGAGAGAAAGGAATCTGTTTTTTTGCCTGCTCAGCCTGCAATGGATTGTTTCCCTTATAAAGAGTGGCAGTCTGCTGTTACAAAAAGCTTAAGGAATCCGTCCGCATTTTCTGAACAGCCAGTAATGGGGGTTTGCTTGTTAAGGGAGCAGATTCAAGAATTCCTGCTGATTACTCGTGGCGTTAGGTGTCATGCTGACGATATTATGATTACTTCTGGGTCTCAGCAGGCTTTATCCATAGTGCTCAATTTACTGGTGAGTGATGGTGATAACGTTTTACTAGAAGATATCGGTTTTAAAGGCATTGATGCTGTTTTGTCCAGTTTGGGTGCAGTTCAAATGACATTGACAGTAGATGAGCAGGGGATCTGCTTTGATAAGTTAAGCGAGGTATGTCAGCAAGCTAAAACCTTGGTATTGACGCCCTCGCGTAGCTTCCCTTTAGGGCACACGTTATCGCTACAGCGTCGCTTATCTATTCTCGAGTGGGCATATGAGACTCAGGGATGGGTTATAGAGGATGATTATGATAGTGAGTTTATCTTCAGTGGACATAGTATTGCTTCGTTACAAGGTTTGGATTCAGGCGGGAGGGTTATTTATACCGGGACGTATAGCAGAACAATGTTTCCTGGTATCCGCTTAGGTTATATTGTCCTGCCTCCTGTATTAGTACCTCTGTTTAATAAGTTTAAACGCATTGTTGATGGGGGGATCTCTGCTCAGCAGCAGGTTGCAATGGGATTGTTCATGCAAAGTGGGGCTTATAGCAGACACTTGCGGCGCATGAGAAAATTATACAAAAAAAGAAAAGCCATACTTGATCCATTAATGCAGCAAATGCTTCCTATGCTGTCACTTATTCCGAGTGAAGGAGGTATGCATAGTGTTTACCATTTTCAAGGCGGTCAAGATGATGTTGCTATCGCTAGGGAAGCAAACCAATACGGTTTAGGTGTACGTCCATTATCATCATATCAGCGTAATGATGTAACGAAACATGCTTCATATTCAGGTCTTATAATAGGCTACGCAGGAACAACAGAGGAGCATATACAAAAAGGTGTTATTAAGCTGCGGCACATTATTGATGATTTTTGTAAAAAAAGCTGATCATTTCGTAAGGTTTGTGTAATGCTTCGTTTATTCTTGTTACTCCCAATATAGTAAGGCCATATAATGCTAGAGCTTTCGATATTAGCCGTTTTTATACCCACATTTTTCTTTGTATCTGCAACACCGGGTATGTGCATGACATTATCTATGACGATGGGGATGACAATTGGTGTCCGCCGCACCTTATGGATGATGGCTGGAGAGCTTATTGGAGTTGGGTTAGTCGCATTTTTATCGGTTATTGGTGTAGCAACCATTATGCTTAATTACCCCGATATATTTTCTATATTCAAATATGTCGGTGGAGCATATTTGATTTATTTGGGCATCCAAATGTGGCAGTCTCGTGGAAAAATGGCTGTGACAGAAGAAAACCCAGAACATATTTTAATTAGTCGTAATTCACTCGCGTTTCAAGGATTTGTTACAGCGGTGGCTAATCCCAAAGGGTGGGCTTTTTTTATCTCGCTACTGCCGCCTTTCATTAACTCTTCCGCCCCTATTGCTCCACAGCTGACTTTGTTGATATTAATTATCCTCATGGTTGAGTTTATCTGCTTACTCATTTATGCAAGTGGTGGACGTACAATGCGCCGTTTCCTGCAAAAAAGTGGCAATGTAAGGCTTATGAACCGTATCGCCGGTAGTTTAATGATCGGTGTAGGGGTTTGGTTAGCTACGGGCTAGTTTTCTCTGGTGTTATCTGGGGATGTCCCATTAATATCTTCATAGGAACAATTCTTAACGTCGTGCCGTAGCCTGTTTGGTATAGCAAATCTTTTTGTTCTGGGCTGAGGTTGAATTCTGTAGGGGATATGCTTCCTGCGTGAATGATGACAGTTGAATGCCAGTAGTGGTCATTAATATATTCTCTAGACATGGTTGTCATGAAGGTTCTGATTAGCATTGCCATGTAACTAATTAATGGGAAGACTCTAAAGCCTTTGGGGTTTGACGCTTCTTGTATACTGCTTAATCTAAAAACAACCACAGGGGAATTATCACCCGCCCAATCTTGTTGTAAAGCTTCTTCAGAGAGTATGCTGCCATCAACCATGAGTTGACCACGAAATTCTTTAAAACTAAAAAGAATAGGTATGGACATCGAAAACCTTACAGCTAACGATACTTTAAGGTAGGGCGTTCTTTGTTTGTTAAAGATAACGGGTTGTCCTGATCGGACATCGGTAGCCACCACATGAAAAGGGTATTTAAGATCGGCAAAGGTAATACTGCCTAGCTTATTATCAATCCATTGTTCAAATTGGTCACCAGAAGATAACCCTCCCGTCCTGAGAAGATGGAACAGAGAGTGCCCTAAGAATTTCCCAAAATTAGTTTTTTCGGCGATTTGTTTTATGTGTTCTAAAGAGTAGCCTGCAGCATATAAAGCGCCGACAATGCTTCCGCCTGATACACCGACTAAAGATGAAAATGTGATTCCCATCTCCTCAAGCGCGGTCAATACGCCAATATGAGCCGAGAGCCTGCTTCCGCCACCTGCTAGTACAGGCACCATATTAGTTGGGGGGCTAATACTGTGAATCTGAGTAGTACTCATACTCTACATCCCCTACCGTAAACTGAATTGAAAAAGATTCATTCAGAATAGTTAAAGCGTTACGTACTAATTATACACTGGTTAAAGAGATTGCCTTTTTGAGTCTGTGGCATACTCTATATTCTAAGGATAGTAGACCTCTTCGATAAAATGAATTGCTAACGTATATTCATTAAAAACCGTTGCACTTCACTATCTGAGGTTCGTCGTATTAAAAAAACTCATTCCTCATGCTTTGAAGTTTATCTAGAAACAAAAACGCCTAGAAATTTCTAGGCGTTTAGGGAGCTATATAAAAACTCCTAATAAATATTGGGGCGTATCCTTCGCCTTATATAAAAATGTAGTATTTTATTTGCTAGCTTTGTTTTTGCGGCGTAATCCGCCCAAACCCAATAAACCAAGGCCTAGTAATGCAATAGAGCTAGGTTCAGGAACAGTAGAAGTGATTTCTTGAATAAGTTTTCTTTCTATTCCAAAAGTAAATGTATCAAAACCAGTAGCGTGTAGCTGGAATGCGTTGGTTCCACCAACAACATTATTCTGGTAGAAAGCAGCTAAACCATTTTCGGTGCCGATTGTAATACCGTTGATTGTATCAACACCTGCAGCTAACGCAGCATCACGAGCGGCGCTAGTAGAAGCTCCAGTGTTGTTTGCTCCATCACCAGATACATCCATTACTTGGCGGAAAGCGTCAAAGTTGTTGTTAGCGAACAGGCCGCTACCGTAGTTAATAGCAGAACCAATAGCAGTAGATCCGCTAAATGCACGTGTTGTCGCATCAAGTGCATCTGCAAATGCCGTTGCGCTAGCTAGGCTGTTGATTAGAGTCCAGTCGATGTTAGTGGACTGCTGGCTTGAACCAGACCATTCAATGTATTGCACGGCGATACCGCCGTTAGTTCCTGCAAGAATTGAGTTAACAACAGCGGCTGAACGAAACGCGTTAGAGTATCCAGCTAATTGTAAAGCATATTCCGATGAGTCTACGCTTCCGGAAACATCAGCTAATAACTGTAATTCCAAATCGACCATTACGGCGGCATTAGCATTAGTAGTTAAAGCAGCTGCTAGTATTGCTGTAGCGATGAGAGATTTACGCATTTTATATGTCCTTTTTGAAATCCAATATATTTACTGTGTAATTAAGCATGATTAGTGCCAAATAAAAAATATTAAATAAAATCAGATATTTAACTTTTTCTATCGAAATTGGTTCGAGATAAGTGTAAAAAAAGGTGACGCCGTGTTGATACATAAATGTAATAACAGAGAATTTTTAGGTCTCGATTTTATCGTTTAGGGTATAGGGAAGAAGGAAGGAATCCCTTCAAGATAAAAATCGTACATTGTAGCGCTCGGGAAAGGTTTGAAGGGGTACTTGTTATCCGATCAGTACGTGATCGCGTATCTTCCATTGAGGAGCTAGTATTTTAGTATTAAGTTATCGTGCTCTTAGGAGATAGGGGCATCTGTATGCACTCTTTGATTCTGCATTTCCTTAGTCTTTTAACACTAGTAAATGTGAAGTTTCTGGAGTATGAATAAACAGATGGTTATAAGTTAATGAAGGCTTCTGCTTTATTGCAAGTCGATTAGTTGCTTTATGAATGGTCGAAGGAGCAGGCATGATAGCTAAAAAAATATATGATAAAATACAGTTGTTAAGAATAATTCTTATTTCATTATTGCTTATTGTTCCAGCCGCTTCTTGTTATTCTGATGATGATTTGTCACCTAAATTTAATAAGCACCCTTCCTTGAAAAAAACGCCAATATTGCCAGTAGTCGATCTACCATTACCTGTCATTGAAGGGTTTCAGTTGGGAGCCTATCGCACATATGATTCTGAAAATAAGCTATATCGCATAAAATGTGTACAAGAAAATATAATAATTAAAATTTATGAAGATCCAACTAATCATGCTATTGATATTGTAATTAATGGGTTACGTGAATCTTTGTTGGAAGATAGTATTAATGAATTCACAATTAAACTTTGTGGTAATTCAAATTCTGTTGCATATCAGCTTAAAGGCCCTGCAAAAAAAATGGTCAGCAATAGACGATTAACTTTGGATGGTAGTGCAGGTTTTGATTATGTTGATTTGAAATTGAGCCTAAACACACATGGACGTAAAATTTCATTAAATAATAAGTTGTCTTTTAATTTAAATTTTAAAGGGGGTAACGATAATTTAGAAGCCAGCTTTAACCATATAGAAAAAAATTCTATCTTGGTAATGGATGTTAACGATATTAATAGGGCCAGTATATTATGGCGAAATGAAGCAAAAGTTGCTGGCTCCGCAAGAATTAATATTGAAGGCGACGCTAGTGATGATAAATTTTTCATTTCAATGATGGACGTAGATATTGAAAATCGAGGTAGTATTAATTTAAATATTTATGGTGATAACAAACAATTAATCCCTAATAATAGCGAAACTGTTCATGGTAATGATGAGATACTGTTTTCTTACAGAGGTAAAGTTGTTGGATACTTGTCTGCAATGTTACACGGAGATGATGGTGCGTTTCGCATAGCATCCCCTTTGTGTGTTTCTACTCCTTGCGATCTATTTGGTGCGACAATTGGGGGTAGCGACTTGGAGCAGCAATTAAGAAATAACAGAGACTATGCTTTTGATAATGTTCAGGCCGCGTTTATTTTAAAATCGGAAAGCTTGGGGGATAGTAACATTACCGTTGATGCCGGTTTAGGAGATGATACTGCAGTACTTCTTTATAAAGGAGTACGAGACTCAATTGCTCGCCATGAATACTCTCTTAGTGGTGGTTCTCATTACAGAGGACAGTCAGATACATGCTACCCTGAAATAATAGAAGGAAGTCCTTCTGCTTGCCGCTTTTTTAGTCATGATATTGTAAATACGGAATTTGATTTTTTCTTTGATGATTAAATCCAATATTAATTATTATTAAGGCCGAATAGGTTCTGTCATTTCTTTAGTTATTATTTGCATTCAACGTTATATACATTAATTATTATTCCATGATGATAAAAGTCCTGAATACATTTATTTGATGTATAGTAATTCGTTAATTTGGGTCATTGAAATGACTAATGTGTTTATGTCTTATTATAAAACTTCTTTGTCTATCTACTGCATTAGTCAGAATTTACCTGTTCTATTAATTAGTGGTATGAAAATGTTTTTGTTTTAGATATGTAGGCCAAATGGTTTAATAAAAGCATTATAGTTATGTATTTAAAATGTTAATTAATGTCTTTTCGAGTGGTTGTATTTTATTATTAATAATTAGATTCGTTATGTCTATTTTATAATCGCGTTATGTTATGAATGTAATCATAGTTTTCAATAAAGTTAAAGTAATTATTTTTTTGATGTGCAGGCTAAATAGATACGCATCTTTTTTTATATTAACATTTTCTCATTGAACTATCGTATAGTGCTACGGCCAAAGTACTCATGTTTCAGTAAGAATAGGTGATTGATGATCGCTGGGAGGTGCAGTAGTTTGATTTTTGTTCGTCTCTACCACATATGGCGGTTCAAAAAGATAGATCAGGCAAAAGCTTTGTCCCTAAAGCTTTCGCCTGACACTATTTTAAGGAATTAATATGAAAACTATCGTGATTGTAGGTGGTGGGGCTGGAGGACTTGAATTAGCGACTCGACTGGGTCATCAATATGGAAAAAAAAGCAAAGGAGCATCTGACCAGCAAGTAAATATTATCCTTGTAGATAAAAACCGTTCTCATATCTGGAAGCCGTTGCTTCATGAAATCGCCACAGGCTCTTTAGATATCAATACTGATGGGGTTGTCTATCGTGCCCACTCTAGTCTTCATTATTACCAGTTCCAGCAAGGAACAATGATAGGTGTTGATCGTGAGAACAAAACAATCCTCCTGAATGCGCTCGATGATAATGAAGGTAAAGAAATACTCCCTCAGCGTGAGATTCAGTACGATATGCTAGTAATGGCTGTTGGTAGTGTAAGCAATGACTTTGGTACGCCAGGTGTTGCTGAGCATTGTTACTATCTTGATTCACACCTTCAGGCGGAGCGCTTTCATCAGTCCATGCTTAATCACTTTTTAAGGATTAATCAGCAACCCGACAACCCTGATGCTGAGCAAGGCGTTTTAAAGCTAGCCATTGTCGGTGGAGGGGCAACAGGTGTTGAGCTTGCGGCCGAGCTATATCATGTCGCTGATTTATTAAAAGTTTACGGCATGCCCAAGATGTCGGCTAAACGATTAAAAATAGCATTAATTGAAGCGGGGCCGCGTTTACTTCCTGCATTACCTGATCGTATTGCGATGACAGTAAGGCGAGAGTTGCAAAAATTAGGTGTGGAAATACTTGAAAATACACGTGTTATAGCGGCAGATGCAGAAGGGTTTGAAACAGCAGAGCAGCAACGTATATCCGCAGATATTACTGTGTGGGCTGCTGGAGTTAAGGCACCAGATTTTATTAAATCAATTGATATGTTTGAGACTAATAGAATCGGTCAAATTATTGTAAAACCAAGCTTACAAAGCAGTGTGGATGATAGCATTTATGTTATTGGTGATTGTTGTGCATGCGAGCAGCCTGATGGTAGCTGGGTTCCACCAAGAGCACAGTCTGCTCATCAAATGGCGGACTTGGTCAGAAAGAATATTAAATTGCAATTAAAGCAAAAACCTTTGCAAGACTATATCTATAAAGATCACGGGTCATTAGTGAACTTGAGTAAATACAGCACTGTGGGCAGCTTGATGGGGAACTTAAACAAAGGGACGATGTTTATCGAAGGGCGCCTTGCGCGCTTTGTTTATATCTCTCTATATAGGATGCACCAGATAGCTATACATGGCTGGTTACGAGCCTCAGCGGTGATGCTTGCACAGAAAATTGCTAATAGCGTTAAACCCAAAATGAAACTGCATTAATGGTATGATTTGTCGCTAGAATTTTATAACGACAAATCATAAGGACAGACCATGTTTGCATTTTTTGAGCGGTTGGTTGTACCGTTTCCACCAGAGGAGCCGCAACAACCGCCCAAAGGTATTTATGCGTTTTGCCGCCATTATACGAAGGGTAGTGAGGTTTACCTTTTATTGATGGCGGTGTTAACAGCCTTAATCGCTATCTCAGAAGTTATGTTGTTTGGCTTTATGGGAGAACTTGTTGATTGGTTAGTCACTAAATCTCCTGAAACGCTATTTCAGGATGAGGGTGGCCGCTTAATAACGATGAGCATAGTGGTACTGGTAGTTTTACCACTACTCGTACTACTACATGGCTTACTGGTTCATCAAACATTGCTTGGGAATTACCCCATGTCAATTCGTTGGATGACACACCGCTATTTATTAAAACAAAGCATGTCTTTTTATAGCAATGATTTTGCAGGCCGTATTGCTACCAAGGTTATGCAAACGTCATTGGCAATTCGCGAAACCGTAATGAAGATACTCGACGTACTGATGTTTGTACTGGTGTACTTCATCTCTATTGTTGTGCTTGTAGCCCAAGCGGATATAAGACTGATTTTCCCCATGATTATTTGGATGGGATGTTATATCGGTATTCAGATGTACTTTGTACCCAAGCTAAAACGGGTTTCAATGGAACAAGCTGATGCACGCAGCATAATGACAGGGCGTATTGTTGATAGTTATACCAATATTCAAACGGTTAAATTATTTTCCCATACTGACCGTGAATCGCGCTATGCAGAAGAGGGGATGAATGGCTTTTTAGATACGGTTTATCGCCAGATGCGTTTGGTAACGGGGCTTAATTTCTGTGTTCAGTTCATCAATTATTTTTTAGCATTTTGTGTTGCTGCATTTTCAATTTGGTTGTGGAAAGATAGCGCTATTACGGTAGGAGCTATTGCTATCGCAGTGAGTCTTGCACTACGTATTAACGGGATGGCTCAATGGATTATGTGGGAGATAAGCTCTCTGTTTGAGAACATTGGAACAGTGAGCGACGGCATGAAAACAATGTCAACGCCACAAGAAGTTGCCGATATTCCTAATGCACAATCATTACATGTCAAACAAGGTGCGGTTAAATTTGACCAGGTCGGCTTCCATTATGGTCAAAAATCAGGGGTAATTGATCACCTTAACTTAGATATTAAATCTGGCGAGAAAATTGGTATTGTAGGGCGCTCCGGTGCTGGAAAATCAACATTGGTCAATCTGTTGATGCGTTTCTATGATGTCGAGTCTGGTCGAGTCGTGATTGATGGGCAAGATATCAGCCAAGTGACGCAAGAAAGCTTACGCCAACACATTGGTATGGTGACACAGGATACTTCTTTGTTGCATCGATCGGTGAGAGATAATATTTTATATGGTCGTCCAGATGCAACTGAAGACGAGCTGCGCGAAGCGACCGAAAAAGCTGAAGCAAGCGAATTCATACAAAAGTTAACGGATCCCGCAGGGCGAGTTGGCTTAGATGCTCAGGTAGGCGAACGTGGTGTTAAATTATCAGGGGGGCAGCGTCAGCGAATAGCAATAGCTCGCGTCTTGTTAAAAAATGCACCTATTCTTATTCTTGATGAAGCTACGTCAGCCTTAGACTCAGAAGTAGAGGCTGCTATTCAGCACAGTTTGAATAAACTGATGGAAGGTAAAACTGTCATTGCGATTGCGCATCGTTTATCAACAATAGCAGCAATGGATCGCTTAATCGTTATGGATCAAGGTGAAATCGTTGAACAAGGCACTCATCAGGAACTTGTCTCTTTTGGTGGAATTTATGCAAAACTGTGGGCACACCAAACAGGTGGATTCTTGGGGCTGGATATTAATGATTAAACTTAATTGTCGTGATTAAGCAGCGATTGAAATATGTGTGCTCCTAAGCAAGTTAGCACCGTAAGCCTGCATAAGCGCGACTATAAAAACAATGAGTTACGGGGAAATATGCAGCATAAGTTTGCATAAAAATGTAGCGAAATATTGAATGAAGTTACTTCTGACACAGGCTAAATTGTAGTTTTGTAATTTTACTACCATTAACAACGGTTACAGCTCATGAAAGATGAAACGGTCTTCATTTAGCAAAAAATTGGAAGATAAAAATCTGCAGACATATTGCCTAATTTAATATTGGATTTGGTTCGGTAGCAAGACTGCTTTGTGCTATGGCTCAGCGACCTCAGGGCAAGATCAGATCAAACTATTAGGCAGGTTCGTGCCAAAAGCGGAATTTCAGGTGTTGCTAATATAATGTCGCATCAGCTAACCCTCAGCTCCAAAAGCGGACTAATCTTCCTGCTGATAGGTAAGCTCTGCTTTATGTGCGTTTATGTACAGTATGGTAATCTTGGCCCTTTTTGCATATGTTATGAGGTCAATGGCAACACTAATGGATTTATGTTTCATTACAAGGAAGCTAAAGATGTTTTCAAATCATAATGTTACTTCTCTTTTTTTAAATAGTTCATTTTTTCGTGCCGGCCCTCTAATAACTGTTATGAGACCAACGGCCTTTTAAACGGGCTGTTAGCTACGAAAAGAAAATATGCCCGTAGATATAAATGGAAATACTGTAAAGGTCGGATCGAAAGTTCGAGTACTTCATATAGACCCGAAAATCACAGAATATCTCCCCGAAGAGGAGGTTACGGATTTAGACTCTATGCTAAATGAAGTGCTGGAAGTCTATGAAATTGATGAGTATGACTGTGCATGGGTCGAAAAATGGTGGGATCGTGGAGATGGCCAAACTGAAAGTCACAGCTTGTCATTGTCTTCTGCTGAAATGGAACTAGTGTAAGATGTCAGTTCCAGAAGTTAACA
>NZ_JADGEV010000052.1 GCF_016744175.1 Neptunomonas sp. | reverse complement strand
TTCGCCAATAAAATAAACGTTCGTCCACCTACACTGATGCGGCTTTCAAATGATTCTTTTAATGCTTCTAATAACCGCTGTTGGTGATCAGGATTTGCGATGCATTTTTCAGAGGCTGAATAGTTAAAGAACAATCGTCTTCGACCCATTCAAAAATCTCACGAATATCATCTTCAAGACAGTCGCTATAAAGGTCCATTCTCCATGAGAAAAACAGCTCCTCTGGATTTAACTTTTCCAACGAAGGTACGTCATCAGTACAAGGGTGCACCACCAACTTACCGAGTTCCGCTAACGCAGCCATCATCAAAACTGGCTCGTTTCCTGTCATCATTAAGTGAGGTGCTGGTACAAACTCGATATCCCAACCTGAAACATCAGGTGAAGAGGTCTCAAGTGTGCCCACACTTGCTTCACTAAGAACATCAGGCTCTACATTACTATTTGAGGATAACTCTGCATCTAGTTCTTGGTGTATTTTCTTTATCTGAGAATCATCACATTCAACACCATCTCTGGCAGCTTCAAGTAATAAGCGCATGCAATCAACAGACGATAACAACAACCCTTTTAAAGAGTCACTGAAGGGACGCCGTCCTGCTCGCAGTTCGTCCATCAAGGTTTCGACTACATGAGTAAAATCTGTGATATGAGAAAAACCAAAAGTGCCAGCACCTCCTTTTATGGAATGGGCTGCCCGAAAAATAGCATTAATAGTCTCAGTGTCATCTTCTTCAAGATGTAAAAGGCCAGACTCCATGACTTCAAGCCCTTCAAAGCTCTCTTCAAGAAACGTTGGGATGAACTGAGATAGATCGATACTCATAAGAAACTACCTTACGACACGTTTTAAGGTAGTTAACAAAGTGTCGGGATTAAACGGTTTCACCAACCATCCCGTTGCACCGGCGGCACGGCCCTTTTGTTTCATTTCCTGCGAATTTTCAGTGGTGAGCATTAAGATAGGAGTGAATTTAAAGGCCGCCAGCTTACGTAATTCAGTGCATAAAGTAATGCCGTCCATATGAGGCATATTGACGTCCGTTAACACCAAATCACACACAGCATTTTGCGCTTTACATAAGGCATCTTCGCCATCAGTGGCCTCAACAACTTCATACCCTTGTTTTTTTAACGTAAAGGTCACCATGCTGCGTAAAGATACCGAATCATCAACAACTAACACTGTTGTCATTTACAATCTCCAAATCTACAAAGTGATACCTAAAGCATCACTCATACCTAACCATTTAGCATTTTTTGTTAGTACATCTGAGCTTCCCAGCCAATTAATATCTCCCTTGTTTTTTTGTAATGCACGCCTCACTACAAACAATAACTGAATACCAGCCGAGTCAATTTTCTTGAGTGGCGTAATATCTAGATCTAGCACAGAAGACATCATTACTTGCTCAAGAAATTTTTCTTTCCACTGTGATATTTCAATAATTGTCAGGTGCTCAGGTAAAACCATGGTGGACAGCCTCCTCAACAAGCTAATTACAAGATAGCCCAAATACCAACATCCACAGTGATTCATCGACATTTATTGTTAAAACCTTTGTTTTTTCTTAACAAAAGATGTCTTAAGCCTCTTATCTGCATCAATACCTCTAAGCACCATCCTCTTCTTAGAAGAAAAATCAAAGGACTATCTAATTTTAATATTGATTACTCAATTTAAGATTTAGATTGTTTTATTTCAGTTTTTTCACCCTATAAAAAACAATATAACCTCTTATTAAAAACCCTTAAAAATCATGATGTTATGGAAAATCCAAAAACCCATTAAACGCAACTTTAATATTTATTAAAAACTCTTTTAAAACAACAAGTTACAAGACAAATTTTATTGTATTTTATTTGCGATTAATCAATATATATTTTATACTTATCATAAGTTATTAAAGATCATTCATTAAGAGAATAAGACAATGCAAGAAAAAGAAATAAGGCTTCTTTTTAATGCCGGCGTGTTTGAATCTTGTCAGGCAACACCCATTGCCATGTCACGAGGATGGACACTGAAATTTATCGCGAAGGATCAGAATGTTATTACGTTGGATTTACAGCGCAGTAAAAAAGAAAGGGAATTCAAGAGCTTGGACGGCGCAGCAGCTGTCGCTAGGAAAATTGGCTTTGAGTGGCTAAATGTACATATTGGAGAGTTGGAGTGGCGAGAAAAAGTCTAACGGCGTTTGAGAGCTCAAACGCCATCAAAAAAAGAGTACTAACTATGCAGGTACCATTTGCCCTGCTTGAATCTCTTGTGGCGTAGCTTCTCGTATTGACACTATATCAACGTCAAATGTGAGGCTTTCACCGGCATATGGGTGGTTGGCATCAACAGTAACGACGTCATCATCAATTTCGATGACCGTGACAACTTCATCGTCACCGGATTCATTAGTCATATGGCACATTAACCCGACCGATAGCTCGGACATTTCTGCGAATAATTTACGATCAACATCGTAAATTTTCTCTTCATCAATTTCTCCATAAGCTTCTAATGGCGTCAGTGATACGCGAAAATGATCTTTTACTGACCGTCCTGCCATCGCTTTTTCTAAGCCAGGCACAATATTATGGAATCCGTGTAAATAGGGAATTGGCTCTCCACCTTTAGACCCATCCAATACTTCGTCTTTATCATTAATCAATGCATAATGAAAACAGACCACTGCATTATCAGTTATTTGCATAACTGCATCCTCTAATTAGTTAATCGTTGAGTTATCCAGCGCCCTAAAATGGCAAGCGACTCTATCGATACTTCATGAGCCATCGCAAACGTTTGCCATTCAGGACTAAAGCTTTTCATCTTTAATTGCTTCACTGCACTTTCGCCTAAGGACAACGGAACAACATCATCCTGTTTCCCATGCAATGATAAAATAGGCATCGTTGACGCAGCCCATATATCTATTTCTTCAATAGGACGCGGAAGATATGTTGACATAGCGGCAATACCGCCCAGCTTTGCTGTAAAGCTAAGACCCGTCTCATATGCCACCGCACCACCTTGCGAGAAGCCAATCAGGAGAATTCTTTCGGGCACAATACCTAACTCAATCTGCTGCGCTATTATCGCACTAATTCGGCTCACCGAAATTGACAGTTGTTCCTTGTTGATTTCCCGTCCGATTCCCATACTCAAAATGTCGTACCAAGAACGCATCACAAAACCACCATTTATGGTAACAGCTTGCTCTTGTGCATTAGGAAACATAAAGCGAACAGCAAGCTCTTCTGGAAGCTTAAGGTAAGGTATAGTCGGAGGGAAGTCAGAGCCATCAGCACCAAGCCCATGCATCCAAATAACCACTGAGTCGCATAAAGGCTGAGTCTCAATTGTTATCATGTCATTATCGATCACGGCTGCAACCTCTCAATATTCCAAATATCATCTTCTAAAGAGTAACTAAACCGATCATGCAAGCGGCTTTCTCGCCCTTGCCAAAACTCAAATTTAGTCGGTATCAAGCGATATCCTCCCCAACGTTCAGGGCGAGGAATCACCTGATCTGCATACTGAACATGTAGCTGCTCCACACGTAACTCTAATGCTTCGCGTGAGGCTATAGGCAAGCTTTGCTGTGATGCTGCAGCACTCAACTGGCTGCCGACAGGGCGTTGGTGGAAGTACTTATCAGCTTGATCTACAGTCAGTTTTTCAACGTATCCTTGTATACGAATCTGTCTTTCGAGACCATACCAATAAAACATAATTTCAGCTTGTGGGTTTTCCGCAAGCTCTTGCCCTTTCTGACTTTGGTAATCGGTATACCAAGCAAAACCTTCTTCATCAAAGTGCTTTAGCAGTACAATTCTTGCGGAAGGCATACCTTGCTTATTTGCTGTTGCCAGGGTCATCGACGACGCATCATCAGGCCTAACCTTGCAAGCTACATCAAACCATTTAGAAAACTGTGTAAATGGATTGGAATCAATAGCATCTCGAGTAATACCTTGAGTCACATATTCACGACGTAAGTGGGTAAAATCACCCGTATTATCTGACATCTTCGATCTCCTCTTTAAGCCGCCTACTATAACGAAAACTCCCCCCCCATACATCTGCCAAAACAAGTGTTTTAAGCTGATAGCCATAACATCACCCTTTCTGGCATACTGCGCGTTGATACCACACATCCATAGGGCTTATGAGAGATAGGGATTTAGCATCAACTCAACCGGGGAAATTCTGGGTATGTCCAGAATGTGATCTGTTAATGAACCGCCGCGCGATGCCTGATAGACATGAGGCACACTGCCCCCGCTGTCATTCCTTAATCATTTCCAGTAAGCATCACTCTATTGAGTGGACATTAGCACTGGCAATTGCAGGGCTAATCTTATTTCTTCCTGCCAATATTTTCCCTATTTTGACACTTAACACACTCGGCTTGTCACAATCAGAAACGATATTTTTGTCTGTTAAAGCACTTTACGATAGCCAGTTATATGCGGTATCCGCCTTAGTGTTAATGTCCGCTATTATTGTCCCATTGATGAAGCTATTGCTCATGGCCTATTTAAGTGCCTGTCTCCTTTTCCATAAACCTGCACCACTACTCGCATGGGCGATGCGTAGTTACCAGCAATTGGATAGCTGGGGGATGCTAGAAATCTATATGTTAGGCATTTTGGTATCTATTGTGAAACTCGTTGATGTTGCCGATGTGACACCGGGCATAGGCCTATACAGTTTAACCGGGCTTATCATCGTTACTTTACTTACATCAACGCAGCTCGATAAACATCGGTTCTGGCGCCGTATAGAGCAACTGGAGAAGCGGTAATGCAACACTCGGCCCTAACGCATGGCATTATTATTTGTCAACGTTGTGAAAAACCGGCATCAATAGAACAAGACAAGCAACAGTGCCCACGTTGTGGCACCCGCATTCATCGTCGTAAACAACATTCCGTAGCTTATACTTGGGCATTGCTTCTCGCATCAATGATCATGCTAGTACCTGCAAATTTACTGCCTATAATGACATTCAAATCATTAGGGAAAGGAGATCCTGCCACTATTATGCAAGGCGTATTACAACTTCTTGAGCATGACATGCTAGGTATAGCCCTGGTTGTCTTAACTGCATCAATCATTATTCCCGTCATGAAGATTATTGGCTTAATCATTCTCTTGCTCACTATCCAGCTGGGCTGGACAACCAATATGCGACAGAAAATGTTGATGTATCATTTTGTCGAATGGATTGGGCGCTGGTCCATGCTTGATATTTTTGTTGTAGCAATTCTTGCAGCAATCGTTCAACTAGGAAGCCTTGCCAGTGTCACAGGAAATACTGGTGCAACCGCTTTTGCCGCCGCTGTAATTTTTACTATGCTAGCAGCGAACTGCTTTGATACTCGTTTAATCTGGGACAAGCACCTAGAACAATTAGAGGTTTTCCCATGAGCGATAATGATCCAGTTATCACCCACCGCCGTATACCTTCCGCCATTTGGTTTTTACCGTTATTGGCAGCCATCATCGCAGGCTGGTTGGTCTATAAGAACTACGACAGTAAAGGTATTTTAATTGAGGTAATCTTTGATTCAGCTGCGGGATTAGAAGCAAATAAAACCAAGGTATTTTACCGAGGCTTACCGACGGGAGTGGTTAAAGAGTTAAAAATAGATGAAGACCTGCGGCGTATTAAAGCGATGATTGAAATGGTGCCGCAAACCGAAAAAACTCTTACTGAGAACGCACAGTTTTGGTTAGTAAAACCACAGGTATCCCTTTCTGGTGTGCGCGGTTTAGAAACGTTACTTTCGGGTAGTTACATTAGCTACCAACCAAGTACAGAAGGCGAACCTCAGCGAGAGTTTGAGGCCTTAGACCAACCGCCGCCCCCCATTAAAAGCTCTGGGGGACTCTATATTACCCTTACTGCAGATAGTGCACGCTCAGTTTACCAAGGTGCTAAAATTTATTTCCGCGATATTGAAGTCGGTGAAGTACTCAGCCATGCATTAAGCGCAGATGGGAAAAAAGTACTGATCGAAACTTACATAGAACCTCACTTTACCTACCTCATTAAAGAAAATACCCGCTTCTGGAATGCTAGTGGTATTAAGGTTAAAGCGGACATTTCAAAAATCGACATTCAAATTGGATCTCTTGCTTCAATTATTGCTGGAGGCATTCACTTTTCAACACCCGATGAGTCGGCTCCAGAAGCAAAGAATAGCCAAACACTACCGCTGTATGATGACTATGAAGCTGCACAAGATGGTATTGAGGTCACATTAAGGTTTCCTGGCGCTACAGAACTTCGTGAAGGAGCCACCGTTCAGAGCAGGGGTATTCAAATTGGGCGAGTTAAAAAAGTCACACTAACAGATGACTTTAAATACCTTGATAGTGTTTTATTGATTGACCCTCGAGCGCAAGACCTTCTAAAAGAAGGGTCTTTATTTTGGTTACAAAAGCCTGAATTATCTCTTAAAAACTTGGGTAAGCTAAGCACCCTATTACGTGGCAGTTATATTGAAGTAGAGCCTGGTCAAGGTGCTGATAAACGCGCTTATACAGCGCTTGAAATCGCCCCAATAAAACGTCAATTAAGCAACGGCAAAGCCATTAAATTACGTGCTGATCAACTAGGCTCAGTTTCCAAAGGATCGCCTATACTTTATCGTCAACTACCGGTAGGTGAAGTCATTAATTACGAGTTAGACGCTGAAGGGAAGCAAGTCATAATCCATGCGGCAATTGAACTGCGTTACAGCCATCTTATTAAGAGTAACAGCCGCTTTTGGAATGCTAGCGGCATCGACCTCACCGCAAATATTGACGGTATCGAATTACGAACAGAATCAGCGGCATCATTATTACGTGGCGGAATTGCTTTTTTTAATCCTTCAAGAAAAGCTAGTACTCAAAAACACTCTTCTGCCTATCAACTTTATAATAATTACCATCAAGCATCAGAGAAAGGCCGTCTTACTGACAAACGCTTTGTGAAAGCAATGAAAATACGACTGCATAGCGAAGAGTCAGGAGCACTGAATGCCGGAGACCCTATCCTCTACAAACAAATTCCCGTTGGCGAAATAGCACAAACCGTACTTAATAAAGATGGAAAAAGTGTAACGCTTTATGCCTTTATTGACCCGGCATATGATCACTTAATCAATGAAGGAAGCCGTTTCTGGATAGCCAGTGGTATCAAGGCAGACTTTTCATTGAAGCAACTGACTATTCGCTCTGAATCAATAAAAACGCTCATCCAGGGCGGTGTTGCTTTTGAAACTGAATTTACGGGCAAGCCGATCAAACCGAATCACCTATTTACTCTTTACCCTGACCGTACCACCAGCCAGCAACAACCACTGGGAATACAAATCAAATTCCCTGCCGGTAAAAGCCTTCAACCACACACAGACCTTAGATTTAAAGGGCAAGTAGTTGGAGAAGTGATCAGGGTAGCCGTCATTAATGACGGCGAAGGGTTATTGGTTGATCTTAATCTGTTTCGAGACGGTCACTTTTTGGCACGTGAAAATAGTATATTTTGGGTTGTAGAGCCCGCTATTCGTTTAAGTGGAATTGACCACCCAGAAGGTATTTTAACGGGCAACTTCATTGAAGCAGTATCGGGTAATGGCGCAGCAGCTTTCTCATTTAAAGGACATGTTAAAGCCCCCGCTTTTCAAAATAAAGAAGGCCTCAACTTAACTGTTTACGCCCCTACATTAGGGTCTCTTTTTAAAGGCAGCCCCATATTTTACCGTCAAGTGCCCGTTGGATCCGTCACTGGATATGACCTAACTAACAACGGAGAAAACGTAGAAATATTCATAAATATAAAACCTGAGTATGCTCTTTTTGTGCGTAAAGATAGTGCATTTAGCAATGCCAGTGGCATACAGCTAGATTTCTCTTTATTTGAAGGTCTCAACTTCCGTGCTGATAGCTTGGAAACAATGATTGGAGGGGGTTTAAGCTTCACGTCTCCAAGAAACAGCCAACCCGCAGAATCAGGTACAATCTTTATTATTGATGAAATGTAGTGGGGCCAGGTGATGACAATAACTGTACGAGCCATTTTATTAAGCGTCATGATTAGTTTTTTAATGGGATGCCAACAGGGAAAGGTAAGATCTTTTTCCGTTAAAAACCTAGCAAAGTCAGATATCGATATGGTTACAGATGCTCATTTACAAGAGCTCAACAAACTGGCTCGTCAGCTATTAATAAAACTCTACAAACTCAACCCCAGAGAGCTTTCCAAAGCCCCCCCGGGGATGACCGTTGATAAACGTATACATCAGCTATTTAGCATGCCAAGGATTGTTCAATTTGCAGAACTGGGTGAGCCTTACGGCACTACTGCAGTACCAGTAGCATTTAACCCTAACTTTTCAGGTGATAGAGTATTTGCACTTATGGCGGGTGTAGCAGGCATGATTCATGGATCATACAATTACCAAGATGAGTTTTTCATGCTGGATGAAATAGACCAACAAAAACTTTATCACTGTGCCCGTAATTTGGAATCCATCGCTTGGCAATTACATCATAGACATGACAAACGAGGAGAACTACTCCTCATCAGTAATAGCATGAATAATGCAACAAGAGAAACCAATCTAAGTACCGAACGATTATTAGCTAAGATGATTTCTTTACAAGATATGATGGCGCGAATTCTTTCAGATAAGAATAACCGCACCATCAACAAAGTACTCCACGGCGTAGCATCCACTACATTATTACCGATTTAAGAAACAACATCGTTTACGCAAAAACACTCCGCTTACTGAGTTTTCATGGCACGAATAAACGTATCTGACTCTTGGATTGAATGCTGCATCTCATTGATCAGACGATCAATATTCTGTTGAATATCTGCAAACTCGCCTTTAAGTGCACCTACTGCTCTGGCATTCAAGTTATGCTTCAGATATAAAACATTATCATTGAGTGCAGAGAGTACTGGCTGCATTCTTTGCTCCGCTCGCTTCATAACACGTACAAGCGAAGTGTAGCGCTTTTTAGTATCCTTTAGCTGCTTAGCACTTTGCGCACGCAAACTAGCACTTTGATACTGACCTAACTCTTCTTCCCATTCTTCAAACAATGCTTCTGCAACTTGCTCAACACCATCTATGCGCTCAGAAACATTTTCTGCGGCCTCTGCACTGTCATCATATTCTGCTTGTAGTCGGTCATAAAGTGTTTCCAATTTCCCACCATCAAACTGCACCACTGCACGATACTGCTCTAATGCATCTTTAAACTGCTCTTGAGCTTCACCTTGAGCATCCCGAGCACTTTCTACTCTGTCGACCAGAATCTCTCGCTTGTGAACACCCACTTGCTCCATTGCCGAATAATAAGCACTTTGGCACCCTGCCAGCAAAAGCACCCAAGACAATAATAATATTCTGTTTAGCATCTGACCCAATCTCCTTTTAATGTGAATTAGCGATAAATGACACAATTAGTGCTTAACGGCACAAGGTCATTGGCTTATTTATTTGTATATTACTTATTTTATGATTTTCATTAAGCATTAAAGTCACATCGGCACGTCCAGGCATTTCATCAAGCATACTTCTCGTCAAACGCTCATAATGTTGAATAAAACGTACTATTTCTTCTTCATTCATAATGCGCAAATGGTCAGCGGGTTGCTGAGTATCAAAGTTGAACTTAACTCGTTCAGCTAATTTTTTCTCCTGTAGTGATCGCCAGCTATATACTGCCTCCATGTTCGGCACTTTCAACATCACTAAAGAATCAATCATGCTAAATAACTCTTGATACTTCTCTTCTAACTGTCTATTCACATAACGTCGCCAGTCGCCATTAACGTCTTCTACTCTCTCTAGAGAGTTAACAGATGCATTTAGCTTTTCATCATCTTCAGGGAAAGCACCCACACACCAACCTTCAAACACAATAACATCTGCAGGCCCCACCCATTCCTGCCATACGGAAGTAGGGCAACGATCATCAATAGATTTATCAAAAACAGGGATTTTTGTAGGGTTATCAGGGTCGCCAGCTTTTAAAGATTTTATAATATCGATTCCCAACTGAACATCATGTGTACCGGGCACGCCTCGTGTAATCAATAGAGGGTGAACGATTTCTGCTAGCCGCTCACGTTCATGCCGTGTTTTGTACAAATCATCTAGTGAAAAACCAACAACCTTCTGCCCAAACCCCTCACTAAGAATAACTTCAATCAAATTAAACAGCGTTGATTTCCCTGCCCCTTGTGCGCCATTAATCCCTACGACAAGCGGACCGTTTTGTTGACGTTTCCGGCACAACAACCAAGCACCCAGCGGCACATAAAGCGACTCAAACATCTCTTTAAGAC
Organism: Neptunomonas sp.; assembly: GCF_016744175.1. Taxonomy (GTDB): domain Bacteria; phylum Pseudomonadota; class Gammaproteobacteria; order Pseudomonadales; family Balneatricaceae; genus Neptunomonas. Next base: position 16,465 of record NZ_JADGEV010000052.1, on the reverse strand, counting down.
CAATATCTACTTTTAACGAAGCAAGTGCAGTCGCAAAGGCTTGTTCAACCGACTTTACCGCTTCTTTTCTTTCATTATGAGTCAGACAAAGCTGCTCAGTAGGCCAAGGGAACAACAAGCTCATTCAGTATCCTTTTTTCAATTACTGGTTCATCTAAAGCACATATCAACTAATTATCTCTCAACCACTGGGTGATCTCTTGAATGTGGGCGTCTTCCATTAACGAAGGAACATGGGGAATTCCTGGCAAGCTATATAATGACATTGCAGCGTTTTCCTGCTGCATTTGCTCTACGGTAGCCCGATTCAACACGTCAGAGTCTTCCCCCCAAATGAGCATTTGCGGGCACTGTATTGCTCGCCAAACAGGCCACAGATCCACGTCCTGAGTAGATGTGGCACGTGTAACATCACCAATCGCAGGGTCATAATGTTGAGTCCACCCCTGAGGTTCCTGTCTAAAACCGTGCTTAGTCAGGTTTTTCCACTGATCCTCTGTTAAGTTGCGTAACCCTATGTAGGTTGTTTGCATAAAGACTTGTGCTTCATCGAGGGTGTCATAATACTTAGGTACAAGATATTCCCCAATTCGCCCGAGAGCCTCCTGTGAAACAAACGCACCGATATCATTCAATATCAATTTTCTAATAGGCGATTTAGGCATGGCAGCTAACAACATACCAATAATCCCTCCCATTGATGTGCCTAGCCAATCTACTTTTTCTACATTCAACCGTGCTAAAAGCACCGTAATATCTGATAAATATTGCGGCATACCGTAGTCTGCAGCATTTAACAGCCAATCACTTTCACCCCTACCTACAATGTCTGGGCATATAACACGATATTCTCGCGATAACGTTTTGGCTATCTCGTCAAAGTCTCGGCTGTTTCTCGCCAAACCATGGACACATACCAATACACGCTCATTATCCTTACTGCCCCATTCGTGATAAACCATACGATGAAGTCCAGAAGAGCTCAATCCTGTTACCGATTCTGTGCGCACGTGCAGTATTCCTTTTAGATTGTAATGTGAAGCATGCTGATACATGTAAGAGCGTATTTACCCTCGTAACTTATCATTCCACAAAGAATTGTAAAGTTGCGTAAACAAACCTCCATATCTGCTCGAAACCAGATAAACTATTTCATCATAAAGCGCTAATACATAACAGATTATTTATTGTGGCCCGTTTTAAAGGTCAAAGACTCTAGGTTGAGGTTGGTATGTCTACTGCGGTTAATCAAAGAAAAACACGTCACCTCACATGGATTTTGCCTCTGCTCGCCTTAGTAATAGCCGTTGGTGTCTTTATGGCGCTCAAATCTAGCAAGCCGCAAACATCTTCCCGTCCAGCACCGGAAAAGACTTGGAGCGTACAAACGCAAATCGTAAGTTTCTCAAGTATTCGTCCTGAAGTTGTCCTATATGGGCAGGTAGAATCGGTACAAATGACACAGCTATCCTCATCGGTCACCGCTTTTGTTGAATCAGTGATCAGCAAAGAAGGACAACGAGTAGAGAAAGGGGAACTACTGGTTAAGCTAGATCCTCGAGATACTCAGCTGATTGTGCGTCAACGTGAAGCAGATCTGAAAAATATAGATGCAAAATTAAGTGCGGCTAGAATTCAAAATAAAGCAGATAAAAAAGCGTTGAATATAGAAAAGAAGCTGTACGCACTGGCCAATAAATCAGTCTCTCGTTACCAAGATCTAAGTAAGCGTAAAGTAGGATCAGATGATCAACTCGACACCGCTAGAAAAAACCTTCAACAGCAAGCCCTCGCCTTAAATAGCCGTGAACAAGCGATCAATGCTTTTCCATCTCAATTGGCTCAATTAAAAGCAGAGCAAGACAAAATTAAAGCATTGCGTGATAGTGCTTTACTGGATTTAGAAAGAACATCGATCACCGCACCTTTTAAAGCGCGCATCTCCAATATAAATACAGCCACTGGTGATCGAGTAAAAAGCGGCGACCCACTCATCACACTGTATGACCCGACACAGTTACAACTGAGATCTCAAATACCTTCCAAGACCTTACCTTGGGTTCGTAAAGGCTTACAAGAGAACCAGAAGCTAGCAGCTACTGCCGTTATCGACCAGCAAATTATAACGTTGCAATTATCACATTTGGCAAGCTCAGTAAGCAATGGCAATACAGGTGTTGATGCCCTTCTTCAATTTACCTTGGGAGAGTTTATTCCTGAACCCGGTCGTACCTTATCTCTAACACTCTTTCTGCCTGAAATTGATCACATTATTACTATTCCGCCTTCCGCTCTTTATGGCACAGATCGAGTCTATCGTGTCCGTGATGCAAAGCTGGAAGCCGTGACTATCAATAAAGTAGGAGATGCGCACAGCAAAAGCGGATTACCGCTCATTCTTATTCAGCCTGGAACCCTTCGCGAGGGAGATTCGCTCATTACCACACAGCTCCCCAATGCCATCTCTGGTTTACCCGTCAAGGCTACGGAGTAACCGATGCGCACTTATAACGGCCCTTTGCAAAACCTGACAGCACTTTTTACCGAACATCGAGTAGCCGCCAACCTGTTAATGATTCTGATGCTGCTTGCTGGGGCATGGGGCGTAAAAAAACTAAACACTCAGTTTTTCCCCTCATTTGAATTAGACATAATCGTTGTTAATGTTGCTTGGAGTGGAGCCGCTGCCGAAGATGTTGAAAAGTCGATTATCTTACCTATTGAAGAAGAAATACGTTCAATTAACGGTATCGATACGATTTACTCTACAAGCAGCCAAGGCCGTGCCTCACTTCGGCTTGAGCTCACAGAAAATGCCGATGTGCAATACACTTTAGATGAGGTGAAGCAAAAAGTAGCTAACATTCGCAGCTCTCTCCCTTCTGATACAGAGGAGCCCGTCGTACAACGCATTATTCGCTATGAAAATATTGCTTCAATGTTAATTACATCAGAGAACGCAGCGATCAGTGAGTTGCGCGTAGTAGCCCACCGTTTTGAAAGAGAGCTGCTCGACAAGGGGATTCGTAAAATAGAATTCACTGGAATGCCGGCAGAAGAGATTGCCATTCAAGTACCCACTGAACAACTCCACTCTCTAGGCATGTCACTGTCTGACATTGCAACCAATATAAGCCAGCGAAGCATCGATTTACCTGCAGGCACCGCAGCTAAAAGCGATGGATCCAGACAAATACGCAGCTTAAGCCAACAGCGCGATGTCGAAGGATTTAAGCAGCTACCTATCATCTCCGATAACACGGGGCGCCTAGTACGCTTAGGAGATGTAGCAGAGATTGACTGGCGAACTAAAGACAGCCAGATAGAGCTCAGTTATCGTGGCCAGCCTGCCATTTTGATGGTTCTAAGACGTACCGAAAGCGACGATACACTGCAGTCAGCCAGTATCATGAAAAACTGGATCAAAAACGCCCGTGAACAGCTACCACAAGGCATTGAATTGGTAACCTACGATGAACGCTGGATGCAAATCCAAGCACGTATCGATCTACTATTAAAAAATGGCCTTGGCGGCTTAGTACTTATCATTGCCATTTTATTTCTATTCCTAAATGCCCGCGTTGCCTTCTGGGTGACTGTAGGCATTCCCGTCTCCTTTATGGCGACTCTCGCCGTCCTTTACATGATTGGCGGCTCAATTAATATGATCAGCTTATTTGGGCTGATCATGGCACTCGGCATTATAGTCGATGATGCGATCGTAGTAGGCGAAGATACACTAACCCACTTACAGATGGGTGAAAGTGGCTTAACAGCCGCCATTGGCGGAGCACATCGCATGCTTTCACCCGTTATAGCCTCCTCCTTAACGACTATTGCTGCATTCCTACCCCTACTCATCATCGGCGGAACTATTGGCAACATCCTTGTGGATATCCCCACCGTGGTGATATGCGTCATCTTAGCGTCCTTGGTCGAGTGCTTCCTAATACTACCAGGGCACCTACACCACAGTTTGCGCAGTAAAGCAGATTTGCACGCATCTAAAACCCGCCTAGCACTCGAAGCGCGAATAAATCATTTCCGTGACCATACTTTTCGTCGTTTTGTCAGAACAGCGATTACTTTTCGCTGGACAACACTTGCCAGCGCAATCGGTATTTTCATTATTGCCATCGGCTTAATAATGGGGGGGCGAGTTAAATTCACATTTTTCCCATCGGTAGAACGAGAAGTATTCACGGCTAATGTGCAGTTTACCGCTGGCACGAATAACTCGCAGGTAAAACAATTTCTAGCGCATTTAGATGGCACTCTTCAATTAACTGAAGAGGAGCTAGGCAACAACCTCATTAAAATAGCATTCCGTGAGTATGGTACCGCCAGTTTTACACGTAAAAGTTCAGCATCCACCTCTGGTGATGAGTTCGGTTCCTTGTATGTAGAAATGAATCCTATCGACACTCGGGACATCACTAATCGGGAGTTTATTAAAGAGTGGCGCAAGAAAATCATAACCCCAGCCGGAATCGAAAAATTTTCTATAGATCAATCAACGAGTGGACCTAGAGGAAAACCCATTGAAATAAAGCTATCAGGCAATAATGTTAGCACCCTTAAACAAGCATCAATTGAAGTACAAACCGTGCTTAAGCAATACTCGGGCCTATCTAATGTTGATGATGATCTCCCTTTTGGAAAATCTCAGCTGATCTATGAGCTAACGCCAGCAGGCAAAGCTTCTGGCTTAAAGCTGCAACAAGTGGGCAGACAATTGCGCGCAGCGTTTGATGGCATAGAAGCCCAAACTTTTTATAACGGCCAAGATGAAGTTTCTGTACGCGTGATTTTACCAGATATAGAACGTAATCGTTTGAGTGCATTGGAATACCTACCGGTCATCCTGCCTGACGGCTCTAGCGCACCACTGTCTAACATTGTGCAATTTTCACCAAAGCAGGGATTAGACACCCTACAGCGAATCAATGGCCAACTCGCCATTAATGTCACTGCGGACTTAGACGAATCAACTGCGAATGCCAATGATATTATTAGTGATTTAGAAACAGGGAAATTAGACAGCGTACTCAGCAAGTACGGTGTGGAAGCCAGCTTTGAAGGTAAAAATAAAGATCAAAGAGAAACGCTAGAGGACATGAAATTAGGACTTCTTCTCGCCTTATGTCTTATCTACATTATTCTCGCGTGGGTATTTGCGTCATATAGCTGGCCTATTACTGTCATGCTCGCCATTCCACTAGGACTAACAGGCGCTATTCTCGGACACTTTTTGACAGGGCTTGACCTAACCATTCTTTCTTTATTTGGGTTTTTCGGACTTTCAGGCATTGTTATTAATGATTCTATTGTTCTCATTACTTTCTACAAAAAACTCCGAGCTACAGGTATGGCAGTAGAAGACGCTATCGAAGAAGCGGCCTGCCAACGACTTAGAGCAGTATTACTGACCTCATTAACAACCATTGCAGGATTGACCCCTATTCTTTTTGAGACATCACTTCAAGCACAATTCCTTATCCCTATGGCAACCTCAATCGTTTTCGGGTTAGCCTATGGCACCTTGCTTATTTTGCTGTTTATCCCCGCTATTCTTACGGTGTTAGAGCATACCAAAGCACATTTAGGGTTGAAAATGCATCAAGGCATGCTTTCAGAAGACTCTCTTTAACATTAACTCTATGGGGCTTTAACCTCATCATACGTCGCCATTCAACAACATACTAAGCTTCTGATATTAAAGAAATAAATATCACAAACAAAACAAGTGTCATTAAAAAGAAACACTAATATTCTTTAGTATGCTAACTCTGTCGATAAAAACACCAGAACTTTTCAAATAACAATATAAGCCACTGTTTTTAAACATAAAAATAATTACTGGCACAATTCCAGCTATACACCGGGTATCCAAACACAATAAAGAGAGAGATAACCCATGAAAAAACTAATCACTGCCGCTGTTTTCGCTTTCGCATCAACGACTGCTATGGCTCAGCCTGTAGGCGGAACAGACCTTTTTGCACTACTGGATGCAGACACAAACCAAGTTATCAGCGCTGAAGAAGCTAAAGTACATGAGCCAGTGTTAGCTCAATTCGACATATTAGACGTAAACAAAGATGGGCAACTAAGCGCAGACGAGTTTAGCTTGCTAGCTAAAGGCTAATTCATTAATCCAGCACCTAACGCTCCGACATGTTCCTTTAACATGTCGGAGCGTTTTTTTTGTTAACAAAACCCTGCAAAACGTAATTCCCCCATCTAGACATCAAGTGTTTGCACACAAGTTGCTCTCATAGAGAGATATCAAAAAGTAAACACTTAATAGACACCGCCGCATCCGGTATACTTCCCTGCCTATTTTTGATAACAGCCTCACCCCAGAGCAGGAAATATTTATGAACCGGGATTTAGCGCGTCTTCAACCCTACCCTTTTGAAAAGCTGGCAGAACTGAAAGCGCAGGTCACACCTCCCGCCGAATTGCCACATATCGCGTTCTCTATTGGCGAGCCTAAACATAAATCTCCTGCTTTTGTTGTTCAAACATTGACCGACAACCTCAATGCGCTTTCGAATTATCCAACCACCAAGGGCATTCCTGAATTACGTAAAACGATTGCCGACTGGTGTACTCACCGCTTTCATTTAAAGGCAGATACGTTAACTGCCGATCAGCATGTACTACCAGTTAACGGTACACGGGAAGCAATATTTGCCTTTACTCAAGCAGCAGTTGAGCGCAAAGAAGGCGCATTAGTGATTTCGCCTAACCCTTTTTATCAAATCTATGAAGGTGCGGCTTACCTAGCAGGTGCAGAGCCTTATTACCTTAGCTGCTTAGGTGAGAACGGTTTTATTCCCGATTATGATTCCGTTCCTAGTGATGTGTGGGAGCACTGCCAGATTCTATTTCTCTGCTCTCCTAGCAACCCAACTGGGGCGGTGACTGATTTTGACACCCTGAAAAAACTCATTGCTTTAGCTGACCAATACAATTTTATTATTGCCTCAGATGAGTGCTACTCAGAAATATATTTAGATGAAGCAAAGCCACCAGTAGGTTTGCTCGAAGCATGTGCTCGCTTAGGCCGCAACGATTTCGACAAGTGTGTGGTCATGCATAGCTTATCTAAACGCTCAAATTTACCAGGCTTGCGTTCAGGTTTTATTGCAGGCGATGCCAAATTAATAAAACCTTTCTTAGAATATCGCACTTATCATGGTTGCTCTATGCCAGTGCAACACCAAGTTGCATCAATCGCTGCATGGCAGGATGAAGCTCACGTGAAAGAGAACCGCGACCAATACCGTGAAAAATTTGCACGCGTCGTTGAAATCCTTTCGCCAGTTATGGATGTACAGCAACCAGAAGCCAGCTTCTATTTATGGGCAAAAACACCGATAGCAGATGCTCTTTTTGCACAGCAACTATTTGCCGAGCAAAACATGACAGTGCTACCAGGCAGCTATCTATCACGTGAAATAGAAGGCTGTGTACCCGGTGCCGGTTATGTACGTATGGCCTTAGTAGCAACACTTGAAGAATGTGTTGAAGGTGCACAACGTATCAAGCGTTTTATTGATGGGTTACGTTAAAAAGCAATAAAGAGAGAATCTATATGAGCATTACGCTTTTTGGCATTAAAAATTGCGATACAATCAAGAAAGCGCGCAAATGGCTGGATACCAACAATATTGAATTCCAGTTTCATGACTTTCGTAAAGATGGACTAACAGAAGCGCAACTAGATCCACTCATCGACTCGCTCGGATGGGAAATATTACTGAATAAGCGCGGCACAACATGGCGTCAGTTATCCGATGCTATCAAAGAGAATATCGATGCAGCATCAGCCCGTTCGCTGATGCTGGAAAACCCGGCGATTATTAAACGTCCGGTCTTGGAGATCAGCTCAGTAGATGCAACTCCACAACGGTTTGTTGGCTTTAAAGAAAACGAATACACAGAAATTTTTCAAATTTGACGTCTAGGCGGAATAAAAACATGAGCTACTTTGCATTTGGTCTGGGTATTGGTACCCAATCTTCTAACGGTGACTGGTTAGAAATTTACTATAACGCGCCGATCCTAAACCCATCGGATGCGCTAGTTAGTGCTGTTGCTGAAAAGCTGAATTACGAAGGCGGCGATGCCGCTATCGAAATCTGTGAAGCACAGCTTAAAGATCTAGAAGCCGCTTTCCTCAGCGTTGATGCAGAAGATCAAGCTGAAGTGGTTGAAGTACTTAAAGGTACTCAGCAGTCACTGGTTATCACTATTCTAGAAACAGACAGTTCGCCAGCATCAACGCCTGAAGTTTATCTAAAGCTTGCCCTACTTTCACATCGTTTGGTTAAACCTCATGGTATCGACCTGTCAGGCATGTTCGGTTTGCTGCCAAACGTTGCCTGGACAAATGAAGGCGCCGTTTCACTTGCTGACTTACCACGTCGCCAGCTATCTGCTCGTGCTCAAGGACGTGTACTAGATGTTCACTCTGTGGACAAATTTCCTAAAATGGCTAACTACGTCGTACCAGAAGGCATCCGCGTAGCAGCGACTTCACGTGTACGCTTAGGTGCATATGTAGGCGAAGGCACAACAGTCATGCATGAAGGCTTCATCAACTTCAATGCCGGTACTATGGGTGTTAGCATGGTTGAAGGTCGTATTTCTGCCGGTGTTGTCGTTGGTAATGGCTCTGACTTGGGTGGCGGTTGCTCGACTATGGGCACCTTGTCTGGCGGTAACAACGTGATTATCTCTGTTGGCGAAAACTGCCTGCTAGGCGCTAATGCGGGCTTAGGTTTACCATTAGGAGACCGCTGCACTGTTGAAGCTGGTCTGTATGTCACTGGTGGCTCAAAAGTAACGTTACTAGATGATCAAAATAATGAGGTAAGCACCGTTAAAGCAGGCGATTTAGCAGGTAAATCTGATTTACTGTTCCGTCGTAATTCACAGAACGGCCGCATTGAAGTTAAGACTAATAAATCAGCCATCGAGTTGAATGCGGAGCTTCATAAGCATAACTAATATGCTCTTGTGGGTTTGGAGTAACGGGTATTTTCATACCGACAGCTCCAAGCCTGCAAATTTCTGCTAAACACACAATATAGTCCTCTTCATTCTCTATTTAGTACCCCCGGAGCCCTGATATGCCGATCCTGTCACCGACAGTCGAACTCACTAAAGAGCTAATTTCACGCCCTTCAGTCACACCAGAAGATGCTGGTTGTCAGGAGCTGTTAATCGAGAAGCTAGAAGCATTAGGCTTTGTTATCGAGCGTTTACCTTTTGAAGATGTTAGCAATTTTTGGGCGCGTCGCGGCACAAAAAGCCCACTATTTTGCTTTGCCGGGCATACTGATGTTGTTCCTACAGGCCCTGCTGAAAATTGGTCTCACCCTCCATTTGAGCCTACTATTTTAGAAGGTTACTTATATGGGCGCGGCACCGCAGATATGAAAGGCAGTATTGCGGCTTTCATAACATCATTGGAACGCTTTATTGAACACCATCCTGACCATGAAGGCTCCATCGCATTATTAATTACTAGTGATGAAGAAGGCCCGTTTATTAATGGTACGACACGCGTTATTGATCACTTGGAAGCTCGCCAAGAAAAAATCGACTGGTGTATTGTAGGCGAACCTTCAAGCACCGCTAAAACCGGTGATACTATTAAAAACGGCCGCCGCGGGTCGCTTAGTGGCAAGCTGAAAGTAGCCGGAATACAAGGACATGTTGCTTATCCACATCTCGTGCGCAACCCCATTCACGAAGCAGTGCCAGCACTAACTGAACTGGCTGCAACTGTATGGGATGAAGGCAATGACTTTTTCCCACCAACAAGCTTTCAGATTTCAAATATCCATGCAGGTACGGGTGCAAATAATGTTGTACCTGGTGAAGTCGAAATCGATTTCAACTTCCGCTTCTCTACAGAGGTAACAGCGGAACGGCTAAAAGAGAGCGTCAGAGACACGCTTGATCGTCATAACCTTGAATGGGATATCGATTGGATCTTATCAGGCAACCCGTTCCTTACCGCCGAAGGCAGCTTAGTAGAAGCCGCCCAGCAAGCGATCAAAGCTGTTACGGGTATGGATACTGAGTTATCGACAGCAGGCGGAACATCTGATGGACGCTTTATTGCTCCTACGGGTGCACAGGTTCTTGAACTTGGGCCTGTTAATGCCACCATTCATCAGATAGACGAGCGAGTGAAAGTAAAAGATCTAGACATACTCAGCGATCTGTATGAAAACATTCTGGCTCGCCTACTGTCTTCAGCTAAATAAGCGACCTAAAAAATGAATGTTACTAGTGGCCACCTAATCTGCCCTGTTTGCTCCCTGGCTTTAACGCAAAAAGAGCGCTCTTTGTCGTGTGAACAAAACCACAGTTACGACCAAGCTAAGCAGGGTTATTGGAATCTATTACTGGTGCAGCGCAAACGCTCCAAAGATCCCGGTGACAACCCTCAGATGGTGGCAGCTAGGACACATTTTCTGGATCAGCACTACTATCAACCATTAGCAGATAAAGTCAGCGAAAGTGTTCAACTAGAGCTTTCAAACAAACCCAACTCTCGCCTCTTAGATATGGGCTGCGGTGAAGGCTACTACACAGCACAGGTAGAAAAAGCGGTGAGCCATGCCGATGTTGAGATCATTGGTCTCGACATCTCAAAGCATGCGGTCAAAGCCGCTTGTCGGCGTAGCAAATCTATTCAGTGGCTAGTCGCATCCGGCGCACAAATGCCGGTACCCGAAAAAAGCCAAGATCTGTTACTAGTAATGTTCAGCCGTCTAATGCCTGTAGCCTTTGCCAAAGTTGTTAAACCTGACGGTTTACTGCTACTAGCATGGCCTGCACAGGAGCATTTACTCGAACTACGCCAACGCATCTACAAAGAGGTAAAAGTCTCTGAGTACGACCCAACAACAGAGCTAGCAGAACAATTTAGCTGTGAAAAGGTAGATACATTACGCTTTGAATTTTCGCTGCATTCTAAGCAGGATATTCAGGCACTATTAGATATGACACCCCATAGCCAGCGAATCAATGACGATAGTATGGCTATACTACTTGCTTCTGCACCGCTTCATCTCACATTTCATGTCAACCTAGGGTTTTTCCGTCGGTTATGACGTGGCGAACAGTCAAGCGTCGCTTGGTAAAACAAGCTGACAATTTCCAACAAAACCTAATCTTACTGATCAGTGGTTTTGGTTTATGTATGCTGGGCATACTGCTCATTACCATAGCAGAATTTATGTTTGGCCAATCACTACAACAGGAGCTAGTCGCACTCTTTGGTATGGCTCTGGTGATCATTGGTATTTTACTCGCAGTTACAGGCTACATTTGCCTAAGTATACTGCGACTGTTTCGTTTTCTAATAAGCGATGAGGATACGAAGAAGTAAAGTTTCATCTCGTTCAGCTATCTACCCATCAGTATGAATCACTTGCGAAAATAGCTAATAACGACGAACCTCACAACAGAAACAGCGCACTGTTTTCAGTGCGCTTTTTTCATTACATCGGTACAGCTTGCCCGTTCAGGGTAGCCACACCCTCTTTTAGCTGAAGTTCCACTTTATATGTATCGTCCAACTTTTGAACAAACCCCATCTGCACAAATAATTCTATCTGCTGAGGGTCATAATCTGGCATCGCTTCAAGCATCGCTGCTGGAGCAGAAAATTGCGCATCTAGCGTCAAGTATTCTCTGATCTGGTCAGGCCGGGCCATAATTTCAGATACTTGAAATGGTGCAATATCTAACGCCGCTTCCCCTTGTGCCTTATGTCCATTCCAACCCATAGACAAGTCATTGATATCCGCGCCAATGCCTTTCTCAGTAACACCATCAGCAACAACTATCATGCCTTCCATTTGCTGCTGCATGACCTGAGGGTCACTTTGCATACCTTGTAGCATGATGGCCAAATCACGTGTTGCGGCGTAATCTAAATCAAAGCTAAGTTTAAGATTAAGATCAGTGAAAGCAGGCGCTGTTTTTCCTACTTCTACAACATGAACAGAGTCTGCTGCATAACCAATAGACATCAGCATCCGGCCTTCATCTAAACGTTGCTGCACCTCTAGTCGCAAGCCGTTAGCTTCAACGTTATATTGATCACTTTCAACAAGAATATTCTCAATATTGAACAATGCATCAACTGTTTCAGCCATCACTGCTTGAAGTGGGTCATCATGATCTAAACGGCCACTTTCAGTTCCATTAATACCTTTAACTGAAAGCTTAAATTCTTGTGTATCAACCACGCTGTCTTGCATTTCCAGATCAAGACTAAAATCGCGCCCCTCTTGATCGAAAGTCATCTCAATAGCGCCAATAGTGGCGGTACCTTCTTCTGATTTTACAATGAATTTGGCTGATTCAAACTCTCCATCCATCACTAACTGGCTAGAAAGCGGACTAAAGCTTTGTTGAAGCTCCATCACAAATGGCTCGTCGTCGGCATCAGCTTGAAATGATTTCAATTTAGTTAACAAGTTTCCTTCCGCCAGAGTCAGTGTCGACTCTGCATTTAAAAAACCATGCTTCACTTCAAGGTCAAATGGGATATCTCGCCCACCCATCCATTCTTGAGCACCCTCAGGCAATTCTTCAGGAGTGTAAACCAATGTATAGTGAGAACTATAAAACCCTGTTTTTGCTTCTGAACGAATAATGCCCTGCCCTTCAGACTGAAGTTGGGCTTGCTCTACGGCTTTCTCGATAAAATTGTCAGCTTCTTTACCCGAGTGATATACACCCGCCAAATAGATAGCTGAAAGCCCAAGCACAGATACACATCCTATGACTGTTTTTTTATTCATTCCACACCCTTAATTTAAGTAATTTCCTGAGCAGAAGGATACATGATCTTTCCTTAAAGGAATATCTACTCAGAACTTGCTCCCCCCTTGAACATCCATGCGTAGCAACGCATACTGACGTCCTTCTTCAACTGAATTATATTGATAAGTAGCAATGACTGATCAGCGCCATCCGGATATTGAAATTTATATTAAAAACCGCTCGATCTCTTCTGTCGAGAATTGGTTATCTGCACTGGGTACCGATCTAAAAACCTTACCAGCGCAAAACGTATCAGATAAAAACACTCATGAGTTTTCAGTGATCATTGCAGGAACATCCATTCCCGTTTTTATTCATGAACGTGCAGCTGGAAAAGCATGGACCAGCGTATGGTTTAAGTCCGATCAAACACCTTGGGTAAAAGATCTAGATTGTGCCAGAGTGGCTTCTGTCGCCTTAGAAACACAAGTGCGCTGTATTGCCAGTGGCTGGAAAAACGGTGACGATCCCGACGAATGGTGGAAAGTTGAAGACAGTATCGAAGAACTAATTCAATGGATCTAAACTTGATCAACACTGAGGTTTAGTTCTATAAGCTGCATACTGCTGATAAACAACCGCCAAAACAATCATTACCAAGCCTAAATATGTAGCATTGGCAATCTCCTCTCCTAAAATACTATGAATCAATATTAGCGATAGGAAAGGAGATAAAAAAATCAGATTACTTACACGACTGGCATACATCGCAAGCTTCATCGCATTCATCCACAAAATAAATGTCACTCCCATCTCAAACACTCCAACATAAACAGCACTGACAACACCTGCCATGCCATTAGGCATGCCATCAACCAGCAGTGTTGCTAACAACACCAAGGGCGTTCCATTTAAGAAACACAGCAACAAGGATATTTCCGAAGGCGTTTCATTCTTTGTATTAATTAACCAATACAAAGCCCATAAAACAGTACTAAACAGTGCTAACGCGACACCAAAGCCGCTAACAAACTCCATACCCAATACGTCGCCTCGGGTAGAGATCACCAACACACCAAGATAACCAATAACAAGCGCAATGATATCTGAACGCTGTAATGATTGCCCTAAGATAGGAACCGCCAACAACGACAAAACTAATGCCCACGTATAATTAAGTGATTGCGCTTGCTGTGCTGGCAACAAATCATAGGCTTGAAAAAGAATCACATAATATAGAAAAGGATTAAGCGCCCCCAGTACAGCAAACCTTAGAGGATATTTTTTCCAAAACACCATCACCTCACACCAAGAGTGCCTTCTGATAACAGCAACAAACAAAACTACAACAGAGGTCACACTCGCAATAGAGAGGAGCTGCAACGGTGTTAGATGCTGTAACGCCAACTTAAATGCAGTTGCTACCGTTGACCACAGCAATACAGCACTTATCCCTAATACCATCGCCTGCTTTTGGTTTTGCACACCCATGCTGAAGTACCCTGAATAAAAAAGCCCACCCGATTTACAGCACTTAATAGCAAAGCCCCATAAAACCAGATCAAGCGGTCGTTCCGAAAAGATAGTTTATATTAAGGATCAGCAATATCGTTTTGCATAATACTTGCGGATTAGTTCAAGTTTACACTTAAGCTTGTACAGAAACGGAAGGTACGGACACCTGCGACTTACCTATCTGGTCTAACATCAGTCGACCTGAAGACAGCAAAGCCATTTTTGCAAATTCATCTGCAGCCTCACGACGCACTCGCGCTATATTAGAACGCGCATCGATATGGCTATTAATATATGCAAAGTCACCTGGCAATTTATCGTTTACTGAATGATTCAGGCGCTCAATGAGATAGGGAGTATGCAGTTCATCAACCGAAGGATAGCGTTCTTCGGGAAGAGCAAAACCTTCTCCCTGGCCTTGCTGAACAGCCTGAGAAGAGTGTTGGTAGCTATTTGATTGATTTGTCGATATTAGACTAAGCAACATCGCAAACTGAGCACCATGAGACGCCGTCACCGCTTGTGGCAATGACGAAGTATATGTCTCTATTCGCGCCTGTATTTTTTCAGTTTGCATGTTCGCCTAAAATCTCATCAGTTGCTTCTTAATGTATCGGCGGGCTATAGATATTCTTTACATTTTTCATACACTTTGCGAGCGCTAATCCGCATTTCTCAATAACTACTTTGTCAGCTTACTTATATTAACGTCTATAATGCTCTATTCAGATAGTACTTCAGAATAAGATACATTATTCACATACCAAAGTTTTTCACCTTTAGGCGTAGGAACAACAGCCTCATCACCCACCCCCTTTTTAAGTAAAGCGCGTGCCATAGGTGAGTCAATCGAGATGTAGTCATTACGACCATAAATTTCATCGCCACCAACGATACGAAACTTCTTTAGCTCTTCATCCTCACTAACAACGTCTACCCAAGCGCCAAAAAAAACTTTGCCCTCTTGCTGTGGCGAATAATCAACAATTTTAAGCTGATCCAGACATTTTCTTAAGTACCTAACCCGCCTATCAATTTCTCGTAAAATCTTCTTGTTATATTGATAGTCCGCATTTTCACTACGGTCTCCTAAGCTGGCTGCCCATGTGACTTTTTTAGTTATTTCAGGGCGGTATTCAAGCCACAGGTATTTCAGCTCTTTTTGTAAAGCTTCATGACCTTCACGCGTAATTAAATTTGTTTTCATAACATTGTAACCATACTTTAAATACCATTAACGCGAAAAATATGCATACGTTTTGAATTAACACTAACACAGAGCAGCAACCTCTCTCGGGAAGCAACATAATAAAATCGAAGCTATTACAGGCCAGATAGCATGAAGTCAAGCCAATAAAAACGAAGAGCAAATCAAAAATATAACGACGATAATAGAAATTAGAAAAACAGTAAGAGAGGGGATCGTATATTTTACATGTCACGTTATGATGGTGGGGCGTATAGGATTTGAACCTATGACCAATTGGTTAAAAGCCAACTGCTCTACCAACTGAGCTAACGCCCCTCTGAAGTGGCTCCTCGAGCTGGACTCGAACCAGCGACCAATAGATTAACAGTCTACTGCTCTACCAACTGAGCTATCGAGGAACTTCAGTATCCAATGGCGGAGGGGCAGGGATTCGAACCCTGGGAGCCTCGCGACTCGTCGGTTTTCAAGACCGGTGCTTTCGACCACTCAGCCACCCCTCCTATTGGATGGGCGCAGATTCTATAGTGTTGAGAAAAAGTGTCAACCCCCTTTAAATAAATATCAACAAAGAACAGGGCTATTCTAGAGAAGCAATGCCATCAAACGAAAATCAGCACAAGCTAAATAAAGTGAGATAAAATAAAAAACGGCGAAGGGGAAATAAGAGAGATAACTATTGTGAGAAAATTTAGATAATAGCAGGGAGGTTTGAAAAAATTTAACAAATCACATCAGGATGGTGGGGCGTATAGGATTTGAACCTATGACCAATTGGTTAAAAGCCAACTGCTCTACCAACTGAGCTAACGCCCCGTCCTGAGGTAGATCTGTAAAAATTGGTGGGGCGTATAGGATTTGAACCTATGACCAATTGGTTAAAAGCCAACTGCTCTACCAACTGAGCTAACGCCCCTCTGAAGTGGCTCCTCGAGCTGG
>NZ_JADGEV010000091.1 GCF_016744175.1 Neptunomonas sp. | reverse complement strand
CTCGCGACTCGTCGGTTTTCAAGACCGGTGCTTTCGACCACTCAGCCACCCCTCCTATTGGATGGGCGCAGATTCTATAGTGTTGAGAAAAAGTGTCAAGTCTCTTATTCAATGTTTTGGCATAAAGTTTAAAAAAAAATGGTTTTTCACCTATTTTGCTTAGTTATTGAACAATCAGCCTCTAAATTGGCTGCGATTCATACACATTTGCAACCAATATTTAATACCGGCACTTCTAAACTTTTGTTTATGTAGCACCAGATAAAATTGCCGATGCATATCTCGGCCAGCGACATTGAGCTCAACTAAACTATTATTATCAAAAGACTCCTGTAGCGTAATGCGAGACAGGCAAGAGACCCCCACACCTGCTTTTACTGAGCGTTTAATCGCTTCTGTGTGCTGTAACTCCAATAACACTTTAAGACTCGGGAGCAAGCCATGCATTGCCCAATCAAATGTTTGACGAGTTCCTGAACCCTGCTCACGTAAAATCCAACCCGCACTCTGCAAATCTTGATCTGACAACACCGTTTTATGCGCTAATGGATGTGCAGGGGAACAAAACACCACAAGCTCATCCTCAAGCCAAGGAATGAACTCTAAATTTGCATCATTGGACTCCCCTTCAATTAATCCAATATCCAATTCATAGTTAGCTACTTTTTCTACAATCGCTGAAGTATTTGCAACATCTAGGGTTACTTTCCTACCCGGATGGTTAGACATATATGTAGCCATTAGCTCAACGGCTAAGTAATTTCCAATAGTGAGTGTCGCGCCTAATTTAAGGTGCCCCGGTGTCTGGTGTTGTCTCAGTTCATTTTCTAGGCTTCTGGCGCGCTCAAGCAAAGCTTCTACCCGAGGGCGGACCAAACGACCCAATTCATTGATCTGCAGCCGCTTACCGACTCTGTCGAAGAGCTGTATATCAAAATGATCCTCAAGATCTCTTAATGCACTGCTTGCTGCTGACTGCGACATAGAAAGGCTAGCCGCTGCACGTGTAATATTATTATGATGAGCTACCGCTAAAAAAACTTCCAATTGACGCAGTGAATACTTCATTATCGATATTTCCGATTACATATATATAAATACCCCGCTTTACCGATAAACTACGCTCTTATATCATTATCAGCAATATTTAATCGCACTTAGAACAAAAGGTGCTTAGAACTTATATACTTAAAACACAGAGAGATACGCACATGTCATCTATCGGTCAAGAACAGGTCACCAGCGTACACCACTGGAATGACACGCTTTTCAGCTTTAAAACTACCCGTGATGCAGGTTTTCGTTTTAAGAATGGTTACTTCACCATGATAGGCCTAGAACACGAGGGACGCCCTCTTATGCGCGCTTACAGCATTGCTAGTGCCAACCATGAAGAGGAACTGGAGTTCTTTAGCATAAAAGTACAAGACGGCCCTCTTACCTCTAAGTTACAACAGATAAAAGTAGGCGATAAAATTTTGGTCAGTAAAAAGCCAACAGGCACACTGATCAACGACCACTTACTGCCAGGTAAACATTTATACCTCATCAGTACAGGTACAGGTCTTGCACCTTTTATGAGCATTATCAAAGACCCTGAAATCTACGAAGCTTACGACAAAGTTATTCTAACTCACGGGGTTCGTTTCAAGTCTGAGCTCGCCTATGCAGACATGATTGTTAATGAACTGCCAAAGAATGAATATTTGGGTGAGCTTATCAGTGAAAAATTGATGTACTACCCTACTGTTACGCGTGAGAAATACCGTAACAATGGACGCCTGACAGACTTGATGGCGACAGGTAAGCTATCCAACGATTTGGGTTTACCACCGCTCAACCCAGAAACAGATCGATTTATGATTTGTGGTAGTCCTAGCATGCTGAAAGATACGTGTACGCTGCTGGATAAAATGGGATTTTCTGAACACCGCCGTAACGATTTAGGCCATTACGTTATTGAGCGAGCATTTGTAGAAAGCTAGTCAACACTATGACTAGCTGCCCCTTTTACCAGTCAGCCCTGCTGACTGGTTTTTTTATAGCTGTTCGTTGCATTTAACGCTCCCGCTGTTCCCATAATCCAACTACCCTCCTCAGGTGTAACACGTTAAGGTTATAAAACTAACCTGCAGGACTTTATCTATGGATTCGCAAGACCACCAGCCTCGATGGCGAAAACCGACTGTATTACTGTTTGTGATGGCTGCGGCTATGCCTTTTTCCATGGGTACATGGATGGCGCTTATCAACAACTTCTCAATTGAGTATGCACAGTTTGATGGCTCGGACATGGGCATCCTGCAAAGCGTGCGTGAAATTCCTGGCTTCCTCTCTTTTGCCGTTATCTTTTTACTACTAATCATCAAGGAACAAACACTGGCTGTTGTTTCACTCGCTTTACTGGGCCTAGGAACAGCATTAACCGGTTTATTACCTAGTTTTATGGGCCTATGTTTTACAACTGTTCTTATGTCTGTTGGCTTTCACTACTTTGAAACGGTAAACCAATCACTGCAGCTACAATGGCTAGCAAAGGGAGAAGCGCCTAAAGTCATGGGAAAACTCATCGCTATGGGTTCTGCTTGCGCATTAACGGCCTATGGCATTGTCTATATCGGACTGGAGTACTTTGGTTTATCTATGGTCTGGATTTACTTGGTCGGGGGCGGCATTACTTTTCTATTAGCGATGGCTGCTTGGAGTCTCTTCCCTCACTTTCCTGAAAAAGTTGAACAGCGTAAAAAGCTATTCTTAAAACAACGCTATTGGCTTTACTACGCGTTAGTGTTTATGAGCGGAGCGCGACGACAAATTTTCGTCGTTTTTGCAGGCTTTTTGATGGTAGAAAAATTCGGTTTTAGCGCCGCAGAAATCACTCTCATGTTTCTGGCTAATATGGCCATCAATATTGTACTTGCTCCCCTCATTGGCAAACTAATTGCTCACTGGGGAGAAAGGCGCGCCTTAACGTTTGAATACATCGGATTAATCGGCGTATTTTGTGCCTATGCAATGGTCGATAGCGCCATGTGGGGAGCGACGCTCTATATTATCGATCATCTGTTTTTTGCCATGGCAATTGCTATTAAAACGTATTTCCAAAAGATAGCATCACCAGAAGATATTGCACCTACAGCAGGAGTATCGTTCACGATCAATCATATTGCAGCTGTCGTTATACCCGCCAGTTTTGGTCTGTTATGGCTAATATCGCCCGCAATTGTCTTCTATGCAGGTGCCGCCATGGCAGGCATCTCGCTAATACTGGCTCAGCTGGTTCCTGACAGGCCAGTTGATGGTGCAGAAACGCGCATTTCTCAGCCAGTGTCAGCGTAAAATCAGACATGTGCCATATTAATAATACCGTCATGAATAAACTGTATCGCTAATGCAGCTAGCACTACACCAAGAAAGCGACGCAATATATCATCACCTGTGCGGCCAATGATTTTCTTCACATAACGGGACAGTATCATCATCACCAATGTACCCAAGCTGATGGTCAGAATAGCCAGAGTGATAGACAGTGTACCTTGGTAATCGGATGCTTTTGAAAACAGCAAAATCGCTAAGGTTAAAGAACCTGGCCCCGCCAACATAGGAATAGACATCGGAAACACCGCGATGTCTTTTCTTTCGGTGGTACTGGTGTGCTCTGTATCTTTGGTAATCATATGGAAAGCTGTATAAAACAACAAAATCCCACCAGAAATACGTAAAGCATCAATACTGATCCCCAGCTTATGCAGTAAAGGCTCGCCGAAGTTACCAAACAGTATTAAAAGTGTCGACGAGATAATCGCTGCTTTTATCGCCATTTTGACACGATGGCGCATATCATCAACAGGTACTAACGAGTGAAAAATAAGCGCCGCACCAATGGGATCAATAATGACGAAAAGCGCAATCATCGCGTTCAGATAAACAGCTATATCCACATCTAACTCCTACACAAAAGCAATAACTCGACCAAGGTCTAAACAATGAGCGCATAGTAATACGTCACAGGCGATAAAGCACCCATTGCCGAAGTGTTCTATCAAATAGACGGCTCTAAGCCAAAACCATATGGTTCATATAAAAAAAGCACCCGAGGGTGCTTTATAAACTAATAAAAAATCTCTGCTCACAAGGCCTAAGTGCTGGGCCTTACATATTTTTGCTTACATATTAGGGTAGTTAGGACCGCCGCCGCCTTCAGGCGTCACCCAGGTAATATTCTGAGATGGGTCTTTAATATCACAGGTTTTACAGTGCACGCAGTTCTGAGAGTTGATTTGGAAG
>NZ_JADGEV010000051.1 GCF_016744175.1 Neptunomonas sp. | reverse complement strand
CTATTTATGTAGATTGTTACTGGGTTCTGGGTGAAGTTTATTCTTGTTGACCCTGCATTATCTTTTTGGCCCTAACGACCCGCATACCATCTCTGATATTGAGAGACATTAATACTAAGTTGATAAAACCAGCAATAAGCTCTGCTGCCTGAACGGTGTAGAAGGTCATATCAAAGCTGCCAGAACTTGCTAGGTGCTGTAGATATATCGCACAAGGCAGTAAGATCAGCAGTCCATTTAATGCGATGAAAGGCATCCTTTTTTTCTTTTTTCCAATAGGGCCAGCATTCGCTTTTGGGGCCATTTTACTTCCAGTTACGCCTGTGATCACCATCAAAGGAATAAGAATCCATACGCCATACGATATGACTTTTTTAACTGTCAGGATCGCTGCCTGATCACCCATCAACTCAGTAATTAGTGTGCTGCTAAAAAAACTCATGATCATAAGAAAGGCAAGTACACCTGCTATACGGTGTAGGTAACTTAGTGTCTGTTTCATAGAGAACCTCCTCTGGGGCTGAATGCTATCTGTCATCAGATATTTCTTTTACTAGGGCAGCCTCAGAAATTTATGCTGATGAATTAAGGAATGAAAGTATCATACATATGCAATAGTTGCAAATGCAATTGATGCATTTTGGACACGTTCCTATTTTGAACGTATGATGCAGTCAGCTCGATTTTGGGCGTGACTACTTTGGAGGTATGAGTGATGGAAGGTAAGAAAGAAGCTCAATTACCTAGGGATCAGAGCTTTGGCTGGTTGGTTGCAGTATTGGGGGGGCAGATGGCATCTTCGCTTGATGAAAAACTGAAAAAAATAGGCATAAGCCTCAGTCTTTGGCCATCTCTCTTTGCTCTCTGGGAAGAGGAAGGACTAACTCAGGTAGAGCTTGCAGCCCGTTGCAACACGGCAAACTACACCACCACAAGGGTACTTGATTCCCTCGAAGCTCTAGGTTTGGTAGAAAGGAAAAAGCATCCTACCAGTAGGAGGGCATATCAAATTTTTCTGACTGACAAAGGCCGTGAATTAGAAGCTGCGGGTGTTCAGATGGCTACGGAGTGTAATGAGGATTATTTGTCTGCTCTATCTGAAGTTGAGCGTAGCCAGATTCATGAGCTTATTAAGAAAGTTATTTCAGCAAGAGATAGTCGTTCGATATAAAAGAGTCTGAGTGTAAGCGGGTCGCCTTATGTAATACTCGAGAATACCGTCCGTGCCATTTTAAGCCAAATCTTTTAAGTGAATGAATAGACAAACCTATACCCATTTTAGATAGATATGGCTATAAGCAATATCGCCCGCTACATAAAAAAGCAGCAACGACATACTCAGGTTAAGTAAGCGAAAATACTGGGGCTGGTGGACAAGCTTTCCAAGGTAAGCCCCCATTAATAGGTAACTGGTTGGTGCACCAAACGCAAAGCTTGAGAGCAGCAATGACCAGACCATAATTGAACTTCCTGAGATCTGCACAGCTGGGAACTGTACTGTAACTATTGGGAATATGACAACGAAGGACTTTGGATTGAGTAGCTGCAAAAATAACCCGGATTTGAAATTCAGTTTGTTATCTACTTCGCCAGATTGTTCTGCGGGCTCGATCACGTTAATACTGATACATGCAATTTTAAAAGCTAGGTAAGCGATGTAGAGGCTACCAATGCAACTAATCAGTAATTGATAGCGTGGGCTCACCAACCAAGCCCCTGTATAGCCAAGCAGCAAGAACAGCAACAGCATGGCACATGCGACACCCAGACAAAATTGTAATGTAGGCCTGATATGACCATTAATGCCGCCATTCAAACTTAATAAATTTGACGGACCAGGGGTGTACATAATGCCAAACGCATATACGAGTATTTCAAGCATAGTGATTACCTTGAAAGTAGATAGGGGAGGTAGAAATTAGGTTTTTCTGAGGTGCTTACTTTTTACATCAGTAGCGGATAAAGTGTTGTTGGTACTGTCGTGGTGTCATTCCGTAGGTTGGTTTAAAGCGTCGATTGAAATGACTAAGATCACTAAAGCCGTACTGAAATACCACATCATCAAGAGGCGTTCCTGATTCCAGATCTTCGCGAGCACGGTTAACGCGACAGTTCAGAATATATTGGTGTGGAGTAATGCCAAATTGTTGGCGAAACAGGCGCAAAAAATGATATTTGGAAAGGTTTGCGTGCTGGCTGATCTCATCCAGTGACATATCTGATTGGATATTCTCTTGAATAAAATCCCGTGCCTGAAGCAGTAAGCGATCAACTTTACGCCTTTTATGCTCGGGTGAATATTCACCATAACGTTGTGCAATACTTAGTGCTACCTGATAAAGCTCGCATTCTTGCTGAAGTTTGTCGTTAGTTTTATTTTCAATCAATAGCGCCATGTTGAGAATGTGTTGTCGCAGCAAAGGGTCATCTAGCATCGTATCAACTATTTGAAAATCTTCACTCTGTTTTATACCGGCACTACTGAGCATCGGTTTTAGTTGGTTAGGGTGTACATAAAGCATACGGTATTGCAGAGTGTCGTCCGTACCTGAATGCCCATCATGTACTTCACCGGGATTGAAAATGATGATGTTACCAGGGTGACTACGGTGAAATGCACCGCTAGCAAAAAAGTCCTGCCGCCCAGCCAGAGTTACACCGAATGAGAATTCTTCATGGGAGTGCTTTCCATAGGAGAAATCATCCATCTCTGCCTGCAACACAGTTACCTGGTCAAGATGTTGGCTTTTGATATATTGGAATTGGTTTTCGTGCTTCATCATAATTCACCGCTATACAAATGGTAAGCCGTATATAAGCTAAGATCTAGTATAGGGCGAAGCACAAAAGCATTGCTTGGACAAAGTTGCGCGTTTTGTTTTGCGGTCGTTCTGACATTGAGCGATGGAGAATAGCTGAACTACTTGTATGAGTGGTTGCCTTTGTATCGTTTTCACCTTGGCTTATTTCCAGCCTACAGACGAGCCTGTTGTACTTATATTAATAAAAATATGTAAAAAACCTCATTTTATGGCCCTTTTAACGCTTTAAGAAAACTACAGGTCGCAAATTGGCATACGCCATTCTTGAGTGAGAACATAATCTCCTGTCTATCAGAATAATAATTTACGCACTTTGTGCGGAGGCATCATGTCTATTAGCGTTTTCGATCTCTTTAAAGTAGGCGTAGGCCCATCCAGCTCACATACCGTAGGCCCGATGTTAGCGGCTGCTACATTTGCAGATTGCCTTGAGCAGAAATGCTTAGCATCTGATGTGGCACGAATACAGGTTGATTTGTTTGGCTCATTAAGTGCTACTGGCATAGGGCATGGTACTGATAACTCAGTCATTATAGGTTTGTTAGGCGAGCGCCCAAGTAGCGTTAACCCCGATATTATTTTGCAAGAGGTCGCTTCTGTCAAAGAGAGCAATACTCTGCGTTTATTGAATAAGTTTCCAGTAGCGTTTGTTTGGGAGCGGGATATGCTGCTTCTTGAAGAAAACCTTCCTTACCACCCTAATGCGATGAGAATTTCAGCTTTTGGAGCACAAGGGCAAACGCTTTATAGCAATACTTACTATTCGATTGGCGGGGGCTTTGTTATTGATGAAAGCGAAGCAACGGCTGATGCGCATGTGGTACCGCAGGTGGCATTGCCGTATGAATTTCATAACGCGGTTGAGTTACTAGAGTTATGTAAGTCAAATAACTTAAGCATTAGCCAGCTGATGATGGAAAACGAAAAGGTTTGGCGCTCTGAGCAGGAGATTCGTGATGGCCTAATGGATATTTGGGCTGTGATGAAAGAGTGCATTGCTAATGGCTTGCATAAAGAAGGTATTTTACCGGGAGGGTTGAATGTTAAGCGTCGTGCAATGAGCTTGCATAAATCTTTGATCCGTTCGACAAAGCCTAATGTTATCAGTACAACGATGGGAGCCATGGATTGGATTAATCTTTATGCATTAGCGGTTAATGAAGAAAATGCTGCGGGCGGGCGAATGGTAACCGCGCCCACTAATGGTGCCGCAGGCATTATCCCGGCAGTATTGATGTATTACACAGAGTTTACGGATAAGCCTACTGAGAAGTGTATTGTTGACTTTATGTTAGCGGCAGCGGCGATTGGTGCTTTGTGCAAGAAAAATGCGTCTATTTCTGGTGCTGAAGTGGGCTGCCAAGGCGAAGTAGGTTCAGCCTGTGCTATGGCGGCAGCGGGATTGTGTGAAGTACTTGGCGGTACGCCTGAACAGGTAGAAAATGCGGCTGAAATAGGCCTAGAGCATAACTTAGGTTTAACCTGTGATCCTGTCGGTGGTTTGGTTCAAGTCCCATGTATCGAGCGTAATGCTATTGGTGCAATGAAATCCATTAATGCAACGCAAATGGCACTTCGTGGTGATGGGGAACACTTTATTTCTTTAGATAAAGTTATTAAAACCATGTGGGATACAGGTATGGATATGCAAGATAAGTATAAGGAAACTTCACGCGGAGGTTTGGCTGTTAATGCAATAGAGTGTTAAGCATTATTGGTAAATCTTAGAATAAGAGGGAGTCCTATTGGATTCCCTTTTTTATTGTCAGAAGGTTGTTAGTTAAAAGAGCGAATGATTCGCTGATGTAAGTAACTCTTATATTTGCATATGTGGGATATTATCAGGAATGATCAATGTGGCATCAGTCAGGTCTAGCACCTCATCGAGTGTGCACCCTGGGCCTAACTCTTTCAGTAGTAATCCATCCTCAGTAGGTTGAATGACGGCTTTTTCCGTTACGATTAGGTCGACTCTGCGCTCAGCTGTCATCGGAAATGCAAGTGATTCGACTACTTTTGCATTGCCTTTAGCGGTATGTGTCATCGCGACAATAACGCGTTTAGCACCCGCTACTAGATCCATTGCGCCACCCATGCCGGGGACCATTTTTCCGGGGATAATCCAGTTTGCCAAATGGCCTTTCTCATCCACCTGAAGCCCGCCCAGTATGGTCATGTCGAGGTGTCCACCACGAATCAGACCAAATGAAAAAGCGCTATCAAACGCAGCCGCGCCCGGTAAAACACCAATGAAGCTGCCGCCAGCATCGGTCAAAGAAGGGTTTTCCATTCCTTCAGGAAAGCCACCGATACCAATGACACCATTTTCTGATTGAAAGAAAACATGGTCGTTTTTATCTACATAGTGGGCGACCATGGTTGGCAGACCAATACCTAGATTGACCAGTGAACCCGGTGTGATTTCCTGTGCAATACGGCGGGCTATAATCTCTTTACCATTCATGCTTTGGCCTCACTTTTTACGATCATATCAACCAGTACGCCCGGTGTGTGTACATCATCAGGAGGGATGCAGCCAACAGGAAGCATCTCTTCAACTTCGACGATGACATGCTTAGCAGCCATGGCCATTAATGGATTGAAATTTTGGGCAGTCAGGCGATATTTTAGATTGCCATAGTAGTCAGATTGTTGGGCTTTTATGAGTGCAAAATCTGCTTTTAGTGGGCGCTCAAGCAGAAAGCTCTCCCCATCTACTTCTACTAACTGCTTTCCTTCAGCGGCCAGCGTATTTACCCCGGTAGGTGTCAGTATACCGCCTAAACCGTAACCTCCGGCGCGAACTCTTTCTGCTAGTGTACCTTGCGGTGATAGTTCTACCTCAAGTTCTTTTGCAATCATCTGTCGTTGAGTTTCTGGGTTGGTTCCTATATGAGAAACGATCACTTTTTTTACAGAATGGGCATCAATTAACAGACCGATAGCCGCGCCTTCTTGAGCGGTATCATTAGCAATCACGCAGAGCGATTTTTTACCTTGGCGGACCAGTTCTTTGATCAGGCTTAGTGGGGAACCAACACCCATAAAACCACCAATCATTATAGTTGAACCATCGGGTATTAACGCGATGGCTTCCGTAACGGAAAGAGGATGTTTCAATGTAAGCCTTCCTGTAGCAGCGTTATAAAAATGGGTCTATCAAAGCATAATAGAGCCTAGCAAGCGTTGTTAACATGCTTTGTATCAGTCATCTAAAAAAGTTAATCATGGCTAGAGCTCATAAATATCGGACTAAGTTCGCTTTTCTGGGATTGTAGTGCAGTTAAGTCCGCTTATTTTCGCTAAAATAACGTATCTAATAAGACTCAGAGCTTAACAATGACCCCGCAACGTAAACAAAAATTAATATCGACGCTTGAACGCCGTCAACCTGACCTTCAGCTTATTACTGATCAGGTGCATAAATCGAGAAACTTAGCGGCGCTGATCCGTACTTGTGATGCGGTAGGGGTTCCCTATGTACACAGCGTGGCACCCAAAACAGGTTATGGGTATAGCGGTACAGCGAAAGGTAGTGATCGTTGGGTCAAAACTATTCATCACGAGACCTGTGAAGAGGCGATTCAACAAGCCAGAAGCAAAGGGATGAAGATCTATGCAGCACATTTCTCTGAACGCGCTGTTGATTATCGGGACGTTGATTATGCTATTCCGTGTGCCATTTTGATGGGCTCAGAGAAAGACGGCGTCAGCCAAGAGGCTGCAGACCTTGCTGATCAACATATCCTTATCCCTATGATGGGAATGGTAGGTTCACTCAATGTCTCAACGGCAGCCGGCATTATAATGGTTGAGGCGCAGAATCAGCGTTTAAAAGCGGGTTTATATAACGAGTCGCGTCTGGATCCTCAGGAGTTTAAAGATACACTTTTTGAGTGGAGCTGCTCAGATATCGCTGATTTTTGCCGTAAAAAAGGGTTGGAGTATCCTCCGTTAGATGATGATTTGGTTATGGCTGATTCGGCTGCTTGGTACCAAGCTTATAGAGAGGGTACGGCCGCTAAGCGCGAGTGGTAACTCGCTCCTGCTCTAGTCGCTAGTGTGGCGTCAGTTTTTGCTAAAAAGTGTTAGGTTGGTTGTGGTGTCTTGAATAAGTGTATCTGTTCTTTAAGCCATTTAAGAGCCGGGTCATTGCTGAATAACGGATGATGGATAGTCGTCATCTCTATAGTGGGAATTGTGCTGGGAGGCGTAACCATACGTACCGGGAGCATTTGGCAAAAGAGCTCTGCCATATGTGAAGGTAGCGTAATGATGGCTGGTGTCTTTGAAACAATTCTGGCCGCTGCCATATAGTTAGTTGCACGCGCAATAGCGTTTCGGGATAGATGTTGGCTACTTAGCCAGTTATCGATTGTGCTAGTAGTGTCTCCGGTAAGGTCAGAAAAAACCACATGCGCGAGTGTTACAAACTGTTCCACTGATAACGATTCTGTTACTAAGGCATTATTTTTTCCAACGAGGCAGACAAACTGTTCTGTTCGCCATTGCTGTACTATCAAATGCGCTGGGATCTTTTGTGTCGCATCCATGCCTACTACCATATCTACCTGTTGATTTTCCAAGCGGGCAGCAGAGGTATGTTCACCTATCATCTCAATCTCTAGTGTGATGTTGGGAGCAATGCTTTGTAGATGTTTGAGTAGGTCTGGGAAGATGACTGATTCAAAATAATCTGTGCAAGCAATACTGAACGTACGATCGCTGGTATGTGCAACAAATGAAGCGGTCGGAGCGATAGTGCGGTTAATAAGCTGAAGGGCCTCTCTGACATCGGGCAGCATACCTAATGCACGAGGAGTGGGCTGTAGGCCGTTCTCGGTTCTTATCAATAACGGATCATCGAGCTGTTGGCGTAAACGATTGAGCGCATGACTCATAGCTGACTGGCTCAGAAATACTTTCTCTGCCGCTTTGCTTACATGGCGCTCACTAATAAGTGCTTCAAAGATAATCAGTAAATTAAGGTCAAACTGTCGCAGTGGTTTCATAGGGGTCGCTTCCTAGAAGCTCGTTGAAAGAGAATTATAAATTATTAATATGATGCATTTATATATTATAACTATGCATTTAACTAATAAATTATAGAAAGGTATTCTATTCTCAGGTTTTGTTAAGACGCCGAATTAACGCGTTAAGTTAACTCAAGCGCTAGATTAATAACCGGACTAATAGCGCATAAATATTAAGGAATAGAAAATGTCTGATGTTGATGATAAATCCAGTGCAAGTGTTGCTAACAGTTCGGCAGTAGCTGATGCAGATATGCCGTTGTATGGCGCTATGGGTATGACATTCATGCAATTTCCAGCCGTCACGACACTGTCACAGTGTGATGCGGAAGTGATTGTCAGTGGTGTGCCTTTTGATATGGCAACATCGGGGCGATCGGGCTCACGCTTTGGACCGCAAGGCATTCGCCAAGCATCAGTTAACTTAGTGTGGGAGGGCGCGCGATGGCCTTGGACGTTCGCTTTGGATGATCACCTAGCAGTGGCAGATGCCGGTAATGTCATCTTTAAGCATGGTGAACCACAAACACTGGTTGATAATCTTGAAGCGCATATCAGTGCCATAATGAATGCGGGAAAAAGCGCATTAACCTTTGGCGGAGATCACTTTATCACACTGCCTATTTTACGTGCTTACGCTAAAAAGCATGGCCCGGTTGCGTTGGTTCACTTTGATGCACATACCGATACTTATTCTGGTGGCAGTAAATATGATCATGGCACTATCTTCCATCATGCGGTACAAGAAGGGTTGGTTGATACCGAACACTCCTTACAAATTGGTATTCGTACGGCTTATACCGTTGAAGGTCATCCGTTTGAGGTGTTGGATGCTGCTTGGGTGGGTGATCACGGACCTGCGGCAACGTTAGAGCGCATTCGACAACGTGTAGGAGATAAAAAAGTCTACGTAAGTTTTGATATTGATGGACTAGATCCGGCCTTTGCTCCCGGTACAGGTACGCCCGTTGTCGCGGGGATTAGTATTGATTGCGCATTGAAAGTTATTCGTGGTTTACAAGGTTTGAATCTAATTGGTATGGATGTGGTTGAAGTGGCGCCTGCCTATGATCAGGCAGAGATCACTTCTTTGGCTGGAGCAACCTTAGCGCTGGAGTATCTATACGTATTAGCGGCTAATAAAATGGCATAAAAAAGCCGCCTGTTATGAGCAGGCGGTAAAGTGCATATTCAAAGAAGAGCGCCGATACCATATAGCATGGAGACACCATTCTTGTATCTTGCTTAATACGAGTGGTCGCTTTATATACCCTTGAGTAGGTAGTTGATAAACGATTAGTCCCTAGCGATATAGGCTACCTACTCAGGTGTATATATTGTCAGGTTAGGGTTCTCGTAGACTGGTTCTTATAAGCGATATCTACGGTTAAAGCAGAGAGAATAAATCATGACAAACCATACCCAGTGGAAAGCGTTGAGCGAATCTGTCGTTTTGCGTCATCAAGCATATATTAATGGTGCTTTTCAGCCTGCCGTGAGTGGTGAAACGTTTCCCTGTATTAATCCGGCAACAGAGAAGTTGCTGGTAGATGTTGCTAGTTGTGATGAGGCTGACGTAAACCTAGCCGTAGCAAGTTCTTTGCAGGCTTATCGCTCAGGTGTTTGGTCAGAATTAGCACCTAAGCAGCGCAAGCAAACATTGTTGAAACTGGCTGGCTTGCTTGAGCAACACAAAGATGAATTTGCAGTATTAGATACGCTGGATATGGGGAAATCAATCTCTGAAATGACAGCGATAGATATTCCAGACAGCATTGACTGTATTCGTTGGACTGCTGAATGCATCGATAAGCTTTATGGTGAAATAGCACCAACAGGTAACGATACCTTGGCCTTGATTAGTCATGAACCCGTGGGTGTTGTCGCTGCGATTACACCGTGGAACTACCCACTAATGATGGCGACGTGGAAGCTTGCTCCAGCATTGGCTGCAGGTAACAGTGTTATCTTGAAGCCTTCAGAAAAATCACCGTTAAGTGCACTGCGTTTAGCTGAATTAGCGACTGAGGCAGGTATTCCTGATGGTGTGTTTAATGTGTTGCCAGGTTTTGGGCATACAGCCGGTAAAGCATTAGGCTTGCATCACGATGTTAATGTTCTGGCATTTACAGGTTCAACTCGTGTGGCAGGTATGTTGATGGAATATGCCGGCCAATCCAACCTTAAGCGTGTTTGGTTGGAGGCGGGCGGTAAGTCACCTAATGTGATTTTTGAAGATTGTGATGATGTAAAAAAAGCCGCTGCTACCGCCGCCGCCGCTATCTTCTCAAACCAAGGAGAGGTGTGTATTGCATGCTCACGTATCTATGTACAAAAAAGCATTAAAGAGGCGTTTATTAGTGCACTTGTTGACGCGGCTAGTCATTACCAGCCGGGTGATCCGCTTAACCCTGCCACCAATATGGGCCCGATGGTTGATGGAGCGCAGTTAGAGACAGTCACGCGCTTTATTCGCTCGGCTAAAGAGGAGGGAGGAGAGGTGCTATTGGGTGGTACTCCAGAGTACGTTGAAGGGCAGGGTTTTTATGCTAAGCCGACCATTGTTTCAGAAGCGAATAATGGCATGGCATTCGTACAGGAAGAGATTTTCGGGCCAGTGCTGGCGGTGTGTGAGTTTGATACAGAAGAGGAAGCTATCGCACTAGCGAATGACTCTAAATATGGTTTAGGTGCTTCTGTATGGACGGCCAATTTATCACGAGCGCATCGTGTTAGTCGTAAGATTCACAGTGGTATGGTCTGGGTAAATACATGGGGTGAAGGTGACTCAACTGTGCCTTTTGGTGGGGTTAAAGCATCAGGAAATGGGCGTGATAAATCATTACACGCGATGGAGAAATATACAGAACTTAAAAATGTATGGATTCGTTTATAAACGGGCCTGCACAAAGGTTAGCGTACTTTATACGCTAACCTTATTTATATTTTTTATACTTTAGGTGATTCGATAAAGCTTATCCTGCCAGTGCAATTTTATTAGAGGGCGAGGTGTTAGGGGAATATGTTGTTGCTTCCAGCTCGCTCAAGTGCACAAGGAAGAGCGTGAATATTTCAGATTGAGTCGATGTGTTAAGGCGAGTATGGATGTTCTTACGGTGAACTTTAACGGTGCCCAAACTAATATTCAGCTTGCTAGCTATCGCTTTAGAAGAGTGCCCCTGTAATATTAAGCCGGAAATCTCTTGCTCTCGCCGCGTCAATACACCACTTCCAAAAGTGTTCAGTGCTTGTTTCATCGCACCTTCAGATTTTTCGTACTGCACATACTCCTGAGACTGCGATAACCAGAACTGGCGCACTAATGAATTAACGATGGGGTATATCTCATTGAGACGATTGAGTTCAGCACGTGTGATGGTACCCATGCTGGATTTTCTCCCTAAGGATATCGCGCAGGTGACGTCATTATCCAATTCGATGATCAGGTTGATCTCATCAATCAAGTCAAAATCTTTATAACAGGTTTGGTAATACTCAGTGGTTTCGAATGAATCAGGTGCGATCTCAATTAAGCGACTAAGCCCTGAGTTTATGCCGGCTTGTATGGCATTAAACAGTGGATCAAGTATGTACGCCTGATTAATGTAAGTGCGCAGTGTTGGGCTTTGTTCGGCGGGATCAGTGGGGTGCAAAATAATCGGTTTGAAAGATTTTTTGTAAGTCACCATCAAGATAGTACTGACATTACATTGAGTTGCTAATAGCTCTGCCAAGGCTTTTGGGAAATTACGTAAGCGAATATGATCGATAACGTAAGCAAGATCCTTCTGCCAGTTGGCTGATGTACTGTCCAGGCTGGGTTTATGATTCATTCCCGCTCCCCCTCTATCTGGGTTTGTGTATAAATCGAAGCGGCCAGAGGTGATAGTCACTGGCCACTGTTGATAAATGCTATGGGCTAACGGACTTCAGTGTTAAATCAAAGCAAAGACGAGCTTTTTCACAGAGCTCATCGACTTCAGCATGGCTAATAATCAGCGGTGGAGAAAGCACCATACGGCTACCAACAGCACGCATAATCAAACCGTTATCAAAGCAGTGATCACGACAAATCAAACCGATATCCAGATCGCTGGGGAAGAATTCTTTGGTTTCTTTGTTTTTAACCAGAGCAATACCCGCGATTAATCCAACACCTTCTATATGACCCACTAAAGGGTGATCAGTCAGCATATCGCGAAGCTTTTTCTGCAAGTAAGGGCCGATGTCATTAGCTACATACTCAACAATATTTTCTTGTTTCATTAGCTTTATATTGGCAATGGCAACAGCGGCTGATACTGGGTGGCCTGAGTAAGTGAAACCGTGGTTGAAATCGTCGTCGTGCTCAATGAACGCGTTGGCAATGCGGTTACCTACAGCAACCGCTGCAATCGGTAAGTAACCAGAAGAAAGTCCTTTAGCCATCGACATAATATCGGGTGTAATGCCTAATGTTTCGCTACCAAACCAGTTACCTGTACGCCCAAACCCACAGATGACCTCATCAGCCGCCAGTACTACGTCGTACTTGGTGCATACTTTTTGAATTTCTGACCAGTAGTTTGCTGGTGGTACGATAACCCCGCCTGCTCCTTGAATGGGCTCACCGACAAAGGCCGCTACATTGTCTGGGCCTACGGCTAGAATTTTTTCCTCCAGTGCAGCAGCGCAGGCAATGCCAAACTCTTCTTCTGACATATCGCCTGCTTCGCCATACCAATAAGGTTGGCGAATACGTTCGATATTAGGTAGCAATGGCGCACCCTGCTTGTGCATGCCGCTCATGCCACCTAGGCTTGTGCCGCCGACGGTGCTGCCGTGATAGGCATTTTCACGGCTAATAAGAATGCTTTTGTACGGTTTGCCTTTGATAGCCCAAAACTGGCGCACCATGCGAATAATGGTGTCGATTGCTTCAGAACCTGAGTTTGCAAAAAAGATGTGGTTAAGGTCACCGGGAGTAACACTGGCAATCTCTTTAGCTAATTCAGCAACAGGCGCATGTGTCGTCTGAAAGAAAGTATTGTAGAACGGCAGCTCGCTCATCTGTTGCGTAGCGGCGTCCGTTAGCTCTTGGCGCCCGTAACCCATATTGACACACCACAGACCGGCCATACCGTCCAAAATTTTATTGCCTTCACTGTCCCAAATGTAAACGCCTTCTCCTTTAGTGATGACACGTGCTCCCTTTTTGTTAAGGGCACCTGTATTGGTGAAAGGGTGTAAGTGGTAGTTGGCATCAAGGGACTGAATATCTGTAGTGATTGATGAGCCGTTGTTTTTATCTGTGAGCATCTCTCTCTCCACAATGCTTTCATAAGTAGTGAAAGCGAAAAGTTGTCACATTGAGTTATCAATTGTGATCATTAAATGAGGTTTTTCTACTGATAGTGTTATCAGATGATGAATTCATTTTGTGATCACAAAATTAAAAAGTCAATCAAAAAACATTCAACTTAATATTTTAGAGGGCATTTAAATGTTTTTATTCGTGTGATTCTTAGATAGTTTTTAGATAAGAAAACATACGCCATAGAGCATGACGTATGTCTTTGTTATTAGTGAGCAGCTGTTCTGGATTGCTCTATAAAACGGTGTAGCAATTCAGGTGTACTAGCAAAGGCAATACCTTCACGAATATCAGCTGTTATGGCTAATTGAAGAGCAAAAGCATCTTGTTTTTCTATCGCGAGCATCGCTTCATTATGCCGGTCTATCACATAGTGTTCTTCGAGTTTGCTGGTGGCTAAGCGCATGAAAGGTCCTAGCTGTAACCATAGGCTTTCAATGAGTGGTAGCGTTACTTGATGTGGATTAGCCGTATAGAGTAGACGGTGAAAATTTTGATTAAGAATGCTTATCTGTTCAAGATTACCGCATTCTTGCGCTTGGTCGATCAAGCGATCTAGGCTATGCAATTCAGCTAAACGTGTTGAGTCTATATAAGGCCATGCTCTGGCTGCAGCATGTGACTCTATTGCAATACGTGCTTCACATAACTCGGTAAACTTCATAGCCGTCATGGTGGGAACCATAACTCGTCTGTTGCCCTGTATCTCTAACGCACTCTCTGCAGACAGTTGGCGCAGAGCTTCTCTTATAGGCATTGGGCTAACATCAAGTAATGCAGCTAATTCTCTGATAGTTAGTGCGCGGCCTGGCAATATTTGACCATTCATCACAGCGCCTCTTAACGTCTCATATACCCACTGGGTGATAGTTACAGAGTCATCGCGCTCAGTTAATGTAATTTGTATGGGAGACTTCTTGTCCATAATCGGTATCGGTTCTGGCTGTTTTTTTCTATTCTAATGCGATCACTAAACAGGGTGAAAGATTTTTTTCATAAAGTGTCAATTGGCCTTGTTTTATTTTTGTAATCACTTAAAGTTATTTTTGTGATCACAAAGTATGGTTTTTCTTAAAGTGATTATGTGAAACTATGTACTTAATCTGCTTCGGCTAACCGAGTGCAAAAAAAGATGTCGAGTGAGAATCTTATATGAATTCCAAAAAAGACAATGAGTTTGACCTTTTTATTACAGACCTAAACGGCAATTTGCGCGGTAAGCGCATGCCAGGAAGTGCTTTACATAAAGTAAAGGATGAGGGCGTTAAGCTACCTCGCTCGGTGCTAGGTTTTGATTTTTGGGGTGATGATGTTTTAGAAAACGGTTTGGTTTTCGAAACAGGCGACAGTGATGGTGTTTGTATGCCTGTGCATGAAGGCTCTGTTCCTGTGCCTTGGGCTGAGTCTCCACGTGATCAGGTTTTAGCCATGATGTTCAACCCAGACGGAACGCCGTTTGGTGCTGACCCGCGTCAGGTTTTAAGTGGTGTTGTTAAGCGTTTTAAAGCACTTGGTTTAACGCCGGTTGTTGCTACAGAATTAGAATTTTATTTAATGGATGGAAAGTCTGAAGAAACACAGCGTCCTCGTCCTCCTGTTTTGATTGAAGGGCATGGTCGTCGCTTATCTGAGACTGACTGCTATTCCATTGATGAAATGGACTGCCTATCGGCCTTCTTTACAGAGGTGCGTGAAGTTTGTGATATTCAAGGTGTCCCTGCAGATACGATTATTTCTGAGTTAGGCCCTGGGCAGTTTGAGATCAACCTCAATCACGTACCAGACCCAATGCAGGCCGGTGATCAGGCGATTATGTTTAAGCGCTTAGTGAAAGGCATTGCCAGAAAACAAGGTTATGCTGCGACCTTTATGGCGAAACCGTATGCAAAGAAAAGCGGTAATGGCATGCACGTACACTTCAGCCTATTAGACGAAGCGGGTGACAATGTTTTTGATAATGGTGGTGAAGAGGGTACGGATGTACTCAAGCATGCAGTAGCGGGTCTGATGCATACCATGGCAGATAGCATGCTGACTTTTGCACCACATATGAATTCGTATCGCCGCTTTATGGCGGGTGCGCATGCGCCTACTTATGCGAGTTGGGGTTATGAAAACCGCACGGTTGCTATTCGTATACCTGAAAGCCCACCTGTTGCGCGTCGTATTGAGCACCGTGTAGCCGGTGCTGATGCTAACCCGTATTTAGTATTGGCTTCTATTTTAGCGGGTGCTCTTTACGGTATCGAAAATAAGCTATTGCCACCTGCGCCCATTGAAGGTGATGCCAATGCTGAAAATAACGATAAATTGGTATTGCCAAATAAGTGGGATGAGTCCACAGAGATCTTTAATAAGAGCGATGTACTTAAAGAGTATTTGGGTGAGGAGTTTATCCGCGTTTACACGGCGGCTAAGCGTCAGGAGCAGAGAAAACTACATGAGCAAATTTCTGATATAGAGTACGAAGCTTATCTGGGGTTGCTGTAATAACAGAGGTAGTGAGAGGCTGTATTAATCATGGCTAGCTAGCCTCTACTACTTTTGGCCAAATACCCCCCGGTGGGTATTTAGCCCGCATGCAGTGCTAGCGTAGATTTAAGGAAGTAAATAAAAATAACAATATGCAGGACTTCGGTGAACGCTTAATAGTCTGTGATGAGAAAATGCATACAGTACTTGTTGAGATTGTTTTATTAGAGCTGCAACTGAATTGGGATGAGAATTCCTATTCGGACAATACGGGCCTAGCCTGAAATGGAGAACGTTCAATGAGTCATAAAAAACTTGGTTTAGCAGCCGCACTGACATTCGCACTTTCCAATACTGTGGCTGCAGAAGAGCAGGTTCTTAACATCTATAACTGGTCAGATTACATTAACCCTGAAGCGGTTACCCAATTTGAGAAAGAAACCGGTATTAAAGTTAATTACGATGTATATGATTCTAATGAAGTATTAGAAGCTAAGTTGATGTCTGGTAGTACCGGTTATGATCTTGTTGTGCCAACGGGCTCATTTTTAGAGCGTCACGTGCAAGCAGGTATTTATGCTGAGATTGACCGTTCAAAATTAACTAACTATGCCAATTTAGATACAGTATTGGCCGAAAAAATTTCACGCCATGATGCTGGGAATAAACACAACGTTCCTTATGCATGGGGAACCATTGGTTTAGGTTTTAACGAAACCATGGTTAAAGAGCGCTTGGGAGAAATGCCACTTGATACGTTGGACCTGATCTTTAAGCCAGAAGTCGCTGCGAAATTGGCAGATTGTGGTATTGGCTTATTAGATTCTCCAGCGGAAGTAATGTCTATCGCGCTGAACTATTTAGGCCTTGACCCAAACTCCGAGAAAAAATCGGATCTTAAGAAAGCAACTGCACTGATTAAATCTGTTCGTTCTAGCTATAAGTATTTTCATTCAGGGCAATATATCTCTGATTTGGCCAATGGGGAAGTATGCGTAGCATTGGGTTATAACGGCGATATTCTACAAGCGCAGAGCCGTGCTGAAGAAGCAGGCCAAGGTAATGTGATTGGTTATGCCATCCCTAAAGAGGGTACCTTGGTATGGTTTGATCTACTCGCTATTCCTGCCGATGCTCCACACCCGGATGCAGCGCATAAGTTCATTGATTTTGTGCTAAAAGCAGACACTGCGGCAGGTATTTCTAACTACGTTTATTACGCGGTCGCTAATACAGCGGCTGAGCCATTATTGCTAGATGAAGTGCGTAACAATCCAGGTATTTACCCATCA
This sequence comes from Neptunomonas sp., assembly GCF_016744175.1. Classification (GTDB taxonomy): domain Bacteria; phylum Pseudomonadota; class Gammaproteobacteria; order Pseudomonadales; family Balneatricaceae; genus Neptunomonas. The sequence goes on along the minus strand of NZ_JADGEV010000051.1, from coordinate 10,341 downwards.
GATGAAGTGAAAGCTAATCTTTTCACACAAAATGCCCATACCTCGAAATTTGATCGTTTATTAACACGCGCTTGGAGCGGTATTAAAACCGGTCGCTAACTCCTGCTTAAGAACGCAATAAATTAGTGGTAAGGGGTGGCGTTCAGTCTACCCCTTATTACTCAAAGTAAGAGTCTCTAAGTAAGCCTTTCGTTTGCACCTGGAGAGATCGAACTGCCAGGTTTATTTAGAAACTCCCTGATAATAATAAATACCTGAGGGGTTGTTATGACGTCGTCTCAACTTAATGAACTATCTACGTCTACTGTAGCTAACGTTGCTGAAGTGCCTTTATGGAAGCAGGACGGTGCAGAACCTTTTTTGAAAATTGAAAATGTCACCAAAATGTTTGGTGAATTTACCGCTGTTGATAACATTTCGCTGGATATTTATAAAAACGAACTGTTTTGCCTTTTAGGTGGATCAGGGTCGGGTAAAAGTACATTATTACGTATCTTGGCCGGATTTGAATCTGCTTCGAGTGGTCGTATTATTATTGATGGCGTAGATATGGCGGGTATTCAGCCGTGGAAGCGCCCTGTTAATATGATGTTCCAGTCTTACGCATTGTTTCCTCATCTAAGTGTTGCCGATAACGTGGCATTTGGTCTTCGTCGAGAAGGTGTAGCACGTGGTGAAGTAAAGCAACGAGTCGCACAAATGTTAGACATGGTGCAGTTGGGTGCTCTTGGTAAGCGTAAACCAAACCAGCTATCCGGAGGGCAGCGCCAGCGTGTTGCACTGGCGCGTTCGCTGATTAAACGCCCTAAGTTATTGCTTTTAGATGAGCCTTTAGGCGCTCTGGATAAAAAACTACGTGAAGAAACTCAGTTTGAACTCATCAATATTCAAGAAGAGCTGGGTGTTACGTTTGTTGTGGTAACACATGACCAAGAAGAAGCGATGACGCTGGCGACACGCATCGGCGTCATGAATAACGGTGTGATTGTTCAAACCGCTGAGCCGCATGTGGTTTATGAGTATCCGAATAGTCGCTTTGTGGCTGAGTTTGTGGGCTCGGTCAACTTGTTTGAGGGCAAGGTCGTTGAAGACCTTCCTGATAGTGTACGTATTCGTTCCAAAGAAGCCGGTGTCGAGTTATTTGTTAATCACGGTATCAGCTGTGCTCCAAATCAAACCGTGCATATGGCAATACGCCCAGAGAAGATAAAAATTAGCCGCAACAAGCCTGAGCAAACCGAAAATTGTATTCAGGGTATTATCGAAGATATCGCGTATATGGGCAGCCTTTCTGTCTTTAAAGTGCGCTTAGCTAATGGTAAAGATGTCCGCGTAACGCAGCCTAATTTTGTAAGAGATATGGGCGCTCGTTTTACCTGGCATGAACAGGTTTACTTGTCATGGGACATGGACAGCAGTGTGGTTTTGACCTCATGAGTATCCCATCAGGATCCGCCTGGATCGATAAGTCAGCATCAGGCATGGCAAGGTATAATTTATTTAGGGGCGTGAACTGGGGGCGCTTAGGTGTTATTGCGGTGCCTGGTTTGTGGTTGGGAATCTTTTTCTTTATCCCATTTTTAGTCGTGTTCAAAATATCTCTATCTGAATCCGCGATTGCGGTACCGCCATACTCAGCGATGCTCGAGTGGGATCTCGAAGAGGCATATGCCACCTTTAAACTAAATTTTGGGAATTACATTTATCTGTTTGAAGATACTTTCTATCTGGATGCTTATATAAGCTCTGTAAAGATAGCTTCAGTATCAACTCTCATTACATTAATTGTAGGTTTTCCCATTGCGTACCTGATTGCTCGCAGCAAACCTTCTATGCGTGTGGTGTTATTGTCATTAGTTATTCTGCCATTTTGGACTTCATTTCTGCTACGTGTGTATGCGTGGATGGGCTTTTTGAAAAAAAACGGCATTGTGAATGAATTCTTATTATCCACAGGGATTATCGATCAACCGTTAATCATGCTACAGACTGACTTTGCTGTGTATATCGGCATTGTTTATACCTATCTTCCATTCATGATTCTGCCTTTGTATACCGCGTTGGAAAAAATGGATCTTACGCTGTTGGAGGCTGCTGAAGATCTAGGGTCGCGTCCTTATCAGAGCTTCTTTTTAGTAACACTTCCCTTAGCTGTACCTGGCATCATAGCAGGGTGTTTGTTGGTGTTTATACCGGCCGTTGGAGAGTTTGTTATCCCTTCTTTGTTAGGTGGATCAGATACCTTGATGATTGGTCGAGTGCTGTGGGATGAGTTCTTCCTTAATCGAGACTGGCCGATGGCATCAGCAGTGGCCATTGTGATGTTAGTTGTGTTGGTATTGCCGGTTATGTTGATTCGTAATGCACAAGGTAAAGAGGAGGTTCACTCATGAAGCGCCGATCATTATTTTTAACTATTACCGCGAGTATGGGGTTTATTTTTCTTTACGCGCCTATCATTGCATTGATTGTTTATAGTTTTAACAAATCAAAGCTAGTAACCGTATGGGGAGGATGGTCGTTAAAGTGGTATAGCGAGCTCTTCAAGAATCAGCAAATTATTGACGCAGCCCTCGTGAGCTTAAAGATTGCACTTGTCAGTGCCAGCTTAGCTGTCGTGTTGGGTACGATGGCAGGTTTCGTCTTATCTCGTATGGGGCGCTTTCGCGGGAAAATGATTCTGTCTGGCTGGATAACAGCTCCGTTGATTATGCCTGAAGTTATCACAGGTCTATCGCTGCTTTTATTGTTTGTTGCTATGGAGGGAATGTTTGGTTGGCCCGCTGGGCGCGGTACGGGGACTATTATCATTGCTCATACGACGTTCTGTATGGCCTATGTGGCTGTCATCGTGCAATCGCGCTTAGCGTCAATGGATGAGACCTTGGAGGAAGCGGCAATGGATTTGGGTGCCAAGCCTTCAACACTATTTTTCTTAGTTACGTTACCGTTAATAGCACCGGCGCTCATTTCTGGTTGGTTGCTATCATTTACATTGTCGCTTGATGATTTAGTTATCGCGAGTTTTGTCTCTGGGCCGGGTAATAGTACTTTACCGATGGTGATCTTCTCTAAAGTACGTTTAGGTGTAACACCAGAAGTGAATGCGTTAGCCACTATTATGATTGCAATCGTGGCTATTGGAGTGCTGGTCGCAATGTACCAGATGCGTCGGCAGACAAAACTAACCAGTGAGTAAGGATCGAGTGTATTAACGACGCTCGACCCGGTTTTAATTTAAGTAACGGTTTACATAATAGTATTAAGGCAGTGGCGGATAACATGATGAAAATAGGGCTTCTGGCAACAGGTATTACTCCCGATGAACTGCTGGGTGAATTCGGCTCTTATGCGGATATGTTTGTACAGTTGTTCAATAAAGCAGGCTGCTCATTTGAATACGAAGTGTTTGATGTGCGTGAAGGTGACTTTCCTAGCAGTGCATCGCAGTGTGACGGTTGGATCATTACGGGATCAAAGTTTAATGTTTATCAGAACTTACCATGGATGCAGCAGCTTAAAACGCTGATTCTTGAGATACATGAGGCTAACAAGCCGATGGTCGGTATCTGTTTTGGTCACCAGATTATTGCTGAAGCTTTTAATGGCAAAGTGGATAAGTTTGACGGTGGGTGGGGTGTTGGATTACAGCGCTATGAACTAACCGGGGAGTTTGATTTTTTACCACCAGATATACACTCGTACGTTATAAACGCTATGCATCAGGATCAAGTTGTTGTTAAGCCGGCCAATGCACAAGTGTTTTCAGCCTCAGCGTTTTGCCAGTACGCTGGGCTTATTTATGATGACCGTATCATCACCTTCCAAGCGCATCCTGAATTCTCCATCGAGTACAGTGACCCGCTGATTGATTTACGCAAAGGGGAGGTTATTCCTACTGATGTTTCAGAGCAAGGTTTAGTGACATTACGTGAGCCTGATGCAGCAGTCGATTCGTTAGAAATAGCCCGCTGGATGGCGACGTTTTTAAAGAGCAGAGCAGAGGGGTAGTTACAGCTTCGTACCCTTGTTAATATCAGTAAACGATAATTGAAAAAATCTATTAAAAGCTTAAAGTAGCTCTTTATGGATATCTACTTAATTATCAAAACATTACATATCATCAGTTCTACTATCCTATTTGGAACGGGTTTGGGGATCGCATTTTTCATGGTGCGGTCTTACTTTACTCATGATCTTTATGAAAAATTATATTCTGCCAGAGGAACCGTTCTTGCAGATTATATTTTCACTTTTCCAGCTGCTATTTTACAACCGTTAACTGGTGCATGGTTGGTTTGGAAAAGCGGATATGCTTGGACGGATTATTGGTTGGTTTCTTCCTATGTGTTTTTTGCTGTTGCAGGTGCTTGCTGGTTACCTGTTGTATGGATACAAATTAAGCTTAAACAAATATTGGAACAGAGTATTAAAAACCAAACAATGTTACCGCAGCGATACCATAGATTATTTAAAGTATGGTTTCTGCTGGGTTGGCCTGCCTTCATTGGCTTAGTGGCGATATTTTTTCTAATGGTAGGGAAACCGGTATGACAGAGGTACCTGATAAAAGTGGGATATGGTTTGTGTACGATGGTGCGTGCCCTTTATGTGAAAGCGCTGCATTGGCTTTGCGGATAAAAGAACAATACGGACCTCTTCATCTTTTAAATGCAAGACAGCATTTAGATCACCCACTTATCAATGAAATTAATGCGCAAGGGTTTGATATTGATGAAGGCATGATAATTTACGATGGCAGTCGTTTTTATCATGGTAAAAATGCGCTGTCTTTTATGGCTAAATTTGGCGATAGCAAAGGTGTGTTCAATAATATTAACCGCGCATTATTTAGGTCAGATAATATTGCATCAATTTTGTACCCTCTTTTGCGAGGTATTAGGAATTTATTATTGCGAAGGAGAGGGGTAGGTCGGATTGATAACTTGAATATGAAATCTGTACCCATATTTCAAGATGTATTTGGTGATGCTTGGCATGATCTGCCGGTAGTAATGAAAAAGCATTATGCGAACCGACCCTATAGCAATGATGTCACTACGGTGGCTGGCCATTTAGATGTGATGTGTGCGGGGCCAATAAAGCTATTTTCTTCCCTATTTTGGCTTATGAAAGGCATTCCTCCTCATAATGAAAGCAATGTTCCGGTAACGGTTCATTTTGAAAGCAATAAAGTTACAAAAGAGTTTCGTTTTAATCGCATATTTTACTTTGAAAATCGCAATATTTATTCCTTTCAATCTCGAATGATCCAAACATCAGGTAATGAAGTAATAGAGATGATGCGCTTTGGCTTGGGCTGGAAAATGAGTTACATATGGGAAGATGGCTGCGTGAAGCTTAAACACAAAGGGTATGTGGTTGCTTTATTGGGTTACTTTATTCCAGTCCCTATTAGTTTTTTAATGGGCCAAGGAGATGCAAAAGAGCAAGCGATTGATGATGAAACTTTTGATATGCATGTAGAAATCACTCACCCTTGGTGGGGTAAAATCTATGAATATAAAGGACGGTTTACGATAAAGGGCAAAGGATGATTCATTGTGTACTTATCATTGGTGGTTATGGGAACTTTGGCAGTTTTATTAGCAGAACATTAGCAAAAGAAAGCAATATTCAAGTGGTGATTGCTGGGCGTTCTCTAGAAAAAGCGACATATTTCGTTTCTACGTTAGAAGCAGCGAATAAAGCAGAAGCGGTTATGCTGGATATTAGTGCTGATTTTGCATCTGAGCTCAGCAGCATCAACCCTTCAATTGTAATACATACATCTGGCCCGTTTCAGAATCAAGGTTATGATGTTGCGAAGGCTTGCATTGCACAAGGCGCACACTATATAGACCTAGCGGATGGACGGGCGTTTGTTGAAGGTATTGTAGCGCTGGATACGAAAGCCAAATCTAACAACGTTTTAGTGATTAGTGGAGCTAGTTCGGTGCCTTGTTTAACTTCCGCGTTGGTCGATTATTATCAAAAAGAATTTGAAGAGTTAGAGAGCCTTGATTACGGTATTACCACTGCGCAAAAAACGGCACGTGGTTTGGCAACGACTGCTGCTATTTTAAGTTATACGGGCAAACGGTTTGAGACACAGGTTAGTGGTAGCCGTAAATTTATTCATGGCTGGCAGGGGCTACGAGCACGCAAGTATAAAAACCTTGGGTGGAGGCTATTAGGTAATTGCGATATTCCTGATCTTTCGCTATTTCCTACACGCTACCCTACGCTAAAAACAATTCGATTTTATGCGGGACTAGAGATTCCTTTTATTCACTGCGCACTATGGGGGCTATCTTGGATGGTGCGTATTGGTGTAGTAAAAAGGCTAGAAAAAGCGGCACCAGCTTTATTACGATTATCTTTTCTGTTCGATTTCTTAGGGTCTGATAAAAGCGCATTTCATATGACGCTTGCAGGAAAAGGTAAAAATGGAGAAGAAAAGGCCATTTCATTTGAACTGCTCGCACAGTCAGGTGATGGTCCATATATTCCATGTATGCCTGCAATTTTGATGGCAAAAAAAATTGCCTCTGATAGTTTTCTGGAGCGTGGAGCTCATCCATGCATTGGGTTTATTACCCGTGATGAATACCTGAGTGCCCTAAGCGAGCTTGATATCAGTTGGGAGTCTTATTGAATATTTTGGCTAGTCGAAGAAAGCATGAGCCAACGTAGTGTTAAGATGTATTAGTAAGAGTGTGAATGCAGGGGTATGCTAAAAGGCATAAAAAAAGCGGATGTTTTCACACTCCGCTTTTTGTCACCCTTGGAAAAGAATAGTTATTAGTTAATCTGTAGTAGATTAGGTTTACTGACTAGTAACTTAGCCGTTGTAGAAAGACGGTTCAACCACAGGTTTTTTAGCACCAAACGAGCTTCACGTTTGTTTAACTTTTTGTATTCAGCATCTAAACGTAGAAAGTAATCTTTTTCAGCTTCACGGTGAGCTGGCTGATGGTTTTGTCTGAATTCATTGAGCTTGGTCATAAGGTTTTCTTGGTGTCCTAAAGAGTCGTATAGACTGTCAAAAATAACCGTCAGCTTACTAACGCTGGAGTGGCTTGGTCATAAAATTAGGAGCGTATTCTAGTGTTACTGCTGCATGGCAACAAGAGATGTTTTTTCGTCATAATGATGAGAAAAATTCATCATTTGAGCAGGCGGTTGTTAGTTGTTAATAATACCTTTTTTACGAGCAGAGCCACTGGTATAAATACCGCTCAAATGTGAGCATATTGAGGTTTATTAAACATTAAGTAATAAGAATTCACGCTCCCAAGAGCTGATGACTTTATGGAAGGTTTCAAACTCAGCGCGTTTAACACCGATATAAGCATCAATAAACCGAGAGCCCATGATTTCTCGAAGTTCAGGACATTCTTCTAACAAACGTAAGCCTTCTTCAAGTGAGCGAGCAAGTTCTACTGTATCTCCTTCTTCTGCCGCAGCATCGTAGGTAGGTTTTGTCGGCCGTAATTTTCCTTTTAAACCTAAATATCCACAGGCAAGATTAGCTGCAATAGCCAGATATGGGTTGGAGTCAGCACCAGGAAAGCGATTTTCAATGCGAGTGGCTTCAGGTTCTGCTTTAGGTGCGCGTAGCCCGGTGGTGCGATTGTCGATTCCCCATTTCATATTCACAGGGGCCGATATGTCGGGGGCGAAACGGCGATATGAGTTAACGTTGGGTGCATAAAAGCTAATAGCACTGGGGGTGTATTTTTGTAAGCCGCCTAAATAGTGATAAAAAGTCTCACTGTAGTCGCCATTCTCGGCACAAAAGATATTGTTCCCTGTTTTTACATCGATAAGGCTCTGGTGGATGTGCATAGAGCTGCCGGGTTCATGCTGCATTGGTTTTGCCATAAAAGTGGCATAAATATTATGTTTGAGTGCTGTTTCACGCAGGGTACGTTTAAACACGAAAACCTGATCGGCCAGTTTTAGCGGGTCACCATGAAGAAAGTTGATCTCCATTTGTGCGGCGCCGGATTCGTGTATAAGTGTATCTACATCCAGCCCTTGTGCTTCACAGTAACTGTATAGCGTATCAATGACAGGGTTGAACTCATTTACAGCATCAATGCTGTAAGATTGCCGTGCTGTTTCTCTCCTGCCTGAGCGTCCCGTTGCTGGCTTTAGCTCATTATCAGGATCGATGTTTTTTTGTATGAGATAGAACTCTACTTCTGGCGCAATAACGGGGCGTAGCCCTTCCTTGTCAAATAAAGCTAAGACTTGACGAAGTACGGTGCGTGACGATAAAGGGTGCAGCCCGCCTTGAGTATCATAGCAATCGTTGATGACCTGAGCGGTGGGCTCATCTGCCCAAGGAACAATACGCAGCGTTTCGGGGTCCGGTACTAAGATCATATCCCGATCACTGGCATCAACAATGTCATAATGGTTAGCTGCCCAGTCGCCAGTTACGGTTTGTACCAGCAGTGTTTCGGGGATGCGACCGCCTTGTTCAGCGAGGAATTTTTTAGTGGGATAAAACTTCCCCCGCGCATTTCCGGTCATATCTGGCAGCGTTGATTCTACTTCTGTGATAGCGTTATCTTTGAGAAATTTTTCTACGGCTTCCATAAATCACCTTTTATGCTTTCTCGTAAAAATAGCGTAGTAATATGCTCTAGCGTTTTGTTTCAACTTGATATTATTAGTACCACATATAATAAATATAGTGCCTGTTTCTACTTTATGTTGTTATTGTTCCACTCAAGGTCAATCTAAAACCCTGCAAGAGATGGCATTAACAATGGTTGGATATGTCCCTTCATATTATGCGGCCACGGCAAACGCTTCTGAGCAGCCGCAATCAACAGAGTTAGTAGGTGAGGTGAGTACCGATGTGTGTATAGTCGGTGCTGGCTATACCGGTTTGTCTGCAGCACTACATCTAGCAGAAAAAGGGTATTCAGTAATATTACTGGAAGCGGAAAAAGTCGGGTGGGGTGCTTCTGGGCGTAACGGGGGCCAAGTGTGTCCGGGTCATAATATGGAGTACCAAGATCTTAAAAGAAAGATGGGCCCTGATGATGCAAAAGCGTTATGGAATATGTCTGTTGAGTCTGTTGAATTAGTTAAGCAGCTCATTGCACGGCACAACATTCAATGTGACCAAAAACAGGGTGTGCTTCATGTTGCAGCAAAGGCCTCTCATGCAGCGACACTGCAGGCATCGGTTAAGCATAAGCAAACTGAGCTGAATTATGGCGCTATCCATTACCTATCGCGTGCTGATGTACAAGCCATGTTGGGAACAGATCATTATTATGCCGGGGAGTATTGGAGTGAAGGCATTCATTTACACCCACTGAACTATGCGTTGGGGCTGGCGGATGCTGCAGTGCGTGCTGGCGTGAACATTTATGAAAACACCCGAGTTACAGGATACAAAACGGGATCGGGTACCCATGTTAATACAAGAAAAGGGCGGGTGGCAGCGCGTTATATCTTATTGGCGTGTAACGGTTATATAGAAAATTTAGAGCCAAGAGTTACTAGTAAAATCATGCCCATAAATAACTTTATGCTGGCAACTGAGCCATTGAGTGATGAATTGTGCCGTAGCATCAATCGAGATGATATAGCCGTTGCTGACTCAAAATTCATAGTGAATTATTTTAAGTTATCAGCAGATAATCGTATGTTGTGGGGTGGTGGCGAAAACTACACGAAGCGCTTTCCTCAGGATATTGGACGTTTTGTACAAAAGCACATGCTTGAAATCTATCCTGAATTAGCCGATGTGAAAATAGATTATGGATGGGGCGGCACGTTAGCTATTACGTTAAATCGTATGCCGCACTTTGCCCGCGTAGAAGAGAACTTATTTGTAGCGCAGGGGTACTCTGGCCATGGAGTTGCCCTGGCAACACTGGGTGGCAAGCTAATGGCTGAAGCCGTAAGTGGCTGCGCAGAAAAATTTGATCTATTTGCAAAAGTGCCTACGCCGAACTTCCCCGGAGGCACCTTGCTACGCTGGCCAGGGTTGGTTGCCGGCATGTTATATTACTCATTGCGAGATAGGTTGTTATAAGGCTACTCAAATAAATCATCGCAGGTTTCACAAACATAATACTTTGTTTGCTCATTACAGGTTATTTGGCCAACGCCCAATGCATCAATTTCCCAATCACAAATGGTTGATCCTTTTTTTAATGTCCCCTCTATTCTGCAAGGTGCAACGTTATAGTGGTCATGAATTGTGGCATGACTGACTGCTTTTGCTCGTTCAAAATAGGCTTTCACATCCGCGTTGCTTAGCTCTACATCAGATGCTTTACATTGCTTAGGGGCATCAGACGAGAAATC
>NZ_JADGEV010000050.1:16370-27485 GCF_016744175.1 Neptunomonas sp. | reverse complement strand
GAACTCAACGCTATGGCTGAGCGAGAAGGTTTTCCGGTGTTTTATCTAGGTGCAAAAGATGATGTTGTCACCAAAACCGGCGAAGTGATGCAGGCTCAGCATCCTCAGCTTACTATTGCAGGTACACATCACGGTTATTTTTGGGATGATGAGCAGGCGGTGGTTGAGCAAATTAAAGCTTCTGGTGCACGTTTATTATTTGTAGCGATTACATCACCTAAAAAAGAAAATTTTATCAACCGCTGGAAAGATGAACTTGGTGTTGATTTTGTCATGGGAGTAGGCGGTACCTTTGATGTGGTGGCCGGTAAGGTGAGCAGAGCACCCATATGGATGCAAAGGAATGGATTAGAATGGTTATACCGTGTTATCCAAGAACCAAGGCGCATGTGGAAACGTTATTTAGTGACTAATTCTCAATTTGCTTGGTTGCTTGTTCAGGCTAAGTTAGGCTTTTTAAAAGATACTAAGCATAATAACGTTTAAACGATTTATTTAGGGTTTTCTAATGATCCCAATTATTCTTTCTGGCGGTTCCGGCACACGTTTATGGCCGCTGTCACGTACGCAATTTCCTAAGCAGTTTTTACCGTTAAATTCTGATAAAACCATGCTACAAGAAACGGTCAAGCGTCTTGATAAAGTCGATACAGTTACTGTTATCTGTAATGAAGAGCATCGCTTTTTAGCGGCAGAGCAAATGCGCCAAATTTCACAGCCGTGTTCTATTTTTCTTGAGCCAGTAGGCCGCAATACCGCACCCGCTATTGCGTTGGCCGCGTTGGATGCGGTTGCTAAAGGGAAAGGAGATGAGGCGCTATTAGTATTAGCCGCCGACCACGTTATCGAGAATGAGCAAGCCTTTCGGGAGGGCGTTGCAATGGCTGCCCCTTTAGCTGAATCAGGCCAGTTTGTTACCTTTGGTATTGTGCCATCGTGTGCAGAAACCGGTTATGGCTATATTAAGCGCGAAGATAAACTAACAAGTGGAAGCTACCCGGTAGCGGCCTTTGTTGAAAAACCCAACGCCGAAACGGCAGAGGCTTATGTTGCCTCGGGTGAGTATTACTGGAACAGTGGCATGTTTATGTTCCGCGCCGATCGCTATTTAGAAGAACTCGGCAATTTTCGCCCAGATATTCTTTCTGCCTGCCAAGCAGCGATGCAAACAACCGCAGCTGATTTCGACTTTGTCCGTGTCGATACTGAGGCTTTTAAAGCCTGCCCCGATGAGTCAATCGACTATGCTGTAATGGAGCCGTTAAGCAGTGTGAGTGGAGTCGGTGAGAACAGTGCCGCTTCTGTTGTGGTTGTGCCGTTGGATGCCGGTTGGAGTGATGTGGGTAGCTGGTCTGCGTTATGGGATATCAAACAAAAAGATGAGCAAGGTAATGTGTTGTCGGGCGATGTGATTGCACATGATACGCGTGGTTCATTAGTGATGTCTGATGATCGCTTGATTACAACCTTAGGTGTTGATGATCTTATTATCGTAGATACCAAAGATGCTTTGCTCGTTGCACACAAAGATAAGATTCAAAATGTAAAAGCGATTGTTGCAGAGATTAAAGAAGGCGACCGCTCGGAGCATTTTCAGCACCGTGAGGTGTATCGCCCGTGGGGCAAGTATGACTCGATTGATACGGGTGAGCGTTATCAAGTTAAACGCATAACGGTTAAGCCAGGGGCTAAACTGTCGGTGCAGATGCATCATCACCGTGCTGAGCATTGGATCGTTGTTTCAGGAACCGCAAAAGTAACGGTTGATGGTGCTGAGAAGTACGTCACCGAGAATCAGTCTGTGTATATCCCGATTACGGCAGTGCATGCACTAGAAAACCCCGGCAAAGTGAATCTGGAGTTAATTGAGGTGCAGTCGGGTGCGTATTTAGATGAAGATGATATCGTGCGTTTTGAAGATCGTTATGGCCGAGTTGGCAAGTAACCTATCGGTTATATGAGTTTTACGGAGTAGAAATATGGCAGTTTTGGTAACAGGCGGCGCTGGCTACATTGGGAGCCATACAGATATATTATTGCTAGAAGCTGGCTTTGATGTGGTAGTGCTGGATAACCTCTGTAATAGCCACCCTGAGGTGTTTAACCGCATCGAAAAAATTACCGGTAAGCGCCCTGTGTTTGTAGAAGGCGATATCCTCGATAAAGCAACATTAGATAAAGTATTTACGGATTACCGCATTGATGCAGTTATTCACTTTGCTGGCTTAAAGGCGGTTGGTGAGTCTGTTTCTAAGCCTGTTATGTATTATCAAAACAATGTGGCGGGTTCGCTAAATCTATTTGAAGTCATGGCTCAGCATAAGTGTAAAAGCATTGTGTTTAGCTCGTCTGCTACGGTTTATGGTGATCCTGCCACCGTGCCTATCCGTGAAGATTTTCCGCTATCGGCAACAAATCCTTATGGCCAGTCTAAGCTGATGATCGAGAATGTGCTGCGCGATATTGCTTTGGCTGATCCTGAATGGCAAATCTCTATTCTTCGTTATTTTAACCCGGTGGGTGCACATGTTAGTGGTTTAATTGGTGAAGACCCTAACGGCATCCCTAATAATCTCATGCCTTATGTTGCACAGGTAGCCGTTGGGAAGTTAGATAAACTTAATGTATTTGGTGATGACTATCCCACGGTGGATGGTACAGGCGTGCGTGACTATATTCATGTGGTGGATTTAGCCGCAGGGCACCTAAAAGCGTTAGCTGCGCTTTCTATCACAAACGCAGAAGGCTCTTTTACACATGGCTGCCAAGTGTATAACTTGGGAACCGGCAACGGTTACTCGGTATTGCAGGTGGTGAGCGCTTTTGAGCAAGCCAGCGGCTGCCCTGTGCCTTATTTTATAGCCGAGCGACGAGCCGGGGATATTGCAACCTGTTATGCCGATCCAGCCTACAGTGCCGATAAACTGGGGTGGGTTGCTGAGTTTGATATGGTGCGTATGGTGACGGACCATTGGCGTTGGCAGTCGAATAACCCTAACGGCTATAAAGATGCTTAGTTAAAAAAGGTTTAGAAAAACACGGAGGTTACATGGTATCTATTCAACATCACGGTGCAGTACAAGGAGTGACGGGTTCGTGCCATCAAATGACCTTATCAAGCGGCGAAGCCGTACTGGTTGATTGTGGCCTGTTTCAAGGGGCTGAGTCGGCAAATAGGGAGCTAGGTGAGAAGCAGATAGATTTTCCGCTTGATACTATAAAAGCACTTGTCGTTACTCATTGCCATATTGATCACGTCGGGCGTATTCCGTTTTTATTAGCCGCCGGTTTCAATGGCCCTATCTATGCCACGGAAGCGACTGCACATTTGTTGCCATTGGTGATAGAGGATGCCATTAAAGTAGGCGTCTCTCGTGATAAAAACCTGATCAAGAAAGTGTTGCAGCGTCTGCAGCAGTTACTAAAACCGATTCCCTATGATGAGTGGTTTGCAGTGGAGGGCTTGCCTAAAACACGCGGGCGCTTTCGTGTTGCGGGCCACATTATGGGCTCTGCCTATGTAGAGTTTGATGCACAAGGCCAACGAGTGTTATTTTCGGGTGATTTAGGGGCGCCTCATTCGCCATTACTGCCTGCCCCAAAATCTCCTTATAAAGCGGATATTGTTGTTATAGAAAGCACCTATGGCGACAAGCTACATGAAGGCCGTAAAAATCGACGTAAATTATTGAAGTCAGTTATCGAACGCTGCCTAAAAAACCAAGGCACGGTACTGATACCGGCGTTTAGTATTGGTCGCACTCAAGAATTACTCTATGAAATAGAAGAGATTATCCACCGTGCTTCATGTTCATCTAATAAAAGCCCGTGGGAAACCATCGACGTTATTGTTGATTCGCCTTTAGCGGCGAAGTTTACACAGCACTATCGAGATCTGCGCGGTTTGTGGGATGCAGAAGCACGTAAGAAGTTAGCCGCTAATCGCCACCCGTTATCATTTGAGCAGTTAATTACTATTGAGAGCCACCAAGATCACATGAAGTTGGTTCAGCATCTTAAATCTACGGGGCGGCCATCCATTGTGATTGCCGCCAGTGGGATGTGTGCAGGTGGGCGTATGCAAAACTACCTTAAAGCGTTGTTGCCTGATTCGCGTACTGAAGTGTTGTTTGTTGGTTATCAAGCGAAAGGTACTCCGGGGCGTGATATACAAAAATATGGGCCGCAGGGTGGCTATGTGTTCTTAGACAATGAGCGCATTGATATCCGTGCAGGCATATTTACTATTAGTGGTTATTCAGCGCATGCTGATCAAGCTAATTTGGTAAATTTTGTTAAACGCATTTACCGTAAACCAGTCGAAATACGCGTTGTGCATGGTGATGAAGAGGCCAAAGAGGCGTTGGTGAAAAAGCTGCAGGCCGTAGTGCCTGATGCAAACGTATGGATTCCGCATGAATAACGCTTTATTGCAGCATTATTATCAGTGAGTACTCGCTTGTTTTCTTCTGGCTGGTTTCGTTGGGGTATTTTTTTACTGTGTGCGGCTCTTGTTGCATACGGTATTTTTAGGCCAACCCCACTGCAGTTTCTTAATCAGTCGGATAAAGTCGGGCATGTACTGGCTTTTTTAGGTTTATCACTCACGGCATGGATGGCTTTTAGGCAGGCTAGATGGTTTTATTTTTGGCCGGTGCTGTTCGGGTTAGCACCATTGCTAGAGTATCTGCAGGGTGAGCTTCGCCCTTTGCGGGTGTATAGCATAGACGATAGCTACGCGAATTTGGCTGGCGTTGCTATCGCTTTGCTCTTGGTTGTTTTATTAAAGGTTATCGTCCGATTCCGTAATAGGTAAAGCCAAGGCTTTCTAGCAGTTCTTTACTGAGTAAATTGCGGCCATCAATGATCAGCGGTGCCTTCATGCGATCTTTCATTTCATCATAATTTGGCGATGCATATTCTGGCCATTCGGTCAGCAGTAGCAGTGCGTCTGCTTTATTAAGTGCTTCATATTTATCGTGATAGGTATGCACTTGTGGGTGCTCGCCATAGAGTTTTTCAATATTCTCCAGTGCTTCTGGGTCGTGTATATGGATATTTGCCTGCTGTGCAGTGAGTGCGCTAATGATTTTTAGGCTGGGTGCACAATCCAGTGCAGCGGAGCCTGGTTTAAATGATACACCCCAAATAGCTATATTGAGTTTATGGATGTCACACTCATAATGGCGCCAAAGCTTGCGAAAAGGCTGTTCTTTTTGTTTTTCGTTTTCTTGTAATACGGTATCAAGTAGTTGTGATTGGCGCTTTTCAGAGAGCAGGTTAGCCAGCCCTTTAATGGTCTGAGAAAAGGTGTTACCACCAAAACCACAGCCCGGAGATAAGTAATGGTGGCCAATACGCGGGTCGGCTCCTAGGCTTTGCTTAATAACATCAATATCGACGTTTAGCTGCTCTGCTAAGTTGGCCAACTCATTGATGTAGCCTATCCGTAAGGCCAGCATGCCCGTGATGGACAGCTTGGCAAATTCGGCTTCTTTGGGTGTCATCACTAACAACTGTTCAAGCTGGCTACTAAAGGGGCGTAACAATGAGCGTGTTAGCATGGTGGCCCATTCGTTTGTGCTACCAAAGGTAAGGGACTTAGGTTTATGTATGTTTTTAAGTGCCTCACCTTCCGAAATATTCTCAGCTAGATAAACCACCACTTGATCTTTGTCTATATCAAGAAGTGTTTGTAACTTATCGGTGTAACCTACACCAAAATGGCTTTGGTTGATGATGAGCACTTTATCAGAATGATGTTTAGCAATGTGCGCAACGGTATTTTGTGCTTGCTCAAACTCAGCAGGGTTCATGCTAAGAATGTGTGTTGCAATCACTACCGCAGACTTGCTTTGAATCATCTGCAGGTTTTGTTTTTCAAACTGCTGCTCGATAAGATCTTTTAGGCCGGGCTCGTTACTGATGCTGCTGCCCATCATAATAACAGGGTCAGTGATTTCAGTGTCGTTGACGATATAAACATTATTGCCCGATTGTGCCAGCATACCTGCTGTTGCCCATGCGGTTAGTTCTTGTCCCCAAATAGCGATGTTCATTAATGTGACTCCTGCTCGCTTTGTCTCTGTTGAGAAAGAATCGCACAGAGTAGCCCTTCAGTTGAGCTATCAAATGGTGAGGATGATTGTTCATTGGTTAATGGCTTTAAGAGATCGGTTGCCATTTTTTTACCAAGTTCCACTCCCCATTGGTCAAACGGATTAATATCCCATATAACCGATTGCACAAATACTTTGTGCTCGTATAGCGCGATAAGTTGGCCAAAAGAAAAAGGCGTTAACTCGTTAAATAATAAGGTGGTACTGGGCTGGTTGCCGCGATAGCGCTTGTGAGTCGGTGCGGTGTCGTTACCGGCAATGGCGGCGTCTCCCAATGCCAGTAAGCGTGATTGTGCTAGGCAGTTCGCCAGTGATAGCTGGTGTTGTTGTTCAAGCTCAGTGCTATCAAAACCGCCGTAACGCCTAGCCGGTGCAATAAAATCACACATAACGGACTCGGTACCCTGGTGGAGTAACTGATAAAACGCGTGTTGTGCATTAGGGCCTATTTCACCCCAAAGAATCGGGCAGGTGTGGTAATCAATGACGTTCCCTTGGCGGTTCACGTTTTTGCCATTGCTCTCCATTTCAAGTTGTTCGAGGTAGGCGGGTAAGTGGCTTAGGCGGCCATCGTAAGGGAGGATCGCGTGGGCATGGATATTTAAAAAGTTGATATTCCAAATACCAATCATGCCGAGTTGCACCGGGAGATTTTTTTCAAAAGGCGCATGTTTAAAATGCTCATCCATTGCATGCGCACCACTGAGCATCTCTTTAAAGGCGGCCATCCCAATATGCAAAGCGATGGGGAGGCCAATAGCCGACCACATGGAATAGCGCCCGCCGGTCCAATCCCAAAAATTTAGTTGGCTGTTTTTGGGGATGCCCCATAGGTCCATTTTATCTGCACTCGCCGAAACACCAATAAAATGGCGGCGGTTGAGTAGGTCGTCTTTAACACCGCTGGCTGATTTTAACCATTGGCGTGCCGTGTTCGCATTAGACAAGGTATCAATAGTAGTGAATGATTTAGACGAGATAATAAAGAGGGTGGTTGCCGGCGATAGCTGATTGAGTAAGTTGGCTATCTGGCTACCATCCATCGATGAAACAAAGTGAACCTTAAGCTGGTGGCTAGTTTCTGGCTGCGCATCGATTAATGCGTTACATGCCATAAGAGGCCCTAAATCTGACCCGCCCACACCAATATTAACGATGGTATCTATAGGCAGGCCAGAGTAGCCACGCCACTGCCCTGCACGGATGCGCCCTACCATGCTGCTCATGTGTGCGAGGTTGGCATGCACATCAGCAACTATATTGTGCTCATCGAGTAGTAATTGATTGTAATACGGTTGGCGTAAAGCGGTGTGCAAGGCTGGCCTGTTTTCTGACGTATTGATTTTATCGCCTGAAAAGAGTCGTTCCTTCCACTGATCTAGTTGGCAGTCTTGCGATAAATCTTTTAATAGTGATACGGTTTTTTGAGTAATACGTTGCTTAGAAAAATCGAGCAATAGTCCATCATGGCTAACGCTGAATGTTTCGAATCTGCTGGTTGGCTCAGGTTTGTCTGTGTAGCTATCCTGCAAAAACAAATCCCGTAGATGCGTTGTTTGCATGCTATTGGCATGCTCTTTTAATGCTTCCCAAGCTGGCAGATCTTTTACACTCAAAATTCCATCTCCTATCGATAAATCAGGGAGCCCGCCGTATTTATAGGCTTAGCGGGCGATAAAGCAACAAATTAGTTGACGAGATTCTTGATAAACGCGTTAAAGTCATCACCTGTTTCTGGGTGATCTAGACCAAACATAACATTGGCCTGTAAAAACCCCAGCTTATTTCCGCAGTCATATGTTTTGCCTCGCATGCTATAAGCATAGGCGGGCGCTTCTTTAATGAGTTGGTCCAGTGCATCGGTGAGTTGGATTTCATTGCCGGCGCTGGGCTTGGTGTCTTGTAGTAATTCCATGACGCGTGACGGGAGAATATAGCGGCCTACAATCGCCTGATTAGAAGGGGCGTCTGCCTGTGCTGGTTTTTCTACCATGCCCACAATAGGTTGACTTTGCCCAGCTGTTAAGGGAATGCCTGCACAATCTACAACCCCATAGCGTTCTACATGCTCATATGGGACGGCTTCAACCATGATTTGTGCGGCGTTACTTTTGTGGTGCTCGGCCACCATGTCCTTTAAGTCGCACTGTTCTGCGTGGCTATTATGAATCAGCATATCAGGTAGCATGACTGCAAAATCATCATTCCCAACCACAGAGGCTGCACATAAAACGGCATGGCCTAACCCAAGCGGTTGATTTTGTCGCACTGCACAAATTGATACATCAGAGGGTATAATATCGCGTACTGCTTTTAGTAAGGACTCTTTGCCTTTGCGAGCAAGCTCAGCTTCCAGCTCATAATGCTTATCGAAGTGATCCTCAATAGATGATTTTCCACTACGCGTCACTAAAATAATCTCTTTGAAACCCGCGTTAATTGCTTCTTCCACAACATGCTGAATAACCGGTTTATCAACAACCGTTAGCATTTCTTTAGGAACTGCTTTACTGGCGGGTAGAACCCGGGTGCCTAATCCTGCGACAGGTATAACAATTTTAGTGAGCGCGGACATCCATATACTCCCATGGTTTATCTGGTCTATCGGTTCTTAAAAATTATTGCATTCTACCATGGCTCAGATGACAAAAACTTTTTCTTGATGCTTTGTGAGGTGATAAATAGGTGTTTGTTATCTTAACTGCCTAAATGGCTGTGCTGGCCGTGCAGGGCTATGAATCTTACGTGATTACAGATAAAATCTGTAGCGGCTTTGCAGTGCGGTACGGCTATGCTTTTTTATTGTTTTTAACAATGATAATAAAGTCAAAATAGTCGATGTTGCCAAAGTATAAAATGACTGGATTGTCATTATTAAGTAAAGAGATAATAGGAGTTATCTTAAATGGGGTTTAAGCACGCATACACGTCGCTATTGGGCACTTCAGCTATTCTATTTTCCATACCTGTTCATGCTATTGATCCTGCTTCTGTTTCTTTAGGGCCTGTATCTATGGTGCCTACATTTACTGTGCAAACCGGCCATGATGACAACATATTTTTAACCTCGACAGGTGAAAAAAGTTCAGCGGTGACTGTTATTAATCCAACGGTTCAATTTATTGCTGAAGAGGGTGCGAGTGCCTATAAAATAACCGCCGATGTAAGTCGCGGTATTTATCATAGTAGCAGTAATGATAATTATACCGATGCGCAGCTTCGCGCAGATGCGCATCTGGTTTTTGATGTGCGTAATAAACTCGACTTATTAGCCGCTTATGTTAAAGCTCATGAGGCACGAGGTACCGGCTTAACAGAAGGTGCCAATGCCACTGTTAATAGTGCACCGGTTGAACTGGATGAAAAAAGAGTGGGCGCAACCTACACATACGGTGCCAGTGAAGCACAAGGGCGTATTGTGGGTAAGCTCTCTTATACCGTGCGTGACTATAACAATTTTCGAAACCTAACACGTAGCCGTGATCGCGATACGTTAAGTACAGGCGTTACTTTTTATTATCGTGTTATGCCCAAAACCTCATTGCTGCTTGAAGCTCGCAGGATAGATACCGATTATCAAAATGACATGGCGGGTATCGCTAGCTTGGACAATAACGAGTGGAAGTATCTTGTGGGTGCCGAGTGGGACGCAACCGCTAAAACCTCGGGTGTTGTTAAAGCAGGTTATGCCCAGAAACAGTTTTCTGATGCTGGCCGAGATGATAAAGGATCATTTACATGGGAGGCCGAAGTCAGCTGGGCATTACGCACCTATTCTGTTTTTGTGTTGCGCACAGGGCAAGAGCTAGAAGAATCAAACAGTGCTGATAGTTTTATTGATAGCCGTTTTGCAAGCCTAACATGGGGTCATGCATGGAATGATCGTATGAAAACAGCATTGGCTTATGATTTTACTAATGAAGAGTATGATTTAAGTGACCGTGAGGATGATACGCAGAGTTTCTCTACAGGGGTCTCTTATGATATTCGTCGTTGGTTAACGTTAGCGTTCGATATTGAGCATGTTGAGCGTAACTCAAATCAGGCTGCATTTAATTACGATAACAATAGTGTCTTCATGGGCGTGCAAGGTTCTTTATAGCTGTGGCTTGAGAGTTTTGCTTGTTTGGTTTGATAGGGGTAAAGGTTAAAATGTGGCATCGTGTGTGTTGTTTGTTGTGTCTGTTTGTATTCAGTCAGTTTTCGTATTCTGCCGATGTTCTTCAGGTTGCAGAAAGCGCTCGTTCGGAAGGTTTATCTGATTACCGCTTAGGTTCAGGCGATTTGCTCGGCATAAAAGTTTTTGGTGAAGATGATCTAAGTGTTGAAGTGCGAATGAGTGATGCTGGCACAATCTCCTATCCTTTTTTAGGCGAGTTGCGTGTTAAGGGGCTAACGACGGGTGCTTTGGGAGATATGTTAGCTACTCAGCTAAGGGATGGTTATTTAGTTAACCCAAGTGTTAGTGTGACGGTGCTTGAGTATCGTGAATTTTATATCAATGGTGCTGTTAAAAAACCCGGTGCTTATCCTTATCAGCCTGGGCTTACACTGCAGCGCGCTGTATCAATGGCGGGTGGTTTTACGGAGCGGGCTTCTTCTAGCAAGTTTTATCTTGCTCACGAGAAAAGTGCATCCGATATCAAGCCTGACAAAGTAAAGCTAAACGCGCGCATCGTTCCTGGCGACGTTATCACTATCAAAGAAAGCTTTTTTTAATACCTGCTTATTTACCGAGTATGAAATAGAACATGGATATTCAAAGAGAACAGGGTGCGACGGATCGTTTGTTGCAAGAAGATGTCATCGATTTACGCCAATACTGGCAAACAATAATGCGCCATAAGTGGGGTATTATTGGTTTTGCATTTTTAGTGACCTTGCTAGCTGCTTTGGTGGTGACCTCATTAACCCCTATTTACCGAGCGACAGCAACGCTATTGATAGAGTCTCAGCAGGCTAATATCGTTTCTATTGAAGAGGTATATGGGCTGGA
>NZ_JADGEV010000050.1:0-16270 GCF_016744175.1 Neptunomonas sp. | reverse complement strand
GAAAAAGGTGGGCTGAACATTGCTGGCCAAGAGCTTGAGTTGGTAGCGGGCAAGTTGGTTGATGCGCGTCGAGATAGGCTAGAGGCAGAAAGTTTATACCGCCAAGTACGCGCTATTGGTAAAAAGAGCCCGTCACGTTTGGAGTTAGTGCCTACGGTGTTACAGCATCCGCTAGTGCAAAGCATGAAAGAGTCATATGCACGCGTTGAGTTGAAGCGTTCTGAGGTGGCAAAGCGTTACGGTGCGAAGCACCCGACGATGCAAGCGGTTAATTCCGAGCTGGCCAATGCAAGGTCTGCTCTCGATAGGCAAATTTTGTCTGTCGTGAACGGTATCGAAACAAACTACAAAGTGGCTTTAGCCAACGAAAATTCTTTAAAATCAGCGCTTGAGGGTACAAAAGGAAATATTCAAAGCCTTAGCCGCAAAGAGTATAAATTAAGTGAGTATGAGCAAGATGTTGAGACGAAGCGTACCGTCTTTAATACTTTCTTAACGCGCTTTAATGAGACGACCGCTACGGGGGACTTAAAAACAGCGAATGCTCGGGTTTCTGATCCTGCTGTTATTCCATTGTTTCCTGCAAAGCCAAAGAAGAAACTGATTGTTGCGTTGGCCTTTGTGGTAAGCATGATGTTTGGTGTGATGTTTGCCTTTGTATTGCAGGCGTTAAATAACACCGTTAAGAGCGCTTCCGAGGTAGAGAGTAAGCTGGGTGTTGTTATGCTTGGTTTGTTGCCGTTACTGCCGAAAAAGAGAAAGGCGCCATACCAAAGCTATAACCATTTTGTTGATGACCCGCAATCCTCCTATGCTGAGTCGCTACGTACTATTCGTACGGGTCTGATTTTATCGGCATTAGATAATCCGCATAAAATCGTATCGGTTACATCGTCTGTCCCGGGTGAGGGTAAAACGTCACTGGCACTAGGTTTAGCGTTCGCGACAGGGCAAATGGAAAAGGTGTTGCTTATTGATGCGGATTTGCGCCGCCCTTCTGTTGCGAGAGCCTTGGGTCTAGATCGCTCTTCTTCTGGTTTGTCTAATTTAGTGGCAGGTACGGCTTCAGTAGAAGAATGTGTTCACCACTACGAAGATGGTAATATCGATGTGATTTGTGCGGGTATTATTCCTCCTAATCCTTCTGAACTGCTTTCTTCTAAGCGCTTTGCTGATGTATTGACGTTACTCGAAACTAAGTACGATCGAATCATTATTGATACGGCACCGTCTCAGGCTGTAAGTGATGCAATGGTGCTTGCGCCATTAGTTGGCGCGATGATCTATGTGGTTAAATCAGACTCGACGCCATATCAACATGCTAAAAACGGCCTGAAACGTTTGCGTGAAGTGAATGCGCCAATTATCGGCGTTGTGCTCAATCAGGTCGATGTTAAAAAGGGTGCGAAATACTATGGCCAAGAATACGGTGGCTACTATGACGTTTATGGTTACAGTAGCGAAAAAGCATGATTGATCTGCACTGCCATCTTTTACCGGGTGTTGATGACGGTGCACAGAGTGTATCTGAGGCAGTAGCGCTGGCTCAGATGGCTGTGGCTGATGGTATTGAGCATATGGTGCTTACCCCGCACCTGCACCCGGGGCGTTATGATAACTCACTGCTTGGTTTGCAGCCGCATTTCGATGCTTTTAAGGTGGCCCTTAAAGAGCAGAATATTCCTCTCTCTCTTTCTCTGGCCTGTGAGGTGCGCTTAAGTGCAGAAGTGTTGCAATTAGCCGTGGCTAATGAGCTTCCATTTATAGGTGAATGGAATGGCTATCATGTGTTGTTGCTGGAGTTGCCGCATAGTCATATACCGCCAGGTAGTGACAAACTCGTTAAGTGGTTATTGGCGCGTAATATTATCCCAATGATTGCACATCCCGAGCGAAACAAAGATATTGTGCATAATTTGGATAAAGTGCTTCCTTTTGTTGATTTGGGCTGCTTATTTCAAGTGACAGCAATGTCTGTTACCGGTGAGTTTGGTGTGCCTGCCCACCAAAGAGCGCACGAAATGCTAGAAAATAATTGGGTGACGGTGATAGCTACTGATGCTCATAATCGACAACATCGCCCGCCAGTGCTGTCCAAGGCACGACACCTCATTGAGCAGATGTACGGGGCAGATCGTGCAGTAAGCCTATTTAGTGGCAATCCATCCGACATTGTTTTTCATGCTTCACCTGAGAAGGTTTGAATTATGGCCTTTTCTGCTAAATATAGTTTTCCCCGTGTATTAGCCGCGTTAGTCATTCTTGCCAGTATTCCCTCGATCTATTTTGCTTTTCGTTGGGCGTTAGCTGATATCAGTGCGTACCCTGTGCGTTATTCGATAGAGCGCTGGGAGTCCCAGCGTAATCCAGTGTCTTTGGCTAAAATAGAGAAAGCAGAAGCAGATATTGATGTAGCACTCAGTTGGAATGATAATAATGCTGAGTATTATGAGTTAAAGGCGCGCATTTTATTTTATCGTGCTGTGCAAACAGAATCGGACGATTATTTGCAGTATATTCGTCAGGCATTAGCATTACATAACACGGCATTGCTATTACGTCCTAATTGGCCTTATAGCTGGGCAAATAAAAGTTTGATGAAAGCATACTTGGGTGAGATTGATGATGACTTTTCTGAGGCTATCGAGCAGGCAGCTAAAACAGGCCCTTGGGAGCTGAGTGCTAATCTTGCGGTGCTTGAGGCGGGTTTGTTGGGTTGGGATCAGTTAACACCTGAATTAGAGGCTTTGGTGTTGGCAGCGACAAGCCGTGCATCTGAGCATGGTAGTAATGCGGTACGCGTTTTATTGGATCGCTATGAATTTCGCTCTTTTATCTGTTCTTTGTTAGAGCCGTCATCTCATCAAAAAAAGATGTGTAAAGAGACGTTGTAGCCTGTTTTTATCTTTATGTCGTTTTTAACGAAATCTTTTTTAAAGTACTGAGGAGTAGTGATGAGTCAGGTTGAATTGAAGCCGTTAAATATAGCGGTGTTAACTGTGTCTGATACTCGCGTGCCTGAAACAGATAAATCAGGTGATGCGTTACAGGAAGGAATTGAAGCGGCAGGGCATAAGGCTGTTATCCGCCATATTGTGAAAGATGATATTTACCAGATCCGAGCCGTGCTCTCTCAATGGATTGCCGATAGTAGTATTCACGCAGTGTTAGTTACCGGAGGTACGGGGTTTACAGCAAGAGACAGTACGCCTGAGGCCGTCATTCCATTATTAGATAAGCAAATTGAAGGCTACGGCGAGTTGTTTCGGTCTCTTTCGTATGAAGAGATCGGTACATCAACTATTCAGTCTCGAACGGTAGCGGGTGTTGCAAACAGAACCGTTGTTTTTTGTATGCCAGGCTCTACCGGTGCATGTAAAACAGCGTGGCATAAAATCATTCGTGAACAGTTAGATAGCCGTCACCGGCCGTGTAACTTCGTAGAGATGGTTATGCTAAAGGGGTAGTGAAGCAATTCAACTTAAAAAGTATGCTGCACTGCGGTGATTGCGGGTAGTTGTCTGAGTATAAGCCGGTTTATAATACCGGCTTTTTGTTGTGTGTAAGCTTTTGGAGAAATTAAGTGCTTAATGGTTTCCTTGCATTGTTGCTCTGTCAGCTATTAGGTGAGTTATTAGTATTGGCAACCGGTGTTCCTGTTCCTGGACCGGTGCTTGGAATGGTTTTACTGTTGTTGGTTTTGATTGTTATTAAAAAAACACCTGACTCTGTTCGTCTTGTTTCTGAGGGGTTATTGCGGCATTTGGCTCTGTTGTATGTGCCTGCAGGTGTTGGTTTGATGGTGCATCTTGAGATGATTTCTCAGTACTGGCTGGCCATTTTAGTTGCCTTGCTGGTAAGTACGTTTGTGACGATGTTGGTAACCGCTCTTGTTTTTAGATTGTTAGGTAAGTTTAGCGGGCCCACAAAAGGCGAGCGCTCAGGGTTGGTTAGGCCGCAGGGCGGGGAGCGGTAATGGAGTTTTGGGTATATTTTGCTGCTAAACCATTATTCTGGCTGATTGTCACCTTAGTTGTTTTTATGTTTGCTTCTGAATTAAATAAACGCTCAGGCGGCACGCCTTTATTGCATCCTGTGCTGGTGGCGATGGCCATTATTATTAGTTTCTTACTGGTGACGGATACGCGTTATGAAACGTATTTTGAAGGGGCGCAGTTTATTCACTTTTTGTTGGGTCCTGCGACCGTTGCTTTGGCGGTGCCATTGTTCGACCATTTTGAGCGTATCAAAAAAATGTGGCTCATTCTTTTGGTTGCATGCGTAACGGGAGCTGTAACAGCGATTGTATCGGTACTGCTAGTGGGCCTGATGTTTGATCTGCCCGAAGGCGTATTGTTATCGCTAGCGCCTAAATCAGTAACGTCTCCTATTGCTATTGGTATTGTAGAGAAAATAGGTGGTTTTCCATCGTTGGCTGCAGGGCTTGTTCTGATCACGGGGGCAATGGGTTGTTTGCTGGCGCCGCTTATCTTTAAGCTTCTGCGTGTGAAAGATGATGCAGTGAAAGGTTTTACGCTTGGTTTGGCTGCCCATGGTTTTGGGACGGCATCAGCATTTGAAGTGAGTGCAGTGGCAGGCGCTTTTGCAGGGTTGGCAATGGGAATGACGGGGTTGTTAACGGCTTTTTTATTGCCTGTGGTGATATCGTTGATGGGATTTAATTAGCGTGAAGACGTATGGTTTTAAAGCTGATGAGTATTTAGCTTACGGTTGAAGTTGCATTATCGGGGCGTCTGGGTACAGTTCGCTCCTGAATTTTAGTACCTACCTAATTAGGGTGATGTGGGAAAATGACTCCATTAGAGCGTTATAAAAAAGACTTGTTGCGTGATGACTTTTCATACGATCCAGCGCAAGAGATAGCTATTGGTCATCTACAGCGTTTGTATGACGATCTGATTTCGGCTCCCTCGGCCGATAACTCTCAACCGGGAAAGTTGACGCGGTTTTTTAGTCGAAAGCTTAAAAAGAAAACAGTCGAGCCAGTTCAGGGGTTGTATTTTTGGGGTGGTGTGGGTCGCGGCAAGACCTACATGATGGATACCTTCTACGACAGTTTGCCATTCAAACAAAAAAGACGGACCCATTTTCATCGGTTCATGCAGGGTGTGCATGCGGACTTGCGATTGCTTGATGGTACTAAAAATCCACTCATCGACATTGCGCGCAAGTATGCGGCTGAAACACGTATTATTTGCTTTGATGAGTTTTTTGTGTCGGATATTACGGATGCGATGATCTTGGGAAGCCTGTTTGAAGAGTTGTTTGCTAATGGTGTTTCGTTGGTAGCGACCTCTAACATTATCCCTGATGGTCTTTATAAAGACGGTTTGCAGAGAGCTCGCTTTCTTCCGGCCATAGCTCTGCTTAACAAATATACAGACGTGATTAACGTTGATGGCGGTGTTGATTATCGCTTACGTGCCTTAGAGCAGGCGGAGCTTTATCACTATCCTTTGGATGCAGCAGCGGATAGCAGCTTAAATGCTAGCTTTGAGAGCTTGGCGCCTGATTTGGAAGAGGTGGTAGAAAGTGAACTGGTCGATATTAATGGCCGTGGCATACCGTCCCGCAGAACATGCGAAGATGTAGTATGGTTCGACTTTCCTGCGTTGTGTGAGGGGCCTCGTTCACAGAATGACTATATTGAGATAGCAAAAATATATCACGCTGTATTGATTTCTAATATTCCTCAGCTAGGCACTAAAAATGATGATGCGGCGCGTCGTTTTATCAATATGGTCGATGAATTCTATGATTGCGGTGTGAAGTTGATTGTTTCAGCGGCGGTACCCATTCATGAGATCTATACCGGAGGGCGTTTGTCTTTTGAAATTGAGCGTACGCAAAGCAGGCTTTTAGAGATGCAGTCTCATGATTATTTAGCCAAAGCACATAAAGCCTAAGGTATTCTTGATGCTCTTCGTGAAATGCCGATGGGTTGGATTGACGTGCTACGGGTTTTTTATAATTATGTGTGAGGAAGTACTCGCATTAGTAAAGTAATTTGACTATAATTCGCGCTCCTCATTTCACGATGAGGTTTCGTACGTTGTTTCTTTACTGTTTTTCAGTCTTGAGCAACTAATAATTATAAGGTAAGTCGGGCACGGGCTCTTCTGAATTTCAGATCCGTTATCCAGACTTAATTAAAGTATAGGCGAACAATCGATGACTACTTTTGTTGCTAAGCCAGCCGAGGTAAAACGCGACTGGTATGTAATTGACGCAGAAGGCAAAACTCTGGGCCGTATGGCTACTGAAATTGCTCGACGTCTGCGCGGCAAGCATAAACCAGAATTCACACCACACGTAGATACTGGCGATTACATTGTTGTAGTAAACGCTGAAAAAGTACACGTATCTGGTAATAAGCGTAAAGCTAAAATTTATTACCGTCATACAGGTTTCCCTGGTGGTCTGAAGCAGGCTAACTTTGAGATCATGATTAACAGCCAGCCAGAAAAAGTTATAGAATTGGCTGTTAAAGGTATGCTACCAAAAGGTCCTTTGGGTCGTGCTATGTACACTAAATTGAAAGTGTATGCAGGTAACGAACATCCACACCAGGCTCAGCAGCCTCAAGAACTGAAACTCTAAGGGGAAGTAGATAATGTCAGCTACTCAGTATTACGGTACAGGTCGTCGCAAAACTTCTACAGCCCGAGTTTTCTTGCGTCCTGGTACAGGCACAATTTCTATCAACGATCGTACTATCGAAGTTTACTTCGGTCGCGAAACTGCACGTATGATCGTTCGTCAACCACTAGAGTTAACTGAAACTCTAGAAAAGTTCGACGTAATCGTCACTGTTAAAGGTGGTGGTAACTTCGGTCAAGCCGGTGCGATCCGTCATGGTATCACTCGTGCATTGATGGAATACGACGAAACTATGCGTCCTGCACTGCGTAAAGCTGGTTTCGTAACCCGCGACGCTCGTGAAGTTGAACGTAAGAAAGTTGGTCTACGTAAAGCACGTAAGAAACCACAATTCTCTAAACGTTAATTGTTTGCCGGTTTTCCGGCATGCAATTGAGAAAACGCTCGCGCCTGTTAGGTTCGGGCGTTTTTTTTTATCTTCGTGTCAGGTCAATACTTAGTCTTATAGATACCTCTGAAGGGATATTTCACCTTGTAAAATAGGGGTATTTTATTTACTATTTGGCCATTTTTTACAGAACCTGATTTCGTGGTTTTTTATACTGAACGGTTGGTGATTATTTGTACAAGCAAATAGCCTGGCCGAGTGAGGGGGATATACTTGATGAGCAATGAAGGCGTGAATAAGGGTCGGCGTCGACTTCTTATAGGTGCTACTTCTGCCGTTGGGGCTGTGGGTGCTGTAGGAGCTGCGGTCCCGTTCGTGGCTTCCTGGAACCCAAGTGCTAAGGCAAAAGCTGCCGGAGCACCTGCTAAGGCTGATATTAGCAAGTTGGAGCCAGGTCAGCAGATGATAGTTGAGTGGCGTGGGAAACCTGTATGGGTTGTTAAACGTGGCGAAGAGGCGTTAGCAATCTTAAAGGACATGGATCCTGGTACTTTATCAGATCCAAATTCGGATGTTCCTCAGCAGCCTGCGTATATTCCGCATGATGCAGACCGATCTATTCGTCCTGATGTTTCTGTATTAGTGGGTATCTGCACGCATTTAGGGTGCTCTCCTACTTATAAGCCAGAAGTCGGACCGCAAGACTTTGATGCAAATTGGACAGGTGGTTTTTATTGCCCTTGCCATGGCTCTCGTTTTGATTTGTCAGGCCGTGTCTATAAAGGCTCGCCGGCACCGACGAATCTAGTGATTCCGCCTCATAAATATGAAGGTGAAGACATCATCGTTATTGGCGTGGATCAGGAGAACGCATAATGGCTGGTTACCGTAATAAAGGAAAAGGCGGGTTGATGGGATGGGTCGATGACCGTTTCCCAGCGACTGCTATGTGGGAAGACCACTTATCAAAATACTATGCGCCAAAAAACTTTAATTTTTGGTACTTTTTTGGCTCGTTAGCGATGCTAATGCTGGTTAACCAGATCATTACCGGTATCTGGCTAACAATGAGCTATAACCCTTCTGCAGAAGGTGCGTTTGCTTCTGTTGAATACATTATGCGTGATATAGATTACGGGTGGTTGCTGCGTTACTTGCATTCTACCGGTGCTTCTGCATTTTTCTGTGTGGTCTACCTGCATATGTTCCGTGGAATGATGTACGGTTCTTACCGTAAGCCGCGTGAATTGATTTGGTTGTTTGGTATGGCTATATACCTAGCGCTAATGGCTGAAGCGTTCATGGGTTACTTATTACCATGGGGTCAGATGTCTTATTGGGGTGCTGCGGTAATTGTATCTTTGTTCCAGGCTGTTCCTTTTGTGGGGCCTGAGTTAGCTGAGTGGATTCGTGGTGACTACCTGATTTCTGGTGTGACACTAAACCGTTTCTTCTCATTGCATGTTGTTGCGCTGCCTATCGTGTTGTTAGCGTTAGTTGTGTTGCACATCATTGCATTGCATGAAGTGGGTTCTAACAACCCAGATGGTATTGAAATTAAAGAAAACAAAGATGAAAACGGTGTGCCGTTGGATGGAATCCCATTCCACCCATACTACTCGGTGAAAGACATTGTTGGTGTGATAGTCTTCTTGTTTGTCTTCTGTATCATTGTCTTCTTCTTCCCAGAAGGCGGTGGCTATTTAATTGAAGCGCCAAACTTTGAACCAGCTAACCCGCTTAAAACTCCGCCGCATATTGCGCCTGTATGGTACTTCACGCCATTCTACGCAATGCTACGTGCGATTCCGCCAATTGCTGCTTCTCAGTTCCCGGGTGTAGTTGTGATGGGTGGTGCGATTGCTATTCTGTTTGTACTTCCTTGGTTGGATCGTAGTCCTGTTAAATCGATTCGCTACAAAGGAATGATGAGTAAAGTGGCGTTGGCAGTCTTTGCTATTAGCTTCGTGATCCTAGGTTACTTGGGTGTGGTTGCATCTACTCCTGAGCGTACTGTGGTAGCTCAGATCTGTACTGCACTTTATTTTGCTTTCTTCTTCTTGATGCCGTTCTACACCAAGATGGAGAAAACCAAACCAGTACCAGAGAGGGTTACAGGATAATGAAAAAGTATTTAGTTGCATTCGTTATTGCACTGTTCCCATTGGCAAGTTTTGCTTCGGGCGGTGCGGGTCCTAAATTGGACCACATGGCTGTGGATCTGCATAACCAGGCTTCATTGCAGCGAGGTATGCAGGTATTCGTAAACAATTGTTTAGGTTGTCACTCTGCGCAATATCAGCGCTATCAGCGTGCAGCTGAAGATTTGGGTATGCCGATTAATCTAGTTGAAGAGAATCTACTGTTGGGAGACCAAAAAGTAGGTCAGCAGATGACTAATGCTATGCTGAAAGAAGACTCTGCTAACTGGTTTGGTACGGCACCACCTGATTTGACGCTTGAGTCACGTTTGCGTGGGCCTGATTGGTTGTACACCTATTTGCGTAGTTTCTACCAAGACTCTTCGCGTCCTTGGGGTGTAAACAATGTAGTCTTCCCTGATGTAGGGATGCCTAACGTGCTGGAATACTTGCAGGGTGAGCAGATTAATCATTGCTCAGCTGAAGAGGCGCAGCATCATGAAACTAAAATTGATCCGTTAACAGGTAAAACGATGGGCGGTTGTATGTCTATCGGTAAGAAAGGGCAGCAGACAACAGAAGAGTTTGATAAAACTATTTATGATCTGGTTAACTTTATGGCCTATATCGGTGAGCCGTCTAAATTAGACTCTCAGCGTATCGGAACAAAAGTGTTGATCTTCCTCTTCTTCTTCTTCTTCGTTGCTTATGCATTGAAAAAAGAATACTGGAAAGATGTTCACTGATTTTACAGTATAAATCTGTTAGAATCGTTTTTTTGCGCGGCCTGAGTTTCAGGCCGCGCTTATTTATTTTCTACGGTAAGTAATACGGGGATATATTGATGGGAGTTGTGGCTAAACGTTCTTCCATGACCTTTTACTCTGATGGTGCTGATCATTACAGCCATCGTGTTCGCATTGTATTAGCGGAAAAAGGGGTAGCGGTCGACGTTATTGATTGTCATGTCGAGGATCTTCCTGAAGATTTGGCAGGTTTAAACCCTTATAATAGTTTGCCTACTCTCCTGGATAGAGATTTGGTGCTGTATGAGCCAAATGTAATGATGGAATATTTGGATGAGCGTTTTCCTCATCCGCCGTTGTTACCTGTCTATCCTGTTGCGCGTGCGGAAAGCCGTTTGTATATGCATCGCATTCAGAAAGATTGGTGTAAGCATGTAGATGTACTGGTTTCAGCTAAAGCAACGGACGATGAAGTTGAAACGGCACGCAAAGATTTGCGTGATAGCCTTGTTGCTATCTCACCAATCTTTGCTGAAAAGCCATATTTCATGAGTGAAGAATTTACATTGGTAGATTGTTGTCTTGCTCCACTGTTGTGGCGCCTGCCTTATTTAGGTGTTGATTTGCCTGAAGCGCAGTGTAAATCACTGTATGAATATATGGACCGCTTGTTTGAGCGCGAATCTTTCCGTGAAAGCCTATCGGAAGCTGAACGTGAAATGCGTGACTAGCAGCAAATCTGCTTGAATATTTTATTCAGAAAGGGATGATATTATCATCCCTTTTTTATGCTTGGAGTTTTTATGAAACCTAGTCGTCCTTATCTTATCAAAGCGTTGCAGGAATGGTTGCTTGATAATGACTGTACGCCGCACTTAGCGGTGGATGTGGCAGTGAAGGGAGTGATGGTGCCAGAGCAGTTTATCTCTGATGGTCAGATTGTTTTGAATATTAGTCCTTCAGCAATTCAAGATTTTCTATTAGATGATGAGGCTATTAGCTTTAATGCACGCTTTGGTGGTGTTCCAATGAATGTGTATGTTCCTATGTCTGCTGTTTTAGCGGTATATGCACGTGAGAATGGTGCTGGTATGGGGTTTGGAATGGAGCCAGGAGCTGACTTCTATGAGCAAGAGCAGGAAGAAGTAGATAAGCCAGAGCCGCCCAAGCCTACAGGGCGACCATCGCTAAAAGTTGTTAAGTAACCAGGGTTATAAAAGTTTGCCGGTTGTTTAATTAACGATTTGGAATGTATTCAAAAACCTTCACTATTCGTTGTACGCCAGGGATGGTGCGTATGATGTTAACTGCTGCTTCAGCTTCTTGTTCTGTTACTAATCCCATCAAATAAGTTGAGCTGTTTTCAGTAACAACTTTTATGCGAGTGCCTTCTGCAGATTCATTAGTTAATAGCTGCAACTTAATTCGGCTGGTCAGGTATGCGTCGTTGGCACGCACAATACTGGACGTAGGGCCGGAAATTTCTAGTTCGTTGTGAACCTTGCGTACTTTGCGAGTTTGCATCGAAATCTGTTCTGTTTCTTGCTTTGCATTTTCATGCGGTACTTGGCCTGTTAGTAAAAGAATACCGTTGTAGCTTGTCGCACTAATATGGGCATTTTTAACAGTGTCCGACCCTTTGTTAATATTAACGAGCGTTTTATTTTCGATAACTTCATCTTCAATATAAGCTCCAAAGGTACGGCTTCCTTGGTCTTCTCGGATTGGTTCCTCTCGAGATGCACTGATTAGGTTAGAGCAGCCTGAAAGAGTGGTTAGTATGCAAGCGGCTGTTAAGCATTTAAAAAGCGTTGAATTCATGGCATCAGGCTCCAAATAATTGATATTCGATTAAATCGCATAGGCAATGAAGAATAAGTAAGTGTGCGCTATAGATCATTGCGTTGTCGTCAGAAGGGACGCATATTTCGACTTCATCCGGCCGTAAAAGTGCAGAAATATTACTACTATCATGTCCTGTTATTGCAATGACAGACATATCGCGATCATGAGCAGCTTGTATTGCTTGGACTAGGCTGTTTGAGCGTCCTCTATTTGAGATAACTAGCAAAACATCTCCGGGTTGCCCTATAGCTCTGATCTGTTTTGAGTATACCTCACTGAAGCTGCTGTCCTCTGCTATGCCCGTTAAGACGGCGCTGTCTGCACCAACGGTAATGGCGGGCAGTCCTGGTCGCTCGTTTCTGAAACGGCTAAGCAGTAGCGCAGAGAAGTGCTGTGCAAGTGCAGATGAGCCTCCATTACCAACACAAACGATCTTTAGTTCGCTGGCTAAACTGGAAAGCATAAGCTCGCTTGCGTGAGCAATCATGGGTGTGTATTGCTCAATGGTGTGAGCATTTGTGTCCATCGAATTGTGGAATAAATTAACAATTCGTTCTTCAAGTTCCATTTACTGTTTCCGGTCTTAAAGTCTGAAGGCGTCTTTATACCATACTGGTGTATTTTCTTCAGAAGGAGTTTCGTATGCAATGACATCGAATCGACAGTTATGTTGTTGAAAGTGGCGATGAGTCATCAAAAAATGCTGTGCTGCACGAATGATTTTTCGTTGTTTGGTTGCTGTAACTGAGTTAGCTGCTCCGCCATAGTGCTTGTGTGTACGGTATCGGACTTCGACAAAAACTAATGTGCCGCTATCGGCTAATATCAGATCAATTTCACCCAGTTTGCATAAATAATTTCTTGTTACGGGCTTGAGTCCTTGTTGGATAAGCCAGTGCCATGCTTTATTTTCGGCGTCCTTGCCACGTGTATTTCTATCCATGTGATTCGCTATTCAATAAGTTTTGGGGAGCCATTTTCAAAGATGGCCCACTGCAAATGCCTGTTTATTTTGTTTTGTTCGGATAGGGATAGCATGCCTGTCTCCCCCTGTAGGCGTGCCCCTTGAGTGGCACCCAGTTGTTGTAAATAAGGGTACAGGTTATATGCATCTATACCTAAAGCGTAAAGTCGGCCAAAGCGAGTATTGGTGTTATTTCGTATGGCATTAAGTGCGCGTCTATTATCTGAGGGAGGTGATAGTACCCAAGGGATATCACCAAACATAATGCCATTCAGATCGATATCCGCTGCGCTATTAATTGAGCCTGAGAATACTTGGGAGGTGGCGTAAACAGGGAGATCGCCAGCAAAGTAAAATGATAAAATAGGCTTAATTAAACGAGCGTCCTGTGGGCGGGCAGCAAGCAATATCGTGTCTGCATCTTGCCTACGCCTTTCTTCAAACTCGAAATTTAACCCTGTTGCTTTTCTGAGGCTGATTGCTCGGGTTTTGCTTTCATCTGTTTTTAATAGCTGTGCAATGTCTTGATTAAGATCTCCTGTGTTAAAGGACTTGCGAGCTACAATCGTTCCTCCGAGTGCGCTGAATGTATCTGCAAATGCTGATTCTGCGCGATTTCCCCAAGTGCTGTTGGGCGTTAAAATGAGAGCGTAGCGTTTACCTGCATTGATTGCCTGGGTTGCTGCATCGCGTGCTTCGTCTTCAGCAGAAAGGCCAAATTGATAAAGATTAGTGGCGCTTGTTTCTGCATAATTTAATGCTAAAAAGGGGAGTGGGAGTGAATCATATTGGCTAAGGGCACTCACTTTGTCTTTTTCGAGCGGGCCAATGATTAGCTGAACCTCTTTTTCTTGTGCTGCTTGTATTATTTCTTCGGGAGTGTTGTACAAAGTGCTATCTAAAAAAACGAGTTCAGGGGTGTAGCTAGAGCCTTGGTTGGCGTAATGGGCGGTGGTAATGCCATCTTGAATTGCTTTGCCTGCTTTTGCTAGAGAACCTGTTGTGGGTAATAAAACGCCAATTCGTGCGACATTGATAAGATCAATGCTCTGAGGGGATGCTAGGTTATCTGGCATTGTTTGAGCTGCTGGGTGTGCCTGCCAAAGGTTTAGCCAGTTATCAATATTATTTGTTTGTGTTTTGATGTCCGCAATTGAGCGAGATGCTAACGCTAATTCGAGCCAGCCTTGTAGTAGGTAGTTGTTATTTGGCTGCTGTAATGCGCTGTGAAGTTCTTCGTCGCCTGTTGATTGTAGCGCTTGCCAAATACGATCGTGGAGATTTTGTCGTTTTTCTTGGTCCTGAATGTAGTCGCTACCCTCGATCAATATTTTAGCTTCTTCTAACGGTTGGCCGTTGAGATTGTAAGCTTCGGCATATAACTGCTCCGATAGCAGTACGTCACCTTCGGGTAGGGTGCTGAGTGATGGCATATAGGCAAGATAGCTAAGTGCTTGTTCTCCATCATTGCTATCCAATGCTTGCTGAGTTTTTAGTCTGATAATGTTGAATTGCAAGCTGGGAGGGAGGATAGATGTATCTATGTCAGCCAAAATATCTGCCGCGTGGTCTGGTTCGCCTTGTGATGCGAGCAATTGTGCCGCTTGCAATTTAAGTTCCGCTGAGCGAATAGGTGAAGACCTTCGCGCTTGAGCAAGAAGCGACTCGATATTAGCTTCTTGAGACGACGATTGACCTTCTGTCACCAAAGGAGGTGACATTGGAGGCATTGCACAACCAGCAATCAAGCTTGTTAAGGCAACAGTTAGAGACAGGCGTTTCAAAATCATCATATACTCTATCACCCTGATGATGGATGGAAAAATTATGTCTGACGCGGTTTTTTATGTTGTAGCCACGCCTATCGGCAATCTGGGGGATTTAACACCCCGGGCAGTGGAAGTTTTGCAGTCCGTTGCCTTGATTGCAGCTGAAGATACTCGACACAGTGGTCGCTTAATGGCGCACTTTAACATTAAAACCCCTATGATTTCAGTGCATGATCATAATGAGCGTCAACGACTGCAGACAATACTGGATAAATTAGCTGCTGGCGACAGTATTGCATTGATTTCTGATGCAGGAACGCCATTAATTTCCGATCCTGGCTTTATTGTTGTCCGTGGTGTGCGTGAAGCTGGGTTTAAAGTGGTTCCTGTGCCTGGGTGTTGTGCAGTGATAACGGCGATGTGTGCGGCAGGTTTGCCGACAGATCGTTTTATATTTGAAGGCTTTTTACCTGCCAAGCGTTCTGGGCGGCAGCAAAAGTTATCGATGATTGAATTTGAAACTCGAACAGTTATCTATTATGAGTCAACCCACCGGATACTTGATTCTTTGCAGGATATGATCGAGGTTCTGGGTGCTGAGCGTTATGTGGTCCTGGCTCGTGAGTTGACCAAAACATTTGAAACGATCCATGGCGATAATGTAGGCGCTTTGCTTGAATGGGTGAAACAAGATGCAAACCAGCAAAAGGGTGAATTTGTTGTTCTTATACAAGGGGTGGAGCTTATCGAAGAAGAGGGGTTGTCTGTAGAGTCTTTGAAAGTTTTAGATGTGTTGTTAAGTGAGTTGCCGGTTAAGCAGGCTGCTGCTTTGACTGCAAAAATCACTGGAGAGAAGAAGAATGCGCTTTATCAGGAGGCATTGTCTCGCAAGTAGTTGCTTCTCGTCTGATTGTTGGTATCCTTGCGCCCAAGAGTTCGCCGGACAGTCGCTGTCTTGCTTATTTGTAACTTGTTGCAAGTAAGTGGGAGGGAGGAAAGTCCGGGCTCCAAAGGGTAGAGTGCCAGATAACGTCTGGGCGGTGTAAGCCGACGGAAAGTGCAGCAGAGAGAAGACCGCCTAAGTATCTTCGGATAACGGTAAGGGTGAAAGGGTGCGGTAAGAGCGCACCGCATGGGTGGCAACATTCCATGGCATGGTAAACCCCACTCGGAGCAAGACCAAATAGGGATCCAATAGGTGTGACCCGCACTGGATCCGGGTAGGTTGCTTGAGGCGTACAGTGATGTGCGTCCCAGATGAATGACTGTCTATTACAAAACCCGGCTTATAGGCGGACTCTTACTTTTTTACTAGAAACCTCAATAAGACTAAAGCTAAAGAAGTGTGAATACTGGTTTTAACAATCAGTATTTCAAATTTTTGGGTGTTAGTTAATCATTTGCTAAAATGTAATCGTTTAAGCAAGTGTTCATCCTCATTTCGTGAAAATCATCGTCTATCATAATTTTAATACTAGTTAGTTGGTATTAGTGCTCATTTGTGAGGCGACAGCGCATGCTAATTCAGTTAGCCTGCATGTAGCAGATGGATTGGCTTTGTTTTCCGCATGGGAAAAATTCTTTAGCTGAGTTTCCAATACGCTCTCAATATGGTTTTGTACTAAACTATTAAACGATAATTTTTCTCGGAGATGATACATGACAAAGACAACGCTAACTGTACCATTAAGTATACTGTCTACCTGTATATTGCTTGTTGGTTGTGGAGGCGGCGGTGGGTCTTCGATTGTTATTCCGACTACACCAACAACGCCGACCACACCAACAACGCCGAC
>NZ_JADGEV010000049.1:22074-28561 GCF_016744175.1 Neptunomonas sp. | reverse complement strand
AAAAATGGAATGAAAGTTTCAGGAGTAAGCCAAAAGACTGTATTAGTAACTAAGTCATTTACAGGGCTAAGCCCAAGAGGCTTTAACACACCAAGCCAAATAAAAACGGTTGCTAAAGAGTAACTAAGAAGAATCTGCCCATGCTTATGCATCCATTCAGCTGCTCTTTTATCACAGCGCCCCAAAGAAAAGCTTCCTACCTTGAATTCCACACGAATATCCTTACACGCTTAACCGCTTATTCAGGAACCTATGGTTGACTATCACTTTAGCACCCTATTTCGGCCCCATGTAACGATCACGTAAGTATTAATTTAAGATGATTCAAAGGGATAGAAGAGCTTAGGTAGGCGTAAGTATTGTAAAAAAGAGCCCATCCGTTGCTCAATACATTCAATCCCTTTACTAGGATCATATATCGTTAGTCATAAAGATCAATAACTTAGTGATTTACTCTCTTACTAACGATAACAGTGAGCAAAAGGGTAGGTCTAATTTTCATAACTAGGTTTATCTTTCTCAACACTAGTTATCAAATCGATAACCTATTCCATGCACAGTACTAATAATTCGGGGCTCTTTGGCATTGAGCTCGATAATCTTACGTAGCTTCGAGATATGCTGATCTAGCGTCCTACTGTTAGCAAAATAGTCCCGTCCCCAACAATGATTGAACAACGCATCGCGATCCACGACCTTGCCGCGCTGCTCAAATAAAAGTCGCAGTATTTTCAAATCTCTCAGGCTTAATTCAATCACTTGATTATCGCGCAGTGCACGTAATTCTGATGGCCTGATTTGAAGGTCATCCATAACAAAACTGTCATTTTCAGTTGTGCCAGCAACGGGCCGCAACGCTCTTCGTGCTACGGCTCGAATCCTGGCGATAACTTCGCGACTACCAAAAGGCTTTTTAATGTAATCATCAGCGCCTAGTTCAAGCCCTAATACCTGATCTATCTCTTCTGATTTTGCGGTAATAAAGATCACCGGCAATTGTTCATTATGCTGTCGAATACGCCGGCAAACCGCATAACCGTCTTGTTTAGGCATCATGATATCTAACAACACCAAATCAGGTTCATGCTGCAAGTACAATTGCCACGCCTGATCTCCATCAGCCGCTGCTATACACTCATAGCCTTCAGACTCAAGTAGCGTTGCCAGCCCCTGACGGATATGCAAATCATCTTCTGCAATAAGCAATTTCATAATACTTCTCGTTTAATCATCAAATTTGGTGGCCACCCTTGTAGGTAAAGTAACGGGCGTAACCAAACTCAGTAAAAAACTAGCTCCCGATTTAACCTCGGTTTGGGGTACCTGTTCCACTATGAGGTCCCCCTGATGAGCCCTAGCCAAGTCACGTGCCAGCCCCAGCCCGATGCCAGTACCACTGACTCCCTCTGTGAGCTTTTCACTGCCACGGTAAAATGGCTCGAACAACTTTGCAGAATCACTTGCGGGCACTCCGGGGCCAAAATCACTGACCCGAATATAACTATTTAGAGTACCTGACACCTCTGATTGCCAGCTACTGATATTCACAAACTGCCCATCAGATGCATATTTTTCACAGTTACTCAGCAGGTTATTTAGTATTTGTTCTAATGCTTCACTATCAAAATGGCATAAATGGCTCGCCTGTCCCGTAAAACGTATCCTTAAGTTTCGCGTACTTAGTATCGGTGTAAACAACTCAACCACTTGCGCTATACAGATATCAACAACACTTTGTTGATATCTAATACTCGCACCTTCACGCTTCAACCGCGAAAAGCTCAATACATTCTCAATCAGCCGTGACAACCGTCCGGCTTCACTGCCAATAACTCCCAGATAACGTTGTGCAATCACATCGTCATCTGCCAACTCTTGCTCTAGCATTTCTGTATATAAGCGCACATTGGTTAGCGGTGTTTTTAGCTCATGAGAAACCTGATTAACAAAGTTGACTCGTTGTTCTGCCACCCTCAGTTCTCGGCTATGCTCTCGATATAAAAGGTAAGCAAGCGCTGATAAGCCTGTGGCCAAAAAGAGTAACAATGCGACCAAACCCAGCCAACCCGTTATCACCGCAGGTAGTTCAGCTGCATAATAATTAAGGTGCCAACTCGCTAAAGGGTGGCTCAAAGGCGATGTTTGCAGCGGTTTAATCGCTGGGTCATTCCCCTCTCGCCCCCAGCTATAGGAAAGCTCTCCTTGGTCATTTATCAAGCGAATTTCACTATCTACTTCCTCAGCTGCGGCTATATCAGAACCAACAGCACTAGAAGGCAACACGTTAATCAAATCCGATAAAAGCCTTGATGAGTTCAGAGCAAAACCTACCGTATTACCGTCGCTGTCTTGTAACCAGAAGATCTGTTGCAAACCCGTTTCAGCGTACCAAGCAATCCACCCATGCGGGCTTTCTGATGTACGCTCTTCTGCGGGTTGCGATATCGCCGGAGATGAAACATCTGCACTGTATCGAGATTTTTTAGATACCGAATCACTCAACTGAGCGCTTTGTAGCTCATCACCGCCCGATCCCGAATAACGCGGGCTAGTAACACTCTGCAAAGGGATTGGATCCAAAACAGGCATAGTAAAGCGCTCGGGGGCCTTCAACAGATTGCGCGTTAACTCCACAAAGTCTTGTTCTTGCTGATTCAATGGCTGGTGTTGAGGGGGAAACCGTCTATCCCCTGCTTTGGATAATACAAAGATTTGCTTTACGACAGCCGACTGTCCAATGACACGCCTTACGCTTTCAACGTTATATTGCCCTTCTGTTTCTCTCTGTAAAGCTCGTGCTTGGAGGATAAACCGCTGTTGCAATAGAAAGAAATGCTCCTGAAATTGCTGGTCAATACTTTGCAACTGACTGGTTACCAGGTTACTGAGTTGATGAGCGGCAACCTGTTGCTGGTCCTGTTGAAAACGAACTCCAAACCAAGCCAGCAACAAAAGTGGCAGAGTAATAATGACAGCTAGAATTAGCGGTGTTCGTCTTTTCACAGGTATATTCCGATAGCCTACTTATATGTATTAATACGTTTGTTGAGTAGCTCGTTTATACTGTCGTGCTTTTAACTCTTTACGTTGCTTGTTCCAATCTTGTTCTGTTTCCAGTGCATCCGCATCTTTCAGTGCTTCTTCTTTTTGCTCTTGTAAACGAGGAGAGCTCAGCGATTGTGCCTGAGAGCCCAGATATGAGGCACTATCCTGCAGAATCTTTTTCGCACCTTCTAAGTCACCACTATCTCTGGCTTCAATTGCATCACGGCTAAATTCATTAGCAATCTGCTCAACCGCTGCTTCCAGCGCCTTATCGTTTCGGGCCGCTTTAACTTCCTGTTGCGAACGGCTAAACCGAGCAACACTTTGGCCTGTTAAGCTTTCTTGGTTTTGAGTAAATAAATTATTGTAGCTGACATTGACCGCCACCAGCTCAAGTTCTGTTTCAGCTTGCTGCTTTGGAACTTCAACCTCAAGAATAACGAATTTCTCCTGCTCGCTATATAGCTGGTTTAATCGGGTGGTTACACGGTTACCAATGATTTCACTCTCACGCCCCAACAACCGAATGGGCTTCACGCCGTTTCGGCATCGAATTTCAATATTAACGCCCTGAGCCACTACTGAAAGCACGTCACCAAATTCATATTGAAAAACAGAAGCAAGGTCTTCCGCATTCTCAACAAATGCATGATTACCATCACTAAAGCCTGCTAAACGGGTCATCAAGTCTTCGTTATAACCAAGCCCCAACCCTATGGTGGTGACACTAATGCCTTCTTTCGCCAGTGAAGCACCCAGCTCGCCCAATTCAGAAGCAGACTGGGGGCCTACATTGGCTAAACCATCGGACATCAAGATAACCCGGTTTACTTTATTACGGCTTAGAAACTTACGTAACTCGTTAGCCCCTTTGCTAACACCGGCAAACAGTGCGGTATTACCATTGGCACGTATGTTACGAATCGCATTATAAATGGCTTGATGATTACGTACTTGAGTCGCAGGTACCACCACCTGTACTTTAGAATCGTAGCTGACCACAGAAACAATATCTCGCTCATCAAGACGTTTAATCGCCATAATGGCCGCTTCGCGGGCATACTTGATTTTATCGCCACCCATTGAACCGGATTTATCCAATACAATGGCTACATTGGCAGGGATTCTTGCTTGTTTATCCTGTTGCTTAAAACCTTCCAAAGACACTTTTATAAAAGCCCTGTGACTTTGCTCGGCCTCCATCACTGGGGTAGCCAGATTAATACTCAAATTCACCTGATTAGCCTGAGCCAATGCGGGTAACAAGCTCAGTAAAGCAAATCCGAATGTCCGTAAAAATCGTCTTAGCATAGGGTTATCTGATTGAGTGTTCATGATGAAGTTCCTTAATTGTGAGTATAGTGGATCAACGCCACCGCTGTATTTACTCTACGTACAACAAGACAGGAAAAAGTCAGATAAAGTTATCAACTTTGTAAGAAATTTGTAAAACGCTAAAAACAACACACCGCACGACCTCCCTGCAGCAGGAATCAACGTACCGCAACCCGTACCCTTACTGCTATACTGCGCCCTACTTCCCTATGATGACCTACCTGAGCCTCTATGCCATTTATAAACCTTGGATTGTGTAATTCTATTGTCAAAGCTATTGAAGACTCGGGTTATACAACCCCGACACCTATCCAGAAACAAGCTATTCCCATCATTCTTTCTGGTAAAGATCTCATTGCCACAGCTCAAACTGGTACAGGGAAAACCGCCGCGTTTGTTCTACCGATTTTAGAATCATTTAACAAAGAGCGTAAATTGCGTGGCAAACGCATTCGGGCGCTTATTCTTACCCCTACGCGTGAATTAGCCGTTCAGGTTGCTGCTAATGTTGCACAGTACAGCAAGCACCTCAATCTTAGCTCTCTGGCTATATATGGCGGTGTTGATTCTGAAGCTCAAAAGCAGCGTTTAATCGAAGGCATTGATATTTTAGTCGCCACGCCGGGTAGGTTGCTTGACCTAGCACATCAGCGAGCACTGCACTTTGATGAGCTTGAAGTACTGGTGTTAGATGAAGCCGACAGAATGGTAGATATGGGCTTTGTCGATGACATCCATAAGATCATTGAACGCTTACCCGATGCCCGCCAGAACCTTTTGTTTTCGGCCACAATGACCGACGAAGTTCGTGCCCTTGCCTATGATTTTTCTGATAGCAAAATGAGCAACCCCGCTATTGAAATATCGACGTCACCGAAGGCCACAACAGCACCCGATATAAACCAGTGGTTAATCACGGTAGATAAAGATACCAAGTCAG
The DNA here is from genome assembly GCF_016744175.1 of Neptunomonas sp. GTDB lineage: Bacteria > Pseudomonadota > Gammaproteobacteria > Pseudomonadales > Balneatricaceae > Neptunomonas. The sequence continues at coordinate 23,241 of NZ_JADGEV010000049.1, read as the reverse complement.
CATTGCTGAGCCATTTAATAAATGATCAAAAGTGGGATCAGGCACTCATTTTTATCGAGAAAAAACACGGTGCCGCCAAACTGGTCGCGCAACTTGCAAAACGCGGTATTGAAGCGGAAGCTATTCATGGTGATAAAAGCCAAGCCATGCGCGAAAAGATCTTGGCCGACTTTAAATCAGGCAAACTCAAATATTTAGTTGCTACAGGGGTTGCAGCACGCGGTATCGATATTGGTGAGCTCTCTCGCGTTGTTAATTACGACCTCCCCTTTAAGCCAGAAGAATATATCCATCGCATTGGTCGAACTGGTCGTGCAGGTGCCACAGGTGAAGCCATCTCATTTGTTTCAATGGGTGATTTTAAAAACCTCTGTGCCATTGAAAGCCGTTTAGACCATATAATTACCCGAAAAGAAATTGAGGGTTTTCCAGTTAGAAAAGTAGTCCCCGTTTCAATTTTGAATTATGTACGTAAAAGCAAAGCACCCCGCTAAAACTTAGCCAATAAAAAGAGACGCGCAATAGCGCGTCCAACATAAAATTTTATAGATAACTCTTCATTACCAAGAACACGTTGACCGCCACTCATAAACGTAAACCGGCGTGTGATAGACATCGTTAAGCCTAGTAACTGTTATCGGTTGGCACGAAGGTAAAGCGAATGTGTTACTCACAATGAGAATGTCCTGAAATAGTTCGCGCTGCAGTTTCTCATGCAGAGCAACCATGCCTTCAGGAAAAAGATAACAGAATAAAATAGAAGCCTTACTGAAGTCTGCTTTCGTAAAATCTTTACGATAAATTGTAAGGTTATCCAAGCGTAGGCTGTATTTACGAATGAGTGAAACCAGCCATGGAAACCATGATAGTTCGTAGCCTATCACTTGATGGCGGGGGTGCTCGCGGGCTAGAGCAATGACAAGCGTTCCCCAACCACAACCAAGATCAACTAAAGGACCATCTACAGGGTTGTTACCGGCAGCAAGCATAGCTCGACAAGCCTTACCCGAGCTCATCATGGGGGAAATACCCGTTTGCAGCGTACTCCAAACAATGGATAAGCCAACCACAAGGACAAAAATAAGAAGTAGTAGCTCAAGAACAAGCATATTAACGAGGGGGCCGCATCTGTTGAAATTTCATTACTTTATTCACACCTAATACCAT
>NZ_JADGEV010000049.1:0-21974 GCF_016744175.1 Neptunomonas sp. | reverse complement strand
ACAAGGACAAAAATAAGAAGTAGTAGCTCAAGAACAAGCATATTAACGAGGGGGCCGCATCTGTTGAAATTTCATTACTTTATTCACACCTAATACCATAGATAAAATTCAGTGCCTTTTTATCGCTGTTTAGGCCTAGCTTTATTATAACCATATATAACAAAGCATAGTGATATTAACTGCTGCACCATTAATATGGGTTTATCTTGCAATAACATTAATACTGCCGTGCTAAGATTCATAAGCATAAAGAAAAGCCAACCAATATTATTACCCCTAGCCAAATAATTACTACCCAAGAGAAAACCTAGCATCATTACAATTTCTAAAATTTGTGAGAAGGATGCAATACCAGAATGATAATTTATGCTATATAAAAGGCCAAAAATCAGCGAAGAAAAAGTAAATACCGTGACAATATTATTGAATATTTTATTTGGTTTTTTATTGTCATGGTAAGCATTATATAATCCCAACAGCATAGCAGGAGTAGCACCCGCTTCAATTGATGCTGCTATCCAATGTTGACCGCTTAGCAAAATAATAACCCATGCCGGAACACCCAGAATGTAAATTAGCCATGCTGAGAGTTTTAAGTTCTTTTTTGAGGTTCCTGTTCTACCTTCTGAAAGCGCGAGCAGTATTTTATTGATTAAGTAAAAGGAACCGCCCCATATTTGCAAGACTAAATCCATACTGTAAATATCTCACTTAGCGTTAATTCTGTCGTAGTAGACTCATCTACTATTGGATTTGTTATTACCAAATATCGAGCAAGGGAAGTTTCAAATACTGGTTATGCAATTCTGCTACGGAAAATCAGCCACATATTTATGAATACGAACCATGACATCCTTTCCCGTTTTTTCATACAACTTATAGGCGGCGGTAATACGGTGGCCACCATCTTCAAGCATATATGTTTTCCCACATCCGCAACTTAACAACTTGATGGGTTCCTTGAGTCCGTCACCGTTCTTAAGAGATTTGAAGATATTTTTTAATCTTTCGTCGTCTCCTCGAATCCAGGTGATTGGCAGCTTTACTACTTCACTAACTGGCATATAGGTACACATGTATTACATACTCCTATTCACAAAAATCCCGTAAATGCCACTCAAGTACCGGGTGCCCTTAGGGAACATACATCATATGTTTGTTATGTGATGCAACAAAATGAATTGTTCTACTATTTATAGTCATTTGCCAACTGACCATCCGATGATTCTTGATATTGCAGGTTATCATCCGTTATTTCATAAAAATCTGGTTTTTCACCAACAAATATATGTCCCATTGTCTTTAACCCTATTGGGCCATCCAACGAGCCAGCGAGGATGCCGGTTGAGTCGAAGTTAAAGGGTTCCCAAAATAGGCTTGAACCACACTTTTGACAAAAGCCCCTTTGGGCCACTTCTGATGTTTTGTACCACGCTAGGCCGTCGTTATGAGTGATTCTGATATCGTCTTTTCTTGCTTTTGTATGTGCACCAAAATTCCCATGTGATTTTTGGCACATACTACAATGGCAATTCACAACATCTCTGAGGGGCCCTTTGATCTCATATCGGACAGCTCCACACAAACACCCGCCCGTAGTCATTGAATTTTCGTCTCTCATACATTAGCTCCTTGTAAAACTGATATATACACTTACACATATAGAACTACCCTTCAATTCTCAAACACTCTACATTTACAGCAATTAACTGCATGCTCGTCAATTACCTGTTCTAGATATAGTTTTTTCTTGAAATGCATCATAACGAAAACATAACTGTAACGCGCTTAAAGTAACAATAACGACACCAGAGAAGGTAGCTCATGAAGAAAATGTAACTAGAGCAACGAGAGGTTCAACTAAAAAACATGTGAGCCAGTTCCCATTAAAGAATGTAACGGCAAGCCTCAGGACGGGAAAACTGATTAAAAATCGAGTAGTGCGGTAAACAAGAAGGTAATGGGGGTTACAAATCTTCGCGGTTTCACTTTTTTAGTTTTTGAACCCAGTTAAGTAAAAAATACAATAAACCGCCAACTAGCGCACTATAAAGGCAGGCTTTATGTAACGATTCCACAGATATTAAGCCAAGGAACAGATTATCAGTTGTCAGCGGAAAGAACGGCTCAACGTCAGCGTGCATAATACTATCTAAGAACACATGACTAAATGTGCCGATAAATGCTGATAGGAAAGATACGCGCCATTTAATTTTCACCTGCCACTGGTTATTTAAACCCAATGCAAATAAGCCAATTTCCGATAAATATTTTCCTGATAACGCTGAAAATAAGGCCAATAGCGTGGCTCCTATATACGTATGAGAGAAGCCGTGCAGATGTCCTTCGCCGGAGATTAAAACGATCAACGGCTGAATATCCATCACAATTTGTGCCCAACCAAAAACCATTAGACTGAAGCTACCTTGGAGTAGAGCTTTAACTACTATTCCCGGTCCCATGTGAAATGGAGTAAATGGCATATACTCTCCGTATGGTGAAACTTAACACCCGCCTAAAGGGTGGGCAGTTTTGAGGCGTTTATTATGAAAGCCGTTTCGATAAAACGGGGCTAGGAATCTCTTAATTCGTTGTATGCATCCGCTGCATCAGAATCTACATGGAATGATGCTGCACCAGCAAAATGAAGGTTAGTCCCATTCTTTTTAACACCAGAGACCCAGTATTCTTGACCCGTTTCCTCACAAGAGTAATTGCCACGAATACCACCGCCCTTAATGCGAGATAACTTTCTGCCACGATAATAAACAGTTTTACCCGTTTTTGAGAATGTAACCCAACCGACACGAGCATTAAATCCATCAATGCCCCCTTTTTTATTCTCGATGAACATCAATCGCTTTTCTTGTCCCTTAGTTAGTTGATTCATGTTTCCTCCTAGCATTTGTACATAACACCCTTATCGTTTGCACCTCCAGCCCAAAGGATCATTTTTCTTGTGTGATTAGAGCTGCTTTTTCGTCTATTATTTCTTCCCATATCAAATCTTTTGCTACCCATGTTTCACCAGTTTCATTATTTATGCGAAGAAGGCCCCAGCCAGTAGACCATGACATAAGCTCAAGCGAATAGGATCCTGAAGGCATTATCGTTTGATCAATGACTATCTTGAACTTTCCCCTCTTTCTATACCAAGTTTCACCCGTATTCTCATTAAAACGTACAATTGCAACCTTCCCACCAGAAGTAGGTATTGAATGTATTGAATAAACTCCGTCTGACCTGTCTGCAGTGCATGCACTAAGACTGAGTATGAATAAAAAAATCCCTATTAATTTCATTGCTAATTATCTCTCTGACTATTTATAAAGCCGTATTAACGGCCTGAAATCACACAGTGGCGAAAGGCCAAAGCTGTGCAGAAAATTGAAGTTGAAGTTGAAGTTGAAAGCTTCGTTGTAATAGAACCTCTCACTCACCAAGTAGCTCTTTCCAAACGAAGAAATAAAACATATTCCTTCCCATTAACTTAAGTTCAGGGTCATCCCGAATTATGAGATATGCCCCAGATGTAAATAGTGAAAATATGGAACTGAACAAAAGAAGTACAGCTGGGAAAAAAAGTAGTCCCTTCAAAAGGAACTGATGAAAGCCATTAATACCCATCTGTTCTATTGGAACACCAAGCTGTACTCTGATGAAAAATAAGAGAACTCCTAATATAAAGCAGAAAACAAACCTTTTTTTATTCATTACTTATCCGTGCAGCCAATACTGGTTTCTTATAAACCCTGTCTAAATTGTGCTGTTTTCTCAACGTAACTTCATGTAATGAAGGCAGCAGTCCATGCATAATATGAAGTGTATCAAACGGAATCAATTTGATACATTTGTTAGAGTTTTTTGTATCTTGAAATCATCTAGGATTATATTAAATCCATTTTGGACTTTGCTTAGGTCTTCTACAGCTACTTGATTGCTGATGTATGCGGACTCAGTTTTGGACTGAAACATATAGTATTCTGTAACATGAGGAACATCCACTCCTAGGATCGACAGATTAAACTCGTATCTATAGCCTTTAAGCAATTTTTCCCCAATGACCTTCTGTAATTCTTTTATCTCACCTCTATCACTCAACTTAAAAAATTTTGGCATTTCCGACTTTAAACTTTCAATGTCCAACTCTACAAACTCTGATAACTTAAAGTTACCCTTATCATATATTTCTATTTTTGCGATAGCATCACCAGGAGACTCAATAAAAATATATCTGTAACCATTTTCTTCTAGATCTTCCGTAACCTCCCAATTCCCTGGGTAACTGAAAGATATGCCGCTTTTGTGATAGTTTTCACTATTTATTACATTCGCATTTCTCTCTCCACACCCGATTATAAAAGTAGTTAATATTGAGAATAAAACCATTCTATATAAATAATACATATTGATCACAAAACCTTAACGTTTGATTTAAGCCGGCCTATTAGTGGTCGCTCTAGAATTATTTTCTACTTCTTTTAGTAATATCGAATTATTTCATAATTGCAGAAAATATCTCTGTACCATAGTCTCTACACAATTCTCTTGCTGTAATTCCACCTTTATCCTTAGTGTTAATACTTGCACCTTTAGCCATAAGAAGTTTTACTGTAGTTATATCTTTTGCTGTTCCTGCTATACAGAGAGTCATGAGCGCAGTAGTTCCGTCATTATCTTTTGCTTTAACATCAGCACCATTATCAATTAAAAACCTTATATTCTTGTATTTACGAACCATCGCGGCCATCATCAATGGTGTCACTCCATCATCATCGATTAGATTTACTGATTGTCCCTTGTTTAAAAAAAGCTGTATATCATTTACTTTCCCAAGACCTGCTGCTTGAATAATATTATCCCAAGCAAGTAAATTTTTTGCTGGAAATGTAAGTAATAACCCAAGCACAAATAACCTTACAGATTGTTTCATTTAAAATCCTTCTATTTTTAAAAACTACACTTTCTTCAACTAAGTTGGTCTTACTCATCACGCCTTGCTTAGCGTGTATTTTCCCGATTCCGAAATTTATTAGGTTGCATTGGTTTCCAGCAATAATAAAATAAGCGATGAGCAATATGATTAACTTCTATGTAACCAATTCATCTTAGGTATATAAATTTTCTCACTAATTTTTTTACCCCACTTAGTTTCTAAACCTACTTTTTCAAGCTCTCATGAATATAAACACCAACCTTCACTTTATCAGGAACGTCTCCTTTAACATGGTCAAACTCTATTCTTAAACCCCCATCCATAAGAGCCACCTCTAATTTTTTAAAAGCCACTTTAAGATAATCAACATCTGTAGTTTTTGACCAAGATTTTTCAGCTTCTTTTTCTTAGAAAATTCTATTTCAACAGCCTCCTTAACATTTTTTAATCTGTGTCATCTTCAAGAAAATCAGAGACCACTTGCTGAACATCAGAAGGCTCCATTAATGTGTCTCAAAAATCTAGACAAAATGATGCACCGTCCCCAGATATTCCAAACAAACAATACCGGTGAAATTCATGATGCCAGAAATTTAACTAACTTTATTTCTAGTATATTTTCGAAGCTGTCAAATTCGGATTTCAACTGCCATGAACCCACTGTTCGCTGGAGCGCTTTTGATTGAATAGTAGCTATCAACTCTAGTGGTGATATATGATTTCTAATATTCATGCCCATTGACTATTAACAGCAAATTATAAAGACCGGAGTCTTATATCTCTTTGCTCCCCTTTATAAGAAGAGAAAAATCAAGATCCGCGATGTATAGTTTTATAAATCAATAACTTGAAGAAATATGGGGTAATGTAGATAGATAAGCGAAGCCTCCATGCTCTTATTGTTATTCATTCCTTTAACGTGATCATAAACTACTTATCTTAAAGATCAATGAGTTATCACCGCTTATCTCTTTGTTAATGGGAAAGAGTGCCTCTGAGCAAGAGGTAAATTATTGCTTATCTCGCTTTTGCTTCTGCTCTTAAGTCGAGTATCTTTCCTACTGTGCGATTCCAGTTAGCCGCACATTCTGGGCCACAGCGCTCAGCCCAACGCGGTAAAATAACATCCTTAGCAATTTTATTACGCACGATAAGGTCAGACTTTGAGGGCTCTATCAATACCATGTTGCCTACCTCACCAATCGAGCACGGTCCTGCAGACAAACAAGCCAGAGCAATTGCATCTTCTTTGGCTGTTTCCTGCCACATGCTTTCCTTTAGTGCTGTAATTTCGTTTTCTAACAGTGCTTTTTGCTCACTATTTAGTAAGTTCCACTTATTCATATTCATTGCCCCAAATGCAAGCCCCCACCCTACTCGTAAGGTAAATCCATACGAAGCAACTTTATACAGCTTACTCGTATAAGCAGACATCGTTCCGGTAATTACGCAATCAACAATTCCTTTTTCAAGCGCATCAGGAACATCATTGTAAGGAACGCTCACTGGGATAGCCCCAACACCTTCGACAAAATCTCCCAATGTCGTTAGAAATACTCTTATGCGCTTCCCTTTAAGATCTTCAATATTACTTACTTGCTGTTTACACCACAGCATCTGGCTTGGGAATGGATACAGCAGCATCAACTTTGCATTGTACTTTTGTGCAAAAGCACGCTCCAGTGTTGGAAAATAAGCATTCGCTACCTGTTTTTGTACGTCAATTTTTTGCACCAGAGACGACAGGTCTGCGCCTTCAAATATTTCACTTTCAGGTACGACATACCCCGGCAAGCCAAACGCAAAATCAAACACACCCTTTTTTACAAGGCGCATGATTTCATAACCCTGCAAGCCCAGTTCAGTATGTGGCTTTATTTCACCAATAATCTGTCCATCGCTCACCTCTGCAATACGCTGATTCCAGAAGGGCCCCTCATGCTTTTGGTAGTTGGTGAAATACCCCCACGTGCCAACTGCCTTTATGATAATTGTATCGTTCGCCGCTAAAAATCCGCTAAAACCTGCGATCAAACAGAGAAAGAATGACACTGAGTATTTTTTTATTCTTTTCATAAACACCGGCTGGTACGCGTTATTGAATAATGTATTAATAGCTTTTAAAGGGTAGCCGTATTTATACTGCTGCCTATAACCGGTGATAGCAACCAAATTATAACGGCTAGCTCTTCGTCATATAATTTCTTATTCGTCGTTAATATGACTATGATGTAACATCCGTTATCTAAGGCTTCAGTTATATGAAAAGTAAGTATCGGTTAGGAATTCGTGGTCGGTTTTTCTTAGCATTTGGAGCATTAAGTGCTCTCACTTTACTCGCAAGCATCATCAGTTGGATGTCATATAACCGCCTCGGAGATGAGTTAAATCAAGTCGTTGAAGGGAACATACACACCCTAAGTTTGATGGCTGATTTGAAAGAGCAAGGCACAAAGATAACCCTCATAGCGCCGACGCTGCTCGCAGTAAAAAATGAATCTAACCGCTTAGAAATTCATCAGGATTTAAATCTAAATATATCGATCATGGCCTATTTACTGCCTCAAATTTCTGCGGCTACCCAAGATCATCTAGCGCAAAAAAATCTTTCAGAACAAATTGAAATGCTAAAATCCACACTGGCTGAGCTAGACCGTAACGTATTCCAAAAGCTAAAAATACAACAGAAAAAAAGATCAGAAAACCAGCGCCTTAGATGGGTCGCTTCTAGCTTTTTGAGTGATATCAATAGGCTCACAGAAAACGAGCAGCAGTACCTTTACAGCCTTTTAAATCAAGAAGCCTCTGACTCTTGGCTTACGATGAATAACTTTGGCAAAGACGCAGCCAGTACAATAAATGCCAATTTGCAGAGACTCTATCGCATAAAAGCTGATGTGAATTTGCTCATTAACTTAGTAGATAGAGCCCAACACCTACCAGACTTAAACTCTCTGATTGCGACCCAGACACATTCCGATGAAATCATTCAACGCATTAAACAAGACATTGAAGCGGCAGGAAATTTACACGGTGTTACAGCCTTAAAACAAACCATTGTTAATATCGTTTTTCTGACGCGGGGCGAAAACAATATGTTCACCATCCGCAGTAAGGAGCGAGCCATTATACAATCCGGTGAACGACTGCTTAGCCGTATCAGAGAAGAGCTTGGTTATTTAAACCAAGAAGTTGCCGCTCAAACGGATCATACTGAAGCTGCCGCACAAACCTCAGCACAAAATGCCCGAGAGACTATTAAAAAAGGCCGCATCTGGATGTTATTAATGGTCGCTGCCAGCTTGTTGTTCTCAATATTGATTGTCTGGCTTTATGTGGGTAAAAACATGGTGGGCAGAATTACCAGCCTCGATGCCAGCATGCGCTCGATTGCAAATGGTAACCTCGATGAAAAAGTGCAGGTGAAAGGCAATGATGAAATTGGCACTATGGCACGCTCGCTTGTTAGTTTTCGCGATCAATTGTCAACGTTACAAGAAGAACTAGTACAAGCAGGGAAATTAGCAGCACTTGGCCAGTTATCGGCCGGTATCGCCCATGAGATTAACCAACCGTTATCAGCTATTGGACACTACTCGCATAATGGTTTGCGCCTAATGAAGCTAGGTCGATTAGAAGAGACCGAGAAAAATCTTAACCAGATATCTAACCTAACTAAACGCGCAACCACTATTATCACCCGCCTTAAATCATTAGCCCGCAAGCAACAAGACAACCTAGTTAAGGTCGATCTACGCCTCGTAGTGGATAACGTATTATCAATGCTTGAAGGTGATGAAGTAAGAAAGCTAACGTCAATAGACATTAATTTTGATCATGATCGTAATCTCGTTAGTGCTGATTCTGTGCAACTTGAACAGGTTATACTTAACTTGATCACTAATGCCTTAGATGCCATTAACGACCAATCAGAAAAGCAGATAACCATTGATTGTCTACATCAACATGAGAGACTTGAGATCCATGTACGTGATAATGGCCCCGGTATCAGTAACGAATTACGCGAACAGATTTTCGAGCCGTTTTTCACGACTAAACGCCGTAGCCAAAGCTTAGGGCTCGGTTTATCTATTTCATATAATATAATTAAAAGTTTTGGTGGCAGGCTGATGATTGATAATGATGATCCGGGCAGCGGCGCGTCATTTTGTATCCAGTTACCAAAATACCGGGGAAGCAAGACATGAGCTCAGCCATATCTGATGGCCAAGTAATAATCATTGATGATGAAGAAATTGTCCGTGAGTCAATGATTCAGACACTGCAACTTGAAGGCTATAACACCAGCGCATGCGAAAACCCACAGCACGCTATTGAGCAATGTTCAATGAGCTGGCAAGGGGTGATTATTTGCGATGTGCGAATGGATATCATGGGTGGGTTGGACGTTTTGCAACTGATTCTTGAAATTGATCCACAGATCCCGGTCATCATGTTCAGTGGGCACTCTGATATTGCTATCGCTATTCAAGCAATACGCTTGGGAGCCTACGATTTTCTTGAAAAAACCGATGACCCTCAACACCATATTAATACGGTACAAAGGGCTTGGAAAAAGCGCCAGTTAGTCCTCGAGAACCGCTGTTTACGCCAAGCAATTCAAGGGCAGCACGAAATTGACAACCGTTTAATAGGCCAGACCGAAGCGATCATTCGTCTTCGAGAAACGACCTTGCAGTTGGCTCAAGTCGATGTGGATCTGATCATCAATGGCGCGACAGGCACGGGTAAAGAGGTGGTTGCCAATTGTTTGCATGACTTTAGCCCACGAGCGAAAAAACCTTTTGTGGCGCTCAACTGTGGTGCAGTCACAGAATCAATCATAGAAAGTGAGTTGTTTGGCCATGAGGCCGGTGCTTTTACCGGTGCAAATAAAAAACGTATTGGTAAAATTGAATACGCCAACGGCGGCACCCTGTTTCTTGATGAGATCGAAAGCATGCCTGCTTCACTTCAGGTAAGGCTGTTACGAGTTATCCAAGAGCGAACCTTACAACGGCTAGGCGGAAATGCCGATATTGATATTGATATCCGGGTTATCGCCGCATCTAAGGTGGACCTACGTGATGCAGCCGATCAGGGGCAGTTTAGAGAAGACCTGTATTACCGACTGAATGTAGCAAGTATCGAGATACCTAATCTTGATCAGCGTAAGGAAGATATTCCGGTGCTTTTCAGCCATTTTGTTGATCAAGCGAATCAACGCTTTGACCGCGAGAGCCGCCCAGTACCTAAGACGTTGTTACAACAGCTGCGTGCACAAAGTTGGCCGGGCAATGTCCGTGAACTACGTAATGCTGCTGAGCGTTGGACTTTGGGGCTTTCAATCGAATCGGAGACTGACATTCATGCTCACACGACACAGCAAACTAAAGACGGTAATTTAGACGCACTAGTCGACAGTTACGAACGGGAAATTATCACTGCTGCGCTGATAGCAAACAAAGGCCAAGCCGAACTAACTGCTCAGGCACTGGGTATTCCACGAAAGAAACTGTATCTACGAATGAAAAAACATGCGCTGGAACGAAATGACTTTTTAGATGAGTGAGTTAAAACTGACTCAGTATAAGGGTTAGCTGTGAGTCAAAATCGACCCAGCAGACACATAAATTTAACAACATTAAAATTAAGACACTGTTTTATAACATATTTTATTATTTTCTGAGTTTGGAACAAGGTTTGCAATTACTAAGGCAGCAAATGCCATTGGTATCGCTAACAAACCTTTGACCCGGAGAATAATAATGAAATTTGTACCTAAGAGAGCAGCTGTCCTACTTGCGTCCTTAATCACACTCGGATCGGCAAGCAGCATTTTTGCAGAGACCCAGTGGCATATGCCTACCCCTTATGGCGACGCTAACCTTCCTACCCAAATCGCTCACCAGTTTGCCAAAGAGATCAAAAATAACACGGCTGGAGAGTTAGATATTGTTGTTCACTCTGGCGCCTCGCTAATCAAGCACCCTGAAATTCCTCGTGCGGTAAAAACTGGCCAAGTGCAGCTAGGAGAAGTGTTTATCGGCATCATGGGTAACACCCACCCAGTCTTTAAGCACGATAACATCCCTTTCTTAGCAACCACTTACGATAGCGCTGAAAAACTCTGGAATGCAGCAAAACCTGAAGTTGAAAAACAACTCAACAAAGAAGGGATGATGTTGCTATACACCGTGGCATGGCCTGCTCAGAGTCTGTATACCAAGTCTGCGGTTAGCTCTTTAGCAGACCTGAAGGGATCGAAAATGCGCGCATACAGCCCTTCGACTTCTCGCTTAGCAGATTTGATGAACACGTCACCAACAACCGTTCAGGTGCCAGAAATCCCACAGGCGTTTAGCACCGGTATTATCGATGCGATGATCACCTCCCCTTCTACCGGAGTTAACGGCCAAGCATGGGATTATTTAAGTCATTACACCGATGTTCGTGCGTGGATACCTAAAAATGTCGTGGTCGTTAATAAGCGCTCTTTCAAGCGACTCGATAAGAAAACCCAACAAATTATTCTCACTGCAGCCGCCAATGCTGAAGTAAAAGGATGGGAAGGTGTTCGAGTTAAAGCCCTAGAAGATACGAAGACGCTCGCAGAGAAAGGCATTGTTGTATCAGAGCCGTCAGAAAAACTACTGACTGAGCTGAATAAAATTGGCGCAACAATGATCGAAGAATGGCAAGCAGAAGCACCTGAAGTTGAAGCAATACTGTCTAACTTTAACCAGTAATTTTCGTCGCCAACAGGCTCTGCTGCCCCAGCAGGGTCCATTACAGGGGTTATTACTATGCGTGCTTTACTCGATAAGCTTTATCTAGCGTCCGGGTACTTATCGGGGTTCTGTATTGTCCTGATTACCTTAATTATTACCGCACAAATTGTCGGTAGGATGTTCGGTTTTATCGTGCCTTCTGCCGAAGACTTTTCTGGTTATGCTCTGGCCGCCGCCACATTTTTCGGCCTTGCATATACTTTTCGTGAAGGTGGACATATCCGCGTCACCCTAGTTATCCAGCATTGGAGAGAGGGCTCACGCTATATTCAAGAGCTACTCGTACTGTTTTTTGCACTGCTACTGGTTAGCTTTATGTCTTTTTACTCTATCCACATGGTGTGGGAGTCGTACATTTTTGAAGAGGTCTCTTCAGGGTATGTCTCAATTCCAATCTGGATACCTCAAGTACCCGTCGCTGTAGGTATTGTCATGTTGAATATCGCGATATTGGACGATGTCATCGCATTACTAAGACACCACACGCCTTCTTATAAGGCCCATGAAGGCGAAATTCACCTGGAGGAAACCTAATGGATATTACAATCATAGGAGCCTCACTGGCTGCATTCATGCTACTTATGTTAGCGCTAGGGGTTTGGGTTTCATTAGCCCTGTTTGGGGTTGGTGTACTGGGCTTGTATCTATCGGGCAACGGCCAAATCGGTTTGCTCTTTGCTACCTCTACGTGGGGTGCCAGTACGTCTTGGTCGCTGACCGCATTACCCTTATTTATCTGGATGGGAGAGATACTTTTTCGTACCCGCCTTTCTGAAGATCTTTTCAAAGGTCTGTCACCTTGGTTAAGCGGACTTCCGGGTAAACTACTTCATGTAAACGTACTCAGTTGCGGTATTTTTGCTGCTGTTTCTGGTTCTTCCGCTGCGACCGCCGCAACCATTGGCCGCATGACACTGCCAGAGCTAAAAGCTCAGGGCTACAGTGACCGCATGGCGGTGGGCACACTCGCAGGATCGGGTACGTTAGGGTTGCTGATTCCACCATCAATCATCCTCATTGTTTACGGCGTTGCCGCCGAAGTATCGATTGGTCGCCTGTTCATCGCCGGCGCACTGCCCGGATTGTTATTGGTGAGCTTATTCATGGGCTATACCATTATCTGGGCACTACTGAATAAAGACGAATTACCCAAGCACGATAAAGAACACGTTTCTTTTGCTGCAAAAATTAAAGCATTACGGTTACTACTACCCATTATGGGCCTGATCGGCTTCGTGCTCGGATCAATCTATGGTGGTTTGACCACGCCTACCGAAGCAGCCGCTTTGGGTGTTGTGGGTGCACTTTTTTTAGCAGCGGTTACCGGCTCGTTAGATAGGAGCAGCTTTGGAGGAAGTCTTACTGGAGCGGTAAAAAGCTCCTGTATGATTGGAATGATTCTGGCGGGCGCTCACTTTCTTACTTTGGCGATGGGCTTTCTTGGAATTCCCCGAGCATTAGCAGAATGGATTGGACATATGTCTTTGTCTCCCGGAATATTGCTGATTTATCTAACCGTGTTGTTTGTCGCACTGGGCTGCTTTCTTGATGGAATTTCAGTAGTCGTGTTGACTGTTGCCGTGGTGCTGCCAATGGTGCAGCAAGCAGGAATAGACCTTCTTTGGTTCGGTATTTACATCGTTCTTGTTGTTGAGATGTCACAGATCACACCACCTGTTGGCTTCAACCTGTTTGTCATTCAGTCCTTAACCGGTAAGAATATTCTGTACGTGGCCCGTGCAGCACTTCCGTTTTTCTTACTGATCTTGTTTGCTGTGGTATTAATCTACTTGTTTCCTGAGATAGTAACTTACCTTCCAACTTCCATGAGCCAACGATGATCTACAGAGGGCCGCAGCTAATATGTTTCGGCCCTCTGATTAGCCTCTAATAAAAATATAGTTGAGCAGTATCGATGAATACACGATTTAAACACCTGATTAACCAATACATAAAAGCTAAAGATAACAATAAGCCTCACTTAATGAACGAGGTGTTTGCAGAGCAAGCTACGCTGAAAATGCTTGTGCAAACAGACAACATATCATTTCCAGCGGCGGTTGAAGGCCTAGGGAACATAACCCATACACTGGTTAGTGAGTTCAACAACAAGTACGAGAACATCTATACCCTTTGCTTCATCGATACCGTGCAACAGCAGGATAATAACCTTAGCTGTCGCTGGGTAGTTTGCATGACGGAAAAAGCATCCGGTTCATTGCGTTTAGGCTACGGTGATTATCTTTGGAGCTTTACAGGTCACCCCCATGCCCTTGTTAATGGTTTAACGATTACTATTGAGAATATGACTCTTTTACCTCAAGAATTGCAGCCTCACGTATTATCTTGGTTTGATCAGCGTCCCTACCCTTGGGTTCTCTCATCAGAACTACAAACAACAGTGCCCAATATTGAGCTACTCATCGCGACTCTATTGCCTATTTACCAAACCAAAAATTGCTCAACATAGAAAACTGAAAAGGAACAGATCAAATGCCTACTATATTAATTACCGGTGCTAATCGAGGCATCGGCCGCGCTTTGGCACAATCTTATCTACAAGACGGTTGGCGTGTGTTTGCTGCCAGCCGTCAGCCAAGTGAATCCTTAATTGAAGGAGCCGAGTCGTTAGCTCTGGACTTAAGCAACCCTACATCCATCCAAGAACTAAAGTTAAGGCTGGTCGATATCCCTATCGATATTGTCTGGAATAATGCGGGTGTTTATCTGGATAAAAACCAGCCTTTAGAACAAGTCGATAACAACGACTGGCTACGTTCGTTCGAAATCAATTGCATCGCGCCGATCCGTATTGCAGAAACACTGGCAGAAAACGTGAGTATGTCAGAACGAAAAGTGATTGCCTTCACCACCAGTAAGATGGCTTCACTCGCCGTAAATGGAGCCAGAGCCTACGCTTATCGCTCATCAAAAACAGCTCTCAATATGGCAGTACGCTGCTTTGCAAAAGACCAAGAAGCTCAAGACATCAGCTGCCTTTTATTACATCCCGGTCATGTAAGAACTGATATGGGTGGACCAGAAGGAGATATAGACATAGCCACCAGCATTACTGGCATGCGAACCGTAGTGGACCAAATTAACCCAACCTGTATGGCCAATATGGATGAAGGCTATTTTAATTACGATGGGAGCAGGATCCCTTGGTGAGAAAAGCCCGACCTGCCTAATGCTTATGACCTTATTTATTCAGAAGATAGGTGTTCTGCCAAAAAATCGATCAATACTCTTACTCTTCTGAATAGGTTTCGATTGAGTGAGTATAACGCCGATATTGCGGTTGGTTGTCGATAATAGTGAGTGAGCAATAAACGTAGAGTTCCTTCTTCTACATGTCTCTTGAACAAGAAACTAGGGCCAAAACCGATACCCAGGCCTTTTAACATGCCATCTATAATTAACGTCCCATCATTACTGGTTAGGCTACCTTTCACTTTTACCGTGATTGATTCACCACTGGGTGTACGAAAAGGCCAACCACGGTTCAATTTTGAATCACCATAAATCAGGCAGTTGTATTGCGTCAGGTCTGCTGGTTGAGTTGGCTCTCCCCACTTTTCTATATACTGAGGCGAGGCTACTACCTGAAAAGCACAGTCCACCAACCGACGAGATATCAGACTAGAATCTCCCCATTGATCAACCCGCAGAGCAATGTCGGTACCTTCTTCTACGAGATCCTCAACTTACGCGTTGTGCGATAAAGCAATCTTGCTCTCAAGTACCGCTCCAACAAAGAAACTTGTTTACTTACGAACGACTTAGATAGCCCTAGACGTTCTGCTGCTGTAAAACTGCCTGCCTCCACGACAACTGCAAAGGTTTCCATCAACGTTAGCGCATTCACATTAGCACTTTCAAGAGAACAATGAGTTTACTCAAAGCCCATATATTACCTTTAAAAATAACAATAAGCTTATCACATATGGTTTTCACCGAGTTCAGGTGCTAACAAAATTCTTACAAGGTGACTTATGAATACAGTACGAGTTGACGAACAGAGCTATGGAAGATTAACAAAACTGCTTCACTGGGGGATGGCTCTACTAATAATAGTGCTTGTCTCAGTTGGTACTTATATGACTGGACTCGATAAGTCAGATCCCGATCGCTTACAACTTATGGGGATGCATAAATCCTTTGGTGTAATCTTCATGCAGCTTGCCATTTTTCGTTTAATTTGGAGCCGTATTAAACGATCACCGCCGTTGCCGGGAGTTCTCGCATCTTGGGAGCGGGGGCTCTCGCGCATTGTCACCGCTTCCCTTTATTTATTAATGCTTGCGATTCCCTTCAGTGGATTTGCCATGACAAACTTTGCAGGTTTTCCTGTCAGCATATTCGGTCTGATCGAGATGCCTCAGCTGTTTGATAAAAACCAAGAAATGGCAGGGCTAGCAAAACAAGCCCACGGAATGTTGGTCTACGCATTAATAGCCTCAATATTCATGCATATTGCTGGGGCACTTAAACACCGTTTCCTCGATGCTCCAGAAGCGGATGTTCTTCCACGAATGATGCCGCTGAAACCACGCGTCTAAGTATTTTAGAAATTTTGATGATCACGTTTAAATAGAGCTGGGGACAACACAATGTATTCGCTAATGCTTCACCCCGCTCAGATCCAAAATGAGTGGTGGGATAAATAACGTCCAGTACATCAACGGAGATTATAATCATGAAAACAACAATCCGACGGGCCATATTAATATGTGGCCTGATTTTATCCACTTTCACAGTGGCTTCGCCGCAGCTTCCGACCCAAGAACCTATGGGTGGCCAAGAATTTGGTCACAGCGTCAAACATTTGGGTAATGGGTTATATGTATTTCGCTGGTGGGTTTACCGTAATATTTTCATCGTCACCGATGACGGCGTTATTGTTACTGATCCACTAAATCCGAAAGCCGCTAAGCTATTGCAGAGCGCAATTCGCAAGTTAACAGACAAGCCCGTTAAATATGTGGTCTATAGCCACAACCACCATGATCACATTTCAGGCGGTAATATATTTAAAGCAGAAGGTGCAAAGTTCATCGGCCATATAAACCTGGTTAAACAGCTAGGCGACCACCCAAGCCCCGTCATCCCAATGCCCGATATCACCTTCCAAGATAACTACACACTAAAATTAGGTGGACGATCATTGGAGCTATCCTACCTAGGCCCTAATCACGGAGACAGCCTTGTTACCATGCGCCTGCCTGAAGAGAAGGCTCTTTTTGTTGTCGATATTGTAACCCCTCGCAGAGTGGCCTTTAGAGGCATGCCTGACTTCTGGCCTGACGAGTGGATTCGCTCTTTAAAAGAGGTCGAAAAAATGGATATTAAATATGTAATCTCTGGTCACGGCCCACAAAGCCAACCGGCTATTGATCCCGCGTCAGTCGTGACAGAACAGCGTATCTATCTGGAGGATCTAATGGCCGCTGTAAAACAGGCAATAGATTCAGGCATTCATAGTCCTGATGCATTAAAGGAAAAGATTAAGTTACCTAAATATAAGAACTGGCGCTATTACGATAAGTGGTTGCCGATGAATATCGAACGTATCTGGGCCTTTTACCATATGGGCTGGTAAGCAACGATAGATTTTTAGATTATCGCTGCATGCCTAACATCTGTTCTGGTTATACATTAAAATCTGATAATCCGTCTAATAAATGTAGATTATCAGACTTTTAAATGACACTGTTTAAATAACATAATCCTCTGTCAGCGCATTAAGTCGACGTGCGGTTCCAACTAATTCATTACAAGCCTGTAAGGCTTCTTGGCTAGACTTAGCTGTACTAAATGAATGATCACTAATTTCAACAATATTTCTACTCATCTCTTCAGATACTGCTGATTGCTCCTCTGCTGCGGTAGCAATTTGCGTACTAAGATCTTGGATGGTTTTAACAGTACTATTTATATGTTCTAAAGCTTCGCCAGCTTCTTCTGCTTCTTTAACTGAAGCTTGCGCACTCTCCCTACTGTTTACCATTGCATTAACAGCAGCACCGGCTCCACTTTGTAGCTTCTGAATCATCTTTTGAATTTCATCCGTAGAAGATTGAACCCGTAACGCAAGCGCTCTTACCTCATCAGCAACGACCGCAAATCCACGCCCTTTCTCTCCTGCCCTTGCCGCTTCAATAGCCGCATTTAATGCAAGTAAATTAGTTTGATCGGCAACATCGCTAATCACTTCGAGAATAGTATCAATTTTTGAACAATCTTCATTCAGCAGCTGTATTAAGGTTTCAACACCACTGATATCTGCTGACAAGCCTGAAATACTACGTATATTTCTTTCAACAATATTACGGCCCGCTTCAGCATTTTGCTGCGCATCGTCAGCGGCTTCAGCCGCACTAACGGTACTCCCTGCAACTTCTTGTACTGTCGAACTCATTTCTTGCACTGCCGTAGCAATCATCTCTGTTTCTGTCATCTGGCTTTGCATACTCATATCAACATGCCCGCTCATCGAGGCTAATTGATCAGTCGCGACAGCCATATCAGATGACGCTTCTTGTACTCTCCCAATCGTTGCTCTAATTTTTGCCCGTATCATATCTAGCCCTAGCTGGGTTTCTCCCATGGCTCCAGGCTTATCCACGACAACACGAACATTAAGATATCCATTAGAGATAGCCTTAGTTGTCTTTGCCATTTCTCTAACAGGTTTAATAACTTGTGAGTTAACCCAGAAAAAACCAAATACATATAAACAGACAGCAGCACTAGATATACCGATAAGACCAATGGAGCTATCAAAATATGATGTTGCAAATGCAGACCCAAGCAATAACAACCATACACTTTGAAGTAATTTGAATTGAGTACTTACCCGCAAACGATAATCCCGTTTCGTAGGTAGAGATGTAAGATTTTGGCTGGTGATCTTTTCATAAAGCTCACTCGCTTTATCTATCTGTTGTTGCGTAGCTTTACTACGAACAGATTGGTAACCAATAATTTTACCGCTTTTAATAATGGGTGTGACAAAAGCTTCTACCCAATAGAAATCACCATTTTTACAACGGTTCTTAACAATGCCTCGCCAAGGTTTTCCTGCTTTTACGGTGTCCCAAAGATCCTTGTAAGCTAAGGCGGGCATATCCGGGTGTCGCACTACGTTGTGATTTACACCTACTAACTCATTTTCTTCGAAGCCACTGATATCCAAGAAATCATTATTAACATAAGTAATGGCTCCCTTAAGATCAGTCATTGAGATGATTGTTTGATCTTCTTTTAATTTAACTTCACGCTGCGTAACCGGCATGTTTACTTTCATTTAGCGAACCTTCCACAATAGAATATCTAGGCTCCTCCAACAAAAATTAATTTATTTAAGGTCCCCCGCACAGATATTGTTGCGTATCCCCTAAACATCAATTCAGGGTAAATAACAACATACGTCATCACAGTTAGAGGGTTTCCATTGCGCCGATCCGCATACCAAAACTGTTAATACAATAACCAACCCATCAAATATAAAAACGAGCCACAACCTAGAATAAATTCCTCTTATACAAAGAGGCTTACATTTAAGTATTAAATACTATAGTTCAACAAGTTATATAGTTTCTTGATATAAATCATTTCATGAAAAAAACACTATTACCGTGTTTGGGCCAACACGTTAACTCTTATGTAGTCGATATATGAAACCATCCAGTGTGCCATTCGACTCTACTATCTATTCAGTTTCAATGATCATGATATGAAGGTCTACTGATTGAACGTGGATTAATGATTCACTAGGTAGGGAGTCTCAAAGGAAGCTGGGGCTCTCAGGAATTAAAGGTATAGTGGTTACAACAGCAACATAATCCCGTGATAAGTAAGATAATGCTGCCTTCTACTGCTTCAGAATAGCTTTTTTTCCAAAACTCTTAAGCGGCTTTTAAATTCTGAACGGTCAACATAACACCCCCTTAAGTGGCGTTTACCAATGTTTTCATCGAACTCATTACGACCATGAAGCACTCGGCGGTTATCAAACACCACCATTTCACCTGCAGCCAATTTGAGTTCAATTTTATAGCGAGCATCTTTTAACCGGCTCATCAGGTCACGATAAGCAATGTAGTAGTCGTACATGACTTCGCTAGGCAGGTCAAAAATACCTGCAAGATGAGCGTTGTATTTGATTTCAATAATATTACCGAAGCTATCCACATTAATAATAGGATGATGCTGGCGAATATCGTGCGCATTATCATGAAAGCGAAATGGAATGACGTACTCAGAAAGTAATCGAAAATACTCCGGCTGATCTACACGCAGATCTTCTAACACTTTTAAACCATCCACAAATGTAGATTCCCCACCAACACTTTCATTACTCAAGCAATGTAAAAACTGGTATCCCGGAGGCACTTCCTGATTTGCTAAATCGGTATGCAATGGCAATGACATAGAGGTATATGCGAGATTAATAGGATTTTTTTCCGATACCACATCAAAAGTCGTTCCGAAATTAGTCTGGCGTAGGTAATCGATCCTGCTTGCCGTTTGCTTAACAGCTTCTGGCTTATCCGGCATACCATTAATAATGGCGAGACCGCACTTATCCAACGCACTCATCCACTCATACAAAGCTATATCACTAGCCATAATTCTCAGCTGGTTTCCTATCGGAATCTTATCAACAAACTCACACCCCCAGCTTTGATAGCCACTGCTATGATCTTTTGCCAATTCACTGGAGTAACAAAACTCCCGCAGCCAGCTTTGCTCAAAATAGCTAGTATGCCCTTGCTCAGACCATTCAATAATAAGCACCCCTTCATCAAGAGTAATTGATAACGGATGAATATCATTTGTAACACTTAACAGATCAAAGCAACGCTCACCTGTTTGTGGGTGAAATGCTGTGGGGCAGTTATCACGCAACCAGATATAGTGATAAAGCGTATGGGTGCCATCATTCCAACAAGTCTGTATAGCACGGTCGTTTTGCTCAACAGATTCAATATAAAAATCATTAACTATTAAAGAATTTGAGATTGGTTCTGATGGAGACATTTGCATTTGAGTTGACCCTGCATATACATGGAGTAAAGAACTACACCATGCTATGTTGATAAACCTACTTATTCAAACAATGAATTATGCCCCACTTAATAAGAAAATCTAATGAATAAAAGCGTGAACCTTCCACCACTCAATTGGCTAAAAACATTTGAGTCTGCTGCAAGATTACTCAATTTCAGTGCAGCTGGGAGGGAGTTACATCTGACACAATCCGCTGTGAGCCAACAAGTACGGCTTTTAGAACACCACCTAGGTGAACCGCTGTTTATCAGGGAACATCGCACCGTATATTTAACTAACAGTGGTTTGGCATATTTACCCGTAGTACAGAGCGCGATCAGCAATTTGCAACGTAACACCTCTGAGATTTTTTCCCCGCTTGGTAAAGGTCGCTTGGTGATTGAAGTTAATATCGCTTTTTCGATAATGTGGTTAACTCCTAGACTAAGCTGCTTTTGCGCTATGTACCCCGAACTAAAATTACAACTTGTTCATGCCAACTGGGATAATGAATACAATCGAAGTCCTGCGGATGTCACCATCATGCATGGCAATGGTGATTGGCCTGGGATGCACTTACATCCGTTATTTACATCCAACCTAAAGCCCTACTGCTCACCCACGCTGGCTGACCAGTTAAATGCCCCTAGCGATTTGCTAGCTGTGCCTCTATTGGAAATAATAGGTAATCGACAAGGGTGGCAAGAGTGGTTTCAGAAAGCCTCAGTGAAAATTGATAGTGCAGATATTATCTATCATAAGACAGATAACTTGGCTGCAGGAATGTCGATGGGCGAAGCAGGGCTAGGCGTGTTTCTGGGCTACCCTGATTTCTTTACTCGCCAGCGCAGCCACCACACATTATTAGCACCCTTTGATATCTGCATTGAAACTGAAGATAACTATTATCTAGCCTACCCAAAAGGAAAGCCTCTTTCTAAATCGGCAGCAGTCTTCAATGAATGGTTACTAAATGAGCTGAAGATATAAAAATCAAAGAACCGAAGCGTTGTTAAGACTTTATTTCTGTAGGCTAACATAATCAATCCGTTCGATTGTTATAGCTGTCAAATGCTACAATCAGTTCATTAGATAATTTCTTTCAGCAACCACCGGTTACAGACTCTATGAGCAAAGGTACAACACCCATTTACAAAACTCGCACCCAAATGGTTGCAGATATTTTGCGCGAG
>NZ_JADGEV010000048.1 GCF_016744175.1 Neptunomonas sp. | reverse complement strand
TTTCAGGAACATCAGATTCACCACTTTTTTGTTTTCACGACACACATGCCGGTTTTAACTGGCAGTGTTTCACTCTTCTTCAAATAATGACGCAAGCCTAACAATCCAAAAAGTGTACTTTGGCGCGCAAAAACTAGTTCCTTGGTACTAGGCTTTAACGTCGACACACAGAACACTGAAACCATATACAAAGACAAACGGCTCGGTTGATAGTCATCAAAACGTGGCAACAGTGTTAAGATCCCAGCGTTTTTTTGCATATCAGGAATTAAATGGTGAATTAGTGAATGAATTAGCTCAAAGTTGAATTTGAGGCTCATTCAATTTGAGAAATACAGGAGCGAATCATGGCGGGAGGCTGGTCCCGAGACGGGGCAGTTCAAGATCAAATTGATGCCAATGTAGAAGATGCGATAGCGCTGGCTCGCAGTCGGTTACCTATCGGCGATAGTTTAACGCATTGCGAGGAATGTGAAGCCATCATCCCAGAAGCCCGACGTAAGGCTGTCCACGGCGTGCGATTATGCGTCCGCTGCCAGACAGAGCTCGACCAACAGCAAGCGAACCTCAGTAGCTATAACCGACGCGGCAGCAAAGACAGCCAATTGAGGTGACCTTCAAACAGAACGTAAAGGGCATAGTTCTATAGGTTTTGTAATTAAGTGGGTGCCGATGAAACATGCCGGGAATAATAAAAATAAGTTTAATCTGACCCCACTAATTTTGGAATTTTAAATGTTTGGCTGTCCTACGTCTCTCTCTGAATATATGCTAAACATCTTTGAAAATAGTTATTTTCCTGAAAATAATCAGTATAGGAGTATTCATGAAACAAATAGAGGTAGTAGCAGCAATTATACAATGTGGTAAAGAAACACTTTGCGTTCAACGTGGACCAGCAAAGCTTGAATACATTTCAAAAAAATATGAATTCCCTGGTGGTAAGATTGAAGTTGGAGAGACAAAAGAGTCTGCAATAATTAGAGAAATTAAAGAAGAGTTGCATTTAGATATTATCGAACCAAAATTCTTCAATACCGTTCATCACCAATATCCAGACTTTTACATTACGATGCACTCTTTTATTTGTCTAGTCGAGCATAAGGATATAACACTGACTGAACACATTGATCAAAAGTGGCTGAAAATTGATGAGCTAAGCAACCTTGATTGGGCTGCAGCTGATATTCCAATAGTTCAAAAACTTCAAGCAGAACGCATATAAGAGTTCAAATTACATGATATTAGATGAACTGAGTAGAAGTTTAAAGACAGGTTTTATTGATAAAGAATCAATTTCTGAAACGTTGTATCAACCGACGTTATTGATCAACAAAAAAAGCCCACCACAAAAAGTACTCTCTACAATTTTAGAGGAGTTACGGTATTGTGATGAGTTCTATATTTCAGTAGCGTTTGTGACAACAAGTGGCGTGGCTACTTTAATGAATACCCTCAAAGACCTTGAAGGAAAAGGCGTTAAAGGAAAAGTTGTTGTCTCACAGTACTTAAACTTTACTCAGCCTGAAGCTCTCAGAAAACTTTTAAAATTCACTAATATTGAACTGCGTATTGCCATCAATCAAAACTCCCATTCAAAAGGGTATTTGTTTAAGAGATCGGAATATCATAATCTGATTATAGGTAGTAGTAACCTTACGGCATCAGCACTGGCTACAAATAAAGAGTGGAATCTTAAAGTATCAGCACTTCATTCCAGCAGTATTGTTGGAAAAATCATTGGGGAGTTTGATGCGGATTTTCAAAGTGGCACGCCTGTTACTGCATCATTTATCGATACCTATGAAGATATTTATAATAAACAAAATATTCTATCTAAAGCACATGAAAAAGCATTTATTAAACCTGAAGTATCGCCAAATTCTATGCAGGAAGAAGCGCTAAATAATATCAATAATTTAAGAAATAGTGGTGCTAAAAAAGCTCTTCTTATATCTGCAACAGGTACAGGTAAAACCTATTTGTCTGCTTTTGATGCACAGGCTTTTCAACCAAAACGATTATTGTTTTTAGTGCATAGAAGAACCATCGCACTAAAATCATTGAAAACGTTCCAGAATATTTTTGGAGCGGATAAAACAATGGGAGAATATTCTGGCTCTCAACAAGAGCGGGATAAAGACTTTCTATTTTCTACCGTGCAAACTATTTCAAAACAAAACCACTTAGATCAATTCGATAAAGACTATTTCGACTATATCGTAATTGATGAGTCTCATCGTTCAGGAGCAGATTCATATAAACGACTTCTTGGATATTTTAAACCGCGTTTTTTATTGGGAATGACAGCGACGCCAGAAAGAACTGATGGTGAAGATATCTTTAGTTTATTTGACCATAACATTGCTTATGAGATTCGCTTGAACAGAGCGATGGAAGAAGAGATGTTAAGTAACTTTCATTATTACGGAGTTACTGATCTGATAGTTGATGATGTCGTACAAGAAAACACGCGAGACTTTGCATTTCTTTCATCAGATGAAAGAGCTGATAATATTATTAAGCATGCTCGCTTTTATGGTTCTGATAACGGTATTACACGAGGTCTAGTTTTTTGTTCACGAAATGAAGAATCGAAGAAGTTGGCCGATGTATTTAATCAGAGCGGCTTTCGTTCTTTAGCGCTCTCCGGAGAAAATTCGGAAGATGAAAGAAGTCATGCTATTGACCTATTGGAGTCTGATAACTTAGCAGAAAAATTGGATTATATTTTCACCGTTGATATTTTTAATGAGGGAATTGATATTCCGAAAGTGAATCAGATTATAATGATTCGACCTACAGATTCTGCAATCATTTTTGTACAACAGCTGGGACGTGGACTGCGCAAAGTAGGTGGTAAGGGATACCTTACAGTTATTGATTTTATTGGAAATTATACTAACAACTACCTCATTCCCATTGCTCTTTATGGTGACACTTCATATAACAAAGATGCTTTACGTAGATCAATATCAAGCGGCAGTAGACTAATCCCTGGAAGTTCCACGGTCAATTTTGATGCAATTACTAAAGAACGAATTTTTGCATCAATTGATTCTGCAAATATGAAAATGCTTACAGACTTGAAAAAGGATTACTTCCTTTTAAAGCATAAGCTTGGTCGTATACCTTTGATGATGGATTTTGTCGAGCATGGTTCACGAGATCCATTTTTGTACATAGGCTATTCAAAATCATTTCTCAATTTTGTGTGTAAGGTTGAAAAAAATTTCACACATTCACTTTCAGAAAAATCTGTAAAGCTACTTGAATTTTTTTCTAATGAAGTAAACAACGCAAAAAGAGTTGAAGAAAGCATAATACTTAATGAGTTACTACAGGGGAATATCTGCACAGTTTCACAATTAAAAAATATTATATCTGATAACTATCATTATGAAGTTTCAGATAAAACAGTAGAGTCGTGTCTAAACAATCTTAACTTTAAATTCATTCGTGAAAAGAACTCTGGAAAATTATTCACGCTTAATGAAATTTATGGATTAAATATTTTAACACTTGATGACGGTGTCTTTCACTTAACTACAGAATTCAAAGCATTACTTGAACAAGATCCGTTTGAACAATATTTACAAGACTCTATTAACTATTCAATTCATAAATTTAATGAAATATATGAAATAAAAAACTGGCGACATGGTTTTTGTTTGTATGAAAAGTATTCCAGAAAAGATGTTTTTAGGATTTTAAATGTAGATACAAACCCAGTGGCTCAAAATGTAGGTGGTTATCTTGTCAGTCCTGACAACACACATTGCCCCATCTTCGTTAACTACCATAAAGATGAAGATATTTCTGAATCAACTAAATATGAAGATGAATTTATTAACAACAAAGAATTTTCATGGATGTCAAAGTCTAATCGAAAATTAGCAAGTAGTGACGTTCAATCGATACTAGGTAATAGAGGAAATATTAGACTTCCATTGTTTATAAAAAAGAGTAACGATGAAGGCATTGAATTTTACTATATGGGTGATGTTGAACCAGAACAAGATAAAGTTGAACAAGCCTCAATGAATTCAGACAATGGAAAAAAAGTACCTGTGGTCAGATTTATTTTCAGTCTGTCTACACCCGTTTCTGACGAAATGTATCAGTATCTTCGAGAAAAAGAAGTAGTCAAAATTAAGAATACTCCAACTCTAAAAGTGGTTCCATTTACTATTTTTGAAAATGTTACAGACGATAAAGAACAGAACCTCATACCATTTTATGACTTTTATGCTGCGGCAGGTTCTTTTAGTGAGATGCAAGAGAACAAAGATTTTAATATGATTGAGGTACCTTTGCAGTACTCAGCAGACCAAAAATATTTCTCTTGTAGGGTTGTTGGTGAATCTATGAACCGTAGAATTAAGAATAATTCTATTTGTATCTTCAAGGAACCGCTTGGTGGTTCTCGAAATGGTAAAATTGTTCTCGTTGAAAACTATGGCAAAAATGACGAAGAATATAATTCATCATTTACTATTAAAACATATGCTAGTGAAAAAAGAGTCTCTGATAATGGTGAGTGGGAGCATTCTGTTATTTTACTGAAGCCAAACTCCACAGATTCACTATTTGAAGATATTGTCCTTCATGAAGATGATTGTGACAATATGCGAATCGTTGGCGAATTTGTTACCGTGCTAGAAGAATAACAATTCAATATTTCTATCTGTTCACATTACTAATGTTAGAATAAATCCCGAACTACCAACAGTCCGGGATATTAATACCGCTAAATCAATTTACCCAAACGCTCGATCGACTAACGCTTTAGCATCACTTTCTAACTGCGCTAAATGCTCGTCAGATACAAAGCTTTCCAGATAGATTTTGTAGATATTTTCAGTACCCGATGGACGTGCGGCAAACCAACCATTCGCGGTTTGTACCTTTAATCCACCGATAGACGCTCCGTTACCCGGCGCTTGGGTTAAAATGCCCGTAATCGCATCGCCCGCTAAGCGATCACCCCGGACTGAATCAGTACTCAACGAAGACAGCAGGGCTTTCTGCTCAGCGGAACACGGCACATCAATACGCTTATAAATTGGGCGCCCATAGCGCGCTACTTGCGCTTCATACAGCGCGTGCGGATCCTTACCGGTGACGGCTAAGATCTCCGCCGCCAGCAGGCCTAAAATGATACCGTCTTTATCTGTTGTCCAAACGCTACCGTCTTTACGCAGGAAAGAAGCACCGGCACTCTCTTCACCACCAAACGCCATCTCGCCGCTGAATAAACCTTCGACATACCATTTAAAACCAACAGGTACCTCGCACAGTGTTTTACCCAAACCATCAACAACACGGTCAATCATGGCACTGGACACCAGCGTTTTACCAAATTGAATATCATCTGACCATTGCGGGCGGTGCGTCGCTAAATACTCAATCGCAACAGCTAAGTAAGCATTCGGGTTCATCAGACCGGATCCGGCACACACAATACCGTGACGGTCAAAATCAGGGTCATTAGCGATAGAGATATCATACTTATCTTTTAGCGCGAGCAGGTTCTGCATCGCATAGCTGGATGAGCAATCCATGCGGATACGGCCATCTATATCCAGCGGCATAAAGCCAAAGGTAAAGTCGACCTTATCGTTCACGACGTCGATATTCAGGTTGTACTTTGCAGCAATTGGCTTCCAGAAGTGCAAGCCTGAACCTCCCATGGGATCCACCCCGATTTTGATGCCGGCTTTGGCAATCGCCTGCATATCAATCACGGATGCCAGATCACTGACGTAATGATCGATGTAATCAAACGGTTCGATCAACACATTATCTTTAAGCGCTTCAGCCGGTAGCCATTCCCCACCCTCTAACTCAGCTTCCAGCAGAGCGTTAGCACGTTTGGCAATCCAGTTAGTTATATCCTGATCGGCAGGGCCACCCTTAACCGAGTTGTATTTAATGCCGCCATCTTCTGGCGGGTTGTGCGAAGGGGTAATCACGATACCATCGGCAAGATCACCGCCCTGTGCGTTATGCGTCAAAATTGCATGCGATATCACAGGTGTCGGTGTGTAGCCATCACCCTCTTGAACACGCACACGAATGCCGTTTGCCACTAGCACTTCCAGCGCCGTACTAAATGCAGCTTCAGACAAGGCATGTGTATCTTTACCCAAGTACAGCGGCCCCGTGATACCCTGCTCTTGTCGGTATTCTGCAATGGCTTGGCAGATCGCTATAATATGGTCTTCGTTAAAGGTCGTTTTTAATGCCGAACCACGATGGCCAGACGTACCAAAACTAACCTGTTGCTCAGGATGCTCTATGATATCGGGCTGCTGACGATAATAAGCCGCCACTAGCGCTGGGATATTAACCAAAGAATCGTGCGGGGCAATCTTTCCTGCATCCGGGTGAATAGCCATAAAACAAGCCTGTCCTTTTCCATGAATAAATAACCTAATGCTCGGCTATCTAGGGAAGAGATGCAACGATGCTATGAGCATCATAGCGAGTTTTAATCATATTATTAGCATTGCACCATTCGATTGAAACCTTCGGCCACTAACGAGGCTAAGTGGCCGCATCGCCAGCAAATACAGTGCTACTTCACGCTAAAAATCCCTTTCATACCTTTCACTTTCAAGCCTGCAGAGTAAAACTCAAACTCACCGGTTTTTATAGGTACGAAGTAAATCTCGGCTTCTCCTTCTTGCTCAAACTCCAGTTCAGTTAAGCTCATTGCTTTAATTTCCATATCACCCGCTTCTACTTTTCGAAGGAATATAGACTGGAAAAAACCCGGTGCACGAAGAGCATATTCGGTTTGGCCGCTAGAAATTATTTTCAGTTTATAAGATTTTCCAGTTTCCAGTTCATAGCGCGTTTGTGATAAATAATAACGATTATCCTCAGTGCCCAATACCAAATTTGGCAGCTTGACTGGTCGTCGAGTTAAATCACCTTCAGCAAGCGCTTGCTGTCCGGACAATAACATCGCGGCACAAATGGCCGGCGTAAGTAACTTATTAATAAATCGCATTTCATCACCCTGTGCATAGCATCTTTAATTTTCTCTTATTCATGCTAAAGCGCCCGCCTAACAACAAAATACTACTTCAGTACTAAAAGTTTTGTACTTTCTTCATATTTCCCCCTCTGTGCTTCCTGCTTATGCTGGAACATTCAACTTAAATACAAATAAGACTGAATCATGATGAATAAGCGAATTAACGGGTTAGGTTCGTACTTTTTACTATGCGCATTGTGTGGACCGCTATTACTTTCACAGTCCGCGCAGGCACAGCTTGATATTGATATTGCCTATATAAAACTACAACAGGAGCATCGCCCTGTGCTCTCTAACATTCTTCCTGAAGCAAGCGATGCAGGCCAACGTGGTGCAGATTTAGCCCTACAAGACAGCAACACTACAGGACGGTTTCTTAAACAGTCTTTCCACCTAAAAACAGATATTAGCGACACCCCAGAAGAGACGCTCACACGGATACAATCCCGCTATGCACAAGGCATACGCCTATTTATTTTCGACCTGCCCGCCGGTGCACTAAAAACGGCTTCAGCGTGGCTTAACAAAGCATCACTTAACTCTGTCCCAGCAGATGATGTGCTGATTTTTAACACCCGCGCCAAAGAAAATGCCCTACGCGTTGATCAATGCATAAGTAATGTACTGCACACTATCCCTAGCCGCGCCATGTTAGCTGACGCACTTGCTCAATGGCTAAAAGAGAAACGTTTGAATAAGTGGCTACTGATTAAAGGCAGTACTGAAGGCGATCATGCCTACGCACAATCAATGCAAAGAGCGGCAAAACGTTTTGGCCATAAAATAGTAGCCGAGAAGCAATGGAGCTTTGATACAGACCTGCGACGTTTAGCACAAAAAGAGATGCCTCTCTTTACGCAAACAGAGGAATACGATGTCGTTGTAGTAGCCGATGAACAGGGAGATTTTGGCGAGTACGTTCTTTATAACACCTGGTACCCACGCCCTGTTGTGGGTACTCAAGGCCTCACCCCTGTTGCTTGGCATAGAGTCGTTGAACAATGGGGGGCGGCGCAATTGCAAAGTCGTTTTGAAAAGCTCACCGGCCGTTGGATGAATAGCCAAGACTATGCCAGTTGGCTAGCTGTGCGCTCTATTGCTGAAGCCGTCACGCGTACCAATACCACAAATACAACCACCCTCAAGCAGTACATTATTTCAGATAAATTTGAGCTTGCGGGCTTTAAAGGCCGCAAGCTAAATTTTCGTACATGGAGTGGCCAGCTACGCCAACCGATACCACTGGTTCATCCACGTTCTCTCGTATCTCAATCACCACAGGCTGGTTTTTTGCACCCATCATCTGAACTAGATACGCTGGGATTTGATGCACCAGAAAGCCAATGCCGTCTAGCGGAGCGCTTTTAGCGACAGGAAGTAACTATGAAAAAACAACAGCGCCTAACTCAACTTTTCGCCATATCAACACTACTATTGAGCGTACAAACCGCACTTGCCGAAACGGCTTACGTGTCAAATGAGAAAGATGACACTTTATCTGTTATTGACCTCGATACTTACGAAATCACCGCTACCATTGATGTAGGGCAGCGTCCACGCGGCATTATCTTATCCAAAGATCAAAGCAAGCTCTATATCTGTGCGTCAGATTCTGACACCGTTCAAGTCATGGATTTATCCACACACCAGATCATTAAAGAACTCCCCTCGGGCGAAGATCCTGAACAGTTTGCATTGCACCCCAACGATCGTCATCTCTATATCGCCAATGAAGACGACGCTTTAGCCACGATTGTGGATACACAAACGAGCGAAGTACTGGCGCAGATAGATGTAGGGGTTGAGCCTGAAGGCATGGCAGTTAGCCCCGACGGAAAAATAGCAGTCAATACCAGCGAAACCACTAACATGGTGCACTGGATAGATACGGAAACCATGCAGCTTGTAGATAACACACTGGTTGATCAACGCCCTCGTCATGTGGAGTTTTCAAAGGACAGTAAAGTCCTATGGGCCAGTTCAGAGATTGGCGGTAACGTCTCCATTATTGATGTTGCCAGTCGCCAGATTACTCATAAGGTCGCTTTTAAAATTCGTGGTGTTCATCCCGACAAAATTCAACCCGTAGGTATTAAACTCAGTGATGATGGCAAATATGCTTTTGTTGCACTGGGCCCAGCCAATCACATTGCTGTCATCGATACTAAAACATTTGAAGTCTTAGAATATATTTTGGTAGGGCGTCGTGTTTGGCATATGGCATTTAATGCAGACCAGTCGCTACTACTGACCACCAACGGTATTAGTGGTGATGTAACTGTCGTTGATATTGCTAAAATGAAAGCAATAAAATCCATCAAGGTAGGCCGCTACCCTTGGGGAATTGTTGTGAAATCACAATGAGTATTAAGGTTGAACAGCTCAGTTTTAATTACGGCAAAAAAAAAGCCCTAAACGATCTTAACTTCACATTGGAGAGTGGTCAGTTTAGTGCTTTGCTCGGCCCAAACGGTGCAGGAAAAAGCACTTTATTTGCTCTACTGACTCGCCTTTATTCATTACAAAGTGGAAGTATTCATCTACAAGGCCTAGACCTGCAAAAAACACCGACGCAAGTCATGCAGCAAGTCGGTGTAGTATTCCAGCAAAGCACGCTAGACCTTGATCTTAGCGTACAACAAAATCTTGCCTACCATGCTTCACTACATGGGTTTGGCAGCCGTGAAGCAAACGTGCGTATAGCGACAGAGCTTGAGCGTATGTCGATGGCCGATAGAGCCCATGAAAAAGTTCGAGCCCTCAATGGCGGGCACAGAAGGCGTGTTGAAATTGCCAGAGCACTCCTACACCAACCCCGTTTACTGTTATTGGACGAACCCACTTCTGGGCTCGACCCGCAAACCAGAAAGATATTAAATCAGCATGTCCGCCAACTCTGTGAAGACCAACAACTCACAGTGCTGTGGGCAACCCACCTGATTGATGAAATACACTCTCAAGACAGGCTTTTATTGCTACATCAAGGACACCTGCTCTCCTCTGGTACAGGAGAGGACTTATGCACTCTTAGTGGTAAGGAGCAATTAACCCATGCTTTTGAGCACCTAACACAACAATCGGTAGCCGCCGCATGAATATGAGATCAGGATATTATTGGCACTGCTTTAGAGGCATTTTGATACGCGAATACCTGCGCTTTATACAACAGCGCACGCGCTTTTTTAGCGCACTAGTTCGTCCACTATTATGGTTAGTGGTATTTGCAGCAGGGTTTCGTGCAGCATTGGGTATCGCGATTATCGAGCCCTACGAAACCTATATCACCTATGAAGTGTATATTGCACCAGGGCTTTGCTGCATGATATTGCTATTTAACGGCATGCAAAGTTCATTATCTATGGTCTATGATCGCGAGATGGGCAGTATGCGGGTACTCTTGATGAGCCCTTTACCACGCTGGTTTTTGCTGACCTGTAAGCTTCTTTCTATCGCGCTGGTGTCTTTACTGCAAGTCTATGCTTTCTTACTCATAGCGCTTTTTGTAGATGTTGAACCACCATTATGGGGATACTTAACAGCTCTGCCAGCATTTTTGTTGGTCGCTGTTATGCTCGGCGCTATTGGTCTGTTTATTTCATCGTGGATAAAGCAGTTAGAAAACTTTGCAGGGGTGATGAACTTTGTAATTTTTCCTATGTTTTTTCTCTCTTCAGCACTCTATCCATTGTGGAAAATGCAAGAAGCAAGCGAGTGGCTCTATTGGATCTGTTCTACCAATCCTTTTACCTATGCAGTGGAGCTAGTAAGGCATGCGCTGTATATGAAATTTGATCTACTCGCCTTCAGCATTACCCTAGGTACTACGTTACTTTTCTCTTTATTGTCCATTAACGGATTTAATCCTCAACGCGCGGCGAAAGTAAAATAGCCTTGCGATGGATAGCGAACTTGCTAGCAGATCACTCTGCATGCTCGCTATCTTTCTCAGCGCTTTCAGCTGCTTTTAGTTTCGCTTCTTTCTCTTTCCATTCACGCATATCTTCATAGTATATATCCCAAACACATGGTTCACATGCGCTTTCGCAACATTCATAATCCCCAGGAGGAGTTGGCTTTTCTAACATCGTTCTACCGTTATTTTCTTAATAATATAGTGCCATTTTACCACACCCCAACCCATAACCAACTATATTTGATCGCACCCATTTAACGGGTCACTCTAAACAACTAACCTGCTGTAAGTAATCCTGTAAGTTAATGCTTTCAGTCGTTACAAAGAGTTTTTCTGTTATGTGTAAACGACCAATCCTGTCGAGTCGAAACATCCGATATGCCTGTCTCAATTCACACCAACTTACCAATGTCCAAGCTCGCCCCCAGAAAACTAACCCCAACGGCCAAACACGGCGCACTGAAGAAGCCATGTCCTCTCTTCTATAATCGATTTCTAATACCTGTTGCTGTTTAATAGCCGTGCGCAATTGATCACTATATGGTGCACTCTGCTCCCGGTGCATGTCAGGTACTATTAACCACTCAGGCTTGGCCGTGTGCTCAAAATGTTGCCGCTCCGGCAGTACTGAACGAATCTTACTCAAAGCACTATCTGCCGCTTTTCCAAGTGCTTTGTCACTCCAGCCCTGCACCATTCGTACCCCTAGTAATAACGCTTCTAGTTCATCAAGATCAAACATTATCGGCGGAACGGTAAAACCAGGATGCAACCTGTAACCAACGCCAGTTTCACCTTCGATCGGCACACCGGAAAGCGACAACGCCTGTATATCACGGTAGATAGTACGCTCTGATACTTGCAAGCGCTCAGCCAAACTTTTGGCAGTAACAACCGTTCTACGACTACGTAAAATTGTCAGCAGCTGAAACAAACGCTCCGCTTTCCTCATAATGCTTGTTTTTCTCCATTAACCTAATGTCGAATAAAATAGGCGATACTATTTAACTTTCAGGGGTGCACCCCATTACACTTGTAGATACTTCCATATGGCGAACGTGACAAGTATTCTCATCAATTAGAGCACACAAAGCCTGGCCTGCAGAGCTATCCATAAACGCAACGGAACCCGCTTGCGCCATTTCCATATTTTCCCAATAAATCACATCAAACCACTGGCCTTTTCCATCCTGGCTCTGTGACCGGTATTGGAACCCAGGCTGCGCAGCTAATACATTATTCACCCCTTCAAATGTCTCCGCCACCTGTACGTCAGTCATACCTTCTACTAAAGAAAAGGATACTATCTCAACAACTGCACTCATGTTTTGTACTCCATTTATTGATAAGAAGATGACAGAGTACGGCCCCACTACTGACAACGTTGTGTCAGTAGTGTTTAAGAAATGTTATAAATCCTTACCCTGTTGCTAACAACACAAGACCAGCGAGGTTAATGCCAATGTCTTTTGAAAGTGCCATTACTTTTTTTATCGCCATTTTTATTTTTGGCATCACTCCCGGCCCCGGCACCTTTGCAATCTTAGCGCGAGCGATGGTCGAAGGTAGCCGCTCATGCTTTCTACTCGCATTTGGCATGACCGTAAGCGATATTATCTATTTGGTCCTCGCCTGCTTTGGTTTAGCTGTTATTGCTGAACATTGGGGAGGATTGTTTACTGCCATCCGTTTAGCGGGTGCAGTTTACCTTTGCTACCTTGGCTGGAAACTCTGGACAACCCCAATAGATCTATCTGAAGAAGAATCTAAATCAAAGTCTCGACATGGCTTCATGAGCTTTGTGCAGGGTTTTTTGATCTCGGCCTCAAACCCAAAGGTTATTCTATTCTATATCGCATTTTTGCCTACATTTATGGACTTGTCTGCGCTCAGTACAGCGGATATTGTATTGGCTTCTGCTTTGCAGCTTGGCGCTCTTATGCTCGGATTAATGATGATTGCACATATGGCATCAAAAGCACGTAGCTACTTTAAATCAGAGAAATCCATGCGTAACCTAAACCGTACAGCAGGCTCTATTATGATGGGAGCCGCTGCCTATTTGGCAAGTCGCAACTAAAGACTACTTTTCTACTTAATACTCAAAACCAGTACTTTAGTACTGGTTTTTTCACTCCAATGCAGAATGTACCGCGCCTATAAAACCGCGGTGTAATACAGTCTGCTATAAAGAGTGTCGTTGTATGAGAAAAATGATCGTTTGGCTGTGTCTACTGTACTCATGCTCTCAAGCCTCATTGGCCAAAGAGACTGTACAGGCAACCCAGCCGCTGGCCCCATGGTTAAATTCGCTAGAAAATAATAGTGAACTCTATACTTTGGAAGGCTACCGACTTTTTCGATATCGTAGCCCAACACCACAACAACACAAACAAGCAACGACAGTATCTACCCAGCAACTCGTTCGTTTGCTAAAGCAAACACCTGAACCTGTGTTAGTAGATGTGCAGCCGCTAGTATGGATGAATGGTTTTTTTATTCAGAAAAAACCTCGTTTCCATATTCCAGGTAGCCACTGGACACCCAATGTAGGCCAAGGGGAGCTAGATGATGCATGGGCAAACTACTTTAGACAGCACTTGCGAGTAATAACCCAAGGACGACAAGACTACCCTATTGTGATTTACTGCACTGCCGACTGCTGGATGTCGTGGAATGCAATAAAACGAGCATCGCAATGGGGATACTCTAATTTATATTGGTACCGGGACGGTTCTGATGGTTGGCAAGAAGCCGATTTAGAAACAGTAGCAGGAAAACCAGAAAAGTTTACACCCTGATCTACCACCTGCATATTTTGCATGCCGTTGATCAATAATAACTATAAGTACGGGAGAGTCTTGTGTATAAAATACTGATTGCGGATGATCACCCTCTATTTAGAGAGGCTATTAGCAATGTCATTCATACCAGTTTTCCTGACTGTGAATTACTTGAAACGCAAACCCTTGAGAACGCACTAGCCATCACACTGGATCAGGATGACCTTGATCTTATCCTTTTAGACCTTAACATGCCGGGCATGAATGGTTTAAACGGCTTGATAACTTTACGTAATGAGTCTCCAACTATCCCCGTTGTCATTGTCTCTGCGGAAGAAGACAAACAGATCGTATTGCAGGCAATTACCTATGGGGCTGTCGGTTTTATTACTAAATCTTCTTCCCGCGAACAAATGACTGATGCTTTAAAGCAAATTCTAGCCGGTAATGTATATTTACCTTCTGACATTATCCGTAGTAATTCACCTGAAACACGTCGCCAGCCTCGTCACGATGACAATCGTATCGCCCCTGAAATGCTATCGTCGTTGACACGTCGCCAGCTACTTGTGCTAGAAAGAATGTCTACTGGCGAATCGAACAAGCAAATCGCTTATAACCTAAACATTGCTGAAACTACGGTGAAAGCTCATGTATCTGCAATTTTGCGAAAACTGAGCGTGCATAACCGCATTCAAGCAGTTCTATCGGCGGGCAACATCAACTTTAGCGAGTACCTTAAACGCTAACAGCTAAGCGGTTTTTCAATAAATGCAAAAGCGTTGTTTTCAACTTCAACGGTTTGACGGGCTTATTCATTAGAATATAGCCCAGCTCACGAATTTCTTGTTTAAGGTCTTTATTGTAATTAGCCGTAATCATCAAGACAGGCAGTTCTTTCAGCATACGCTGAGAAATAGAACGCGCAGCGTCCACACCATTTTTGCCGTCATCCAAATGATAGTCTGCTATCAACAGGTCTGCAGGGTCACTTGTAGGGTCAACTAGCGCTAATAAGTGCTCAAGTGATAACGCCGTTGTTACACGACACCCCCATCCCTCAAGCAATGTTTTCATACCTTGGCAAATGGCCTGATCATTATCAACCACCCATATTTGTGCATCTTTCAGGCAATCTTGGGCTACTTCATTCCCCAGTATTGGAATAGCTGAATACAATGCCAACTCGCCATAAGGCACTTCAACAGAAAACACCGATCCCTTACCTTCTATCGATTTAACTGAGATAGGATGCGCAAGAACACGTGATATTTTATCAACGATGGCTAATCCTAGCCCAAGGCCTTTATCTTGCCCTTGGTCTTGAGGATTTAGTCGCCTGAACTCTTGAAAGACTTCTTGCAGCTGCGCGTCTGGGATGCCTAAACCGGTATCCCACACTTCAATAAGCAATGACTGCTGTTTTCTACGACAACCAAATAAAATCCTGCCGCTCGAAGTATATCGAATTGCATTGGAAAGAAAGTTCCTGATAATTCGTGCTAGCAGCTGCGAGTCTGTAGAAACAACAGCAGAAGACGCAATATAGGTCATTTTAAGATTTTCTTGCTGTGCAAACTGTCTAAACTCATTGGCAATATTTTCCATCAACTCTTTCACTCTGAATGTAGTTACATCCGGAGTGACCACACCAGCATCGAGCTTAGAAATATCAACCAATGTACCTAATAATGACTCAACATCGCTCAAAGCATGTGAGACAGAGTTAACAAGAGGGCGAGTCACATCACTGAGCTGCTTTTCAGCTAATGCACCGGTAAATAACCGTGCCGCATTTAAGGGTTGCAACAGGTCATGGCTAACGGCCGCCAAAAATTTAGTTTTCGAGAGATTAGCCTGTTCAGCATCTTTTTTTGCTTCTCTTAAACGAGCTTCCACTTGCGTACGTTCTTCAATTTCAGACAGCAAATGTTCATTCACAGCAGTGAGTTCTGATGTTCGTTCGTCTACACGTTGCTCAAGGTTCTGGTACGCCTCTTCAAGCTCCAATGCCACTTTTCGACGATCAGTAATATCTCTGATCATTACGAAAAACCCAACGGTTTCCCCTTCTTCATTTAGGTTAGGCACATACGATTTCAGCATGTAACGCTGCTCGCCCTTTCGATTTCGCTCAGCTATATCAAAGTTAACATTTTTACCTGACAGCGCTTCGTCGATGTAAGGAGATAACTCTCTAAAGCTTTGTTCTCCATGTACTTGAGTAATGCTTTGACCCGCGAGCATCCCACGCTCCCAACCATACCACTCATCATAAACTTTATTGGTAAAGCGGTAACAAAGATCATCACCCATATAGGCAATTAATGCGGGCACATGGTCCGTGATTAAGCGTATCCATTGCTCGCTTTCTTTGAGGGTTTCGGCATACTGGTAACGCTCTGTTATATCGGTGTAAGTATTCACATACCCGCCATCCGGCATAGCATGTGTCCTTACTTCAATAATATACTCACCGTGACGCATTACATTAGAGGTGTCTGAATGCCCCCCTTTTGCCTTAGTATCATGGAAATGTTTAATATTTAGTGCACGAAAAGGAGGATGCGATTCAGCGTGAGAACGGGAAACACCCGTTAACGTTAAGAAACGATCGTTCCAAATTTCTAACTGATCACTGGCATTCACTAACGCCACACCTTGTGACAAGTTATCCACCGTACGCTGTAACAGTTCAGATTTTTGTGCGAGAGCGGCCTCTCTTCGTTGCGTTTCAGATGCTTTTAATTGGCTTATGTCCGTATACAGCACCACCATACCGCCATCTGATGTAGGCCTTTCACTCATCTGAACCCATTGTCCAGTAGACAGTCGAAACACCTTATTGCCATCACCTGTTTCGCCGTATTCTTCAGCAATCAACCCATGCTGATCGGCTAAGCGGCGAACATCTTGTATGGTAGTACCGGTTGCTATTACCTGTCCCGTATTCTTCCATACTGCTTGAAATTTACTATTAAACAGCACAATACGACGCTCATGATCAAACAACACAAAAGCATCTGAAATACTTTCAATGGCATCGACTAAGCGCTGATTAGCAAGGTCCGCTATTTGGTTCGCACTTTTCAGTGCACGGTGGCTAATTTTCAGCTCAGATAATGCTTCATTTAATGCCTCTGTTCTCTCTCTCACTTGGTCAGCGAGTACAACAGAGTGCTCAAAGGCAGCATAAGGATTCGCTCCCTGCACATTACTTGATTCAACACGCTCAATCAGCGCCTGATTTATCCGTTGGAGCTTATAATTTTCCTTCTCCAACTGAGCTAAACGGGCTTTCAGCTCATCAGCCGTCATCAGAAGGTCTCCCAATCACGACACCCGTGAATGTCTGATTGATATGCATTCCTTCTAAATGCTCTCCATAAGTATTGAAACCAACAACCTTATGCTCACGTAATAGATCATTTGCCTGTTCTGTTATACCTAAATACTCAATTTCAAGTCGCCTTAGGAAACAGTCACAGCCAAGGATTAACTGAGGAAAGCCTACTTTTTGCTCTATACGCTCTAGTTGACTAGTAAGATTTTGGAGCATGTCTCCACGCTGCATTTGCGTTAGTACGATGCCATTCTCAACTGCACAATAAAAAGTAAGACTAAGATCAGCATTCACCTTTTGAATTGCGCGGACATAAAATACCTCTCCGATTTTCACTGCCAAAGGATTCAGTGCAAACACCTCTGGTGTTAAATCGCTAACGGGCACACCAATCAGATTGGCATACTCTTTTGCAGCGGGTTCAGCATTTAATTCAAAGACTCGACGGTTATCTCGTTCTGCAGCCGTCACAACCAACTTTTCACTTAACGACTCAAGGTGGTGGGTAGTAAATACCTCAAATTCGCAATCTGTATTAAACAACAGAACAACCGCAGCCCCTGTGTGAAATGCACCATGAGCGAAAACATGCGTATGAGCTAGATGAATATCATCGCCTGCGGATCCTCCAAAATGTGGAATATTGCCAAGTGCTGAGCTCAGTGCTGCCAATACTTGCTCTTCCTGAACGGCTAAACCATCTAATAGTGTGAGAACAAAACTATTCCCCTTAATAGGTGCTAATTGCTTTTTTCTGCCTTTATTTATAAAGGATTCAACAACAGACTGCGCCTGGGTCAATAAGAAATTATCCATCGCTTCAATCAGGCACGCCTCTACCGCAAAGTGATTCCGACTAAAACCTATCGCACTGATAGCCCCTTGTGCATAACCCTCAGACGTAATTTCACCTGCAGTAGTGCATCCAGCCAATGTTATATCGCCAAACGACTTATTCATCGCCTCTGCTAACAACTCTAAATCATATTCTGCAGAGCAAAAAAACAATACGAAGCTCAAATCATCACATTGAAGCTGCTGACGCAGCTCTGCAGCGGCGACAAATGGGTCGCTTTTATTAGAAAAACAAGACACGGCGGGTTGAGTCATAACAATGGTGATCCTTATCTAATAAGATCTTTGCTCAGTCTAGGCAGACTATTGGACAGAGCAAATACTACTTGCGGCCTAAATCCTTTCGCTACTGCAAAAAAATCATCTTGGCATTGCTAATATGTGGCTTAATAATGCTCGTAACTTTCCAGGTTTAACTGGCTTATTTAGGACCTGCAGCCCCAACTCTCGAAATAATTTTAAGCTTTTATCCGCGCGCTCTGCCGTCAGCATCGCGGCGGGTATTCTTTCATTAAAATGTTGCTCCAACTGTTCCAGCACATCGACCCCTGTCTCCTCATGATCTAAGTGGTAATCTAGCAGCAAAACGCGCGGCACCACGTCCTGTTGCTGGCAGAGTTTTATTGCCATACTGGCATCTGTTGCTGTCAAAGGAGCTAATCCCCATTGCTTCAGCAATGTCCGCATACTTAATAATATGTCGCTATCATTATCCACAACCAGCACGACTTCACCGATAAACTGGCTATTACCTTGCGTGTGAACTGCAGGTAGGGAGGGTATAAAATCTGACGGCGCTAGCGGTACTCTGATAGTAAATACCGAGCCTCTATCTGGTCTGGATTTAACATTGATAGGATGATCAAGCACCCGAGCAGTACGCTCAACAATCGCCAACCCCAGACCTACCCCGGTTCGCATTCCATTACGATGCTGAGCCAGCTGGTTAAATTCCTGAAAGATATCTGCAAGGCACTCGTCAGGTATGCCTTCTCCGCTATCCCACACCTGTATATCTAAATACTCCCCTCGCTTTCGAGCCCCCACCAAAACGCCACCACTATTGGTATATCGTAATGCATTGCTGACGAAGTTCCTCAGCACTCTCATCAGCAGACGAGCATCAGAATAAACTACGCACGAAGTACCTCGCACTCTTAAACCTAACCCCGTCCCATCGGCCACCGGTTGAAATTCAGTCTGAAGAGTGTTCATAAGTTGTGATAAATGAAATGCTGATGGGTCAGATTGCACCGCATTTTGATCCAGCTTGGAGATATCAAGAAGGTCCGTCAGTAAACCCTCCGCCCCCTCTAAAGCAACATGAACACGCTCAACCAAATGATTATCTTCCACGGCCATCGCTCGCTCACGCAAAGCAGCGACCAACAGGCGAGCCGCATTCATTGGCTGTAATAAGTCATGACTTGCCGCCGCTAGGTACTTATCTTTGCTGAGGTTGGCCGCTTCAGCTTGATCTTTTGCGACAGTCATCTGCTGTTGCGCGACTTCTCGCTCACGAATTTCTTCCCACAGTTTTGTGTTAACTGCAGCCAACGCATTGGTACGCTCTTCTACACGTAGTTCAAGTTCTTCATTAAGTTTTTTTAATCGTGCCTGATCACTAATCCGCTCACTGATATCCTGAACGAATGCTTCAATAGTAATATCGTCTTCTTCTTGCTTTAACAGCACATTCATCGATACATGAATCGTTTCACCACCGGCTTTCAACAAGCGAGTTTCATAACGATATACCTTGCCATCACGATGCAACCGATCAAGCAGTAAATGGTAATCCTTTGGCTCAACGAATAATTGCTTATCAATCGCATTGATATGATGAACCAGCTGGCTTGCTGAACGATAACCACATAAGGCAGCCATGGCAGGATTAGCCGCACGAAACTGCCCTTTCATGTCAGCCTGAAAAATACCGTGTAAAGCATTTTCAAATAGCCACTTATAGCGGTTACGCTCAGTTTCTAGCTCGTCTAGTTTTTGTGCAAGTTCAGGGTAGTAATTCTTGCGCGCAGAGTGGTCGCCAAGACCTATAAGATCTTCGAAAGAGGGTTTGTTATCAGAGCGCTTCTTCATAGACCGCTTCAACATCTCGCTGGTTTGATTTACGCGGGTTAGTCACAATACAAGGGTCTTTTAATGCTTTTGACGATAACGTCGGTATGTCAGAGACACTCACCCCTTGAGCGGCTAACTTTTGAGTCAACCCCACATCTGCTTTCAATGAAATAACATGCTGCATTAAACGCTGCTTTATTTGTGAAGTGCTTAAGCCTCGTGTATCAATCCCCATGGTTTGTGCAACAACTTTGAAGCGATCAGTTGCTTCTGAGTAATTAAAATCAATTACATGCTCAAGCAACATGGCATTGCAAAGGCCGTGGGGCAAATCTAAAAAGCCGCCCAAACTATGTGACATTGCGTGCACAGCCCCAAGAATAGCATTAGAAAATGCCAGACCTGCCTTCATTGACCCCAGCATAATTTGCTCACGTAGGTACATATCTTTCGGGTCTTCGACTAAAGGAACAATATTCATATTAATTAAGCGAATAGCATCGAGTG
The DNA here is from genome assembly GCF_016744175.1 of Neptunomonas sp. GTDB lineage: Bacteria > Pseudomonadota > Gammaproteobacteria > Pseudomonadales > Balneatricaceae > Neptunomonas. Next base: position 8,232 of record NZ_JADGEV010000048.1, on the reverse strand, counting down.
CGTGCATGTCTGTTAAAGGCCCTGCACCCGTGGACACAAAAGCCTCTATTGCATGAACTAATGCATCAATTCCCGTACAGGCACTTAAAAACCCATCCATAGTGGCCGTCGTTTCAGGATCAATCAATGACACATCCGGCACTACGGCTTTACTCACAATAGAGAATTTCACCTTTTCGCTTTGATCAGAGATGATTGCGAACTGAGAGACATCGGCAGAAGTTCCGGCCGTAGTAGGAATGAACACGAGAGGTGGAATGGCTGTATCAATGGTATCAACACCCTCGAACTCTAAGATATGACGGCCATGCGCACTGACAATTCCGATACCTTTCGCGCAATCCATAGGGCTACCACCGCCAACAGCAACAATGACATTACAGCCTTGCTGTTGATAGAAGTCTGCTCCAGCCATCACTTCTTCACAACGAGGGTTTGGTGATACATCAGTAAACACAGCATAAGGAATTTGCTGATCTTCCAAACTAGAAATTACATCCTCAACCCAGCCTGCTTTCATCACGCCAGGGTCAGAGACAATCAGTACCTTACGAGCACCAAAGGTTCGTGCATAATTTGCCACGGTATGTCGTGCGCCAGAGCCGAAGATAATTTCCGGTGACACAAATTTACGCAAATTAGAAATATCAGTGCTCATTAACAGTGCTCAACTTTCTTATTATCTTAGACGCCGTGATGATGCCGATGTATAGAGAGGATATGAAGTTTATAAAGCTTTTACAATCAAGCCGGTATTTCATGCGGTATTGTAACTGCAAAGCAAATTACAACTTAAAGCCCTCTCCTGTATTACACCTAGACCCACGACTATGGCACTAAGTCGATATATTACAGAGAGTTGTGAGGTATAAGATACAAATAGCACAAGGCCAATAGCTCACAAATCCAGAGCCAAAGCAGCATTCGCCGCTCATCGAGAATCCCTGATGATATGTACGTCACAGCACTAAGCTACCTACATACTTTCGGGGACAATATGAAAAATAAAAAGCCACACCTCAAACTTCTGACTTGTGCAATTGCTGTTGGATTATGCAGTCAAGCTTCAGCGGGTTTAACCCTCTATGATAAAGACGATACTACCTTCAGTGCAGATGGACTCATCAACACATTTTATGTAAATAGCCACATCGATGATGCTGATGATACGTTGGATCGCAGCCAGTCCCGCGTGAAGATGGGTTTCTTGCCGAACTATATTGGCTTTAACTTTGGCAAACAGATAGATGACCTAAAACTTGGAGCCCGTTCTTCTTTCTGGGTAACGATCAATGATGGTAATAGTAACCTTACAGACACAATGATCGATGTTCGTCAGTTCTACGGAACAGTCGATGGTGAATGGGGCCAAGTGTTAATTGGTAAAGACTTTTCATTATTTGGCCGCAGTAATATTCTTGGCGATGAGCTACTACTAGGTTACGGACAAGTCGGTTCAGATGGTCTGGTCGATAGCGGCAATGTTTCTTTCGGTAACATTGGTACAGGCTACCTATATCCCTTCCCCAACGCACAGATTACTTACCGCACCCCTAGGTCCAACGGCTTCCAACTTGCCGTCGGTATTATGGATCCAGCTAAATCATCATCCGGTTCTGAAGAAAGCACACCACGATTAGAGGCTGAGCTTACCTTTGAAACATCTCTAAGCGACAACGTGCCTCTTAAAGCATGGGTCAGTGGGATGGCGCAAAGCTCAAATTCTGGCGCTGCAGATGTTGACTCTAACGGCGTAGCTTATGGTGTCAATGTTAAGGTTTCGGGCCTATCTCTAAGTGCATCAGGGTTTAGTGCTACCGGCGTAGGTACAGCAGGTTTAGCTAACTTAGTCACTGCAGACAACGCGGATGTAGACGGGTACCTTGTACAAGCAGCTTACACTATGGGCAGCGAGCGTTTAGTGGCATCTTATGGCGAAAATTCTGGAGGAACAACTGAATCAGCCAATGATTTGGATGCACAGAACACAGCCATTGCTTGGTTCCACACAGTAAACAGTAATCTAAAACTAGTCGCTGAATACGATCGTACAGAGAGCGATACACGTGAAACCGATACTGTTGCATTAGGCGCAGTACTCACCTGGTAAACACTACCTTGCACAGAGTGCGGTCCCCCCCTTCACCTCACTCTGTGGTTTTTCAATCACTTACTTTTGCTAAAGATTTTCTGCCCTAAGCTCACCACCGCAACCGTTAGAGCACCAGCCAACAAACCAATACCGAGATTCAATAGCGTCGGTGTTAAAGCACCTAAAATAGAACCGACAGCCGGCAACAACTGTGCTTTACTTTCCGCACCTTCAATCAAGTGATGCAGTACAGGGACGCCATGAGAAATAATTCCGCCGCCAACAAGAAACATAGCAATAGTACCTACCGTTGCTAAGCCTTTCATCAGATAAGGGGCGGCAATAATAATCCAATGTCCCAATTTTTTCTGAAAGCCAACCCAGGCACTCAACCCTTTCTTAGCGTTAAGATAAAAACCCAAATCGTCTAATTTAACGATGCCCGCAACAATCCCATAAACACCGACAGTAACCGCTAATGCTATCGTGATAAGCACTGCCAACTGGGTCACTAATGGGGCTCCTGCTACAGTCCCCAGCGTGATAACAATAATTTCTGCGGATAAAATAAAATCGGTTCGAATAGCGCCTTTGATTTTCTTTTCTTCAAACGCCACCATATCAACACTGGCATCATCTACTGCGGCTTCCAGCTCAGCATGATGTGCTTTATCTTCTTCTGCACTGTGAAGATATTTATGAGCGACCTTTTCAAAGCCCTCGTAACACAGAAACAACCCTCCCAGCATGAGCATAGGTATAATCAACCACGGCAGAAAATAGCTTATCGCCAATGCACCGGGTACCAAAAACACTTTGTTTAAGAGCGAGCCTTTGGCAACAGCCCAAACAACGGGTAATTCACGGTCGGCCTTAACACCCGAGACCTGCTCAGCATTAAGAGCGAGATCATCACCCAAGACTCCTGCTGTCTTTTTAGCAGCGATCTTGGTCATTAACGCGACATCATCAAGTAACGTCGCAATATCATCAATTAAGGTTAACAGGCTAGAACCGGCCATTTTTTATCCTACTCAAAGAAACATAAAGAGCTAAATCATAGCGGATTACGATGAATAATGTCTGACTCTACAACAATTCAGACATAAAAAAACCCGCATTAGATGCGGGCCAAAAGAGATGTTAGCAACAACGAGTACCAACAGCAAAAACAGGAGTAACCTTGAAGAAACAACGCATAAATTATGCCGTGTAGGCCTTACCAATGCTGTTCTGCATAAGCGTAAATAAGGTACTACTGTAGATGAGCTACTTTAGTATTAATCTTGCAGTCAGCTGACTGCTTATTAAGAATCGTAAGGCACTGCTAACTGTTCGTCTGTTAAATTTATGACGCCTGCTACTAGCTTGTTGATCCTATGAGTGCACAGCTGAGCCTGCACACGAGGGTAGCGAGGAAGAACACGATCATTCAGCGCAGCAAACTCCCACCCTTTTGTTAAAGAGATAAACTCCAGTGCAAAGTCATCTCCATGTTCAATACAACCCGCCATAATGACATCTGCATAGCTTAATGCGATGGGGCAAGCATCTGTTGGCGGAACAATTTCACATGCATGATATATCCACAGAGTACCTTGCGGCAGTTCATCTTCTTGGTATGACTTTATCTGGTGAGATTCTATACGCGAGCGTTGGTATCCCTGCTCTCGTAAATCAAAGTTGGGGATTTCGCTTTCAGGCACTTCCACTAATACACCATTACAGAACGCGCCTTCACATTGAACTACTGCCACAGAGCTCATCCCAAAATCAGGAGACATAACAGACCAAGATCTTTCATAGCCCGCAATTTTTACAGGTAAAACAGCACCAGACTCCCCAGTTACCGCTCGACTAAGGCTGTTAATTAAACTGCCATAACCAAAAATATAATGCTTAGCAAAGGTGCTCATCTTAGGCGCGTCTCATCTATGATTTAATAAAAATGCTTTTGTGCGATATCTTATTATGATGTAAAGCCTATAAAAGCACTATTTACACCCGCAAAAGAACCCACGGGCTTGGCATACAGAGGCTAATCCGCTACTTTAATGGCCATATAACTCATCTTTTGTACGGTTTTACGTTTACTATGCGCCAAGTTATGATGAATGCGGACCTTTTCTGGTCTCGTTTACCCTCACTCCACAAGATTCTATCGCTACTTTTCGCCTTGCTAATATGTGTAGTTCTTTTCGTTGGCGGTAATGATGCTAGCAAGACACTGACGCTACCCACGCTATCTTCCTCTGAAATAGACCTCAGTGATTTTGAATATAAAGCATCCAAGCAATACCCTGCAAATTACGCCTACAGTATTTCAAAAGGAGATTCTCTTAGCTCAATATTCCAGCTGTTACGGATTCCACAATCCACTATGTACGAGGTATTGGAAACAGACCTAGCCATATTAGCACTCGACACCTTAAAGCCAGGAAATACACTGCGCTTTTGGCTGGATTCAAAAACTCAAAAGCTTGCTAAACTTGAGATAGAATTTAACTTAGCGCATAAAGTCATCTATCAACAGGTCGGCTCTAATGGTTTTGAATACAAAGAAATCATTATTCCTGGTACCTGGAAGCAAGAGGTGCTTGCTGGTGATGTAAAAGGCAGCTTCTATAACTCCGCATCCCGCGCAGGCTTAAAAGCTAGCGATATCATGGAAGTATCATCTTTATTAAAAGAGAAAATCAATTTTAATAAAGGGTTTCGTCTCGGTGACACTTTCCAAATAATTCGCTCAAAACAAACAGTAGAAGGACAGGAAACAGGCGAAACTCGCGTCGAAGCCATCCGCCTGATTAACCGAAAGAGCGAAATCACCGCTTATCTATATAAAGACAGTTATTATGATAAGAATGGGGTCGGCCTAGAGCGTGCGTTTTCTCGCTACCCTCTCGTTAAAAAATTACGTATTACTTCTAGTTACAACCCTAGACGCCGCCACCCAGTAACCCGGCTCATCAGACCCCATAACGGTACTGACTTCGCGGCACCTATCGGCACACCCGTACTTTCAACAGGAGACGGTGTCGTCACTGAAGTTAAAAAACATACTTACGCCGGCCTTTATATCAAAATAAAGCATGGCCAAAAATATAAAACACGCTATCTTCACCTTAAAAAAGCCTATGTTCGTAAAGGACAAAGAGTTTCGCGTGGCCAAAAAATTGCGTTATCTGGTAACTCCGGACGTTCCACTGGTGCACATTTACATTACGAGCTTCATATCAACAACCGTGCAGTAAACGCCATGAGCGCCGATATCCCCATCATGACTGAAATTGAAGGCAGAGAACGTAAAGCCTTTAAGAAAACGGTCGCTGCCCACAAGAAGGCCATGGGCGCGGGATAGGCATTGTGGTTAGCCTTATTCCATAGAAACAGGACTTCGAATCTAACCGGTTACAGAGTACAATCTTGTGAGTTGTTTTATGCACCGACATTAAAAATGTGACCCGGTGCTTTATTATGCTGGAAATGGAATTCCCGAAATGAAACGTACAATACAACATTGTTCTCGTATTACCTGCGCCATTATCTATCTACTTTTTAGCTTTTCAGTATTAGCTTCTACCGAATCTGACTCAACACGTGCCGACCTCGATCATGCCTTAGATTTCTTTTATAAGAAAAACTACGATGTCGCTTTTGATCTATTCTCCAAAATTGCAAGCAACGATGTACCTGAAGCACTCCATTATTTAGGAAAAATACACGCAAAACGAGCAGATTTTGAAAAATCCATGCACCTTTACAAGCAAGCAGCCCAAAAAAACCACATTCCAGCAATGCGCCAAATTGGTTCAAACTACTCTAGTGGTACAGGTGTGACAAAAGACCACCTAGTGGCAGAAGACTGGTTTCGTCTAGCTCAAAAAAGGGAGCGTGAAGTAGGCCCAACGTCCACAATAACTTTTTATAACCAACAGCAAGAAGAAGTGTCATTTGCACAGGTACTCAAGCAGCTAGAACAGCAAGCTACAGCTGGTGAAGCAGGTGCTCAATCACGACTAGCTATGATATATGATGCTGGCTTGCTAACGCCGCATTCCTTACCTAATGCTATAAAGTGGTACACCCTTGCCGCAAAAAATGGAAACGAACATTCTCAATATATGCTGGGTTATTTTTATTGTCGTGGAATCGGCGTCGAAAAAGACGTAACGAAAGCTAATAATTGGTTTAAAGAATCAGATAGAGATATTACCTGCCACCAGAAAGCACGGAGCGCCCAATGAACTACGAACAAAAACTCCTTAAAGACCTTAAAAAGAATGAAAATGTAATCCAAGTTTTGGATTACGATTTGTTCGTTAAAGAGTGGGAAGCAAGAAAAGGCACATTAAAAACAGGTGCTGGCTTTGCAGCACCAGCAGGCGACTCAATTATCGCTGCAAAACTGCTCAAAGAGTTTGGTTTCGATGCTCAGAAAGTAACTGTCAAAACCTATGCAGGTAAAAAATACGTTATTTTTAAAGGCTACCCAGGACAACGTGAAATTTTTAAAGGTACTCGCTACCTAGCCCAAAACCCACAAGTAGTACGTATGGCCGTTGGCCCGAAAGGTATTGTTTCTTCTGTAAAAAGCGGCTTTGTTCTTAGTGTGGTTTTATCCGTTGGCATTGAAGTTTTCGATTATGTTATTCGGGACGATGCTCTACTCTCAGAGTTATTGGGCACTATTACTTCTGATTTAATCAAAATTGGCCTTAGCTCAATAGCCGCAGCGGTTGCGGGGCTGGCAGTTGGATCAGCGGCTATTTTAGGCTCAGTTGCTGCTGCACCTCTCATCGCAGCGATTGCTGTGGGTATTGTCACAGGGCTCGTTCTTGAGAAAATAGATAGAAAACTTGGGGCAACCAGCGCCCTGATAAAAGCCTATGAGAAAATGGGTCTCGACCTTAGAGAAATGAAGTACGAGTTCAACCGTAACTTAAACTATTTAGAAAGAAATCCACATATGATTTCCTGCTTATTTGGGCCGTGTAGCGCGAGAATGTACTAGTGTCCAAAACCACGGCTCTCATTCTTGTTGGATTATTTAATCTTCTTGCTATTCCTGCAGTCGTTTATGCATTTTATGATATTTTTGAAACCCTGCAAGCGATTGTGAGAGCGGATGAGCAGATCTATTACGACACAGCCACATCCTATTTTTTTTTAATGTCCATTTTTTGGGTTTTCACTTTTACTGGAATGGCAGGGCGCTATAAAATTTTAAAGCCCGTTGCTCGCTTGGCAGGTGGAATCATAATGGTGTGGTTTATTGCGGGGTTAATCATTGCAAACATTATTCCCTATTGGCTACAGCATTCTTTAACCGATGCAGGCTACATTGCATGCCATGATCCAAGAGAAGTACATCGTACCGGCCGGGGTGAAAGCTTAATTTACCAAAAAACACCCTGCCCTTAATCCTCTACGCTAATGATGCACTGGTAAACTCATACTCTTTTTCTAGCGCATCAGTAGCTATTGGCGTGGGTCTTGTAACAGAGTTTGTACTTAATGAAATAGACAAAAAACTATGCTGATAAAAGCTTATAAAGAAATCGGCCTTGAATTAGACCAAATAAAATATGAGTTCAACCGCAGCGTAAACTATTTAGAAAACAATCCACAGATGATTCGCTGCTTATTTGGGCCTTGCAGCGCAAGAAGCTACTAATGTCCAAAGCCACTGCGCTTTTCCTCATTGGGTTGTTTAATATTCTCGCTATCCCTGCAGTAGGGTATGCATCTTATAAACTTTTCGAAACACTACAAGCAATTGAGAGCATGGATGAAAAAATCCATCATGACACAGCCACTTACTATTATTTTTTGGGCTCTATCCTTTGGGTTATAACCTTTGCGGGGGTAATAGAGTACTTTAAAATTTTAAAGCCCATTGCCCGAGTATCAGGAGGGGTCATAGTAGTGTGGTTTATTGCAGGATTAGCCATGGCAAACATTATTCCCTATTGGCTAAACCACGCTTTAACCGATGCTGGCTACATTGCATGCCATGATCCAAGAGAAGTACATCGTACCGGTCGAGGGGAAAGCTTAATTTATCAAAAAACACCCTGCCCTTAATTCTCTTTGTTAATAATGCACTGGTAAAACTCATACTCTTTTTCCAGCGCATC
>NZ_JADGEV010000007.1:115581-133885 GCF_016744175.1 Neptunomonas sp. | reverse complement strand
TGGCAACGTAATGGTATTGATATTGGCATTACAGGAAGCAGTTATACCTTAGTGAATGCTGATGTTGGTCAAACGATTACAGTAGAGGCTCGTTACACGGATGTTGGTGGTACGGATGAAACTGTATTGAGCAACAGTATTGACGGAATCGCGAATGTTAATGATGCGCCAGAGGGGGCGGTTACCATCAGTAGCGATGGTACACCGGCCGAAAACGAAATGCTCAGTGTGACGGATACCCTTATAGATGAAGATGGAATAGGAGAAATTACTTACCATTGGCAGCGTAATGGCAGTGATATTGGGAGTATCGGTAGCAGCTACGTATTAGTAGAAGAAGATGTTGGCCAGGTTATTACCGTAGAAGCTCGCTACACAGATAGATTAGGCGCGAGCGAAGCATTACAGAGTAATAGCATTAATGATGTTGCTAATGTTAATGATGCTCCCTCTGGTTCAGTGACGATTATCAGTGATGGAAGCCCAACTGAAAACGAAACGCTGACTGTTAATGCAACGCTTAAAGATGCAGACGGCTTGGGGGAAATTATTTTTCACTGGCAACGTAATGGCAGTGATATTGGAGCCGTAGGTAGTAGCTATACATTGGTAAATGATGATGTTGGCCAAGTGATTACAGTAGATGCGCGCTACACAGATGCACAAGGGTCAACTGAAAATGTTGTCAGTTCAGAAGCATATGTAGATAAAATTCTAAAAGAAAGCATTACAGAAGTGGTTATATCTGTAGTTGAAACCGAAAACGAAACCACGCAACAGGTGAAAGATACATCTACTGAGCCTGTGGCCGAAGTAGAAGAAGAGACCAAGGATGAACTCATTGAAGTAGTCGTAGACGAGGCCGTAACTGTAGAACCTCTTAATGTGGTTACGCCTGAGCAAGAAGCGGTTGTAGTGATTGAGCCTGTAGCGATTGCGGTTGTTACGGATGAAGCAAAACCTAACCATACAATCAAACCATTATCGCTAGCCATAGGTAATCAAATATCGGTGGTAACGGACCTTAAAGCGAGTTGGGTTCAATTATCAGACCCACTTTTGTTAGTTAACTCAAGTGGTTTTATGCATGGTTTAGATGAAATGGAAAAAGATTTTCAAAACCAGATTACATTGGATCAAATGGTAGTGGGTAGTGGGATTGCAATGTCGACAGGGCTTTCTATTGGGTATGTAACATGGTTGTTGCGTAGTGGTATTTTATTATCAAGCGTGCTCACATCTTTGCCTGCTTGGCGTTTTATTGACCCATTACCCATATTATCGAAGATGGAGGGTGATGATTATGGCTTGAATGAGGAAGATGAAGACTCACTTGAATCTTTAGTACAAAAAGAGAGCAAAGATGAAGCGTCTGTGAGTAAGGATTCATAACATGATAGAGCGAATTTTTGGAAGGCATAGCTCTAAGGCCAGAATAGCACTTGGGCAATCAAGTATTATTGTCAGTCTTGTTTTAATTGCAGCAATGACAGGCCTGTTACCTAATGAGGGAAATATAAAGCGCGAAGCACGGATCGTGCTAGCAGAAACGATCGCAGTAAATAGCTCTTTGTACATTACACGCTCCGATATTCGTCGTATGCACTCTGCTTTGGAAGTAACGGTAGAGAGAAATCCAGATTTACTGTCCGCAGGTGTACGCCGAAGGGATGATAAATTGTTAGCGGATATATCCGAGCATTCTGTTAATTGGGTTCCTGTAGAAGGGTTAGCTTCTACCGATACGGATGTTGTCGTACCTGTATGGGAAGGTGAGCAGCAATGGGGGCAAGTTGAGCTTCGGTTCGTGCCAATTGAAGCACCGGGTTTTTTGGGGTACATGAAGAATCCTGTCGTTATTTTTATTATGTTCTTGAGTAGCGCCTGTTTTATTATTTTCTTTTGGTATTTAGGGCGAATGTTAAAACAATTGGACCCTTCTCAGGCGGTTCCAGACCGAGTGAGGTCTGCACTTGATACGATGGCTGAAAGTCTTCTTGTCATGGATATTAAGCAAAACATTGTGTTGGCGAATCAAGCGTTCGCTACTCTGGTCGACCGGCCCGCAGAGAAGTTGGTCGGATTAAAAGCATCCACTTTTCCGTGGCAAGATAGTAAAAACGATACCTCAGCGGATAAGTATCCGTGGAAATTGGCCATGGAAAGTGGACAACCAATTACCAACCATATTGTTCGCTTACAGCTATCTGATACTTCTAAAAAAACCTTCATGGTTAACTGCTCTCCCGTGTTGCTTCCGGGAGGGAAAGTCGGCGGTGTACTTGTCAGCTTAGATGACGTAACGGCATTGGAAGAGAAAGATATAGAGTTAAGACGCTCTAAAGAAGAAGCTGAAACGGCGAACAAAGCTAAGAGTGAATTCTTAGCAAACATGAGCCACGAAATACGCACACCAATGAATGCTATTTTGGGCTTTACCGAGTTGTTACGCCGTGACCGTGGTGGTTTGCAGCCTGATCAGCGTAAGCACCTGAACACTATTTCATCAAGCGGACAGCATTTACTTGATCTGATTAATGATATATTAGACTTATCTAAAGTTGAGGCAGGTCGGTTAGATGTTGAAATAATTGACTGTAAACCCGTTCAGTTAATTCAACAAGTTATGCAGACCATGAAAGTTAAAGCTGATGAGAAGGCGCTGGTACTCAAGTTTGATGCTTTAACTGCTATTCCTGAGGAAATAGAAACAGATCCCGGAAGAGTCAGACAGATTCTTACTAACTTGATAGGTAACTCTATAAAATTTACTGAGCAGGGCTCGATAACTATTCACGCATCAGTACCTGATAGAGCCAATCCGCAATTACGAATAGATATTGTGGATACAGGTATTGGTATGACAGAACAACAAGTTAGTTCGGTGTTTGATCCCTTTGTTCAGGCGGACAGCTCGATTACTAGACGCTTCGGAGGGACGGGGCTTGGCCTTTCAATCAGCCACAAGTTCGCTCAGGCGCTAGGTGGAGATATCGTAGCAAGTAGTGATTACGGTCAGGGGAGTACATTCACGTTAGTCTTAGACTTAAAAGATACGTCTAATGTGACGTGGTTAACGCCAGAAAATTTATTAATTGAGCTTGAGCATGATGATTCCGCTGAGGTGGTTAAGTGGAAGCTTCCCGCAGCGAGTATCCTCGTTGTTGATGACGGAAATGAAAACCGTGAGTTACTCAAGCTTGTTTTAGAAGACTTGGGTTTAGACGTGGTTACAGCCATTCATGGACAAGATGGTCTTGTAAAAGCACTGGAAAATAACTTTGATATTATTTTGATGGATGTCCAAATGCCTGTCATGGATGGCTATTCTGCTGTGAGTGAAATGCGCAGAATGGGTTTGAAACAGCCTGTGGTTGCATTGACGGCCCATGCAATGAAAGGAATCGAGAAGCGGTGTATTTCTGCGGGTTATAGCCACTACATGACGAAGCCAATCAATATTGATGAGCTTGTTGCATTGTTAGCCGAATTACTCGACGGAGAAAAACTGATAGAAACCGAGACTGAAATAACAGATGAACAAGAGGTTTTACCCGTTGTTAAAAAAGCACTACCAGATCCATCAAGTCATGTTTTACCTCCTAACGCTCTTAGTAAAGATATAAGTGAAGCCTTGCAACCTATTGTGTCGAGCTTAGCCAGTAATGAGAAATTTGTAAGTATCGTTAAGCGTTTTGTAAGCAGGCTCGAAGAGCAAATTATCGAGATGAATGGTGCGCTAGAAAAAGAGGAGTTTTCCGAATTGTCAGATTTAGCGCATTGGCTTAAAGGCTCTGCAGGCAGTGTTGGATTTGATATGTTTACTGAGGTGGCAATAGAACTGGAGAGTGCCGCTATTGCGCGGGATAGCAGCGCTGCAAGAAGTAATTTGTCCGCGGTTGAGCTGCTTTATCGTAGGGCCTGCTTAGGTTTGGCGTTGTCTGATGGCACAGCACGGTTGGATGCTGCAGGTTCGTCAGAGGTCGTCGATGATGGTTTTAAACCGCTTCCTGTTGTTAACGTGTCAAATGAGAGCGTCTTGCGTTCTTCATTAAGTGAAAATAACCCTAAATATCAACAAATTGTTGATCGTTTTGTAACTCGTCTTGAAGAACAGTCCGTTGAAATTCATAGTGCCGTTCAGCGTGGGGATTATGAGGCATTGGGTAAATTATCGCATTGGTTAAAAGGGTCTGCAGGCAGTCTTGGTTTTTCAGAATTAACAGAGCCTGCTATGGAGCTGGAAGAAGCAGCAAAATGTAGAGATGACGTGGCAATTAGGAATAGTTATGGGAAGGTACAAGCGCTTATTCTACGTGTAGAAAATATTGATCCCGCTCTTTTTGTCAACGCTGAATCATTAGAAACCGTCAGTAAGGTTTAAATTATGAATAAAGATAACTTGCAGAGCGTTAAATGTGTCTTACACTTAAGTAATAAGTGCAGCAGATTGAAAGGTAATCTGTTTGGTAAATGTGTCAGTTCAATCAGGTGTTTTTGATTTGAGTAGCAACTCAGTTTTAACAGATTCACTGATTATGATGGTCGATGATGAGCCTATCATGATCGATTTAATTCAAGCTTTTCTTGAAGACGCTGGCTATGATAATTTTTTAGGTCAAAGTGACTCAGTGTGTGCCGTAGAGTTAGTGACTAACCGTAAGCCAGATGTTCTCTTGTTAGATTTAGTCATGCCAGATGTCACAGGCTTTATGGTATTAGAAGCTCTGAGGGGGATGGAGCAAACAAAGCACCTCCCTATTATCGTACTGACCTCTTCAAGTGACGGGGCCACAAAATTAAAAGCGCTTGAGTTAGGTGCTACAGATTTTCTAGCAAAACCGGTCGACCCGAGTGAGCTGGTGCTTAGGGTTAGGAACATACTGACTGTTAAGGCTTATCAAGACCAGCTAATTTATTTGGACGTGTTAACCGGTTTACCTAATCGTAAACTCTTTTTAGAGCGTTTAGCCTCTGCCATTGAAAGTACAGTAAAAACTGACAACCAATTATCTGTCATTGCTATACGGTTAGCTACCTTCAAAGCGATTAATGATAGTTTTGGGCCTAAGGTAGGGGATGATGTATTGAACGAAGCATCCCTTCGCTTGCAAAACTGCTTAAGCTCAATGGACATGTGTGGCAATTTTCAGAGCCAAGATCCAACCAAAATAATCTCTAAAATATCAGGAGATGAGTTTTCAATATTGCTGTATGAAGAGTTATCTGATGAAGAGTTATCATGCATAGCGGAGCGTTTAATAAAAGCGTTTGAAGCGCCCTTTATTATTGATCAACACAGCTTGTATATTACCATTAGCTTAGGGATAGCGATGAGCCCTAGAGATGGAAATGATGCAGACATCGTCCTGAAGAATGCTAGTTACGCGGCGCATCATTCTTATGATGAAATGCCCGGCCCATTACAGTTTTATTCACAAGAAGCTAATCTACATCTGCAAGAAAGGTTGCAAATGCAGCAAGACTTGAAGAAAGCGATTAAAGATAATGAGTTTTACTTGGTGTTTCAACCTCAAGTGGATGCTTTTACTGGTACAGTCAAAGGCGCTGAAGCCTTGCTTCGTTGGGCGCGCCCCGATAAAGCGATTATATCACCGGCGATATTTGTACCGATTGCAGAACAAAGTGGGTTAATGGAAGAGATTGGCTCTTGGGTGTTGATGAATGCATTTCTCCAAGCGGCTGCTTGGCAACAACAAGCAATGAATAATGTTTCTATCTCGATTAATGTTTCGAGTAAGCAGTTTCGCGCTGATGGTTTTGTAGCGCTTGTAGATAAATGCTTGCAGGACAGTAAAGTACGGCCTGAGTCTGTTGTGATAGAAATGACTGAAAGTTTGGCTATGAGTGATATAACGAAAACAAACTCCATTCTTCATCAGCTTAAAGGCTTGGGTTTGAAAGTTTCTGTAGATGACTTTGGCACAGGTTATTCATCCCTCAGTTATTTAAAAAGCTTTCCTCTTAATGAGCTTAAAATTGATAAGACATTTGTCGATGGGCTTCCTGATAACAAAGGAGACCAGGCTATCACCTCTGCAATCATTACCATGGCCAAAAAGCTTAATTTTTTGGTGGTAGCAGAGGGTGTCGAAAACCAAGAGCAGGCAGACTATTTGGCGATAGCGGGTTGTGATTTATTCCAAGGTTATCACTTTGCCCGACCTTTAAGCGTTGATGCTTTTAAAGCGTATTATGATGTGCACAGTTAAATACTGTCTTCGCCCGTTTCATTTGATGAGCCATCGCTTTACTTTTTTAAAATGTTGAAGCTAATCAATCATCTTTTCTAAAAGGTAATCCTTTAGATAACTCGCTAATCTGTGTTCTCATAAGGGCTTCTTCTTCATCTAAAAAATGAACAATAGCCTGTTCAAATGAAGGATTACTGATGTAGTGAGAGGACCAGGTTTCTATAGGCTCAAACCCTCGTTGTATTTTGTGTTCTCCTTGTGCACCTGGGTCAAACCGTTGTAAACCATGTCGAATGCAGTACTCAATCCCTGTGTAAAAACAGGTTTCAAAATGCAAATTATTAAACTCTTCAATACAGCCCCAATAGCGGCCATAAAGTGTATGTTCATCTTTGAAACACAATGCAGTTGCAACATATTTTGATTGGTACTGGGCAGCAAACATGACTATTTGCTCAGGCATAGTGTGTAGTAAATTACGAAAAAATTCTGGGTTAAGATAGCCTTGCCTACCTCGTTTTAAATGGGTTAGGTGGTAGCAGTGATAGAAGGTATTTAACAAAGATTCGGAGATGTCTGAGCCTTCAATACAATGAACAATCACGTTTTGCTCGGTGATTTTTTGTCTTTCCCGTTTAACATTTTTTCTTTTCCGAGAACTGAAGCCATTTAGAAAGTGATTAAAGTCTTGGTAGTCTTTATTAAACCAGTGGTATTGAGTACCTAATCTATTTTTAAAATCTTGCGTTTGCATATGCAGCTGTTGGCTGTTTTCAAAGAAAAGCCCATGCCAAGAGGATATCCCCCTTTCTGCACAAATTTGCTTAATGATCTGGGTTAATAATGGTATTACTTCAGACAGTGGCTTTTGAGTCGCTAGGCGTGGCCCTGATACTGGCGTAAAAGGTATCGAGGTTATCAGTTTTGGGTAATAGTCTAACCCGTGGCGTTCATAAGCATCAGCCCAAGCCCAGTCGAAAACATATTCCCCATAAGAGTGACTTTTCAAGTACATTGGAAGAATGAGGATACAGTCATCATTTTCGAATAAACGAAGATGAAGAGGCTGCCAGCCTGTTTGAGTCGATACAGCACCGCTGGACTCTAGTGTCTCAAGAAACTCATATCGAATGAATGGGTGTGACCTTCCCGCAAGGCGTTCCCATTCAGCTAATCCGATATCAGTAATGCTTTTGGATAGATCAAATCGATATGTCATGCTCTATACTGTTGTTTATAGCGACTATTTTCAATGTAATTTAGTGACTTTGTTAAGGTGATTGCAATGGATGAATTAGAATTGGAGTTTGAACTCGATGCACGTTTAGACAGTGATTGTATCGCCATGGGGGATTTTCCGCTTTGTCGTCTTTTACTGATGAATGATTCGAACTACCCGTGGTTTATTTTAGTTCCACGACGAGCAGGCGCCACAGAGATATATCATTTATCACGAGAAGAGCAACATCAACTGATGGATGAATCTTCTGAGTTGGCTGAAGTAATGGTAGATAGTTTCTCTGCAAGAAAGATGAATGTAGCGAATCTTGGTAATATTGTCTCGCAACTGCACGTACATCTTGTTGCCAGAAGTGAAGGGGATAAGGCTTGGCCAGGTCCTGTATGGGGTCTACACCCAGCTGTTCCATATACACCAGAACAGATTGATCATATTCGATCACGACTTGAATCTATGCTGACGGGTGAGGTTACATTCATTTTCGATGAAAATAGGCAGGTATAGTCACTGTAACGTTGCGCTAATTCAGGTATAATTTTGCCCTTTGTTTATACCTGATTTTTAAGTGGTGCTGGTGAACAGCATCCAGCAATGGATAGGAACAGTAGACTATGCGCAGCCATTATTGCGGCGATTTGAGAAAAGAACATATCGGCGAAGAAATTACGTTAACAGGCTGGGTACATCGCCGCCGTGACCATGGTGGAGTTATCTTTCTTGATGTACGCGACCGCCAAGGTATCGCACAGGTTGTTTTTGATCCTGAGCGTGAAGAAAGTTTTGCAATAGCAAACAGTGTACGTAGCGAATATGTTATTGAAATCAAGGGGCTTGTTCGTCACCGCCCTGACGGTACTGTTAACAGTGATATGCCTACGGGTGAAATTGAAGTACTAGGTCTTGGATTGAACATCCTGAACAAGGCGGAGACACCTCCTTTCCCGTTAGATGATCATCAAAAGGTAGGCGAAGATGTTCGTTTACGTCATCGCTATATTGACCTACGTCGTCCTGAAATGCAGGAAAAACTACGCTTTCGTTCTAAAGTATCGAATGCCATTCGTAACTATCTAGATGATAACGGTTTCCTAGATATCGAAACGCCTATTTTGAATCGTGCTACGCCAGAAGGTGCACGCGATTTCTTGGTTCCAAGCCGCACGCATGAAGGGTCGTTTTTCGCTCTTCCGCAGTCTCCTCAGCTGTTTAAACAGTTATTGATGGTGTCTGGTTTCGACCGTTACTACCAGATTGCTAAATGTTTCCGTGATGAAGATTTACGCGCAGATCGTCAACCTGAATTCACTCAGATAGACATTGAAACATCCTTTATGGATGAAGAAGCGATCATGGGTATTACAGAAACCATGATACGTAAGCTGTTTCTTGAACTAAAAGGTGTGGACCTGGGTGATTTCCCTCGCATGCCATACTCTGAAGCGATGCAGCGCTTTGGTTCTGACAAACCTGACCTTCGCTTTTCTATGGAGCTGGTTGACGTTGCAGACCTAATGGCTGAGATCGAATTTAAAGTCTTTGCCGGTCCTGCTAAAGATCCTAAAGGCCGTGTAGCTGCCCTTAAAGTACCTGGTGGCGCTAAGCTGACGCGTAAAAATATTGATGACTATACTAAGTTTGTTAGCATTTACGGTGCTAAAGGTTTGGCGTGGATCAAGGTTAATGAAATTGAAAAAGGCGTAGAAGGTCTTCAGTCTCCTATCATTAAGTTCTTGGGTAATGATGTGACGATGGCGATTATGGAACGTTTGGGTGCTGAGAACGGCGACCTTGTGTTCTTTGGTGCTGATAAAGAGAAGATTGTTTCTGAGGCATTGGGTGCGCTACGTATCAAAGTGGGTGAAGATCTTGAGATGTCCCAGTGTGAGTGGGCTCCATTATGGGTCGTTGATTTCCCAATGTTTGAAGAGACCAGTGATGGTGGCTTAACGGCACTTCATCATCCGTTTACTGCACCAAGCTGTACGGCTGAAGAATTGAAAGCTAATCCTTTATCAGCGTTGTCTCGTGCATACGATATGGTACTTAATGGTTGTGAGCTGGGTGGCGGTTCTATCCGTATTCATGACCAAGAGATGCAGGCTCAGGTCTTGGAAATCTTGGGTATCTCAGATGAAGAAGCCGATGATAAATTTGGCTTCCTATTGAACGCTCTTAAATATGGTGCTCCACCGCACGGTGGTTTGGCATTTGGTTTGGACCGTCTCATTATGTTGATGACCGGCACTGACTCTATTCGTGAAGTTATAGCCTTCCCTAAAACGCAGAGTGCATCTTGTATGATGACAAATGCGCCAGGCGAAGTAAGTGCTGCTCAGCTTCGCGAGCTTAATATTAAGTTGCGTAAAACACCTTAGTAAAGCGCATTAGAATAGCGTTAAATGTACGAAATATAAGCTGCCTCCGGGCAGCTTATTTGTAAGTGCTTTTTTTGTAAGTGAGTATTGATAAACACTTTTTTGATAAGTACTTTATTTTTGCACCACGGCTAAAAAGGGAGACATCAATGGCAGGCCATTCTAAATTCGCTAACATCAAGCACCGCAAGGCCGCTCAGGATGCAAAGCGAGGAAAGATATTCACTAAACTTATTCGTGAGCTAGTAGTGGCCGCGAAAGAGGGCGGCGGTAATCCGGACGATAATCCTCGGTTGCGAGCAGCGATAGATAAAAGCCTTGGTTCTAATATGAAGCGAGATACTATCGAGAAAGCCGTTCAACGTGGAGCCGGTGGTGGCGAAGGTGAAAACTACGATGAGTTAACCTATGAAGGCTATGGCTCGGGTGGTGTTGCTTTTCTAGTTGAAACCATGACGGATAATGTCAATCGAACTGTTTCTCAAGTACGTTCGGCGTTTTCCAAAGCCGGTGGTAATTTAGGAACGAGTGGTTCCGTTGCTTATTTATTTGAAAAAAAAGGGCAGCTGTCTTATGAAGCGGGTGCCGATGAAGACGCCATCATGGAAGCTGCATTAGAGCTAGGTGCTGATGATGTCGTTACTCATGACGATGGGTCTATTGATGTATTTACTGCGCCTACCGACTTCTTGGATGTTAAAGAAGGGTTGATTGCGGCGGGTCTTGAGCCTGCTCATGATGAGGTTTCAATGATTCCATCAACCACAGCTGAATTAGATGTTGAGGGAGGTCGTAAAGTATTGCGTCTTCTTGATACGTTGGAAGATCTTGATGATGTGCAAAATGTATATCATAACGCTGAGATTCCAGAAGAGTCATTGCAAGAGTAAGACCTTCTTTAATGATTTAAAAAGCCGAGCTTCTTTTTGCAGAGTCTCGGCTTTTTTATTGGTTATGTTTTTGTATGAAGATTATGCTTATAGCGTCTTGATTGGGTGTATTAGGCAAGGTGTGATAAACAAGGTTGTCGAATGATCATTTTAGGAATTGACCCGGGTTCTCGTATAACAGGTTACGGTTTGATAAATGTTGTTGGGGCTCGTAATGAATATATAGCGAGCGGTTGCATTCGTATTAAAGGCGATGAACTCCCTGATCGCCTCAATCAAGTTTTTGCAGGGGTTACAGAGGTTATCAGGCTGTTTTCGCCGCAAGAAATGGCTATTGAACAAGTGTTTATGTCCAAGAATGCGGATTCTGCACTTAAGTTGGGTCAGGCTCGTGGCGTCGCTATTGTTGCGGGTACTCAGCAGGAGCTGCCAGTATTTGAGTATGCGGCACGATCTATTAAGCAATCAGTAGTAGGAAAGGGTTCGGCTGATAAAGTTCAAGTACAGCATATGGTTACACAGATACTGAAGCTTCCCGGTTTACCACAAGCGGATGCGGCAGATGCATTAGCAATTGCTTTGTGCCACGCGAATACACGCTTAGGTATGATAAAAATGGCAGGTGCAACAGGGCGAAGACAAGGGCGTTGGAGGTAATATGGATAACGCGACACTTATTTATTTTGCGGAACTGGTCGGGGTTTCTGTTTTTTCGATCACAGGCGCCTTGGCTGCCCAAGGCAAGCGAATGGACATTCTTGGGGTAGTGGTGCTGGCTATTGTTACTTCGCTCGGCGGAGGAACCATTAGGGATATTACACTCAACGCATACCCCATTGGCTGGGTTGTAAATAACACCTACCTGTGGACCGCAATTATTTCGGCGGTTTCTGCATTTCTAATATGCAGGTATTTTTTATATCCTCGAAGAACCATGCTGGTGCTAGATGCGGCTGGATTGGCCTTATTTGCTGTCTTAGGAGCAGAGAAGGCAATGTCTCTTGGAATGGGGCCTATTATAGTCATCATGATGGCCTGTATCACAGGCTGTGCTGGCGGTATGATCCGAGATATATTAACGCGTGAAATTCCGTTAATCCTTCATCGGGAAGGTGAGCTTTATGCAACCTGTGCCATTTTAGGGGCTGTTTTTTATGTTGTGTTTTTTGGCTTAATTGAAGAGCGCGTGTTAGCTATTGCCTCTATGCTAATTATTTTCATTACTCGTTTAGCCGCAATATTTGGTGACCTATGCTTGCCAGAATTCATTGTGGCAGGACATAAGTTGGAATCACCAGAAGAGGCGAGAGATCGCTAATTGCTGCTATTCAAACGCTGCTTTTAGTAAATCTTGTGTGTAAGCATGCGAAGGTGAACTGAACAAGGTGTCAGCAGTACTTTGTTCAACCACCTCACCTTGTTTCATGACCAGCACTTTATGGCTTAGGGCTTTCACGACAGACAAATCATGGCTGATGAATATATAACTCAAACTGTATTTCAGTTGAAGTTCTTTTAATAACTCTACAATTTGAACTTGAACTGTTCTATCTAGCGCTGATGTTGGCTCGTCAAGAATAATAATGTCGGGCTTTAAAATGAGTGCGCGAGCAATGGATATACGCTGTCGTTGGCCGCCCGAAAATTCATGGGGGTAACGATGTCGCACATTAGGGTCTAATCCTACTTCGATTAATGCTCGTGTTATTAGGGACTCTCTCTCTGACTCTTTACCAATGTTATGAACCGTTAATCCTTCAGCAATACACTCCTCTACTGACATACGCGGACTAAGGCTGCCAAATGGGTCCTGAAACACCACTTGAAGCTGCCTTCTTAGCGGCTTTATACTGCTTTGGTTAAGGGTATCTATTCTTGTGTTGTGGAAGTGAATAGCCCCTTCGCTGCGAATTAGGCGAAGTATTGCAAGCCCTAGGGTTGTTTTCCCCGAACCAGACTCACCTACAACACCGAGGGTTTCACCTCGTTTTAAGGTTAAGCTAATACCGTTGACTGCTTTGACATGGTCAACGGTGCGCCCTAAAAAGCCACGTTTTATGGGAAACCATACTTTTAGGTCTTCAGTTTCTAAAATACATTCACTGTTGTTTTCCACGGGCTTTGGTTTGCCGGTTGGTTCGGCTGAGATTAGTTGTTGTGTGTAGGAGGCTTGAGGATGATTAAAAATCTGGCCAGTTTCACCTCGTTCAACAATTTCTCCTTGATGCATTACACAGACATTTTTTGCATAACGTTTAACAATATTTAGGTCATGAGTGATGAGCAGAATAGCCATGCCGAGTTTTTTTTGTATCTGCTGTAAGAGTTCTAGTATTTGCTTTTGCACGGTTACATCTAACGCAGTAGTTGGTTCATCTGCGATGAGAAGTTCTGGCTCATTGGCAAGTGCCATCGCGATCATTACTCGCTGCCTCTGTCCGCCAGATAGCTGGTGAGGGTAGCTGGCTAAGCGGCTTTCTGGTTCTCGAATACCCACTAAAGTAAGTAGTTCTAAAGTGCGTTGTCGTGCAGCATCACCTTTTAATAGCTTATGAAGCCAGAGGCTTTCAGCAATCTGCTTTTCTACAGTATGAAGAGGGTTTAACGACGTCATCGGTTCTTGGAAAATAATGCTGATTTGGTCGCCTCTGATATTTCGTAATGATCTTTCATCGGCTTTTAATATATCTTTACCCTGATAATGGATACTGCCGTTTGGGTGGCTAGCTTTAGGGTAGGGGAGTAAGCGTAATATAGATAAGGCAGTGACTGATTTTCCGGACCCTGATTCACCAACCAGAGCCATTGTTTCCCCTTTTTTTATCTCAAAGCTGACAGATTTTACTGCGGTAATAGCGGATGAACCCTGGCCAAATTGTACACTGAGGTTATTAACCTTAACGAGGTTTTTAGCAGGAGTCTGCGATGTGTTGGAATGCTCAGTCATAGCAAGGTTTTCCTTGGGTCAAAGGCATCGCGTATCGCTTCACCGATAAAAATAAGCAGCGTTAACATAACGGACAGTGTCATGAAGGCAGACAAGCCTAACCAAGGGGCGTGGAGGTTGTCTTTGCCTTGTGCAATCAGTTCACCGAGTGATGCTGAGCCAGGCGGCAGGCCAAATCCTAGAAAATCCAAAGCAGTTAATGTGACAATTCCGCCGTTAAAGATGAAGGGCATAAAGGTAAGGGTGGCAACCATCGCATTAGGAAGTATATGGCGGAACATGATTTGTTGATTTGAAACACCTAACGCTCTTGCTGCTCTAACATATTCTAGGTTTCTTCCACGCAGAAATTCAGCGCGAACTACGTCAACCAAGCTCATCCATGAAAATAAGAGCATAATTCCTAACAACCACCAGAAGTTAGGCTCCACAATACTGGCAAGAATGATCAATAAAAATAGCACAGGAAGGCCTGACCAAATTTCAATAAAGCGTTGGAAATATAGATCTACTTTCCCTCCATAAAAACCTTGTAAAGCGCCTGCAACAACACCGATGATTGAGCTAGTAATGGTTAGAACTAGAGCAAATAAAATGGATATGCGAAATCCGTAAATGACACGGGCAAACACATCACGTCCTTGGTCATCAGTACCTAGTATATTTTCAGTGTTCGGGGGTGACGGTGCTGGCACGGGTAAATCGTAGTTAATACTGCGGTGGTTGTACGGAATAGGGGGCCAAATTATCCATCCCTCACCCTTTTCAGCGATTAACTCTTGTACGTAAGGGTCTTTGTAGTCAGCAGCAGATTGAAACTCACCTCCGAACTCTGTTTCGTAATATTCTTTTACAACGGGGAAATAGAAATTGCTTTGGTATTTAACGATTAGAGGCTGGTCATTAGCGATCAGTTCAGCCAGTAGACTCAGGATAAAGAGTGTAAGAAATATCCACAATGACCAAAAGCCGCGGCGGTTCATTTTGAAGTTAGCAATGCGCCTCTGATTAATAGGAGTCATAACTACTGCTCCCTACTTTCAAAGTCGATACGTGGATCCACCATGACGTAGGTAAGATCACTAATTAACTTCATTAGTAAACCGATCAGTGTAAAGATATAAAGCGTGCCAAAGATAACAGGGTAGTCTCTATTGATAACTGCTTCGTAGCCGAGAAGCCCGAGCCCATCAAGAGAGAAAATCACTTCGATTAACATTGATCCAGTAAAAAATATACCGATTAATGCCGCAGGCATACCGGCGATAATGAGCAGCATCGCATTACGAAAAATATGACCATACAGTACGTTTTTCTCAGTTAATCCTTTTGCACGCGCGGTGAGTACATATTGCTTGTTGATCTCGTCTAAGAAAGAGTTCTTCGTTAACATTGTTAATGTTGCAAAGCTACTGATGACGGAGGCAAACACGGGTAGCGTTATGTGCCAGAAATAATCACCAATTTTTTCAATTAATGATAACTCATCAAAGTTTGAAGAGGTCAAACCTCTTAATGGGAACCAATCAAAATAACTGCCCCCAGCAAAAAGAACGATGAGAAGAATAGCAAACAGGAAGTTGGGAATGGCATAGCCAATGATAATGACCGTACTGCTCCATACATCGAAGGTGCTGCCATCTTTAACGGCTTTCCTAATGCCTAAAGGAACCGATATTAAATAGGTAAGTAACGTAGTCCATAGGCCTAGAGATATGGATACAGGTAACTTTTCAACTATTAGGTCAATAACACTTTTATCACTATAAAAGCTCTTACCAAAGTCAAAGGTTAGGTAATTGCCAAGCATCTGAAAATAGCGTTCATGTGCAGGTTTATCAAAACCATACAATGCTTCTATTTCGGCAACGAGCCGAGGGTCAAGCCCGCGTCCACCACGGTAACTACTGTCGTTAGTGTTTTGATTCGCTGTTAATTCGCCTCCGCCAGAACTGCCAGGGACAGCGCTGTTACTTAAGCCTTCAAGTTGAGCAATAGTTTGCTCAACAGGGCCGCCTGGCGCGGCTTGAATAATAAGAAAATTGATAGTGAGAATGCCGATCAGCGTTGGAATAATCAGCAGTAATCGTCTAAGAATATAAGCAGCCATTAATTACTAGGCTCACTTTCTGGCTGTTTAATCCACCATGTATCAAAACCTAAGTCATAGGTCGGCTTCACTGTTGGAAAACCAAATATCTTTTTATAAGCAATCCGGTAGCTACGGCTATGAAACTGAGGGATAACATAATAGTGCCACTGCAAGACTCGGTCGAGTGCGCGAGAGCGTAGTACTAATTGTTTGCGGTCGGGTGCTTGTATTATCAATTCAATCAACTTGTCTATGACAGGGTTTTCAATACCGATCAGGTTACGGCTACCAGGTTGTTGTGCATTCTTAGAGCCCCAGTATTCAAATAGTTCATTTCCAGGCGATGATGATTGCGCAAATGAACCAACGACCATATCAAAATCGAATGCACGCAAGCGGTTGATGTATTGAGAGACATCAACAATGCGGATTTTTGTTTGTATGCCCATGCGTTGTAAGTTTTTTATCATCGGCGCTATGATGCGTTCAAAATCTTTCTGAACCAATAGAATCTCAAATATCATCGGCTCTTTAGTGTCGGCGTTGATTAATTTCCCGTTGGTAAGCTCCCAACCGGACTGCTTCAATATTCGCAGTGCCTGTCTGATGTGTTTTCGGATTTTTCCTGAACCATCATAGCTAGGTGCACGATATGCTTTTGTAAACACTTCGTCTGGAAGTTGGTTTCGAAAGGGCTCTAAAATATCTAATTCTTCTGGTGACGGTAGTTCAATAGCTGCCATGTCAGAGTTTGAGAAATAGCTATGAGTACGGGCATAAGCCCCGTAAAAAAGATTGTTGTTGGTCCACTCAAAATCAAAGGCATAGCTGAGTGCTTTACGTACGTCAGGGTCCTTAAAATAAGGTTTGCGGGTATTAAATATGAAAGCCTGCATGCCCGTTGGCTTACTATGAGTAATTTCTTCTTTGATTAATTTGCCGCTATCAAACTGTGGTCCCGAGTAACTGGTGGCCCACTGTTTTGATGAGGTTTCTTGGCGAAAGTCATATGCGCCAGCCTTGAAGGCTTCTAGGGAAACAGTTGAGTCTCGGTAGTAATCATATGTGATTGAGTTAAAATTGAAGCGCCCTGTATTTACCGCTAGATCTTTGCCCCAGTATGTTGAGTTTCTTTGATAGGTGATCGAGCGTCCTGATTCAAATTTTCCCAGTGTGTAAGGACCTGACCCAATAGGAATATCTATAGACGGTGTTGAGAAATCACGATCTTTCCAAAAGTGTTTAGCAAAAATTGGAATTTCGCCAACAATCAAGGGAAGCTCCCGATTACCGTTATTTTTAAAATGAAACTTTACAGTGAGTGGGTCTATCGCTTCTATGTTTTCTATATCACCTAGGTAGGATTTGTAAAAAGGAGCACCTTTTTCAAGCAGAAGGTTAAAAGTGAAAATGACATCTTCAGCAGTAACGGGGTTCCCATCTGAGAAGCGTGCCTGAGGGCGAAGGAAAAAAGTGATGCTTTCTCTGGAAGCGGGCATGTCGACACTGGCGGCTAGGAGGCCGTACTGGGAGAAAGGCTCGTCTAGCGCTTTGCTCATGAGTGAGTCATAGATAAGGCCTAATCCATCAGCGGGAGTACCTTTGATTATAAAGCCGTTAAAGCTATCGAATGTGCCTAGTGCCCATTCTTTTATATCACCGCCTTTGGGAGCGTTAGGGTTCGTGTATTCAAAATGACTAAAGTCAGAAGTGTATTTTAGGTCGCCATGCATCGATAAGCCATGCTGAGCAGCACCGCAAGATAAAGGTAAAATACTTAAAAAAAGTGTGCGGGCGATTATTTTTTTTAGTGAAAACATAGACATGAAATAAATCCAAGAGTAAAAACTGCTACTGATATAGGAGTTATATCAGTGGTAAGCAGAGAATGCTACTCTTGCGATTTTTCTTCTTGAGAAGGGTATCGTTTAGCCGATTCTGTAATTGCGTTATGTATATCGCGTCGTGGCGTTTTCTGTAAAGCGAGTCGTTGCAGTTCTTGGCATAAGTAGGCGTGTTTACTGCTGTCTCCTTCAGAAAGTGACTTTATTAAATCCTGATCCATCCACTTCTGAATGCGCTTATAAAGGAATACTTTAAAGATAATGGCAGTGATGGTAGCGACAGCAATAATAAAAATACTCAGTATATCCATGGCTAGTTCTGCACTATTAGTTTGTCAGTGATAAAAAGCTTGAGCTTTTGTCCAGGCTTAATAAGAATAGAGTCACTACGAAGGTTGTTCCATTCCCTGATATCGGCAACGTTGATTTTATAACGGTCAGCGATGACTGATAATGAGTCACCACTTCGAACTTTATAGCCAATTTTTTGTAGAGCGAGGGCTTCGTCTTTACTGAAATTAGCGGGTAAGGCACCAATACGAAGCTTTTGCCCTATTTTTAATGTGCTGTTTGGCCGTAGGTTGTTCCACTCTTGGATAGACATTACGCTAGCGTTATATTGTTTAGCTATACCCCATAGCGTATCTCCGCTTTGCACTTTGTACTGCGTTATAGAAGTTGTTCGTTTGGCTTTTGCTATA
>NZ_JADGEV010000007.1:0-115481 GCF_016744175.1 Neptunomonas sp. | reverse complement strand
TTTCCTGCTTCACGGTTTTTTCTCATGGCTTTTGAAATGGTGCCGCCGCCAGCATTATAAGCAGCCATTGTTAACAGCCAATCGCCGTCAAAGCGCTTATTTAAATGTTCAAGGTAGTCTAGGGCAAACTTCGTTGACTCTATTATGTCCTTACGACCATCATACCAACGGCTTCTTTTAATACCTCTATACTTTGCAGTGCTTGGAATAAATTGCCATATCCCTGCTGCGTGTCCAGAAGAGTATGCTTGAGGATCATAACTACTTTCTACCGCTGGTAGTAATGCGATTTCAGCAGGTAAATCACGCTTTAGTACTTCACTTAAAACATAATGGTAATAACGAGCAGCGTTTTCTGTTATGCGACGCATATGGGCAGGGTATTTACTATACCAGCCTATTTGAATATCAACGGCATCGTGCTGAGCTTCGTTTGTCAGTTGAAAATTTTGCCGAGTCAACTCCCAGAGATTGTCTGGGCTTTGCAGATATGGTGCTTGTTGTTTTGGTTTTACATCTATTTTAGTCTGTTCAATTACAACATTTGATATGACTGCTTCGGGAGTGACTGAAGGGCTAGGTAAGATGGACGCAGAGTCGTTCTTGGGTATTGTTTGGCAACCAGCCATGAGGCTTGAAACAATTAATGTTGAAACAATTAAACGACGAGGCATACGATCTTTCCAGCAAATTTTGATGGGTAATTTTAGCAGGCTCAGATAATGGGTCAATGCACCTTAACGGTCAGAAGCTGTTTTTCCACTCTCGGATGGCGGTGAAGGCATCTAATTGGTTGTTAATATTAGATTTTGTGTGGTTACTGGCGGCATTTTGTACATCACATATTTCTGCTCGCATAAAAGGATTGATTTTTAATTCCTGACCGATAGATGAAGGTAGCGTGGGTAAATTACGTGAGCGTAACTCTTCACAGCGTACTATTGTATTGCTGATATCAGCATTAGTTGGCTCTACCGCATGAGCAAAAGCTAAGTTAGCGAGTGAGTATTCGTGTGTGCAGTATACTTGGGTGTTAAGCGGTAACGTTTTAAAATAGTCCATGTTACTAAGCATTTGCTGGGGAGATCCTTCGAACAGCCGGCCGCAACCTGCAAGGAAAAGTGTATCACCGCAAAATATTTGTGATGTTTCATCAGCTAAGTAGTATGAGATATGGTCCAATGTATGACCTGGAATTTCTTTTATTACTAATGCTTTTCCTAGAATGCTTATTTGCATGCCATCTGTTAAAGGCTGGGATATCTCTTTAAATGGTGAGTTTGCAGAGCCGTAAACAGGCACAGAAAAAAGATCAACGAGTTGTTTAACGCCACCAGTATGATCAGGGTGGTGGTGCGTTAGTAAAATTGCTACAAGTGGTATGCTTGAGTCGTTCACTGCTTTGATTACTACATCAGCATCACCAGGGTCTACTACAACCATTCCAGGGTGGTCTGCACTGGTTAACATCCAAATGTAATTGTCGTTAAACGCTGGGAGTGGTAATACAGTAAACATAGTGAACCTCATCTTTTTTGTTAGTCGGAGATTACCCTAAATGGTGATGACTGTTAACATGTAGGCTTAGTTAATATTTAGGTTGATAACGTTTCGATATGAATTTTCATACTCAACAACCCATTGAAGAGCTGGCTGGATCGTTAAAGCGTTGGTTTTCAAATGACCTCGGTAAAGACTTGCTGGAAACCGAGCAGCAGGTACTTGATCAGCTATTGCCCGGCTTGTACGGCGTGCATTTGGCGCAGATTGGAGTAGATCCGACAATAGACCTCGCTAGTAAAAGCGCTGTCGCGCATGCATTCATTGTTTACCACCAGCTTGAGCTGGGTATGCAGCCGAACAGTCTTATTGCACAAAACGCCGAACTGCCACTTGAGCACAATAGTGTAGACGTTGTTTTGTTGCATCACTCGTTGGATTTTGCCGCTAGCCCGCATCAGGTTTTACGTGAGGCTGCGCGTGTTCTTCGTCCGGGAGGGCATTTACTTATCGTAAATTTCAACCCTGTTTCTTGGTGGGGTATATCTCGCCTTTGGACACGAAAAAGTAAGGCACCAATTTGGCAGAAGGCTCATTTTATAAGCCATTACCGGTTGGTAGATTGGATAAAATTATTAGAATTAACTGAACTGAAAACTACCAGTGACTATTTTCTGCCGTCATATGAATCATCAAATGTAAGAAGAAAATTTGGAAAGCTGCAAGGCTTAGGAAGAAAGTACTTATCTCGTTTCGGTGCCATTAATATTATCCTCGCTCGAAAAGATGTGGGTGGAATGACGGCAATACATCCTGAAAAAACAGGAAAGCGTTTTATTAGATTGCCGGTTGCTGAACCGGCCACAAGGGGACAAGCACGTGAAAGCCGTTGAGATATTTACTGATGGTGCCTGTAAAGGCAATCCTGGTCCGGGAGGCTGGGGAGCCGTTTTAAGATACGGTGAAACCGTAAAGCATCTTTGGGGTGGTGATAAGGATACTACCAACAATCGTATGGAGTTAATGGGTGCGATTGAAGCGCTATCCGCTTTAAAAAGCACACGCCCTGTAATTTTGACTACTGATTCTCAATATGTACGCAAAGGTATTACTGAGTGGATAGCTGGGTGGCGTAAAAATGGGTGGAAAACGGCGGCTAAGAAACCTGTGAAAAATGCAGATTTATGGCAACGCCTCGATGAATTGTCAGCTCAGTATGACATTGAATGGCGCTGGGTTAAGGGGCACAGTGGGCACCCTGAGAATGAATTGGCTGATGAGCTAGCTAATCGTGGTGTAGATGAGATTTTAAAAAAGGTTTAATGCAATATGCGTCAGATTATTCTCGATACAGAAACAACGGGGCTTGAATGGTCCCAAGGACATAATATTATCGAAATCGGCTGTGTTGAGATGCAGCGGAGAAAGTTGACAGGAAATCATTACCACCAATATACCAAGCCGGTCCATGAAATTGATAAAGAAGCGATGGCTGTGCATGGTATTACACATGAATTTTTGGATGATAAGCCCCGCTTCAAAGACATAGCTGACGAGTTTCTCGAGTACGTTCGTGGTGCTGAATTAATAATCCATAATGCGACGTTTGATATAGGTTTCCTTGACGCGGAATTAGGTCGTAACGGTTACGACGTTCGCATGGCCGATATTTGTACTATTACTGACTCCTTACGGTTAGCCCGACACAAGCACCCCGGGCAAAAAAATAACCTAGATGCACTATGTAAACGATACGGCATCGATAACTCACACCGTGAACTACATGGCGCTTTATTAGATTCGGAGATTCTTGCCGATGTATATTTAGCGCTAACCGGTGGCCAAACATCACTGTTGTTAAGTGATAGTGATGGCGATCAAGGCCAGGAAGGCGACGAGGTTGTCATTAAGCGGGTGGGGTCAGAGTCATTAAATTTGGCTGTTTTAGCTGCAACAGGTGATGAGCTTGTTGAGCATGAAGCATTTCTTAGTAGGCTTGATAAAAGTGCGGGCGGAGAGTGTTTGTGGCGAAAGGCTGTTGTTGAGCCGAATAGCTAACGAACAATAGAGCAATAAAAAAGCGGGCTAAATAGCCCGCTTTTTTTGTTGTGAAATAACTAGCCTAGCGCAATGTTAACTGCAATGTAGCCGACAATACTCATCACGACAGTGTATGGGAATGCCATAACTACCATGCGACCATACGAAAGGCGAATGAGTGGTGCTAGAGCAGATGTTAACAAAAACAGAAAAGCAGCCTGGCCGTTTGGCGTAGCAACACTTGGAATATTAGTTCCCGTGTTAATAGCAATAGCTAAGGCATCAAAGTGATCACGTGTAATTGTTCCGGCTTCTAGCGCAGCTGCCACTTCATTAATGTATACCGTAGCTACAAATACGTTATCACTAATGGCAGAAAGCAAGCCATTGGCTATAAAGAAGAAGCCAGGTTGATCTTTAAGATCCATCTCAAGTACAGCGTGGATGATAGGTTGGAATAGGTGTTGGTCATGTATAACCGATACTACGGCAAAGAACACAACTAAAAGCGCTGTAAAAGGTAATGC
Source organism: Neptunomonas sp. (assembly GCF_016744175.1). Lineage (GTDB taxonomy): Bacteria > Pseudomonadota > Gammaproteobacteria > Pseudomonadales > Balneatricaceae > Neptunomonas. Next base: position 111,414 of record NZ_JADGEV010000007.1, on the reverse strand, counting down.
TTCTTCAAAAGCTTTGCCTATTTGGTGTTCTTCGGTAATGCCGTTAAAGGCGGTAAGTAATACGATGATGGTTAAACCGATAAGGCCTACTGCAGCTAGATGAAAAGCCAATGCTAATACAAGAAAAATAGACACGAGTACTTGAACCATAAGTACTGCTTTATCACGCAGCGTACGTTTTTTATCTTCTTCTGCGGCGAAGTCTTCAAGAATATGTCGTACTCTTGAAGGCAGTTCTACTCCATACCCAAATATACGAGTCTTCTCTAATACGAAGCAAGTAATTAAGCCTGCGATTAGAACCGGCATAGTGATAGGGGCCATTAAGACGAAGAACTGTATGAAGTCCCAGCCTGCTTTTTGCGCGATAAGCAGGTTTTGTGGCTCGCCAACCAGTGTACAAACGCCACCGAGAGCCGTTCCAACGGCACCGTGCATTAACAAGCTTCTTAGAAATGCACGAAAATCTTCGAGATCATTTCTGTTTGTTTCTTCAACAGACTCATCATCAGCATGGTCATGATCGTGATCGTAGTTCTTGCCGGAGGCCACCTTATGATAAACGGAGTAAAAACCAACACCGACGCTGATGAGTACCGCTGTTACCGTGAGCGCATCGAGAAAAGCTGATAAGAACGCAGCAGATAATGAAAACAACAATGAGAGCATTGCTTTGGATTTTACCTTTAAAAGAATAATGGTAAAGATCCATAGCAGCATGGTTTGCATAAAGTAGATGCCAGCTACCATAAACATCAACAGTAGGATGACCTCAAGGTTGCTGCTTACTTCATGATAAACTGATTCTGGTGATGCTAGTCCGATGACAATGGCCTCTAAAGCAAGCAGTCCACCGGGTTGTAGCGGGTAGCACTTAAGTGCCAGCGCTAGTGTGAAAATAAACTCAAAAATGAGTGTCCAGCCGGTAACAACAGGGCCTGCAACCATCAATAGGATGGGGTTTAAAATCAGAAAGCCAATAATGGCCTGCTTGTACCAGACGGGAGAATTTCCTAGGAAATTGCGCATTAGCGCCTGAGGAAAGGTGATGGTCATTTATTATTGTCCTAATTGTTAAACAGGTCGTTTACTACAAACGGATACTCAAATGTTGGTGTAGACTAGCAGTAGATTGATAAAACCTGAATAGTTATGCGTGATTATTGGCTAATTAATTCCGCATTATAGTTAGTTTGTGACATAGATCAGTTGGGGGCTGGTACTTGATAAACTTTTAAATAAGTATATCCCCCGATTTCTATAGGAAAATCAATGACAAAAGAGCAAGGAATGACAGTGAAAGGGCATTACGTTGTTGGCTCATCTGGGGCAATGTTTTTAAATAACGAAGGTGGGTACCTGCACGCCACATTAGATGATTTCTCAAAAGAGAACGTTGAGGCTATCTACCCAGTGGGTGACATGAGGGGAGAGCAAATCCATTTAGCTATTTTAAAACGTGGGTCTCCTATTTCTTTTGAAAAAGCAAATCTGAGAGGGTTGCTGTCTGTCTCCCAAGATGAGGCAGAATATGTGAACTTGTCACGGGCCGCGCAATTGATTATTTGGCATAATGAGCATCGCTTTTGTGGGCGCTGCGCAAATGAAATGCAGCATCATAATGCAGATCTGGCAAAGCATTGTGAAAAATGCTCGCTAGTTCAATACCCTCGCATATCGCCCTGTATTATTGTTTTGGTTGTTGATGGTGATCGTTGTATTTTGGCTCGTTCACCTCGTTTTAAACCTGGTATTTTTAGTACGCTCGCGGGTTTTATTGAAGCAGGCGAAACGGCTGAAGCGGCGGTTCATCGTGAGATTAAAGAGGAAGTAGGAGTTGATGTTGCTAATGTACGCTATATTCAAAGCCAATCATGGCCATTTCCGCACTCTTTAATGTTAGGTTTTTTTGCCGATTATGCAGGTGGGGAGTTAATACCTGATGGAGTAGAGATAGAAGAGGCTAACTGGTATCACCGAGATGCGATGCCTGACTTGCCTCCTTCATTTGCGATATCATCCGCACTTATTGAACGTTTTCTTCGGGGTGAAAGCTGAACTAGGTTTTGTTTTTAAATAACTTGCCTAGTTTTGTAGCGAGCATGACATTGCCTTCGGCGCGCAGTTGTCCCTTTAAGAATGCGCTCATGCCATCTTGCTCTCCTGTCACTACTTTAATAAAGGTGTTGGAATCCATAATCAATGTGATAGAAGGGTCTTGGTGCTCGCCGGGTTGGGTTGTGCATTCTTGTTCTTTTATAGAGATGTAGAAATCATCGTCATCTTCCAGTAGAAATTGGAAAATGGCGTTTAAGCTACCGGCGGCATCTGCTTGGAAGCGTGATGGTAGTTTTTCAATAACGCGGGCTACGGTAATATCTGAACTCATTATATATACATTCCTATCACGAAAAGTAGCGTACAGTGGATTCGTTAATTCGCTTTTATGGTACATTACCGCACTTAATACTGATAACTCTTTTTATGGAGAAACCTGTTGTCTGAATTTTTCTTTGAATACGGCCTGTTTGCTGCGAAAGCATTCACTGGATTAGTCGTGATACTGCTTTTGGTAGCAGGCATCATAATGGTAAGTTCGCGTAATCGCCGTGATGATCGAGATGGTGAAGTTGATGTCACCTCTATCAATGATCTTTACGAAGATATGAAAGATGCCGTTGAAGCGGCTGTACTCGATAAAGATGCTTATAAGCACCTGCTTAAACAGCAGAAGAAGCAAGATAAGCTAGAAAGTAAGCAGCGCAAGAAAGAAGCGAAAAATACACCAGCTCAAGAGCCTGAAGATAAAAAACGTGTCTATGTTCTTGATTTTGATGGTGATATTAAAGCCAGTGAAGTGGAATTGCTCAGAGAAGAAATATCTGCAGTACTGACGTTTGCTCGGCCTTGCGATGAAGTGGTTATTAGATTAGAAAGTGCGGGTGGTATGGTGCATACCTACGGCCTTGCCGCTTCTCAAATGGCTCGTATTAAAGACTCTGGGATACCCTTAACGGTATGTGTTGACCAAGTAGCTGCAAGTGGCGGCTATTTAATGGCTTGTTTGGCTGACCGCCTTATAGCAGCGCCTTTTGCACTTGTAGGTTCTATTGGTGTCATAGCTCAGGTCCCTAATTTTAATCGTGTGCTTAAAAAGCATGATGTTGATTATGAGATGTTCACCGCTGGAGAGTATAAGCGCACAGTCACAATGTTTGGCGAGAACACTGAAAAAGGTAAGCAGAAATTTATTGAAGAGCTTGAGGACACTCATGCACTTTTCAAAGAGTTTGTATCTGAATACCGCCCGCAACTGGACATAGAGAAAGTAGCAACAGGCGAAGTATGGTTTGGTAAGAGAGCCTTGGCTGAAGAATTAGTCGATGAGCTGTCGACAAGTGATGATTATCTGATGAGTGCTTGTGATAATGCGGATGTGTTTCGGGTCCGTTATGAAATGAAAAAGACACTTCAGGAGCGCTTGAGTGAGATGGCAATCCAAACTTCAGAGGGTGTTGTTTCAAAAATTTGGACGCGAGTGTCGAATAGCCGATTCATGACACGATAAATATAATTTTTCTATTGCTCATCTATGAGCTATATTTTTCTAATAGAGTGTTTTAAACAAGACGTGAAAGGAGGCATAGCTTGCAGCGGTCTAAAACGGCGAATCAAATATTAAAGGCTGCTGAAGCTTTGTTTTCAGAGCAAGGGTTTCCAGAAACGACAATGCGTCAGATAACGGCGGCTGCTGATGTGAATTTAGCAGCCGTGAATTATCACTTTGGATCCAAGCAGGGTTTAATCGAAGCTGTCTCTGAAAAGTACTTATCCCCATTTTGTGATTACATTGAAAATGCGGTGGTAGAGCGCTTGGGCGGTAGTTCGGATAAGACAGTTACATCCAATGAGTTGATGGAAATGGTTATGCGTGCCTTATTAGAGGTTAGGCAAGGTAACGCTCATGCTTTATCGATGTTTATGCGCTTGCTTGATCTCTCTTATATGAAAAGCCAAACTGTTCTGCGCGAATATATGTTTCATCAGTACCACGAAAAACTTGAGCGGTTTTTGACGCTATTGCGTGATGACGTTTCGCCGATGGAGGATGATGAGTTCTTCTGGCGTTTGCATTTTCTTATGGGATCAATGGTTTTTACTTTATCTAATTTTCAAACGTTAGCTTCAATTGAAAAGAATGAATTTGATAAGGAAGTAGAAATAGAGAATGTTCTGCATCGTATGATTCCGGTGCTTACCGCAGGGTTGCAGGCTCGCTCTGATAAAACTTATTTTTGTCGGCTTTGATTTGTTCTACATATGTCTTTGTTGTTGAATATTGAAAAACAGATTCTGACCTTGCGCTTACCTGGAAGTAGTCGAGACTATAATGTGTCGACTGCGCTTAACGGGGTTGGTGAAACCTCTGGTTCTGGCTGCACTCCACGTGGCTTGCATGCCATTCGGGCTAAAATTGGTGAGCAACAGCCTCTAAACGCGGTTTTTGTTGGGCGTCGATTCACGGGTGAAATCTATTCCTCATTACTATCTGATCAATACCCAAAGAGGGACTGGATACTTACGCGTATCTTATGGCTTAGTGGTAAAGAGCCCGGGCGAAACCGGCTAGGCGCTGTTGATAGTATGCAGCGATATATTTATATACATGGAACGCCTGATACTGAGCCAATGGGTGTTCCGTTGTCTCATGGCTGTATTCGTATGCGAAATGCAGATGTCATTGAGCTGTTTGATCTTGTAGTGGTTGGGACTGAATTATTAATTGAGGAATATTGATGTCTTCTGGGCGATTAATGTTGGATGTGCAAGGGTTGTCTTTGACTCCTGCCGAGCGAGATATGGTCCGTCATCCTGAAGCAGGAGGGCTGATATTTTTTGGTCGTAACTTTCAATGTAAATCACAATTGAGTGATTTGGTTGCTGATATCAAAGAACAAGCACCTGATATTTTATTGGCTGTTGATCATGAAGGCGGGAGAGTACAGCGTTTTCGCAACGAGTTTGTAAGAATTCCTCCCATGCGCGCTCTGGCTAAGCTTTGGACAATAGACACACAAAAAGCTCAGCAAGTGACAGAAGATATCGGCTGGCTAATGGCGACTGAGCTGGTTATGCATGATATAGACATTAGTTTTGCTCCTGTTTTGGACCTTGATTGGTCGCGTAGTGAGATCGTAGGTGATCGTGCATTTGGTAAAAATTCTGAGCAGGTTATTTCTCTTGCTAGTAGTTTTATGAGGGGGATGCATTCGGCGGGTATGGCGGCTACAGGAAAGCATTTTCCTGGTCATGGTTGGGTTGCTGCGGACTCTCATCTTGATATTCCCTGCGATGAACGTAGCTTTGAAGCCCTTTGTGCTGATGATATCAAGCCTTTTAAAGCGCTGATTGATCAAGGGTTAGACGCAATTATGCCTGCGCATATTATCTATCAGCAGTTAGATGATAAAACGGCAGGTTTCTCATCTTTCTGGCTTAAAAATATATTACGTGAACAGCTCGGCTTTACTGGGGTTATTTTTAGTGATGATCTGAGTATGCAGGGTGCTTCTACGGTTGGAGGCTTTGTTGAAAGGACGCAGGCGGCTCTTGATGCCGGCTGCGATATGGCACTTGTTTGTAATAATTCAGAAGGTGCCACGCAAGTGTTATCGTATTTAGATGGTTGTCAGGGGCTTTCAACGGTCCCTATTAGTACGATGAAGCACAAGAAACATGTCTTTGATGAGCAGCGGTTTGAGCGTGTTAAAGAGTTAATCTATCGGCTAGAGGCATAGTTTAGAAATGGATGTTAAAGAGACTATTAATAGTTTTAATGCTTGGTTGGTTCAATACTTCTCGTTAGGGAAAGAGAACGGCTGGATTTTAAGTGTCTTTGTTATTGTGCTGGTAACGCTTATTGCTGTGTTTGTCATGCGAAAAGTGTTTGTCCGTATGGCTACTCAGCTAGAAAAGACCAAAAATGTTTGGGATGATATTTTGCTTAGTTCGGCTCGGCGCCCAGCCATTATGATGATTTGGGTGCTTGGTGGAAGTTGGGCGTTTGATGTTATTGATGCTAAGACAGGGACGGTGTTGTTAGATGTTATCGAGCCCATTCGCAAGGTTGCAGTCATAGTATTATTGGGTTGGTTTCTTATTCGTTTCTTGCGCTCTGCTGAGAAAGCGTTGATTGATCCTGCAGGAATAGATACGACGCTTGATGCAACAACAGTTAGTGCCATGGGTAAATTGCTCCGATTGTCGCTAATCATCACCATTGCTTTGGTTGTACTTCAAAGTTTTGGTTATAGTATTTCTGGGGTGTTGGCATTTGGTGGAATCGGCGGCTTGGCGGTTGGTTTTGCTGCGAAAGATCTTTTGGCTAACTTTTTTGGCGGCTTAATGATCTATATGGATAGACCTTTTAAGGTCGGTGACTGGGTCCGCTCTCCTGATCAAAATATCGAAGGAACAGTAGAGGATATCGGATGGCGTTTAACACGCATCAGGACCTTTGATAAGCGTCCGCTGTATGTGCCTAATGCGACGTTCGCCAGCATTTCCGTTGAGAATCCTTCTCGTATGACTCACCGTAGAATTTATGAAACAATCGGCGTGCGCTATTGTGACCTTAAGACAGTAAAAGGTGTTGTTGATGACGTGCGTGAAATGTTACGCCAGCACCCTGATCTTGATCATACGCAAACGTTGATAGTTAACTTAAATAAGTTTGCTCCTTCTTCTCTCGATTTTTTTGTTTACACCTTCACTAAAACAACTAACTGGGTGCGTTTTCATCAAGTAAAAGAAGATGTGCTGTTAAAAATTATGGATATCGTTGAGCAGCATGGTGCAGAGGCTGCATTTCCTACCAGCACAGTTCATCTTATACCTGAGGGTGAATTTCAGGTTCCTTCGGAGGCTCTTCGTTAGGGGCTAGTTTGCTGTAAATTATCTGGTAAGGTTTTGTGATTTTTTAAAGGGCCGCAGGCCCTTTTTTTATTGCAGAGTTGGCGTGTTAGTTTAGTGGTGTTGCGTAAACAAGGATGCCAAATAACGGATGATCGATGTAATGCGCTTCTTTAGATTTCATGCGTCTCGGCTCGTCTAAGACAGCGGCAATAGTCTTTTGAAATCCATCCTCAAGTATTACGGAGCGGCGCAGTTGTAAGTCGGGTTTGAAGTGTAAATAATGTCCGCGATCAACTGTTATTGCGCCTTCAAGCTCGTAATGCCCGTCAGCCATCATGTTGCCTGCTTGGATGGCAACAGGTTGAGAATTTCTGCTTTTTCTTACGGGTTGGCTCCATGCTTTATGGTAGATGACGCGTAAGCCGCTTGTGTTGCGAATTCTTTTATCTGTACTTTTAAGCATAAAACTACCCGATGAGCGTTCGTTGTAGCCGCCGCCAGATAAGCTGATACCTGAAGCGGGTAGTTTGTCGGGCGTTGGCCAGTATTCGCTATAGGATGAGGCATTATCACGGCTAAAGATGAGGACTTCGATTCCGTAGACTGTTGCTGCTTGTGCGCTACTTTGTAAGGTTAGCGACAGTAGAACGAAACAAAAAGAGATCAGTTTTTTCATGGATGTACCTTACCCAGTTCTTTTAACAAGTTTTCAACAGCTTCAAAGCGTTGTTCAGTTTCTTCCATTTCTAAAGAGAAGCGGAGATGGCTGGCGCCTTCGAGCTTATAAATATTTTGTTGTTTTTGTACCAAGGTTACAAGCGTAAAAGGGTCAACTTTCGTTGCTTGATCGAATTCAAGACGACCACTTTTACTGCCCGCGTCCAGCTTTATAATGCCGAGTAGCTCTGCCTGTAATTTTACCGATGTTAGCCTGAACAGGTTCTTAGTCGATTCTGGTAGTAAGCCGAATCGATCGATCATTTCTATCTGAAGTTCCTTCAGCTCTAAATCATCTTTCGCACTAGAGATACGTTTATACATGATTAGGCGGCTATGTACATCGGGTAAGTAGTCGTCTTTTATTAATGCTGGAATGTGTAAATTGATTTCAGCTCCGTGGTGAAGAGGTCTGTCCATATTGGGCGTTTTTCCGTCTTTTATGGACTGAATCGCTTCTTCAAGCATTTCCATATATAGCGTAAAGCCAATGCCTTGAATTTGCCCACTTTGGTCGTCACCTAATAGCTCGCCTGCACCGCGTATTTCAAGGTCATGAGTTGCTAGAGTGAAGCCCGCACCGAGGTCATCAGCTAAGGCTATTGCTTCAAGTCGTTTAGTGGCATCTTTACTGACACTTTTTGAGGGCGGGGTGAGCATATAAGCATAAGCTTGGTGATGAGAGCGACCTACGCGGCCTCGTAGCTGGTGTAGCTGGGCTAAGCCGAACTTGTCTGCACGGTCAATAATAATGGTGTTGGCGTTCGGGATATCGATACCGGTTTCGATAATAGTGGTGCATAGCAATATGTTATGGCGTTTGTGGTAGAAGTCGGTCATCACTTGTTCTAGCTCGCGCTCGCGCATCTGGCCATGGCCTATGCCTATGCGTGCCTCTGGAACTAGTTCGGCTAATTCTTCTGCTGTTTTCTCAATGCTTTTAACTTCGTTGTGAAGGTAGTAAACCTGCCCTCCGCGTAAAAGTTCACGCAATATGGCTTCTTTAACAAGCGGGGCGTCTGACTCACGTACAAACGTTTTAACCGCCAGTCTTCGAGCTGGTGGAGTGGCAATAATAGAAAGGTCTCGCATGCCAGACATAGCCATGTTGAGTGTGCGAGGAATCGGTGTGGCGGTCATGGTGAGAATGTCGATCTCTGAGCGCAATGATTTAAGGCGCTCTTTTTGCTGTACGCCAAAGCGGTGTTCTTCATCAATAATAACTAGGCCTAAGTTTTTAAATGTGATATCGCCTTGTAGCAGCTTGTGTGTGCCGATGATGATATCGATTTGGCCTGTTTTTAGCTTTTCAATTGCTTCTGTTTGTTGCTTAGCGCTCTTAAAGCGTGAAATCAATTCGACTGTTACTGGCCAGTCAGCAAAGCGGTCTCTGAAATTTTCAAAATGCTGTTGGGCCAGTAGAGTGGTAGGGACAAGGATGGCTATCTGCTTTCCCGAGTTTGCCGCAATGAAAGCTGCGCGCATAGCGACTTCTGTTTTACCAAAACCTACGTCGCCACAGACTAGTCGGTCCATCGGTTGAGGCGAAATCATATCGCGAATAACGGATTGAATAGCTGTTTCTTGGTCGGGGGTTTCTTCAAAGGGAAAACCAGAAACAAAAAATTGATAATCTTCATCCGGATCGCTAAACGAATAACCTTTGCGGGCTGCGCGTCTTGCATAAATATCTAGGAGCTCTGCTGCGGTGTCGCGTACTTTTTCCGCTGCTTTTTGGCGAGCTTTGCTCCATTGCTCTGTTCCAAGGCGGTGTAGTGGGGCCAGTTCATCGCTGGAGCCACTATAGCGGCTAATAAGGTGCAGGGATGCGACAGGTACATAGAGCTTTGCATTATTAGCATAGGACAATGCTACAAATTCATTTGCTTGGCCATCAAGGTCAATTGTCTCTAGGCCAAGGTAGCGCCCAATTCCGTGGTCTATATGCACAACGGGGGCGTTGGGTGCTAGTTCAGCTAGGTTGCGGACGACAAGGTCTGTTTGCCCCTTATCTTTGGCGCGTCGTCTGCGTTGGAATACTTGTCTGCCGAAGAGTTGGGACTCCGAGATGACATGAATGCCGTCATCGGTGCTTAGTCCTCGGTTGATAGGGTATACCGTCAATGCGCAACTGATATCGCTATTAATAAAAGATTGCCAGTTTTCGATAACTACTGGCTTAATATTTGCTTTTGCTAGTAGTTCTTGAAGGGCTTCGCGTCGGCCTGCAGATTCAGCGCAAAATAACACCCTGTCTTTAGGACGCTCCACTAAGAAGCTGGTTAGTAAAGCAAGAGGAGATGATGACTGGGCATTGATCGTGAGCTCAGATGTTTCTTTATACGGAAGGTTTGATCTGCCGGCAGTGCCATCTGCTAAAGAGTCTGAGCTGAATTGAATACGTCGAAATTGCTTAAGGGCGCCAAAGAACTCATCTTTTGGTGTGAAAATAGCGCTGGGTGGTAAAATAGGGCGTTCGATATCATGCCGGCGTTCCTCATAGCGGCCATTAACATCATTCCAAAACTGTTGGCACGGCCTGTCAAGAGATCCATCGGATATTATCAAGGTTTCTTTGGGGAGGTAGTCAAAGAGAGTGGCGGTTTCTTTAAAGAAAAACGGTAGGTAGTACTCAATACCTGGCGGTGCAAAACCGTTGCTAACGTCTTGGTAGGTTGGGCAGCGGCGTTGATCAACATCAAATGTGCTACGCCAGTTCTGCTTAAAGCGTGAGATAGCATCTTCAGTTAGTGGGACTTCACGTGCGGGTAGTAAGCTAATTTTGTCGATTTTGTCGATAGATCGTTGAGACTCAGGATCAAATGTTCGCAGTGTATCGATTTCATCGTCAAATAGGTCAATCCTAAAAGGGGTATCCGCACCCATGGGGAAGAGATCAATGATCGACCCTCTAACTGCGTATTCTCCGTGCTCATTGACAGTATCAACTGCGCGGTAACCTGCATCGCTGAGTTGCTGTCTCAATTTGTCGATATTGAGTGATTGGCCTGTTTGCAGCAGTAATGAATGTGCTTGTAAAAAACTGGACGGTGCAATTCGGTGCATGAGCGTACTGATGGGTACGATAACTACGCCATGCTTGAGTTGAGATAGCTGTTTTAATGTGCTGACACGTGTGGAGGTAATATCTTGGTGGGGTGAAAACGTATCGTAAGGTAGTGTTTCCCAATCAGGAAAAGGAAGGATGTCGAGGTTTTGGGAGGCTGAATAAAAATGGATTTCATTTTCAAGTAAACTAGCCGTGTCACTATTGCGTGTGATGACTAAAGTAAGCTGTTGGTGCTGGAGTGCCGCTTTAGCAATTAACAATCCAGCTGCGCTTTGATGGACTTGGCCAACCCATTTGATATCACCTGGTTTTGTCGGTATTGGGAATATCAAATTAGTCACGAACCCTCTCCTATTTGGCTATGCTAAGAAGCCGCTTATATTACATGTTGGCTGAAAGAAGCGATATAAGTCCTTGAAAAATCATCCGGCTAAAGTACTAGGACTAGAGTGTTTGCCCGCTGGCGTATAAAAGGGGATAATGTTTCGCAAATTTTTAACGTGCGTTGAAGCAAAGTTGGAGAAGCCTGTGAGCCAAGATCAAGTATTCGCTGAATGGAAAGAACGCGAAGCGACAGCGGAAGCAATGATTCCTTTGATCGGTCGTTTGTACCGTGATCGTAATATCGAAACTTCTGTTTATGGTCGTCTGATTGTTAAGCGTTCTGTAATTGATGTGCTTAAAGCACACCGTTATGTACGCCAGATGGAAGCTCAAGAGCTGACCGTGCTAGAAACATACCCTGTGCTTGAAGCACTTGAGTCTCTAGATGTGAGCGGTGCTCATGTTGATGTCGGTAAAATGGCAGCGCAGTTCCGTGAGAGTGGTAATGGCCGCACCATGAAAGAGTTTCTTGAGGAGCAGCTTTCCTCAGTTATTGGTGTAGAAGATCGTCAAGGTACTGATGTTGTGCTTTACGGTTTCGGTCGTATCGGTCGTTTGTTAGCACGCTTGCTAATAGAGCGCACTGGTGGTGGTCAGTCTTTGCGCTTGCGTGCGATAGTTGTACGTAAAGGGAAAGCTGATAATGACCTAGAGAAGCGTGCTAGCCTACTGCGTCGTGATTCTGTTCATGGCTCTTTTAAAGGTACGATTCAGATAGATGAAGAAAATAACACACTGATTGCTAATGGTAATGAGATTAAAGTTATTTTTGCCAACGCTCCGGATCAAATTGATTACACCGAATACGGTATTAAAAATGCTATCGTTATTGATAATACGGGTATGTGGCGTGACAAAGAAGGTCTGTCTTTACACCTTAAATCAAAAGGTGTTGCGCGTGTTTTGTTAACGGCACCTGGTAAAGGTGTTAAGAATATTGTGATGGGTGTTAACCATCATGATATCGAAGATGAAGACTTGGTTCTGTCTGCAGCGTCGTGTACTACTAATGCAATTACGCCTGTTTTGAAAGCGGTAAACGATGTTTACGGTATCGAGAATGGTCATGTTGAAACAGTTCATTCTTATACAAACGACCAAAACTTGATCGATAATTACCATAAAGGTGATCGTCGTGGCCGCGCTGCTGGTCTTAACATGGTTATCACTGAGACGGGGGCAGCTAAAGCTGTTTCTAAAGCATTACCTATCATGGAAGGCAAGTTGACGGGTAACGCTATTCGAGTACCAACACCGAATGTCTCAATGGCAATTTTGAACCTTAATCTTTCAAAAGAAGTTGATCGTGATGGTTTGAATGACTACCTTCGTGAAGCGTCATTGCACTCTCCATTGCAGAAGCAGATTGCTTATAGCAACTCTCCAGAAGCTGTGTCGAGTGATTTTGTTGGGTCGCGTGCTGCGGGAATTGTTGATGCGCTTGCAACTATCGCAACAGGTAATCGTTGTGTGGTCTATGTGTGGTACGACAATGAATTTGGCTATAGCTGCCAGGTAATTCGTATGGCTCAGAAGATGGCTGATGTTACTTTGCCTGCTTTCCCGAAGGCGAATAAATAGTTGATATTTGTCAGGAAAAAAACCGCTTAGTGCGGTTTTTTTTGATTTTTTATTTGATATAACTAAATAGAATTAGCTTATAATAATTACGTCTAGGTGATTTGCCTAACTAAGCCCAAGGTAGCAGCGGTTTACGCAAGTCTCTTTGTAGATATAGGGTGTGACGCTCAGGTATACTTGGAATGTTTTTAGGTGGGGTTATTCGTTTTCTTAAATAAGAAGATCAGAAGTGGGTTTTTTAGCAAAAAGCTAAGCAGATTCATTTATCTGACGTGAAGGAAACTAGATCTCGAAAAATTTAATCGTGATTGGGTGAGGTGTATGATCAAGATCAATAAAGGTCTAGATCTACCGATAACGGGTTCTCCGACACAGGCTGTTAAAAGCGCTGTAGCGGAAGTTCGGTCGGTCGCCGTGATTGGGCCAGACTATGTTGGTTGTAAACCAACAATGGCCGTCAAGGTGGGTGATCGAGTGAAACTCGGTCAAGTGGTCTTTTCCGATAAGAAAACTGAAGGTGTTCACGTAACTGCCCCTGGTGCTGGTGTAGTAACTGAAATCAATCGAGGAGAGCGTCGGGTTCTTCTATCGGTTGTTATTGAGCTGGATGCCGAAGAAGAAGTGATAGAATTTGCACGTTATGACGCTGATAAGTTAGCAGACGTGACGCGCGATCAGGTTGTTGAAAACCTCCAAGCTTCTGGCTTGTGGACGGCGTTTCGTACGCGTCCATTTAGTCGTGTGCCTGCAGGATCAACTGTCCCTGTTTCTATTTTCGTAACTGCAATTGATACTAATCCTTTGTCGCCGGATCCTTCGTTATTCATTAATGAATATGCTGATGATTTCGCCAATGGTTTGAAGTTGCTAACTAAACTGCCTGAGAAAGCCGTTTATCTGTGCAAGGCTCCAGGTACAAAAGTACCGAGCGTTGATGGTGTTACTGTTGAAGAGTTCGACGGTCCTCACCCTGCAGGTAATGCGGGCACTCATATTCACCATCTTGACCCTGTGTCTCGGACAAAAACAGTCTGGACTATTGGCTACCAAGATGTAGTTGCGTTAGGTAAGTTATTTACCGACGGGCGACTATTTGTTGAGCGCTTTGTGTCAGTTGCTGGGCCGCATGTTAATAAATCTTCTATTCTTAAAACCCGTGTGGGCGCTAAGTTAGAAGAGTTAACCGTGGGTCTGTTGCCTACTGGCGAAAACCGTTTAATTAATGGTTCAGTTTGGAATGGTCGGACAGCTAAAGGTCCGTTAGCATATCTGGGACGGTATGCAAATCAGGTAACCGTGTTGACCGAAGGAAATAAACGTGAATTTCTTGGTTGGGTAATGCCCGGCGCTAATAAATTCTCTGTTCTGAACGTGTTTACATCGTTCCTCTCGTCTGGCAAAAAGTTCGATTTCACAACCACCACAAATGGTTCTGAACGAGCAATGGTTCCTGTGGGGCAGTTTGAAGAACTGGTTCCGCTGGATATTTTGCCAACTCAATTGCTACGTGCGCTAGTCACTGGGGATATCGTTGCTGCAATGCAGTTAGGTTGCCTAGAACTCGACGAAGAAGATCTGGCTCTTTGTACTTTTGCTTGCCCTGGCAAGTACGAATACGGACCAATCCTTCGCGATAATCTGACGCGCATAGAGAAAGAAGCCTAAGAGAGGCAGCGTATGAGTATCAGAAATATACTTGATAAAATGGAGCCGCATTTCCATAAAGGCGGCAAGTACGAAAATTGGTATGCGTTGTTTGAAGCGGCAGATACCATTTTTTATACACCTGCAACTGTTACCAAAACAGCGGCACATGTGCGGGATGGTATCGATCTTAAGCGTATGATGATCCTGGTTTGGATGTGTACTTTTCCAGCAGTTTTTGCGGGCTTGTATAACGTCGGTTACCAAGCAAATACAGCAATGGCTGGAATGGGTCTTACTGAGGCTGAAGGCTGGCGTGGTGCGATTGCCGGTGCATTATCTGGGTTTGACGCAAGTAGTGTGTGGGATAATCTTATCCACGGGGCTGTTTACTGGCTTCCTATTTATGTAACAGTCTTTATTGTCGGTGGCTTCTGGGAAGTATTGTTTGCTATGAAGCGTGGGCATGAAGTTAACGAAGGTTTCTTCGTGACCTCAATCTTGTTTGCATTGATTCTTCCACCAACGATTCCACTATGGCAAGTAGCCCTAGGTATTAGCTTTGGTATAGTTATCGGTAAAGAAGTGTTTGGCGGAACAGGTAAAAACTTCCTGAACCCTGCGCTAACTGGCCGTGCATTCCTGTTCTTCGCCTATCCAGCGCAAATGTCTGGTGATGCTATATGGACAGCTGTTGATGGTTTCTCAGGAGCAACGCCATTAGGTTTGGCTGCAGCGGGTGGTGTTGACGCCATTCTTGCGCAAAATCTTACATGGATGGATGCGTTCTTAGGACAGATACAGGGCTCTGTAGGTGAAACCTCCACTATCGCAATTATGATAGGTGGTGCTGTATTACTGATAGCAAAAATTGCTGCATGGCGTATTGTTGCTGGTGTGTTTGCTGGCATGGTTGGATTGTCTGTATTGCTGAATTTGATTGGTTCAGATACTAACCCGATGTTTGCTTTACCGTTCTACTGGCACTTTGTGTTAGGTGGATTCGCATTTGGTATGTTCTTTATGGCTACCGATCCGGTTTCAGCATCGATGACGAATACCGGCAAGTTCTACTTTGGAGCACTAATCGGCATCATGGTGGTGTTAATTCGTGTAGTTAACCCAGCATTCCCAGAAGGGATGATGCTAGCGATTCTGTTCGGTAACTTGTTCGCACCATTGATTGACAACTTTGTCATTCAGGCGAACATTAAACGGAGGATGGCACGTAATGTCGGCTAATAACGATACTATCGGTAAAACGATTACCGTCACCGTATTACTTTGTGTGGTCTGTTCTGTCATTGTATCTGCTGCAGCGGTTCTTCTTAAGCCACAGCAGATTGCGAACAAAGAGTTAGACAGAAAGACAAACATTCTGGCAGCGGCTGGTTTGATGGACTCTTCAAAAACGGTTGAGGAGCTTTTCTCTCAGATCACAACGAAAGTGATTGATTTGGAAACAGGCAAATTCACTAGTGAAGTTGACGCAGCAACATTTGATGCGCGTAAAGCTTCTAAAGACCCTGCTCTATCAAGCGCACTGGATCGTAAGATTGATATAGCATCAATTAAGCGTCAGGCTAAATACCAGACTGTCTACTTGGTTGAGACTGAAGGGAAGCTTGAGAAAGTTATCCTGCCGGTTCATGGGTATGGCTTATGGTCGACACTGTATGGATTCCTTGCTTTAGAAGGTGATCTTAATACAGTCGTTGGTTTAGGTTTTTACTCTCATGCTGAAACGCCTGGGCTGGGCGGCGAAGTAGATAACCCTCTCTGGAAGTCGCAGTGGCCGGGCAAGAAAGTTTATGCTGATGGCGCTATGGAACCATTGTTGGGCTTGATTAAAGGTAAGGTGAACCCTGATGCTGCAAATGCAGCTCATCAAATCGATGGTCTTTCCGGTGCGACGCTTACCAGTGATGGTGTGTCTCGTATGGTGAAGTTCTGGATGGGTGAAAACGGGTATGCGCCGTTTCTTACTAACCTGAAAGCTGGAGGGGTGTAATCATGTCTGAAACTAGAGATATTTTGACGGGCCCTATCGTCAGAAATAACCCGATTGCATTGCAGATTCTTGGTGTGTGTTCCGCTTTGGCGGTAACAACGAACATGAATACTGCGTTGGTAATGACGCTAGCGGTAATCGCAGTAACAGCATTTTCAAATATGTTTGTGTCTATGATTCGTAATCATATACCCAGCAGTATTCGTATTATCTGTCAGATGGTTATTATCGCATCGTTGGTAATTGTTGTTGATCAGATTTTGAAAGCGGTAGCTTATGATGTGTCTAAGCAGTTATCAGTTTTCGTGGGGTTGATTATCACGAACTGTATCGTAATGGGTCGTGCTGAAGCCTTTGCCATGAAAAACCCTCCCGGGATCTCTTTCATGGATGGTATTGGTAATGGTTTGGGTTATGGTGCTGTGCTGATGTTTGTTGCTTTTTTCCGCGAATTATTCGGATCAGGCAGCCTGTTTGGAATCGAAATTCTTCCATTAGTCACTAATGGTGGTTGGTATCAGGCGAATGGTATGATGTTGTTGCCGCCAAGTGCTTTCTTTATCATCGGCGGATTCATCTGGATTATACGTGCCTATGATAAAAAGCAAGTAGAGGCTCCTGAGTTCATCATGTCGCCAAACTCTAAGAAGGGGGCTGTATAATGGAACAATATATCAGTCTTGCTATTAGGGCTATCTTCGTCGAAAACATGGCGCTGTCCTTCTTTCTTGGGATGTGTACTTTTCTGGCTATTTCAAAGAAAGTGCAAACCGCTATTGGTCTGGGTATTGCGGTGATTGTCGTACTTGCGATCACTACACCTATCAATAACTTGCTTTATAACGGCTTGTTGCGTGAAGGCGCATTGTCGTGGGCGGGTTATCCGGAAGTAGATCTGAGCTTTTTGGGCTACATCTCTTATATTGGCGTTATCGCTGCGATCGTACAGATCCTCGAAATGGTATTGGATAAGTTTTTCCCAGTACTATATAACGCGTTGGGAGTGTTCCTTCCTTTGATCACTGTAAACTGTGCCATTATGGGTGCTGCTCTCTTCATGGTAGAGCGTGACTATAACTTTGGTGAGAGTGTTGTTTACGGTGTCGGTGCGGGTGTTGGTTGGGCGTTGGCAATTGCTGCGTTGGCGGGTATTCGTGAAAAATTGAAATATAGCGACGTTCCAGAAGGATTACGTGGCCTGGGCATTACCTTCGTTACTGTTGGTTTAATGTCTCTCGGTTTCATGTCTTTCTCTGGTGTGCAGCTGTGATTCTGCTCAGACGTGATCAACAAAAGGATGGATTAAGCCTATGAATGCTGAAATCGTTCTCGGTGTTGTCATGTTTACCGTTGTAGTGCTTGCACTTGTAGCGGTAATTCTGGCAGCCCGTTCAAAATTGGTAAGTTCTGGTGATGTGACTATTCACATCAATGATGATCCAGAAAAAGCGATCACAGTGCCTGCGGGCGGTAAGCTTCTGCAGACACTCGCAAACGTTGGTATCTTTGTGCCATCGGCTTGTGGTGGTGGTGGTACATGTGCGCAGTGTAAATGCCAGGTTCTTGATGGTGGTGGCTCTATGCTACCAACGGAAGAGTCTCACTTTACAATGCGTGAAGCAAAAGATGGATGGCGCTTGTCATGTCAGGTTGCTGTAAAGCAAGACATGAACATTGAGCTTGAAGAAGAGATCTTTGGTGTTAAAAAATGGGAATGTACGGTTGAATCAAACCCTAACGTTGCTACTTTTATCAAAGAGCTAACATTGCGATTGCCTGACGGAGAGAATGTAGATTTTCGTGCAGGTGGTTATGTGCAATTGGAAGCGCCTGTTCATGAAGTTCATTATAAAGACTTTGATATTGAAGAAGAATATCGTGGTGACTGGGATAAATTTAACCAGTGGAAGTATGTTTCTAAGGTAACTGAGCCAGTTATCCGTGCATACTCTATGGCAAATTATCCTGAAGAGGTCGGTATTGTTAAGTTCAATATCCGTATCGCTTCTCCGCCCCCAGGTAAAGATGATCTGCCTCCGGGTCTTATGTCTTCTTATGTGTTCAGCCTTAAGCCGGGTGATAAAATCACTGTATATGGTCCGTTTGGTGAGTTCTTTGCAAAAGATACTGACAATGAAATGGTCTTCATCGGTGGTGGTGCCGGCATGGCGCCAATGCGTTCGCATATTTTCGATCAGCTCAAACGATTGAAATCTACACGTAAGATTTCGTTTTGGTACGGTGCTCGTTCATTGCGTGAGTGTTTCTACAATGAAGAATATGATCAGCTTCAGGCTGAGAATGAAAACTTCAAATGGCACTTAGCTTTGTCAGACCCTCAACCAGAAGATAACTGGGATGGTATGTCGGGCTTTATCCATAATGTGTTGTATGAAAACTATCTTAAGGACCATGAAGCGCCTGAAGATTGTGAGTTCTACATGTGTGGACCGCCTATGATGAATGCCGCAGTTGTTCAAATGCTGGTAGATTTAGGTGTGGAGCGCGAAAATATCTTGCTTGATGACTTTGGTGGTTAAGCCTTGATAGATGCACTTTATCGTGCCGCTAAATGGCCGGCAGCATTGCTGCTGGCCATTTTGTTTTTAGCGGGCTGTAGTGAAAACAAACAGAAAATTGAAATCGTTTCCTTCTCAGGGGTAACGATGGGTACTACATACACCGTAAAATGGGTGGGTGGTAATGAGGCTCAGATAAGCGCTATTCGTAAGGAAGTAACAACGGCGTTACTCAGTGTTAACCAAGCTATGTCTACTTATATAGCAGATTCTGAGTTATCACTTCTTAATCAGTTGCCGGTAGAAGGTGAAGTAGAGCTAAGTGATTCATTATTCTTTGTATTAAGCCTGGCTCAACGTATTAGTAAAGAAACGCTAGGTGCTTTTGATATTACAGTTGGGCCACTCGTTAACTTATGGGGCTTCGGGCCAGATGGGCGTGCATTAAGAGCACCCACTGATAGTGATATTTTGCTCTTACAGGAATCTATAGGATTTGAAAATTTAGTGCTTAGCAGTACTCCACAAAAAGCGTTGAAGAAAACCGCTTTATACATAGATCTTTCCGCTATTGCGAAAGGCTATGGTGTTGATGTCTTGGCTAGCATTATGGAAAAAAATAATATACGTGATTATTTGGTAGAGATTGGTGGTGAGCTAAGAGCTCAAGGCCATAAGCCGAACAATCAGGACTGGAAAATAGCGATTGAAAGCCCTGTGAAAGGTGAACGAAAAGTACAAAAGGTGCTCAGTATAAGTAATACCGGGATTGCTACTTCAGGTGATTATAGGAACTACTTTGAAGAAGAGGGTATTCGCTATTCTCATACAATTGATCCCAATACGGGTAAGCCGATTGCGCACAGGTTGGCTTCTGTTACGGTGTTGATGCCTACCTGTGCGGAAGCAGATGCAATGGCTACGGCCTTCATGGTTATGGGTGAAGAGCGTGCATTTGAATTTGCAGTTAAGCATGATGTTGATGCTTTTTTTATTATAAAATCTAATCAAAATTTTATTGAAAAAATGACACCGGGTTTTGATAAACGCTTGGTGAAGTGAGGTTTATATGGGTATTTTTATTTTTGTTTTTGCGGGATTGATGTTAATCATTTTGGCTATGTCGGTAGGCGTTATTATGGGAGGAAAACCAATCGCTGGTTCATGCGGTGGCATGGCTAATCTGGGTATGGATACGGCGTGTGATATTTGTGCGGGTGATAAGTCTATTTGTGAAGACGAAGACGAAAAAAATCGTCGTATCGCTGAACTGGCAAAATCAACAGATCTAGCTTATGAAGTTAAGTCTAAAAGCTGATTGTTGTCTGTCCCGTTGTGGCTTATTCTGCACTATGTGGTCCTAAGTAACTGACAATAAAAGTATAAAGATAAACTAAGGGGATATTGATGGCTGTTTATGACTATGACGTTGTCGTGATTGGTTCAGGTCCGGCAGGAGAAGGAGCGGCAATGAATGCTGCTAAGCACGGACGACGTGTTGCGATTGTTGAAGAGCAAGATTCTGTTGGTGGTAACTGTACACATAAAGGGACTATTCCTTCAAAAGCGTTACGTCACGCGGTTAAGCAGATCATCGAGTTTAATACTAACCCAATGTTTAGAGACATTGGGGAGCCGCGCTGGTTCTCTTTTTCAAAAGTGCTGAAACGCGCTGAAAAGGTTATGTCTAATCAAGTTATGTTACGTACTAATTTTTATGCACGTAATCGCGTTGATGTATTTTTCGGAAGAGCCGAGTTTGAGAATAATAACACCATCATAGTAAAAGAAACGGCGAAAGGTGATGAGACTCTGCGCGCCAAAAGTGTAGTTATTGCTTCAGGGTCACGCCCGTATTGCCCACCAGACATTGATTTTACCCATCCGCGTATTTATAACTCAGATACCATCCTTAAGTTAAGTCATACACCGCGAACATTGATTATTTATGGTGCTGGTGTAATCGGCAGCGAATACTGCTCTATTTTCAGCGGTCTTGGTGTAAAAGTTGATTTAGTCGATACTCAGGATCGTTTATTGTCATTTCTTGATGGCGAAATATCTGATGCACTAAGTTATCACCTTCGAAATACAGCTGTTAAGATTCGCCATAACGAAGAGTATGAAAGCGTAGTGGGTGATGAGCACGGTGTTATTCTGAACCTGAAATCAGGTAAGCGTATTCGTGCAGATGCTTTTCTTTGGTGTAATGGCCGAACAGGGAATACGGATAACATGAACCTTGAGGCGAGCGGGCTCAAGGCTAATAGCCGTGGTCAGTTGACCATCGACAAGCATTATAAAACTGACGTGGAAAATATTTATGCCGTCGGTGATGTTATTGGTTGGCCAAGTCTCGCTTCTGCTGCCTTGGATCAAGGTCGATCTGCTGCTGCTGATTTGGTTGGGGCTGATAATTTTCGCTACATCGATGAAGTACCCACAGGGATTTATACTATTCCTGAGATTAGCTCGTTAGGTAAAACTGAAGAAGAGCTAACAGTTGAGCGAGTTCCTTATGAAGTTGGGCAAGCTTTCTTCAAAGACACTGCGCGTGCGCAGATTTCAGCTCAGCCTGTGGGCATGTTAAAAATCCTATTTCATCGTGAAACGTTGGCTATTCTTGGTATTCACTGTTTTGGTGATCAAGCGTCTGAGATTGTACATATCGGGCAGGCTATTATGCGTCAAGAGGGCGAAGCAAATACGATTGAGTATTTTGTTAATACTACGTTTAATTACCCTACAATGGCTGAAGCGTATCGTGTTGCTGCCATTGCTGGTTTGAACCGTATTGCCAATTTGTAAAGGTATTCTGATAGTAAAAAGGCCGAGCTAATTAGTCTCGGTCTTTTTTTTGGATATCGTTCTGATAAAAGCTGTCTTCATAGTACTTGCCTTTGATGTCTAGCTTGTTTTCAATAAAACGATTAAAGCGGCTCCATATTAAAAATGCAGGTGTCATCATGATTCCGATGGCTAGCATAAGGCCACTGCCTTCATAGCCTTCGGGCATTTGAAGGGTTACCCAGTCAATAAATCCTAGGTGGCGGCAGAGTAAATACCAGCCTATTAAAAAGGCAAATCCTACACCTGTGGCTAAATGATGGAGCGTGTTACTGCTCATGGTAAATTATTTCCTGTAAAGATGAATGCGTAAGCTTGGTAAAAAAGGTTCGGGGTCAATAAGACTGTCTGAGCGTTGAGCCCGGCTGCGCACTGCCGGCGGAGTACTTGTCAGTAAATTATGCTCGGGTAATTTCTCTATTTTCAAGAGAGGAACAAGTATAGGTAGGGGGCAATTTTTTGCAATACGCTGCCAGCTATCATTCCCTTTTTTCCATGCTATGTTAGCACGCACAACAGGCACTTGGTTTTGAATCTGCGCTAATATTGTTTTTTTGTGCAATGGCGAAAGTTTTTCTATTTGCCTAACAATGTGTGGTTGAGCAGTATCTAGTTTTAGTAGCATTTGCATTGCGCTTTCAGCCGTAAATTTCTTAATACTACGCCCACTGTTGTACCAGCTGAATCTTATATTGTGGGGTGTGGAATCGACTAATGGTATGTGTCGGTAGCACTGTTTCAAGTGGATGCGCCCTAGCCCATGATAGTTCAGTGTGATGGCCAATGCTCTTGAGCGGTGTTGTAGTTGTTCAGACGCGGTGTTTAATTCAGATTTTGTCAGTTGGCCAACGCTTGCTCTAAGCTGATCCTTCTTTGAATTTAAATTTATAGCAGCGTCAATAATGGAAGTGCTTGCACCGACTAATCCGTAACTAGATTGTGTTCGACGACCATCGGTATCATCGGTATGCCAAATATTGGTGTAATAATGACGAGCTTTTAGCAGTAATTGGTGCTGCGGTAGATCACCATTGCTTTGGCAGGGGAGTGATACGGGGAGTTCTGAAGAGGATAGTTGCTGGTCGAAGTCATGTAAGGACTCAGCGAACTGCTCAAAAGAATTAACTATATCAGTAAGTAAGGCAGGGGTGATTGCCATCTTCTTTACAGACTGTCTTCTGCGATGCGAGGTGGTTGAGTTTGTATTACTCTCTGCGCGATTAACATCCTACAATTTTCAGGCATGCGGTAGAAGGATATTGCTATATGATTATTTTCCTCGTCCTTAATGATTCGCTGAACTTTAGCGTAAAGTAATACTCCTAATAGAGGATTTGAAAAAATCAGTTTGATTTCTAAATAGTCTCCGACACTGTAGAGATTATCTAACGTTTCAAATTGCATCCCCCCTTCGCTTAAATTGACGGATTGTTTTGTTAGCCGCTCAATTTTTAAGCCACTGTTGGCAAGGGTGCGAGTTATTAATTCAATTTTTTTTGTGTGTAGGGTAAATAGTTTTGCTAATAAGGGTTGAGATTCATAAAGCTGAACTAGCAAGTCGGTTTGTTGTTTGTCAATTTCTTGAACATCGGAAAGCAATTCAAAATAAGGAGATACTTCAAATTGGGCAGGTTTACTAGATTGCTCCGCTTCTTCGGGGGTGACCTTTTGTACTTCTAAAGCGACATTTTTTTCGACCCTATAAAATTGCCTACGCTCCTGGCTCATAGTCACCTCCTATTCACTTATATGTGGCTAGAGTATAGCGGAGATTTTCTTAATATTGTTAGAGTTACTAACCCAACTGTGATTTAATCCGCACCCATGTTTAGACCCTTTTCTTTATACGTCGGCTTGCGGTATACCGCAGCGAAACGCAGCAACCATTTCATCTCATTTATCTCCTTGGTATCAATGCTAGGGCTGATGTTAGGGGTTGCTGCACTAATTCTTGTTTTGTCTGTAATGAATGGCTTTGACCGTGAGTTAAAAGACAGAATCCTTGGTATGGTTCCACATGCAACAATTACCGGTTACGAGGCGCCGATACCCAATTGGCAGCAGTTAGCATCGACTGTAGAGCTGGACTCAAGAGTTGTCGCGACAGCTCCTTTTATTAATGCGCAAGGAATGCTGACGCACGCAGGGCAAGTTCGTGGCGTAATGGTTCAAGGGGTTAACCCTGTTGCAGAAAGTAAAGTATCTATTGTCTCTGATCACATGCTGAACGGCGAATGGAGTAACCTGAAAAGCGGTGAGTTTGGTGTGGTTCTGGGTGATTTGTTAGCGCGTTATTTGGGAGCGCGTATGGGGGATAAAGTCACCTTGGTGTTGCCTGAAGCCTCTATAAGTGTTGCGGGAGTTACGCCTAGACTAAAGCGCTTTACTGTCGTAGGTATCTTCTCGGTTGGTGCAGAACTTGATAGTTCTCTTGCCTATATTCATATTGATGACGCTGCACGCTTGAAGCGTATTCGCGAAGGTGTGGAAGGCGTGAGGGTGACATTTAAGGATCTATTTACAGCGCCAGCAGCAGCCAGAGAGATCACATCTACACTCGATGGGTACTATCTTGTTTCAGATTGGACACGCACTCACGGTAATCTCTTTCAAGCTATTCAAATGGAAAAGAAAATGATTGGCTTGCTACTGTTTTTAATCGTGTTTGTCGCTGCTTTTAATATTGTATCTACGCTGGTAATGGTCGTTACAGATAAAAAGTCAGATATCGCAATATTGCGTACGTTGGGAGCAACCCCGGGCATGATTATGCGTATTTTTATGGTCCAAGGAATTGTAATAGGATTTGCGGGCACATTATTTGGTGCAGGTCTTGGTGTACTTTTAGCGCTTACGGTAACAGACTTGGTAGCGTGGGTTGAGCAGGTGTTAGGTATTCAATTTTTATCATCAGATGTTTACTTTATTAGTTACTTGCCATCACGTTTAGATTGGAATGATGTGGGTGTAATTGGCGGCTCCGCTTTATTGATCAGCTTCTTGGCAACGCTTTACCCTGCGTGGAAAGCATCTAGGACTCAACCAGCAGAGGCTTTACGTTATGAATAATGAGTCTGTTATGGTTTGCCGTGATGTTGGTAAGACATATGTGGAGGCTGGAGCTCCTTTAGAAGTGTTGAAAGACGTTTCTCTGAATATCATTAAAGGAGAAAGAATTTCAATTATCGGCACCTCTGGATCTGGGAAAAGCACTTTCTTGAATATTTTGGGAGGACTAGAAGCCCCAAGCCAAGGAGATGTGTGGGTTGGAGGTGAGTCTCTCTACGATGTATCAGAAGAAAAAAGAGCACAAATTCGTAACCGCCAGCTAGGGTTTGTTTATCAATTTCATCACCTGCTACCTGAGTTTGATGCGGTCGAAAATGTTGCTATGCCATTGCTACTGGGCCGTGTTGATATTAAAGAGGCTCGTAGCCGTGCAAAAGAAATGCTTAATGCTGTTGGTTTGTCTGCTAGGTTGTCGCATAAACCTGCACAGCTGAGTGGAGGGGAGCGTCAGCGCGTTGCCATTGCTAGAGCTTTGGTAACAAGGCCAGCATGTGTGCTGATGGACGAGCCAACGGGGAACTTAGATAACAACACTGCTAATGATGTGCAGCGTTTGATGGATAGTTTGAACCAAGAATTTCAAACCTCGTTTATCATTGTGACACACGATTCAGAGTTGGCTCATAGAATGGATAGAGTCTTAGAGTTGCGTGACAATGGTTTGTATGAGGTGTAACTGTATTTGTTTAGTTGTTTCTTCTTTTTGACCATGTTTTTCGCACATGCCAAATCCATAAAGAAGAGACTGTAAAGTAAGAAATTACGCTGAAAACAACGCCGCAAAACAGTGAGCCAGTTAAAAGTGGCCACCATATAGCAGAAAGGTCATGTGATAGAGCTTTATAAGTAAACTCTAATTCCATTTCAAGAATAGGCGTGCCAAGTAGGTAAGTTCCAACTACATAGCTGAAATAAAATATTGGTGGAATCGTAATTGGGTTTGTAATCCAAACTAGGCCAACTGATATAGGTATATTGCTGCGTATAAAGAGAGATAGGATCGCAGCAATGATCATTTGCATAGGTACTGGCAAAAAAGCACAAAAAACACCAACGAGAAAAGCCTTGGCGACAGACTTGCGCGTCAGGTGCCAAAGCGCTGGGTCATGTAAATGACAGCCTAGCCAGCTAAGATGTTTGTGATTACGTAGCGATGACTCATTTGGCATAAACCTTTTGATAAGCTTCCGAGGCATAGGAAGTATACTTCATCAGAAAAAGATAAACGTATTATGCACAGCGTAGCTGTGTAAGCCAACATAGAGATCAAGGATGATCATATATATTGTAGGTTTTTTCGTAATAGCTTGGCTCTCCTCTTTACCGTCCCTTTATTGGCTGCTTGGTTTTCCTATTATATGGGCCGTCTTTTTTTACTGCGCACGAGCATTTCATCTGCCCTTATTGGCATTTATGGCAAGCTGTATTATTTCGGTGTCGTATGGGCATACACAGCTAATGCACCGCTTGCAGCCATCAGATGCTGCTTCTACATGGCGTGTGAAAGGTGTCGTTGTCGGGCTTCCTGAGCAGCGAAGTAAGCATATAAAATTTTACTTACATGTAAACAGTATTGAAAACTCTGTACAGGCTTCGCCCCTGCATAAACCGCGCCTAATAAGGTTGAGTTGGTATCATGCTGATGAGTTGTTTAAACCTGGTGACTTACTTCAGCTCGAGGTGAAGTTGCGCCCCCCTCATTCGTTATGGAATCCAGGTGGTTTTGATTATGAGCAATGGGCTTTAGGGCGGGGAATTGATGCGGTTGGGTATGTAAAAAAGTCATCTGGCCACACGTCTGCTCTTGGTGTGTCGATAGATTTGTGGAGATTTGAGTTTGTTTCTTGGCTTGGCAGCCGCTTTCATGATGAACCGGTTGTTTTGTCAACACTAAAGGCGTTGTTGTTGGGTGATAAAAGTAGTTTGAAGGATTGGCAGTGGTCTTTGCTACGTAACACCGGTACTACTCACTTAATGGTTGTAAGCGGGTTGCATATTGGTATTTGTGTTGCTTTTGGCTGGTGGTTTGGGCGTGCTGGTGCTGCTTTAATGTATGGAGGTCGGGAGTCCACGACTCCTCGTCACTGGTTTTCGGTTATTAGTGCTTTATTACTTAGTGGTTGTTATGTCGCGATAGCTGGCTTCAGTGTCCCCACACAGAGGGCGTGGATCATGGCTGCGGTTTTGCTTGGAGGGCAGCTTGTTATGCGCCGCCCGAGTGTGTGGTTTCGTTGGTGGTTGGCGATGGCTATTGTATTAACTTTACAGCCGCTAGCGGTACATGATATTGGATTTTGGTTGTCATTCTCAGCGGTCGCTACTTTATTGTTCCTTGTCACTATTAGACAACACGCTATGTGGCCATCATTAATTAAAAGCCAATGGTGGATAGGGCTAGCATTAAGTCCATTGATGTTTTTGTTCTTTGGGCAAGTCTCTGTCAGTGCACCTTTTATAAATATTCTAGCTATCCCATTTTTGTCAGTACTTCTTTTGATGACAATTCCATCGATGCTGCTAGAAATTATAGATGTGGATTGGGGGATAGAGCTTATTAGTGTATTGATACAGCTTTTATGGGCAGGTTTAGCATGGGTGGATGGTGTAAGTGAGCATTGGGTTGTTGATTTGCAGGCGCCTAGTAAGCTAGCTTTTGTGTTTGCAGCTTGTGGTGTGATTATGGTGCTCCAGCCGGTAAGCAGTAAGCTGAAAGTGTTAGGCGTTATGTGTTGGCTCCCGATGTTTTCACCACCTATCAAGGTAATCCCTGAGGGACGAATGAGCGCCGTTGTTTTTGATGTGGGGCAGGGTACATCTGTTTTCATAAGAACAAGAGGGCATAGCCTCTTATATGACACGGGTGCTGCGTACCCGAATGGTAATACCGCTTTTGAGAGGTCCGTCCTGCCCTATTTGAAGCTCCAGGGAATTCAATTGTTAGATAAGCTAGTTGTTAGTCATGATGATAATGATCATGCAGGTGGTGTTACTGCCGTAATGAAGGAAATGAAAATTGGTGCATTAGAAAGTGGGATGCCAAATGCTCTTCAAGGTGATGCTCAGCGCTGCCAGACGGGTGTCAGTTGGCTGTGGGACAGTGTGGAGTTTCGTTATATTCACCCTGCGCCTAGGGAGGGTGCAACAGATAATGACCGATCATGTGTGTTAGAGGTGCGAAGTAATGGGTGCAGTTTATTAATAACAGGGGATGTTAGCAGTCGTATTGAAGAAGAAATAGTTACCAGTAATACTTTGCCTGTTCACTGGCTGGTAGCAGGGCATCATGGTAGTAAAACATCGACAGGGTCAGTTTTGCTGGATGCGTATCAACCAGAAAGTGTAATCATATCTGCAGGTTTTCTTAATCGATATGGTCATCCTCATAGCAGTGTTGTTTCTCGTGTCCGAGAAGGTGAGAGTAATATTTATCGTACCGATCAGCAGGGGGCAATAATTTTGAATGAAACGGCTGAAGATGAATGTCGTGTCCAAACATGGCGGCAAAAAGAAAAACGTTATTGGACAACCAATTGAGAGCATATTCCAATGGATTTCAGTATGTTAAAGTAGCTCGATTCTAAAGGAGAACTAAACGTGTTTGAATTGATCGCATCAGGTGGTTGGCTAATGATTCCTATCATTGGTTGTTCGGTATTAGCGCTGGCTATTTGTATGGAGCGGTTGTGGGAGCTGCGAGCAAGTAAAATTGCTCCCCCTGATTTAATGAAGAATGTATGGGGTTGGCTCAAAAGCGGCGCAATGACTGCAGAGCGAATGAAAGAAGTCAAGAGAAGCAGCCCTCTCGGGCGGATTGTAGTTGCTGGGCTTAATAATGCCCGTCATGGTCGAGAGATTATGAAAGAAAGCATTCAGGAAGCTGCAACTCAAGTTATTCATGAATTAGAGCGTTTTTTGACTGCATTGGGCACAATTGCGGCCATAGCTCCTCTGATTGGTTTGCTGGGAACCGTTATTGGTATGATAAAAGTGTTTACTGAAATCATGATCCAAGGAACAGGTAATGCATCTGTATTAGCGGGGGGAATCTCTGAAGCACTTATTACTACGGCATCAGGGTTAGCCGTTGCCATTCCTACCTTAATATTCCATCGACACTTTCAACGTAAGATAGATTCCCTTGTTATTGAAATGGAGCAGCAGGCTGTTAAGTTGGTTGAGGCTGTTCATGGCGAGCGTGATGTTGATCATGATAAATAGCGGAGATTTATTGTGAAATTTCAGCGCCAAAATAGGGAAGAGGTAAATGTAAATCTTACTCCGCTAATCGATGTGGTGTTTTTGTTACTTATTTTTTTTATGGTATCTACTACGTTTACAAAAGAGAGCCATCTTGAGATTGATTTGCCGCAAGCATCTGAAGAAGCCACGGTGCAAGACGCAATCAAAGCGATAGAAATTATTATTGATGAAGAAGGCCAATATAGCGTTAATGGTGCCCCATTAGTCAATACTCAGGAAAAAACGTTGCGCCAAGCAATGCTTAAGCTAATCGAGGGCGATGACAAGCCTGCGTTAGTTATTACAGCTGATGCTAAAACTCCTCATCAATCAGTAGTGACGGCCATGGATGTGTCTGGGAAGCTGGGTTTTGAGAAGCTTAGTATTACCACAAAGCAGTCTGCAGAATAAATGAGTGCACTTGAAAAGGCTTGGTACGATGGTTCTCGTTGGCCATTGCTGCTTTACCCTATAGAAAAACTATTTATTGCAGTTTCAGGGGCTCGCCGTACAAAACAAGAATCAAAGCAATGGCGCGCTCCGGTGCCTGTTATTGTTGTTGGTAATATTAATGTTGGTGGGACAGGAAAGAGTCCGCTGGTCATCGCCTTAATTAGGCAGCTACGTGATATGGGGTATCATCCAGGCGTCGTGAGCCGAGGGTATACAGCCTCTCCTCCCAAATATCCATTTAGTGTACTCCCAAGTTCGATGTCGAAAGAGGCGGGCGATGAGCCGTTGATGATTGTGAGGCGCATGAAAGTGCCGATGGTGATCGACCCAAATCGAGTTGATGCATGTAAGGAATTACTGAAGGTACATGGCTGCGATATAATTATTAGCGATGATGGCTTGCAGCATTATGCGATGGGACGTGATATCGAAATAGCGGTAATTGATAGTAATAGGGGGGTAGGTAATGGGCACTGCCTTCCCGTGGGTCCCTTGCGTGAACTGCCCAGCAGGCTAAAAGAAGTTGATATGGTCGTCGTCAATGGCGACGGTGGTTTTGCTTATGAACAAGCTTTTAGCATGCAGCTGTTAGCCACTGAGTTGGTAGAGATTAATAGTGGTGCAAGCCAAGATATCTCTATGTTAATAAAGACTAATGTTAATGCAGTGGCAGGTATAGGTAATCCAGAACGGTTTTATAGTACTTTAGATGAGCTAGGTTTTACTTTTGCTAAACATAGCTTTTCTGATCATCATTTATTTAAGGAAATGGATATTACATTTGATGATGGCCTTCCTGTTATTATGACAGAGAAAGATGCGATGAAATGCAAAGGGTTGAAAACTAAAAACAGGGTTTACTTCTTGCGGGTCGATGCGCAATTGCCAATTCGGTTTACTCAGCAATTAAGTGAGCTGCTAAGAAATTACAAAGAGAGTGATATTAATGGATAAGCAATTATTAGATATTTTGGTCTGCCCTGTTTCGAAAGCACCAGTAGAATACCATGCTGAAACTAACGAATTAATCTGTCGTACTAGCGGCTTAGCCTACCCTGTTCGGGATGACATTCCTGTTATGTTAGAAAGTGAAGCAAGAACATTAACGTCAGACGAACGATTGAAAGAAAAATAGGATATATCAATGGGATTCAGCGTAATAATACCTGCTAGATTTGCCTCGAGTCGATTACCTGGTAAGCCGCTCGTGGACATTGCGGGCAAACCTATGGTACAGCATGTATATGAGCGTGCACTGAAAAGTGAAGCTGAGCGTGTCATTGTTGCTACAGATGATGAGCGTATTGCTGAGGTTGCTTCAGGTTTTGGTGCTGAAGTATGTATGACAAAGGCTGATCATCCGTCGGGTACCGATCGATTGCAGGAAGTCGTGCATACTTTAGGGTTTTATGCGGACGATATTGTTGTCAACGTACAGGGTGATGAACCATTAATTCCACCTCGGGTTATTAACCAGGTTGCGCATAATTTAAAAGCAGAGCCTGATGCAGGAATAGCAACATTATCTGAGCCTATTGAAGACATTACTAGTTTAATGAATCCTAATGTAGTTAAAGTCGTAACCGACTATCGTGGCATGGCAATTTATTTCAGTAGAGCACCTATTCCTTGGCCTAGAGATGAGTTTTCTATTAGCCAAAATGAGATGCCCTCCAGCTATAAATGGCAGCGCCATATTGGTATTTACGCGTATCGTGTGAAAATGCTAAATGAGTTTGTGCGTTGGTCACCTGCACCTATTGAAGAAACCGAATGCTTAGAGCAGCTTCGGGCTATGTGGAATGGGGCTCGAATACATGTTGAAGTGGCTGATGAATTGCCGCCTGCTGGTGTTGATACGCCAGAAGACCTAGAGCGTTTGCGTGAGTTGTTTAAGTTGCAATAAGCGTTATTGATAAAATGTTGCAGCTTTTTGCGTTTTACTTATTGGCAATGCTTTTGGTCTAACATTTACTGGGCGCTTAATTAAAACCTTAATAAGGAATAATCATGCAGAACACGGCTAGATTTAAGACTTTTGTTCAGGAGTTTACTCGTTTAATTGATGTTGTTGGTCGTGATGAGCAAAAAATCTTTATAGCTGGCAAGGCTCTTCTTCAAAACCTTATTCGCCATGATGACTGGTTACCAGAAGAGTTTTCCGAAGCATCTCCTAATCAATATCAGCAGTTTCTATTGCACTGTGATCCATTGGAGCGCTTCTCGATAGCGAGTTTTGTATGGGGGCCAGGGCAATTAACACCTATTCATGATCATACTGTATGGGGAATGGTAGGCGTTATGCAAGGTGGTGAAATTTGTGAAGAGTTTGCTGTCGATCAAGAAAGTGGGCAGCTTGTTGCTGCCGGTCAGCATACATTGCATGTCGGGGATGTTGATTTAGTTTCCCCTGCTGTAGGTGATATTCATCGAGTCTCAAATGCTTTAAGTGATGATGTGTCTATTAGTATTCATATATATGGCGCCAATATTGGTGTGGTTAGCCGACATACCTATGAGGCCAACTCACAAGAGGTACAGTCTTTTATTTCGGGTTACACAAACCCAGTTTTGCCCAATATTTGGGGTTAAGGCTAATGAGTCAAGAAAGTGTGAGTATTGGATTGAGTAACCCGAAGAGCCCAACGAATGTGGGGGCTGTTATGCGTGCAGCGGGTTGCTATAGAGCAAGTTCGGTTTTTTACACGGGGGAACGCTACTCCCGTGCGGCGAAATTTAATACTGATACCAAAAGTGTGCGCAATAATATCGCTCTAATGGGAGTTGATTGCTTGTTAGAGCATGTGCCTGCTGGCTCAAAAATTGTTTGTATTGAGTTGGTAGAAGGGGCGACTGCATTACCCGAATTTCAGCATCCTGATAAAGCATATTATATTTTTGGACCTGAAGATGGCTCATTGGATCAGCAAGTTGTTGATTGTGCTGATGCTGTTGTATATATCCCGACGGTGGGGTGTATGAATTTAGCGGCTACTGTCAATGTTGTGTTGTACGACAGGCTTGCTAAATCCTCTTCGGTTGTTGCAGGCGATGAATTAATCCGACAAAGCAGAGATACTAATAATAAAGTAAAGATTAGTGCTTTGACTACAGGGTGAAGCTGTATATAATTACCCTAGCTTGAAAGTTCGACTTATATTTATGTGTTCCATTTCGATGTTCTTTGTTGAGTGCTCGTTCTGTTTTCATAAGTAATAGCAAAATTTCCAGCTTCATAGCCTTAGCATTAAGCGACGGCATCCATGATTCATGAATTAACAGGATATTATTATGTCTACAACTACTGGCACAGTAAAATGGTTTAACGAAGAAAAAGGTTTTGGTTTCATCGAGCAGGAAAACGGTCCAGACGTATTTGCTCATTTCCGTGCTATCGCTGGTGACGGTTTCAAAACTTTGGCTGAAGGCCAAAAAGTTGAGTTTACTGTTACTCAGGGCCAGAAAGGTCTTCAGGCAGAAAACATCGTAGCACTTTAATGTGCTATGCAGCCTATGTTGATTTGATATAGGTTGCTCTTCCATTTATTTGGAAAGAGAAAGTAGAGGGTAAGCTTAATTGTCTTACCCTTTTTTTTTGTTTGTTAATTAAGTTAATTAAGTTAATTAAGTTAATTAAGTTAATACAAGTTCATTGGCAATTCGTTTGAGTTTTTTTGTTTGCTGGTTTGGGTAGAAGAGCGTATATGCTACCTTTTTGCTTCATTTCTCCTGCTAGTTTTTCAGCTCTGCTTCCTCTCCCAAAAAACATATCTGCCCGCACTGGGCCATTAATGGCACCGCCAGTATCTTGTGCGAATACCAAGCGTTGGTAGGGTTCTTCAGTGCCTGGTAATGTTGTGCTTACCCAAAGTGGAGTGCCTAATGGGATGATTTTTCTGTCTACGGCAGCGCTACGTTCTGGTGTGAGTGGGACATTAAGAGAGCCTCTAGGGCCAAACTCTAGGTCGTGCCTCATTGTAAAGAATACATAGCTAGGATTTTGGTTTTTTAATGCTTGAGCTTTACCCGGGTTTTCCTTCAGCCACTGATTGATTGTATCTAAAGAAACTTCTTTGCGTGTTAACGCGCCTGTTTCAATCAGTTTTTTTCCAATGGCGACATAAGGGTGGCCATTTTGGTTTGCATATCCTACGCCAACCATACTTCCATCTTTTAGCTGTACTCGGCCAGATCCTTGTATGTGTAGAAAAAAAGCTGCATCGGGATCATCAACCCAAAGTAACTCTTCCCCTTTAAGGGGGGAGTTTTCTTGGTCTATTTCTGCACGTGTGTAATAAGGAATAACAGTATTACCAACAGTGCGACCACGAACGCGTTTTCCTTTTAGTTCCTTGAAGCGTGAATCAAGCTTAATTATTAGCATGTCTTTTGGTGTTTGATATAGAGGATAATTGTACTGATGGCTTGGTTCTAAGCTGCCCTTGAGTGTTGGTTCATAATAACCTGTTATCAGCCCTTCATTTACTCCTGCCGTACCTATGATGTTATGAGGAGTGAAGTTGTCTTCTATGAAGCGGCGAAGCTCTTCGTCTGATGATGATGTTAGAGATTTTGCTGCAGAGCAAATATTATTCCATTCGGGTGTTTTTTTACTGAGTTTTGGGCACTGGCTAAATAATGCAGGAAGCGCTTCTTTAAAAGAGTCCTGTTGCCAGCCATTAAGTTGATTCCAGCAGATAGCTTTATTGATGCCTGGTGGCTGTGGTGTGCTTGAGGTGCAGCCGTACAGTAAGAAAGTTATACAGCTGGCGGTAATTATTTTGGGTGACAGTATGCGGCAGGCCACGCGGGTAAGCATGTGTATATTCCTATAAATCTATCTTAGGCCTGCATCTTGCTTGCTTATTAAACGCTATGCAATAGCGAGCGCAAAAACAACTGGTTGGTTGCCGGCTTTGGTAAGGCGCTTTGTCTATTTGTGTTGTTTTAGCCTGCATGGATACAGGGCTTGTGCGTATTTTAGTGAGCTCAGAGCTTGCAGAAAAAGGACATTATGTTTGCCGTAACTACTTAGGTGGGGCAACTCATGGCCGTTTTTATATTGATATTCTAAGAGGTAGCTAATAATGATAATTGAACAGAGTATGGTCACGATGAGTGCTGAGCATCATAAATCTGAATCAATCAGTTATGTACGGCGGGATAACCTTACCGATTTTGGAGAGCGCTTTACGTTAGCACAGTCTGCTTTACAGGGGGTGCCAGTTCCTGAGGATCAATTGAGTAAGAATGATAGCTCAACAGCACCATCAATTTTAATAATGACTAATCATGGCTTGGAATTTAGAGAGACGCAGAATGAAGAGGCTGCAGAACTGCAGCAAAGTTATACGCAAGCGCGGTTGTTCAAAGCTCTGTTTGAAGCGATTACGGGAAAAGAATTGCCCGTAATAGAGGATGTGCTATCGAGTAGCGAAGGGCTGAGTGCTGATTCTTATGTTGCAGGTAGAGTGCAAAATTCTGCTGCGACAGCGTTTCTGTCTGAAGAAAAAACAATTCAGTTGACTGTTAGTATCTCAGAATCGGTTGAGGAGCATGAGCTAACACGTTTTAGTGCGGCAGGAGTTGTGAAAACAGCAGACGGGGCAGAGATATCGATAAATCTTGATATGTCTATGGAGCGCCAGTACTCGGCAACACGAGAAATGAGCTTTTCGCAGGAAGTTAGGTTTAAAGATCCGTTGTTACTTAATTTTGATGGACAGGCTTCTGAGCTTTCCGAATCCTCATTTGAATTTGATATTGATGCTGATGGAGAGGTGGAGTGGTTAAGTTATCTAGAAAGTTCAAGTGGATGGTTGGGGTTAGATAAGAATGACAACGGTGTTATAGATGATGGTTCTGAATTGTTCGGGGGGCTTACTGGAAGGGGGTTTGAAGAGCTTCGCCAATACGATCAAGATGCAAATGGTTTCATTGATGAAGGCGATGAGATTTTTAAAGACTTATTAGTATGGAACAAAACACTAGAAACAGATGAGCTTCTCTCATTGGCGGAGAGTGATGTTGGTGCAATTTTTACAGGCTCTGAAGAGACACCTTTTGATTTAAAAGGTAAAGATAACAGGGTGCTGGGCAGGGTGGCTGAGACCGGTTTTTATATAGCTGAATCAGGAGGGGTTGGCTCTGTGCAGCAAGTAGATATGGCGGTGTAAGCTTGAGTGAATGTTTCAGGCCTAACGTGAAGTTGTGTACCTGAAAAGCAGATAATCCGGTAAACTCCTTTTGATTGTAATCATAAGGAGTTTTTATGTCGGGTCTATTCAGACGGATGTGCATTTTAGTCTGCTCTAGTGTGGCATTGACGGTACCTTTGCTGACCGCAGCTGAAGAAAATAGGGTGGGTCTTGAGCAAATGAAATTGGCTACTTCAGTTGGGGCTCGCTGTTCGGGGTTCTATGATGGCATGTTTGCTCTGTTGCACAATTTATCTCAAGGGAGTGATGTGCAAGCATTAGGTGTCGTTAAAGGGAATTGGGAAGGGCTAGATAAGCGCTATGTATTTCGACAATCTACATCTGCAATGTTGATGACGGGTATTTTCATTAAGCAGATGAACCAGAAGTTCACGTCTGAGCAACGTTTTTCTTTCCAAAGCTTTAGTCAAGACTATGTATCAAGTCGAAAAGCAGCAATGAGCTGGAAAGATGATGAAAATTACAACACTGAGTTGGGGCAGCAGCGACAGCAGTGCGAGCATATTTTGCAAATAGCTATGCGTAACGGTACTTTAAATAAACAAATGATAGATGGTGCGATGCAGAAAAGGTCTATAGCCTTAGGTGTTGATCTTCAAGCTACAGATTAAAATACGGCAGCTGCCATAGGGAACTGCCGTTTCTTATGGCTTAAGCGAAATGCTTAGCTTCTTCACGGCGAGCATGAGTTGCACCAACGCGACACCCATAAACACCTACCTCACCTTTCCAGCGCGTCCATTCTGCGAACTGGCTGATTGCATCAAATATTTGAGCAATTGAAGATGTTTTTTCTTCTAGCGAGTTGTCGAATGCGCCCATTGCTTGCAGTTCTTCTGCAATACGACGGTCATCATCAGCAATACCAGTGAATTTCATACTCATGATTTAACTCCAGTCAACGATTTTCTTAGACTAAAGTTTACGCCTTTATTGTGCGCCGCACAATAGAAAATTCGTTGTTATTTTAGACCTTCTGCTAATAGAGCATGAATGCCTTCTATATCTTTCTCAGAAAGCTTATCCTCAGGGATTGTATCTTTCAGTCCTTGATTTAAACGGTCAAAAAACTGCTCGGGTTGGTTGTCAGTGTCGGCGATAGCAAGGCTTACATGGCCGAGTAAATAGCTTGAATAAAAGCGTCGGTCATCATCGCCTTGTAGTTCTTGTTGAAGAAGCCAATTGTAAAGTGCGTCACCATTGGTATTTGGCATATTAGAAAGTTTCCATGGATTTTAATTTTAGGGCGTAAACTTTACCATCGCCTTCAATTTGTTTGAGTTTGATAATCATGTAGTCGAGCGAGGGGGCGTACCATATATAGGTTTTTCGGGAAGCTTTTGGGCCTCTATCCATTTCAACTTTAATCGTATCAAATTCGCCTAAAGGAGATTGTATTTTTTCTGAGCCGATAATTTTAAAGTCGTACTCTTTGAGGCGGCCACCGTCGGCTATTTTATAATTAAAGGGGCCTTTCTTTCCTGCTTTAAGGTCTAAGCGCATTTGTAGCTGATAGCTTAGCTTATCTTGGGTATTGGTAGGAATTTCCATTTTCCAGGGTTTATCGTCGACATTATTTTTAACGCTCATTCCAGGCCAGTTAAATGCTAATTTTGCTTCTCTTTTCTTTCCTAAAACTAGCTTTTTGTAATGATATTTTTGTGGCACCACGGAAGAGTCGTTGAAGGTTACTGTGCTTTTCTCGTCTATGGAGGCAATAAAGGCGCTAGCATAAGTGCGAAATAGCCACTGACCATCGGGAGCGCTTGACAATGAGCGTTCCACTTCTCCTTTTAGAGCGATTCCGGCATCCCACTCGGATGCATAGATGGCTTTAAAGGGGGGAACTGGAGGAATCTTGCTTGCCGCTGCTTGTGTTGAGGTGAAAAGCGCTGATACAAGCAATACCCTAAATAAAGAAGGCATAATAATGGTCCTTAAATAAGCTTAAGCTTCGTACCCTAGTCTGAAACCAGAATTGTCTAAAAGTTCATCATCTAGATGTATCCCGTTTTCTGAAAAATGAACTCGGTTCGCACAAATCCATTCAACAGCTAAAGGGTAAGCGACATGCTCGCGCTTATGGACTCTGTTTTGTAAGCTTTCTTCATTATCTTCAGTAACGATAGGTACAACTGCCTGAACAAGTAGAGGGCCGCCATCAAGTTCTTCTGTGACAAAATGAACTGTACAGCCGTGTTCTTTATCGCCCGCTGCAAGTGCGCGTTTGTGCGTATGCAGACCTTTATATTTAGGTAGTAATGACGGGTGTATGTTAAGCATGCGTCCAGAAAAATGTTGTACAAAAGCAGGTGAAAGAATCCGCATAAACCCGGCAAGAATTACAAGATCTGCTTGGTGTGCATCAATGCATTGGCGTACTTCATCATCAAACATTTCTCGTGAGGCGAATGCCTTATGGTCGATGTGCGTCGTTGGGATTCCTGCTTTTGTTGCGCGCTCAAGCCCGTATGCGCAGGCTTTATTGCTTATAACCTGTACGATCTGGCCGTTTATACGGCCAGAGTCGATTGCATCCATTATGGCTTGCAGGTTAGAGCCGCTTCCCGAAATCAGTACTGCAATCCGTTTCAGGGACATGGTTTTACTCCGCGTCGCTTAACTCTACTTGCTCTTCACCATCTTTGGCAGCATCTATACGGCCAATAACCCATGCATCCTCACCAGTCTCTTTAAGAAGATTAATGGCTGTATCAGCATGATCAGCGGGGACGCAGATTACCATACCTACACCGCAGTTAAATGTGCGATACATTTCACGCGATTCAACGTTGCCAGCTGATTGAAGCCACTGGAATACGCCAGGTAATGTCCACGAGTCGGTATTGATTACGGCTTTAGCGTTATTGGGTAATACGCGTGGAATATTTTCAAGTAAACCACCGCCCGTAATATGAGATAATGCATTTACTTGGCCATTCTTTAATAGGTTAAGTACAGACTTAACGTAGATGCGAGTGGGTTCAAGTAAGGCGTCTTTTAGTTTGCTGCCTTCGATATCCTGATTTAGATCTGCATCAGATACATCAATGATTTTTCGAATCAGAGAATAGCCGTTTGAATGAGGGCCAGAAGATGCCAATCCAATGAGTGTATCGCCAACACTAACTTTACTACCGTCAATGATGTCAGACTTTTCAACAACGCCTACGCAGAACCCTGCAAGATCGTAATCATCGCCTTCATACATGCCTGGCATTTCGGCAGTTTCGCCTCCAACCAAAGCGGCGCCAGAAAGCTCACAGCCTTTGCCTATGCCGGTGACGACATCAGCAGCCATGTCGATGTTGAGTTTGCCTGTAGCGTAGTAGTCGAGAAAAAATAGAGGCTCAGCACCTGCAACAATAAGATCGTTGACGCACATGGCGACTAAATCAATACCTATTGTGTCGTGTTTTTGCAACTCCATAGCAAGGCGCAATTTTGTGCCAACACCATCAGTCCCAGATACAAGAACAGGCTGTTTATAGCCCTCAGGGATTTCGCACAGTGCACCAAAGCCGCCGAGACCACCCATGACCTCAGGGCGAGCTGTGCGTTTTGCAATATTTTTAATTCGATCAACTAATGCATTTCCTGCATCAATATCAACGCCAGCATCTTTGTAACTCAGGGGTGTTTGGTCAGAACCAGTAGACATGCAATGCAACCTTCCAGACAGGGTGAAATAACAGTGAAAAAATATGCGCTGCATTCTAACAGGTTGCGGGAGTGGCGGCTATTGTATGTTAAAATTTTCAGTTTGAAAAAAGCGTTTGGTGAAATCACAAGGCATGCAAATCATTCGTAACTACGTTGTTATCTTATTTATAGCGTTGAGTATCTTTACAGCGCCGTTGGCTCAAGCGCAATTAATAGAAAATTTATATCGAACTGAGCTGATAGTGTCTGATCGATTAACACGTCCAGATGAGGCTTCTTTGCGGCTAGGGCTAAAGCGAGTGTTGGTAAAGGTTAGCGGTACAGCATTAGCTACACATATTGTGGATGAGGTGGTCACTGAACCTAAGCGTTATTTAAGAGAGTTTCAGTTTGAGTCTACTTTTCAGGTTCGAACTGATAAACAGGGTAATGATTACCTTGCACAACGTTTATTGTTGATATTTGATCGTGCGGGAATAGTTCAGTTACTACAAGCCAATAAAATGGTTCCTTTAGGGAAGTATAGGCCGCGATTACTTGTGTGGTTATTGGGTGATGAGGATGCCGAGTTAGTAAGGCTTAGGAATGACCTAGAAGATTATGCGCAGAGGGTCCAATTTCCTATGCAGTTATTAGTAGCAAAAGAGTTAGGCCTTAATAAGAGAGAGCAAAGTGGTAAGCCTTTGTTTGAGAAAATACGCACTCGTTCTTTAGCATATGGAACAGCACTAATCATTGTTGTCTTTTCGGATCCGGTTAAAGGATTAGGTTGGTCAGTAATTGATAAATCAGCGTTGAATAAAATCAAATGGAAGTTTTTGGAAGGCGCTTTATCAGAGCAGATATCACTCACTTTTACTGCGTGGATTGAAGCGTCAGGAATAAAAATTGATGATGCAAATAATTTCAATGTAAATTCTCACCAGATAACAGTGACAAGAGTTAAAAATCTGGCAGACTATGCAGCAATTATGGAATATATCCGAGCGTTGCCTTCCATTGAGTCAATACAGGTCACGTCAATGAATAATCAAACTTTGACTTTGAGTTTTCAGAGTCAGCTGGATAGTTCTGCACTATCACGTTTGCTTAGCTTGGATCGGCGCATGTTGTTAATGCGGCCCTTGGAAGTAGAAGTAGCTGATTCTTTACGTTGGGGCTGGTTTGGTACACGAGGTAGGTAGGTTTTAATGGATAAATTTCTGACTTCACAGCGTGTCTTTTTATTGCTGATTGTTATCATCGCAGGGTTTTTATTATATTTATTAGGGCCAATCTTGTCGCCATTTCTAGTAGGGGCGCTGTTGGCTTACTTAACAGATCCACTTGCTGATCGGCTTGAGGATGCTGGAGTAACGCGCACAGTGGCGGTAGTTATTGTATTTGTCATTCTCACCACTTTAGTTACTCTTTTGATACTGTTATTTATACCTAAGCTGAGTCATCAAATTCAAGTGGTGATTCATCAGGTCCCTGCTGTTATTGCGCTTTTCGAAGAGAAGGCTATTCCAGCGATTCAGGCATTTTTAGGGGACGGTATATCGTTTGGTGATATGGAGTCATTTAAAAAGCTTGTTGCGAGCCATTGGGAAAAAACGGGTGACATTATGGCGCAGGTTGCTTCCGGAATTACTCGTTCTGGTTTGGCTGTTGTCGGCTGGATTGCGAACCTAATGCTTATACCGGTAGTGACATTTTACTTATTGCGTGATTGGGACGTAATGATGGAAAAAATTGAGCGCTTATTACCACGAAGTATTGAGCCTGTTGTTTCTCGTTGGGCAAAAGAAAGCGATGAAGTTTTAGGTGCTTTTATCAAAGGGCAGTTGTTAGTGATGATGACACTCGGTGTTGTCTATACGCTAGGTTTGTGGATGGTTGGGCTAGATTTGGCGTTATTGTTAGGAATGCTTGCTGGCCTAGCAAGTATTGTTCCTTACATGGGTTTTTTAGTCGGCATAGTGGCAGCAAGTATTGCTGCTTATTTGCAGTTCCATGATCCTATTATTTTGTTGTGGGTTTTTGCTGTTTTTGGTGTGGGTCAAGCATTGGAGGGGACAGTCTTAACACCTTTGATGGTGGGTGATAAAATCGGATTACATCCAGTGGCAGTAATTTTTGCCATTATGGCGGGGGGGCAGTTATTTGGTTTTGTTGGCGTGTTGATAGCGCTTCCTGTTGCTGCTGTTATTATGGTATTTTTGCGTCATGTTCATGATGGGTATAAAAACAGTCATTTGTATGGTGATACTCCCGTTGATCTAATAGAAGATGAACTATTGCAAGAACAGGATGTAGGCATAGATGAACAGCGCTAGTGCGCCACAGCAGCTTCCTTTGGGTGTAACTCTTAGGGATGATGCACGATTTGAGAATTACCAAACGGGTGATAATGGGCTCGTATGCGAGATGCTCCGTCAGTCGGCAGTAGGTGAAGGCGAGCCTTTTTTGTATATTTGGGGCGCTCAAGGAACGGGTTGCTCTCATTTATTACAAGCAGCATGTCATGCTGCGGAACCTAGAAAAAGAACCGCTGTTTACCTTCCGTTGAATGAGTTGTTAAGTTTAAGTCCTGTTATTCTTGAAGGGATGGAGCATTTAGACCTTGTTTGTGTCGATAACGTGGAGGCTGTTGCAACATTGCCCGAATGGGAAGAAGCTTTGTTTCACTTGTATAACCGGATTCGCCAAGAACAAAACACGTTGATCGTTGCTGCACACTCTGCTCCTAGACAACTGAGTATCAACTTACCAGATCTGGTATCTCGCCTTAGTTGGGGGGCTGTTTTTAGTGTCGTGGCGCTTCATGATGAAGATAAAATCCAAGCCATACAGTTACGTGCAAAAATTCGAGGCATTGATCTAGCAGAAGATGTGGCTCGTTATCTTGTTCATCATGCTAGTCGAAGTATGAATGACCTTTGCCTCATGCTTGATCGTTTGGATAAAGCATCTCTAATGGCGCAAAGAAAAGTCACTATTCCATTTATAAAGCAAGAAATGAACTGGTAACTTTTATTAGTGGTTAGTCATTTAGGTCTTTATTCTCCCGTTTTGATAATTATTAAACACATATTGATTACCAGTAAGGATTGGCGTTATGTCTAACGATGAGAAAAATAAAAAACGTGATTTTTTATTACGTGATAAAGAAGAGCAGCAGGCATTTTTGGAGCAAACATGGTGCGACAAATGCCAAGAAGCTGATTTAGGTATGCATACACCGCTTGAGTATGAACTAGATGGCACTATCTATATTGAAGGGACTTGCTCAAAGTGTGGCGAGCAAGTCTTTACTGAATTAACTGATGATGAGCTTTAGTTAATTATTCCTATTGGTTTTTAATGATAAGGCTTTGATGTGTCGGCATTTGATAATCGTTTTGGTGGCTCCCGTCGTTTATATGGCATAGAGGCTGTTGAGCGCTTCCGTGATTCTCATATATGCGTAGTGGGAATTGGTGGTGTTGGTTCTTGGGTTGCTGAAGCATTAGCGCGCTCGGGTATCGGTGAAATCACATTGATTGATCAAGATGATATTTGTGAAACAAATATTAATCGACAAATCCATGCTTTAGACGGCTCTATTGGGCAATCAAAAGTATCGGTAATGGCTGACCGCATACGGTTAATTAACCCAGAATGCCTTGTTCATGAAGAGCATGCTTTTGTTAACAGTGAAAACATCCCTG
This sequence comes from Neptunomonas sp., assembly GCF_016744175.1. GTDB lineage: Bacteria > Pseudomonadota > Gammaproteobacteria > Pseudomonadales > Balneatricaceae > Neptunomonas. The sequence continues at coordinate 68,392 of NZ_JADGEV010000007.1, read as the reverse complement.
ATTTAATGCAGGAGTGTTTTGATTATGTGGTTGATGCAATTGATAGTGTTAGAGATAAAGCAGCGCTAATTTCGTACTGTAAGCGTGCCAAAATCCCTATGGTAGTCGTTGGTGGCGCAGGAGGGCAGCTTGATCCTGTTTGTGTCAGTGTGGCGGATTTGTCTAAAACTTATAATGACCCACTGGCGGCTAAAGTACGCTCAGTATTGAGGCGTCATTATGGATTCAATAAAAACGGGAAAAAGTTTGGCGTCGAGTGCGTGTATTCGACAGAACAACTGCGTTACCCACAACCAGATGGTACGGTATGCGGTCAGAAAATGATGTCTGATGGGCAAACTAAATTAGATTGTGATGGTGGTTTTGGTGCGGGAGCGGTCGTGACTGCTTCATTCGGGATGGTGGCAGCATCAAGAGTCCTCAATAAAATTAGACTAAAGGTAAGTACTGCCTAGATTTATTAAAGCTTAACAAAAACTGAAGATAAGACTATAATTCATCATAATTATTGAATTTAGTTCGTTAGCCGTCGTTTTGAACGAATGATGCTGAAGATGTGAATTTACGTCATTTAGCTATTTTGAGAGACTTAATATGCTTCGGTTCAACCACACTTACCATATGCCACGCGCTACTGCTGGGGGCTTTAAAGGGGTCCCCACAAGCAGTATTAACACGTATTGCCTTCTTGACCACAGTGATACTATCAACGATGTTGTCACTGAATCCGAATTGCGGTTGCTTGCTGAATGGTCTGTGCCTGACTTGATTCATATTTTAAACCAACCTGAAGAAAACATTGATAAGCATGCGGATGATTATGTACGTTTTCATGAGCGTGCAGGACGTGTTATTGAAGCTTTATTAGGTAATGTGAAAACGGATTTATTAACCGTGCGTTTTGGTGTCGGTGGAATCGTTTCAGATTTAAATGTTCCGTTTGAACTAAATGAAGAGTTTTTGAGAAGCTTATGGCGACATGAGCGACCTATTAGTCATTGGGTACGAAAAGAATACAATGATTTGATGAGTGTCGCTGTTTTAGGCCGTCCTTATGCTTTGGCTGCTGCGTCGATCGATGTACAGCAAATCAGTGGTATGACGCGAATAGTAGCTATTGAAAATCAATGTTATGACGCATACCTTCGTCAGATTTATTTACGAGCCTTTAACCTTTATGGCGTTTTTCCGCTTGCTCATGATGAACTGGGTATCAGAGGCGTTGATCCTTGGATGCAGGTGGCTGCGGGTAAAGATATATCACCCTCTGCATGTACTGGAAGGCAGCTGCAGTTGTTTGCGCGTCGACAGTTTAGAGATTTTAAGGTTCCATTTGAAGTTTATTCAATTCTAAAACATCTCCCGCTACGACTGGGTATTTCTGAAAGGTTGGCTTTAACTGACTGGGCTAGTTTGTTGCAAGAAGAGTTGTCTGCTTCATGGCTAAGAGGCGAGTCTGGAGACTGGATTGAAAAAGCATTGAATTCAATCACCGACTCAGAAAGCTCAGATGCTCAAGGTTACATGTTCGGAGCGTAACCCTGCTGTTTTTTACTAGTGATTTATTATCGTCATTGTTACGTTATCTTATGTCGCTGTGCTGTTGCTGTTAACGATCTGAGACTCTTCCGCGCATTTCTTTAGTTTTACCTCGCTTGCTTTTGCTATCTAGCCTTCTTGTTTTGGAACCTTTGGTGGGTTTGGTAGGTTTTCTTGCTTTTTGTGGCGTTGTTGCACTTTTAATCAGTTCTAGTAAGCGTGCTAAAGCTGCGTCTTTGTTTTTCTCTTGAGTGCGGTATTGCTGTGCTTTAATCACAACGACACCTTCTTTGTTGATTCTTTGGTCGTTTAGATTGAGCAGCTGTTGTTTGTAATAGTCTGGTAATGACGAGGCTGCGATATCAAAACGAAGATGAATGGCGCTAGATACTTTATTGACATTTTGTCCACCGGCTCCTTGCGCACGAATGGCTGTTAATTCAATTTCATCGTCAGGAATCATGACATGATTAGTTATTTGGAGCACGTAAGCTTGCCTTTAAGAGGTACATGAGATTTGATGACTGATTGTTAATTGCATTCTCCAAGCCGTTTTCCGCTCCATGATGTTTTCATCTCCATTTTCATGCCTTGCATCGACATTGTCATTGTCATGTTGCCCTTCATGCTCGCATTATTTACCTTCATGCTGCCATGGCCTACCATGAGGTTGCCTTCTACGCTGCAGCTCATATCCCATTTAATGTTTTTTCCGCTCACTCGGACACTATCAGCTTTGCAAGTGCCGCCACTTTGTTTTGCGAAGTGTTCAGCGCTGATTGTTTTCTCACGAATACACTCAATATCTTTACTAACAATAGGTTGTGGCATCATTGGCATTGAGGCTTTGCTTGTTATCTCCCATTTCCCTGCATTAAATGGCAGACTTTCTGCCGCATGAGCTTGGCTAGTAAAAGGGATTAAAGCGCTGGCTATATACAGGGGTAGAAGTAATGCTTTCATGGTATTTCCTTATTTTTACTTATCGTGTTGCTGAATTTTACTAGATAGTCGGCAAAAAATCCCAGCCTGCGTTACAGGCGGCTAATAGAAAATTAGTATTAGATTGTATTGCGACCAATTAGCGACAGGTTATATCGGTTTGCGTATAATGGCGCGTCTTTTTTGTCTGAGTTCGGAGAATCGCTATGTCTCATACAGTTGTGTGCGCCCTTTATAAATTTGTTGTGCTTGATGACTACCAGGAACTGCGTGTGCCTTTGTATGATGTTATGAAAAGTAACGGAGTCCGAGGTACGTTACTGCTCGCTCAGGAAGGGATTAATGGCACCGTTTCTGGAACGAGAGAAGCGATAGATGCACTATTAATTTGGCTAAAATCTGATGAACGTTTAGCGGATATTGATTATAAAGAATCTCTACATGAGCGTCAGCCGTTTAAGAGAACTAAAGTAAAACTCAAAAAAGAAATAGTTACTCTAGGCGTTGAGGGCATTGACCCTAGAAGAGTGGTAGGAACGTATGTTGAACCCAAAGACTGGAATGCATTAATTAGTGATCCGGATGTAGTGCTGGTTGATACCCGTAATAACTATGAGGTGCAAGTAGGTACATTCCGAGATGCTGTTAATCCACAGACTGATAGTTTTCGGGAATTCCCAGAATATGTTAAGCAGAACATGAGCCCTACAAAACAGAAAAAAGTAGCTATGTTTTGTACAGGCGGTATTCGTTGTGAGAAATCAACTGCTTATATGAAAGAGCAAGGATTTGATGAGGTTTATCATCTTAAAGGCGGCATTTTAAAATATTTGGAGGAAGTTCCGCAGGAAACATCGTTATGGGAAGGCGAGTGTTTTGTGTTTGACGATAGGGTTACAGTTAACCATCAGCTCCAAAAAGGCCAGTATGATCAATGTAACGCATGTCGTATGCCGATCACAGAAACAGATAAATCCAGCGATCAATACGTATCCGGTGTTAGTTGTCCGCATTGCTACGGCAAACACAGTCCCGAACAAATTGAGCGTTTTGCTCAGCGTGAGAAACAAATGCAGTTAGCGACAGAAAGGGGTGAAGGCCATATCGGTGATGCGGCGGTGATGACGATGCAAGAACGTCGTGACGCTAAACGCGTTGCTCGAGAGCGTATGTTAGCAGAACAAAAAAAATGTAACGGATAACTGCTTGTTAGGAGCTCCGGAAAATTTTTAATGACTTAGTATGAATAAGTTCGCCCTGTTTAAGGAGTTCAATGCAGATTTATAGGTTGCTGGGCACGGTTAATACCTCGCTTGAAAAATGTTACTTAGTAGAAAAATTAACCTTGTTAGGGTGGGTGGTATTAACTCAGAATGAAAATGATGTGTTGCTTAAGAAAGATAAAATTCAATTAAGCATTGAAGGTGAGAGCACGCTTTTATTAAACGCAAGTTTCAAAGGTAAGCCAGAAGATATATCTGAAGTTATTCAATGCTTGGATAGCTATGCTGACTACTATGCATTAGATTTATTTGGTGATTCTGCGCGTCTTGTTAGACGCTTTATTAAGTGAAGGGCGAAAAACGTTAGATTATTTTTAAATAACTGATAACAAGCCTCTTCAGCTGTGCTATAACTTTTAGAAAGTAATTTTAGTTTGGAGATGTAAATGACGGACCCTGAAGATCAGCAGCAGCGTCGCTTCGAGTGTTTGTTATCGGCTGTCGATCAGATAGTCGTAAGCTTAAGTAGCGCCGGTGAAGTGCTTAGAGTTAATGCTGGGGGGGCTACATGGTTAAACGCTGACGCCATGCTTAGAAGAACTTTTTCTTCATTATTTGCAGATGAAATTGCTGCATATATATCAGGTATGATCGAGCAAGCTGTACGCAGTAATCAACCTCAAAAATTAACTATTTCTATGAAGCCAGAGCACTCAATTCATTGGCGTGAGCTTGGTTTAGATAGCGCGCAAGTTTGGGATACTACGATAGTTGCTGTGAGCGACACCGAGTTGATGTGGGTAGCGCGAGATGTTTCATTGTCTAAGCGTAATGAGCAAAAGCTTTTTAAGCAGGCGCAACGTGACCCCTTAACGGGCGCGTATAACCGTAGGTCTCTCCTGACCATTCTTGATCATTCTGTAGCACAAGCACAGCGTTACGATTGGGTGTGTTCCTTCTTATTGATTGATGTTGATAATTTCAACCAGATAAACGATCAATACAATTGGGATGTTGGAGACAAAGTGCTACAGCAGTTCGTTAAAGCTATGCATGGTTTTCAGCGTACGGCAGACTTTTTCGCTCGTTTTTCTGATGACAGATTTGTTATGTTTTTACCGGAAACGAATAGGGAGCAAGCTTTGCTTGCAGCAGAGCGTGTGCGCAAGTTGGCTGCTGAACAACAAGTGCCTTGCATCGCAGCTGACGGAAGTGAGAGCTTTTTGAACTTTACTGTGAGTATTGGTGCTGCTTCATTAATCAATGAGCAGGACACGCCTGAAAGTATTTTAAAAAGAGCGGAAGAGAATTTATTTATAGCAAAACAGAGTGGCACTAATCGAATCGAAGGAGAGTCCAGCTAGTACTTTTGGATGCTTGTCGCTTAGATTATTAAACAATGTTCTCTGGCGTTCTTCTCCGGCGCCAGATCGCTCCACCTGAAAAGATAATCAATGCAACCCAAATCATTGCGAATGTTACAAAATCGCCCTCGTCAAAGGGTTCGTTTAAAATAAGAACCGCGCTTAATAACTGAAGTGTGGGCGCAAGATAGGTCATAAAACCAAGCAGAGTAAGACTAAGCCTGTGCGCAGCGGCTGAAAAAGCTAGTAAAGGTAGCGCTGTAAGTACCCCTGCAAGTACGAGTAATACCCCATCTATATTGAAGCTAAAATGCTGCTCTCCTTGTATCGTTAGCCATATCCAGTAAAGGACCGCAAAAGGGAGTAGAAGTATGGTTTCAAGCATAAGTCCTGTGACTGTATCAACTTGTGTTTTTTTTCGCACTAGCCCATAAAATCCAAAGCTAAAGGCTAACGTTAGAGCAATCCATGGGAACTCCCCCATACCGAAAACTTTGTAAGCGACGCCTAATGACGCTAATAGAATGGCCACTTTTTGATAAACAGCCAGTGATTCTTTAAAGAAAAGAACGCCTAAACATATCGCAACCAGTGGGCTGATAAAATATCCTAGGCTAGCATCAACAGCACGGTTTACGCTGACCGCCCAAATATACAGGCACCAGTTCGCAGCAATCAAAAGCGAAGAGCAGAAAAGTGCTAACAATAAACGGCGATTTAATAAGGCTGCTTTCGCTCGAGACCAATGTTTGGTCAGGGTAAGAATGATGGCGACAAATAGAAAAGACCAAACAACGCGGTGCAGTAATACTTCGGTGGCTGGAATGTGTTTTAACAGGCTGAAAAAGAGTGCAAAGCCGCCCCACATAGAATAGGCAAATAGGGCAAGCAATAAGCCGCGGTTAGACTCTGTCACAGTGAGCATCCCTTTGATTAAAAACGAATTCTAACAGCAATGTCTAATACAGCAAGGAAACAGATTGTTGTCTAAAAGTGCTTTAGACAAATTGTAATATGAAAAAGTCGTACCGTGTAGGAGAGGACACACCTCGCTTGTGCAAGCGAGGTGTCTCGATTATAACGTAATGATGTCAGGGTGACGTTTTAAGCAATCAATCATTGCTTGCATCTCAGTCTCGGTCCCAATGGTGATACGTAAGTGGTTATCAATACCTGGACGACTGAAGTGGCGAATTAAAATTTGGTTAGTCCTAAGAAAACCCATCAATTCGGCAGCTGCTATATAGCGATGTGATGCAAATACAAAATTTGTCTTGGAAGGAATAATCTTAAAGCCTAAGGACTGCAGTTGTTGGTTAGTCCATTCCCGCATTTTGATGATTTTTTGAGTGGTTTCGACAAAGTAGTCATCATCTTTAATAGCGGCAATGGCGGTTACTTGCGCAAGCATATCTAATGGGTAAGAGTTGAAGCTGTTTTTAACACGCTCCAAGCCTTCAATCAATTCACTGTTACCGATTGCATATCCAACACGCATTCCCGCTAATGAGCGAGATTTAGACAGCGTTTGAATAACTAATAAATTCGGGTACTGATCAACCAGTTTGATAGCCGTTTCTGCGCCAAAGTCCACGTAAGCTTCATCGACGACAACGACGGTTTCAGTGTTTTTCTTTAGCAGTGCTTCAATTTTTTCTAGCGTAAGTGCTCTGCCGGTAGGGGCATTAGGGTTCGCAAAAATAATACCGCCATTGGTTTGAGCATAGTCGTCTAGAGCAATGCAGAAGTTATCTTGTAAGGGTATATGCTTTGCTTCAATGCCATAGAGGTTGCAGTAAACATCATAAAAGCTATAAGAGATGTCCGGCATTAGTAGCGGTTCAGACTGGCGGAAAAAAGCCATAAAAGTATGCGCTAGTACTTCATCAGAGCCATTACCCACAAAAACTTGCTCAGTTTTCACATTGAAATAATTAGCCAATGATTGCTTAAGAGCTGATGCGTCAGGATCGGGGTAAAGACGTAGACGGTCAGTATCAAACTGCTGGATTGCTTCTACCACCATGGGAGATGGCGGGAAGGGGTTTTCATTGGTGTTCAGTTTAATAATGTTGCTACCCTTTGGCTGCTCACCCGGTACATAGGGAGTCAGGTTTTGGATCGCTTCACTCCAGTATTTGCTCATGGCAATCACTCATATATAGTGCTGGGGAGCTATTATGCTGCCCGTTAAACAGGAGAGCGGAGCATAGCAAAAAAGCGACACGCTGAACATTGACTCAGGGGTAGTTTTTATTTTTCTAGTTTTCAGTTTCGTTTCAGTTTCAATCTTTAAAGTAAGCCACGTCAAGCAATGATGACGTAGCGATAAAGTACGTAGCAGTGACTCCGTAAGGTTGATGTAGTTGCTGATGGTAAATAAGGTTTGGTGGTCTAAACTCTAGATAACCTAAACTATTGAGAAAATTAGCTTTAGTTGTATGTACATAGTTAAAACGGGACATGCATGAAATAGAGTGAAGTAAAAAAACTAACTCATAGTAACTAAAAACAAAAAATAATTTGGAGCATTTAAAATGAAAAAAGCAAGCTTAACGACAGCATTACTTATTGGAGCATCAGCCGCTATTTTAAGCACAGGTGCGGTTGCAGGCCCTAACAGTCAGCTTAAAGTTTCTGAAACAGCTTCTGCTGAAGTTCAGGCTAAAGTTCAGGGTTGGTTGGCAGGAGACAAGCTTCGTGGCCGTAAAGATAAATGTTTTGGTATTGCCTTAGCAGGTGAGAATGATTGTGCTGCCGGTGCTGGTACAAGCTGTGAAGGTACATCAACTAAAGATTTTCAGGCTAATGCTTGGACATATGCTCCTAAAGGTACGTGCGAGTCTATCGTAACACCTGGTGGAACAGGTTCTCTTGAAAGTTAATGAACAAACCCCGCTTCAGCGATCTGTCTGTGCTGATGCTAATTTAGGTGCCGGCCTGGGTTTAAAGGCTGAGCACCTTGATGATATTTTGGCATTACAGTGTGAGAAAAATGCTTTAGCTGGTAGTCAATTGTGGTTTGAAGTTCATACCGAAAATTATTTTGTAGCAGGTGGCCCTCGATTAGCTTACCTCAGGGCCGTCCGCGAGAACTTTGATCTTAGTTTTCATGGCGTGGGAGGCTCTCTTGGCTATGACCACCAATCTATGCCAGAGCATATTAAGCAGGTAAAAGCGCTAATAAATGAGTTTCAACCTGCGCTTGTCTCAGAGCATGCTGTTTGGTCTCGTGCTGGTGGAGCATATTTTGCTGACCTGATGCCTTTGCCAAGAACTGAAGATGCGCTTCGGTCTTTAATTGAAGGAGTGGATAGATACCAAGCAGGTATTGGGCGACGTATTTTAATCGAAAACCCTAGCAATTATCTGGATTTCATTAGCGAGATGGATGAACCTCAGTTTTTAGTAGAGGCGGCTCAGAGAAGTGGATGTGGGCTGTTAATTGATATCAATAACTTGTATATCAGCAGCAAAAACACAGGTATTGACGCCCGGCATTATTTGTCAATGATCCCTGCTGATCTGGTGGGAGAGATTCACATAGCGGGCCATGACCCTGACCCTGAATTAGGTCAAGCTTTATTAATTGATAGCCATGCCTCTGAAGTAGATATGTCGGTATGGGCGCTGCTAGAGCATGCTCTGTCTATATTTGGACATAAGCCTGTTTTGGTTGAACGGGATGCAAATATACCGCCGTTTGCCGAGTTGATGCGTGAGCGCCAAACAGCACAAGTCTATTTAGATCAGTTGAAAACTAATGTGTTATCTGTCGATGCATGCGTAAAAGGAGGCCGCTAATGGCTGTAAGCTCTTACATTGATGCTTTTTCCGTTTACTTGCGAACAGGTGATGTGAGTAGGATGAACGACTTTTGTATTAACGTTGAAGACTTAAAGCGTATGTCTGTCTACCGTAATGGTTTTTACAAAGGCTGTATTGATGCATTAGCTGCAAATTTTCCTATGTGTGAGAAATCGATAGGGAGTGATAATTTTAAAAATATAGCTCGACTTTATGTCGATCATTACCCGCCAGAAAAAGGCACCTTGGTAGGTTATGGACTGAACTTTCCTGACTTTGTAGAGGATTTTATTGCCGAGTTAGAAAAGCAGCCTGAGGAGCTAAAGCTATCGTCAACCTTGGTTGATTTGGCGCTTTTAGATTATGCATGGTTACTGAGCTTGATGAGTGCTGATGCTACTCAGGCTCTGACAGCTGAAAAAGTCACGTGGCTTATGAATGAAGGCTGCGATTTTACTCAGTCAGTAGTGCAATTAAACGCCAGTGTTGGTCTTCTTCGGGTAAGTGTTGGCACGTTAGATGAGTGGATTGGATTAAAAACTAACTCAAATGAAGTTGCTCAACAAGAGATCAGTATCAGCGAATCAGCGCTAAGTGATAAGTCGTCATTTTCTGATCTAGTGATGTTTTGGCGTGTGCACGGTTCGGTACAGGTACGTGCTCTTTCTGCTCCTGAGTGGGCCGTTATGCATGCTTTGCATGGAAAGGGTGGAGTGCTGGAAGAGGCGTTTGATGCAGCTTTAATGCTGGATCCCAATTTTGATGTGAGTGATTTTTTTTCAGCCTGTATACAAAATGAAATATTAGAAACTGATATGGCCCGGTCTGAGTCGTAAATAATAAATAAGGAATGAGTATGGGTATGGTGTACAAGCTCAGAGAGCTATATTTGAAAATGGGTCAACAGTTAACACGGTATATAGAGCCGCTGGCATTGTTTTTCCTCCGTTTTATGGTTGCTAAAGTATTTTTAGACTCAGGGCTGAGTAAGTGGGATAGTTTTTTAAAGTTCAATGTCGATAAATATGATCTATTTATGTATGAGTTCTTTTGCCCCGATCCGGTAAGGGACGGCGCGTTACAGCTTTGTAACCCTGAAACGCTGGAGTATGTGGAAGGCTCGTTTGTGGTGAGAATGATTGAGCTGTTGGCTGTTTTTGCTGGAATCGCGGAAGTCGTGTTGCCCGTATTGCTCATCATCGGTTTGCTATCTCGTTTTGCTGCGTTTGGTCTTATTGGGATGACAATGTTTATCCAATTAGCAGTGTTCCCGACATGGGACCATTGGATTAACCCTGCATCATGGTGGGCCGTGTCGTTATTGGTTATTGTTGCTCGTGGCCCTGGATTTTTGTCTATTGATAGATTACTTGGTTTAGATGCAAAGCCAACGCTAGCTAAGTGATTTCATGAACGGATAAAAGCACCTGACATATCGTTGTCTGGGTGCATTTTTTCGATTGTGTTGTTAAGGCATTTTATTAAAATAATCTATGTAGAGAGTAAGCCGCGCCCGGTTAACACTTCTTTTACAGCAAACATCCCATTAAGAGCAGCAGGAAAGCCTGCGTATACCGACATTTGCAAAACGGTTTCTTTTATTTCTTCAGGAGAACAGCCCACATTTAATGCTGCGTTGATGTGAACTATTAATTGAGGTCGGCAATTACCCATTGCTGTTAGTGCTGCAACGGTGGCTATTTCCCTTGATTTTAAATCTAAACCTGGTCTTGAATAGATGTCACCGAAAGGATACTCAATAGTGTAACGTGCCAAGTCGGGGCAAATATTCTGCAGGCTTTGGATGACATTATGTCCTGCTTCTCCATCAATCTCTTCCAGTTTATCTAAACCAACAGCATATCTTGATTTGTTCATTGCCTTGCTCCGTTTGGTGGGTAATTGAGGCAAGGTTACAAGTTAGAGCTTACTCTAGGTCAAGAAGTTTTATGAAGTATGTAATATTCAATTTTCTCATCGAGGGCGGCTAGGTGCTGAATCTCACTTTCAATACGAGATTTTAATTTAGCGCGATGTTGCTCAAGTAATGTTTGGCGCTCTTGATTCGTACTTTTACCCAATGCTCTTAGCTTTGCGTACGCTAAAATACTTTCTAGAGGCATTCCTGTTTGTTTTAGTCTAAGAATAAATGTGACCCATTCTAGGTCTTTTTCTGTGAAAAAGCGGTGGCCGTTTGAACTGCGATGGATGTGATTGAGAAGGCCAATTTTTTCATAATATCTTAGAGTATGGGCTGATAGGGCTGTGCGTGCAGAAAACTCTTTCATATTCATCGAGAATATCCTTATGTTGGCAACATTGTGTAATGAATGTGAAAAATACCCCTAGGTAGTTTTTGATTAAGTAGCTATAGAAAAAGGATGTTGTGACATAGGTTGCTGATACCTGATTACCAATAAAAAACGGATCAGATATCAGTATTTATGTATTGCTTTTATTTTACGTGAGCTTCCATTTCATCCCCGATTCGTTTTCTCATATCCATGAGGCGCAGTGCGGAATCTCTGAGGCGAATATCATGTTCTGTAACTGGGATCCATTCAGGTATATCGGTTGGTTTACCCTGGTCATCAACGGCAACCATAATAACAATGCAGTGAGTAGTTAGATGGCGTTCGGCATTTTTTGGATCACCTGCACGTACATCAATTCCTATATGCATTGATGAGCGGCCGGTATAAATTACTTTTGCAGCAACTTCAACAATGTTGCCTACGTGAATGGGTTTAACAAAACGAATACCGCCAGCATACGCAGTAATGCAGTACTTACCGCTCCATCCTGCTGCGCATGCATATGCTGCTAGATCGATCCATTTCATCACGGCGCCGCCATGAACCTTTCCGCCGAAGTTTACGTCAGCTGGCTCTGATAAAAATCTCAGTGTGATTTGTCTTTCTTGGCCTGCCATGAAAACCTCATAATTATACTTTATTGAAAGTCAGGTTATTATATAGACTAAAGGTGCACGTGAGAAATGTCTGATTAATTAGCCGAAAGAGGTGCTTATATGGGCCGTTGTTTGAGGAGTGTTGTGATCTTTGTATGTGTTTTTGTTTTTTTCTTGTCCACTACAGGGAGTCATGCAGCGGAAGAAGTAAAGAGAGAGCTTGTGATTGATCACGTTATGTTTCCAGTTTATTTAAATAATTCATTCCTAAAAGTAGTAAAAAAATCATGGGAAAAACATAAGGTAGGTAAGATTAATATAGGGCCTCAAAACGCCAGTTACAAAGGTGTTTTCTTTGGCAGCAAGAGTTTTTATGTGGAGCATTTATCAAATGTTAAATCACAGCCCTATTGGAGTAATGCGGTTTACCTTGCGGTGCCTAAAAAGTATTGGAGCTATTATAAAAATCCCGCTTTAGTGACTAAGAATTTTCTAGTTCCTTATTTTGGTTGTGGCTATCAGCTTATTAACCCTGATTATAAATATATCAATAGCAAGGTCTCTAAGGGACTGTCGTATGATGGGTTTACGCTTTTGATTTCTGAAGCGTTGCGAAAAGAGATCGTCAATGTCGCAGGACAAAAGTGGTCGTTACCGAGTAATGGAAAAGTACGCGTCCATGAGAAGTTAATTCGCGTTAACGAGATGGCTGTGATTAATGAAAAGTCGGAGCTTATAGCGCCTTTATATCAGCCAAACCCGATACTACGAGAGTTTCTTTAAGGGATGCAGGTTGCGCTTAGTATTCCTAACACTAAGGCTGCGTTCAAGCAGCTTTAGTATTGGCTCATCGATTAGTAATTAGGGTTGTAACTCTTGCAGTTTAACAGCAACTGATTCTAAACCTCCTTTGTTGAATGCATTGAGTAAGGCTGAACCTACAATCGCTACATCTGCATGGCCTTTAAGTGAGCGGATATCGCTGGCAGTGTTGATGCCAAAACCTACCGCTAATGGCAACGAAGTAAACTTTCTAATCGTGCTGAGATAGCTCTGGATATTCTGCGCTTTAGTGTCGTCTTGGATAGGTGCTTGCTGTCCTGTTACACCTGAACGGCTTACGCAGTAAAGCATACCTTGAGCGTGCTTTATGACTGTTCTAATCCGCTCTTGTTGCATGTCAGGAGTAATTAGCCATATCGGGGAAATTTCTTTCTTACATAGAGGTGCAAGCATGGTGTGATGATCAATGGGCAGGTCAGGTATGATTATGCCAATGACGTTATCTCCCATCTGCTGTGCTAGTGATGCAAAACCGGGTTGTAACAACGGATTTAAATAGCTCATTAATAGCACGCGACTTTGTGAGTAGCGTTGCGCGAGTTGTTTTATATCTTTAAGACACTGAGATAACTTAGGTTGATTTTCCAGTGCATGATGGCATGCAGTGGTGATGGTCGGGCCGTCTGCTACAGGGTCAGAGAAGGGGAACTGTACTTCGAGAATTTCTACGCCACTTTCAAGCATAAGCTGCATTATTTCGAGGCTTTTTTCTATGCTGGGGTACCCGTAAACAACATGAGTCATCATCAAAAGAGGCTTGGTTTGTCTTTGTTCTTGTATGAATGAGGTTAGTTTGTTCATTGTGAGGCCTCTTCTTTCAAGTAACTGTGTAAAAATTCATTGAACGGTTCGTCCTTCAATGCTTTGGCTATGTTGAATATATCTTTGTCACCGCGCCCTGAAATGTTGATGACTAGGTGCTCGTCAGGAGACATAGTGGCTGCTTCTTTTAACCCTCCAGCTACAGCATGGGAGGATTCAAGGGCTGGAATTATTCCTTCGTGACGAGTAAGTAGCTTAAAGGCTTCGATGACTTCTATATCATTAGCACTGGTCATACGAACCTTTCCTTGCTCCTCTAAATCAGCCAGTATCGGAGAGACGCCAACGTAATCAAGTCCGGCGGATATAGAGTGAGTTGGCTGTAGTTGCCCTTCGTCATCCTGCAGAAAGCGTGTTGCAAAACCTTGAGCAATACCAAAGCGTGCTTGGTCGGTATTAAAGCGCATTGCGTGCTCGCCAGGGTTTCCACTGCGTCCGCCGGCTTCAACACCTACAAGTTCTGTTTGTGTATCAACGAAGGGCAAGAAAATGCCACAAGCATTACTGCCGCCGCCAACACAGGCATAGATCCGCTCGGGGTGCTTTCCAAACTGTTGTATTGATTGTTCTTTTACTTCTTCTCCAATCACAGACTGAAAACCTGCAACCATTTCCGGATAAGGTGCACAGCCGCAGCTGGTGCCTATGAGATAGTGTGTGTCTTCATAACTCGAAGACCAGTCGCGCAGTGCTTCATCTAACGCATCTTTAAGTGTGGCTGCTCCTGTCGATACAGGTATCACTGTTGCACCCAGCTGTTTCATCCAGAAAACATTGGGGTACTGGCGTTCAATATCATGTGCTCCCATATAAACAACGCACTCTAATCCCAGACGAGCGGCAACCAGTGCACTGGCGACACCGTGTTGGCCTGCACCTGTTTCGGCGATAACGCGTGTTTTTCCCATACGCTTAGCGAGTAGCCCTTGGCCTATGACATTGTTCATTTTATGGGCGCCGCTATGGTTTAGGTCTTCACGTTTTAAATATATCTGTGCACCGCCAATTTTTTGTGTGAGGTTGGCGCAATAGGTTAAAGGGGTAGGGCGCCCTGAAAAATGTTGCATTTCAGATTTCACCTGTTGAACGAAGGAGGTGTCAGCCATAGCTTCGCGATAAGCTTTTAGCAGCTGTTGTTGGCTGCTATAGAGTATTTCGGGGATAAAGCTCCCGCCGTATTGACCAAAGCGTCCTTCATCATTCATGATCGTGCCTATATGCATTAATTTATTAACTAAACGGTTCGGTAAAGATAATAAAAAATCTTACTGGCGTCAATGAGGTTTTTATGGCGCGTGGTCGTCCTTCCAAAAAAAAAGTTATTCTTGATGCAGCACGACAGCTGTTTGCTGCATCGGGCTATCAGGGCACATCGATTGACTTAGTTGTGCAAACAGCCAGTGTTTCAAAACCAACGGTGTATAACAATTTCCCAACCAAGCAGGCGTTATTGCTGGCTTTACTAGAGGAGCTGTTGTCAGAGGTTCAGCAGCAGCGACAAGTCATTCTGGGTGATGATAACTTGTCGGTTATTGAACGCTTGATAGGGGCTTTCCGACAACTGGCTACCGTGCCAGAGTATTTGTCAGTCTATCGAATGTGTTATGGCGAGCGGCATAAACTTGATGATGATACTTATCAGCTATGTATTGTGTTTGATCAAGCATTACAAGATGACTGTATTGAATTGCTTCAAAGGCAAGAAGCGACTAAAGAGACTTCTATGATGATCATTGCCATTTGTAGAGAATCCTTACTGATTCCAGCGCTTTCAGGAGGGCGGGTTGTTTCTTCGCAGGTAATTGAAGCGGCTTTATCTCGTGTACTTTAGCAACATGAATGTATCAGTTTTGTTTGCGGTTTGTGAGACGCTATTCAAAGGATGGGCCGATACTTCTAGTATCCATTTCTCTTATTAGGGCTTATAAATGCAGCAACAGCGTGATCCATGGTCACTGTATGAGTTTTAAGCCACAGAGGAAATATTTCGTTCATATAGGTTTTTAATGAATGAATATCTTGATAGAGAGACCAGTGATTTATTAAAGAGTTTAGTTCGTGAATTAAGCGGTTGTGTTCTTGCTTATGTTGAGGAAAACCCGGGAACTGTGCTTCGAGCATGGACGCTTCTTCTTTGTCAAAGTGTGAGCGCTTGTGGTGCAGGAGTCTGTCGAGTAGAGGAGAAATTAACCCTTTGTTGCTTTCTCCTGTATATATTTGAGTAATGGTCAGGTTTATTTCAGAAGTAAGGCGCGCAGCTTCTTCGTGATCTTCATTGATGAAATTGAGCGCTACTTTTGGGACTCCATGCTTTTCTAAATAGCTCATACTTAGGGCACCACTAGCTTTTTATTATTACATTTGAGGCTACTCGATTAATTCTTATAACAGTATGTTTCTTTAGTCTAGTCTGAAAGAGCAAAAGGATTAACTGAATTAAAAGTCCATTTTCATTTCTTCTCTGACTATTTTGGTATCAATTTCTAATTGAACTAGCCTTGCTTTATCTGATGAAGTGAGGCCATTTTCTCTGCTTGCAAAAGTGATTTGCTTCAATGCTCTGTCTATCTGGCCCGTTAGTAAAAAGTATTCAACACGTGCCTGATGAACTGCTGTTGTATTTCCAGCTTGGCCTAATGCTTCTGATAATAAGTACCATGCGTTGATATCGGTAGGATAATTTTTAATCAGTTTGTTGAGAACCGTTACAGTATCTTGAGGGCGTTCAGCTCCCATGTAAGCTTTTGCTAGTAGTTGTTCTACTGCATAATGACCAGGGAAAAAACTCGCGAGTTTTTCTAGCTGATCAGTGGCAGTAATCCACGCTTGGGCGGCTATTTGTAATTCTGCATTTGTTAATTTCACAAAGAGATGTTCCTTCCACTGTGGTGGAAGTTTTTTTAATGCTTTTTCTGCTTGTTTGAACTGGTTCATTCGAATAGCTGCGACCGCGAGGCCATAATAATCTAATGGGGATTTTGTGACTTTTGCTGAAGTTTGGTAGTGATTTAAAGCTTTTTGAGGGTTGCTCGAAAAATGAACTTTCAAACGAGTACGAGTTAAATCAAAGTCTAATGATATTGGTGTAGCAGGGCTAGGCGGAAGTTGGCTTGCTCGATTTAATGAGTCAGCGATACGTGATTCTGTGACGGGGTGTGTTAAAAGAAATTCAGGGGGGCGAGTGCCTTGAAAGCGTAGAGATCTCTGCATTTGTGAAAACATGCGAGGCATTGCGTATGGGTCAATACCAGCGGCTGCCATAGTTTGCATGCCGATTCGATCCGCTTCTTGCTCGTTTCGACGGCTAAATGCGAGCCGTGAGGATTGTTGTGCTGCAAGCGAGCTAGTCAGGGCGGCAACGCCGGCTTGTGTGTCGGCTGCGGCAATAAGAATGCTGGCGAGCATCGTGGCTAGAGTGAAAGGTTTATTGCGGCGAGACTCTTCTAACTGTGCGGCAAAGTGACGCTGGCTTAAATGGGCTAATTCATGTGCGATGACTGATGAAAGCTCGTCTTCTTTTTCGGCAGACAGTACTAACCCGCCATGAATCCCAACTATGCCGCCAGGGACGGCAAAAGCATTGAGTGTTGCGTTGTCGAGTACAATGAGCTCCAAACGCTTGTCTTGTAATTGACTATGAGCAGTGAGCTGCCATAAAAGGTCATGCAAATAAGAATAGGTGATTGGATCATTAAGAAGGGGAGCGCTACCGCGCAAAACACGTGCCCATGCTTGGCCTAGTTTATGCTCATTATTAAGAGAAATAATACTTGAGGTTGAATCTTCAATTATCGGCAGCTCATCGTTGGCGTGTGCTGGTGACGCAGTGATAAGGATTGCAGTACATAAAAAAGTTATCATAAAGCGCATACTGTTCTTCCTGTTCTCTTTCAAGGGCGTGTGAAGCATGTCATTATCTTACCCCCGTTGCTATGTGTGATACCTTTTAAAGGTAGTAATTAGTCGTAAATTATTGAAATATGGGCCTTTATGCAAGATAGTGAGATTGACCAAACGTTAGACGTTAGAGAATTAAATTGTCCTTTGCCGCTACTTAAAGCAAAACAGGCATTAAACAAGCTTGCTTCTGGGCAAGTACTAAAAGTGATTGCTACGGATGTTGGATCAGTTAGGGATTTTAAAGCCTTTACCGACCAATCAGACCATGAGTTACTAAACTCGTTCATTGGTGAATCTGAATATATATACCTGATTCGACGTGGATAACTTAATTTTGACTGGATAGAGACACTATGAGAGCAATTATCTCAAAATGGGTAGAGCGATATTTCTCTGATGAAGAGGCTCTGTTTTTATTTTTATTACTCGGTTCGTTCCTTCTAATTATTTTAACATTAGGTAAGCCTTTAGCCCCTGTTTTTGCTGGGCTAATCATTGCATTTTTGATGCAAGGTGGTGTGGATACACTGGTTAAAAAGAAGATCCCGCACTTATTATCGGTAGCAATTGTTTTTACGGCTTTTTTGAGTTTTTTATTAGCACTGTCTTTGATCGTATTCCCTTTGGCTTGGAAGCAGCTATCAAATTTATTTCAAGAGCTACCCGGTATGGTTCAAGAGGTCCAGGCATTACTGCTGGTACTTCCGCAAGAATATCCTCAATGGGTATCAGAATCGCAAATTAGAGAGGTTATGCAGCTAGCGTCTAGCGAGCTATCTAGTGCGGGGCAATGGGTTTTCACTTTCTCTCTGAACTCTTTAGCTGGCGTTATGACGCTATTGGTGTATCTAGTGTTAGTGCCAATATTAGTGTTTTTCTTTCTCAAAGATGGGCGGTCACTAGTGCGCTGGTGGGTCAATTTTCTTCCAAGAAAGCGTCAGATGATGACAACCGTATGGCAAGAAATGGATGATCAAATTGCCAATTATATTAGGGGGAAAGTTATTGAAATTTTGATCGTGGGAACTGTGACCTACGTGACATTTCTGATGCTAGGTATTAATTATGCGGCATTATTGGGAATCATTGTTGGATTGTCAGTACTCATTCCATACATTGGTGCGGCACTAGTGACCTTGCCAGTGGCGTTGATTGCCTTTTTTCAATGGGGCTGGGGCGGTGAATTTATGTACTTGATGATTGCCTACGGCATCATTCAAGCGCTGGATGGCAACGTATTGGTTCCTCTATTGTTTTCGGAGGCAGTAAATTTACATCCGATTTCAATTATTGTTGCCGTATTGATCTTTGGCACTTTGTGGGGGTTTTGGGGGGTGTTCTTCGCGATACCATTGGCTACGTTGGTTAAAGCCATCTTGAACGCTTGGCCGGGGCCGTTGGATGAGGAACCGCATGAAGAAATTCCTGCTTAGCGTCCAATAATGATTTATTAGAAGTAATGCTCGTCAAAAGAAGCGAGCATTACAATGGAAAATGTAAGTCTACATGGTTAGATGCTTTTGGCGGCAATAAGGACTTCGTCAACATGCCCTTTAACCTTAACTTTACGCCATTCTTGTCGCAGTATTCCTTCTGAATCTATGAGGAAAGTACTGCGTTCAATACCCATATACTCTTTTCCGTAAAGCTTTTTCAATTTGATAACATCAAAGTGGTTACACAGGGCCTCGTCAGGGTCACTGATTAACTCAAAAGGGAAGCTGTGTTTAGCTTTATAGTTTTCATGTGTCCGCATGCTGTCGCGGCTTACTCCTATAATTTCAGTGTTAGTATCTTTGAATTCATTATAAAGGTCTCTGAAATTCTGCCCTTCTGTGGTACAACCCGGTGTATTATCCTTTGGGTAGAAGTAAATTATTAAGTTTTTACCCTGTAATTCAGATAACGAAAGGGTAGTTTCGCTGGTCGCAGATGCTGTGAAGTTTGGTACTAACTGTCCTACAACTATGTTTGGCATTATTCTTTCACCTGTATTTACAAAAAAGCGGCGTGGCTACTACGCTTATGTACTTTATTTCGTATAGAATATTGAGCCTTATACGATATCAGATCAGGTTTTGGATGTGTGTAGATAAATACAACATACCAAGCCTTAGTTAACGGAGAGTGAAATGATTACCGGCAGCATTGTGGCGCTAGTGACTCCAATGAAAGACAGCGGAGAGATCGACTGGGTTGGTCTTGATAAAGTTGTAGATTTTCATTTGGAAAACGGCACGGACTCTATTGTGGCAGTTGGCACAACAGGTGAGTCTGCAACACTTAATTGTGAAGAACATTGTGCGGTAATCAAACGTGTTGTAAAACGTGTTAATGGCCGTATCCCTGTTATAGCCGGTACCGGTGCTAACTCTACAGCTGAAGCTATTCAGTTAACAAGAGAAGCAAAAGGTGCTGGAGTAGATGCTTGTTTGTTAGTTACTCCTTATTACAACAAACCAACTCAAGAAGGTTTATATCAGCATTATAAAGCGATTGCTGAAGCGGTAGATATTGCGCAAATACTCTATAACGTACCTGGGCGTACGGCGTGCGATATGTTGACGAGCACCGTATTACGCCTGGCAGAAATACCAAATATCGTTGGAATAAAAGAAGCAACGGGTGATTTAGAACGAGCGAAAGATTTAATTAAAAAAGCACCTGAAGGGTTTGCTATATATTCTGGTGACGATCCTACAGCCATCGAAATGATTATTGCTGGTGGGCAAGGAAATATTTCTGTTACAGCAAATGTTGCTCCTGCAGAAATGGCTGAAATGTGCAAATTAGGCTTGCAGGGCAAAGCAGATGAAGCGCGTGCGCTCCAAACCCGTTTGATGCCATTGCATACTAAGCTTTTTGTTGAAGCAAACCCGATTCCTGTAAAATGGGCAATGTATGAAATGGGCTTAATGGATTTGGGTATTCGCCTACCTTTGACGGTGTTATCTGATGAATTCCATTCAGTAGTGCGTCAAGCGCTTGTTGATAGCAACGTCTCAAAGTAAGGAATAACTGATGAATACACGGTTGCTTTCATATGCAATTTTGGTTGGGCTGGTTGCAACCAGCGGATGTAGCATAATTGGCAAAAATCCAATTTATGGTGAACATGGTGTTTTTAAAGACCGAAACCAAGAGTATGAGAAAGCAGCTGTTGGTAAAGAGCTGAAAATCCCATCTCATATTCAGGTTAAGCATACACAGGATCAATTTGTAATACCTTCTGTAGGGCAAACGGCTTCGGTTCGTACTTCTGGTTTTGAAGTGCCGCGCCCTGAGTTTTTCTATGCGGACACAGGAAGTGATGCTGTTAATTTCAGGAAGGTCGGTGATCAAAAAATTATTGTTGTTGATGAACCGATTGCCGCTGTTTGGGAAAAAACACTGGATTTCATGAAGTTTAACGGTGTTCAAATTGCAAGCGCTGATGCTCGGCAGGGTTTGATTGAAAGTGATTGGATTTTGTTAAACGGACCTGAATATAATTTCATGGATCGTTGGATTAAGCACTTAACGCTTCAAGACATTCCGGGAGGCTCTCGTAACAAATTACAAATTAGCTTGCGTCCGGACCCTGAAAATTTTCAGCGTACTTCTATAGAGATGAAGCACGTTCAGTTCCCTGAAGAGCAAACAGTTGCCGATGTGGATTGGGAAAGTGCGTCGCAAAACGTTGGCTATAAATCAGACATGATGTTTGAAATGTTGCGTTACATGAGTAAGGCAACAGTAAAGCCTGAAGAGCGCTCATTACTGGCAATGCAGCAGAAGCAAGCTAAGCGCCCATTGTTGGGTCGTGATTCACGTGGCAACCCGGTGCTGAAAATTGATGTGCCAATTGATCTTTCATGGAACATGTTAAATACAGCGGTTGATAATGCGGGTCTGGATATCGGGACTCGGAATCAAAATATTGGCATGTTGTATATGACTTACACTACATCAACGCCTGTAGAAAGTAAGAAAAGTATGGGCTTCTTTGAATGGATCTTTTCTGACAGAGAAGAAATTAAGCTTGATACAAGTGTTATATCTTCTGCTTTAGGTGTGGAAAGCGTCTCTGACGTAGAGTACAGCTCGAAAGGTAATATTGAAGCTCCCGTTCTTAAAGAAGGCGAGGTGCAAGCTCTGGCAGACCCTAGTAATCCAGCAAATCAGAAAGGCTATAAGATTTGGATCGGAGGTAGGGTTGTGTATGTCTTCGGTGGAGATAAAAAGAAAGGGAGTTTTAATGCTGATACAAACGCTTATGAGCATGTCGGTAAATATCAGTTAAAAATGAATAGAACGCGTTCCGGTGTTTACGTATCTGTACGCAATGATGAAGGTTTATCAGCGCCAGCTATTGTAGCTGAGGAAATTCTTTGGTTAATCAAAGATAATATGCCTACGGGTTGATTCAGCTTTAACCGTTTTACTTTATTTGATCAAAGGGGCTTTATGCCCCTTTATCATACCCGTTATATTTTTTGGAGAGAGAAATGAAAGCTGTCTTTCTGGATATAGAAGGTCTTAATGATTTAAATCTTGCACATCTTGAAGCGTCGTTTGAGGTGTTTGATTCGTTTAAAAGTACTGCGCCTGAACAAGTGATCGAAAGAGTTGTTGATGCTGATGTCGTTATCGTTAATAAAGTGCAGCTTACCAAGGAGATACTCAGTAGTGTTTCTCGACTTTCATTAATATGTGTCGTGGCTACGGGCACTAATAACGTTGATCTTGATGCTGCAAAACAAAACGGTATCGCCGTTTATAATTGTCAAGCTTACGGGATTCCGTCAGTAGTTCAGCATACTTTTTCATTGATCTTGGCTTTACATACGAATTTACTAAATTATGATCGTGCAGTTCGCGAGGGCGATTGGCAAAACTCATCTCAGTTTTGTTTACTGGATTATCCAATTCGTGAATTGAGTGGCCGTAAGTTAGGTATTATTGGTTATGGCCATTTAGGGCAGGGTGTAGCTAATATAGCCAAAGCCTTTGGCATGGAAGTGCTAGTAGCAAGCCGTTCGCTTGATGATACTAGGGTTGGCCGTGTTCCTCTAAATGAATTGCTGTCGGTTGTGGATGTATTATCAATACATTGTCCGTTAACTGAAGAAACTCATAATCTGATTGGTGCCAAAGCATTAGCACTTATGAAAAATGATGCGGTGTTAGTTAACGTTGCACGCGGTGGTGTTGTTGATGAAAAAGCATTAGCCGATGCACTTCGTAGTGGAGAGTTGGCTGGAGCGGCTACCGATGTATTAACAGTAGAGCCACCAAGGGAAGGAAATATTTTGCTCTCTGCAAATATCCCTAACCTGATAGTAACTCCCCATAGTGCTTGGGGTAGCCAAGAAGCCCGACAGCGTATTATCGATCAAACCGTTGAGAATATTGTTGCTTATGGCTGTGATGATAGTACACGGCGGGTGCTTTAACGTCCTTGGTGCTCTAGATACTTAGAAAGGCGCTTTGGCAGTAAATGACAGCGACTCTTGTGTAAAAGGGTGTGTGAAAGTCAGTTCTTCTGCGTGCAGTAATAATCGGTCGGATAGTGCTAATGCCTCTCCCTCGGCGTAGAAGCGGTCACCTGCTATTGGGTGGCCTAGCCACTGCATATGCACACGCAGTTGGTGGGAACGGCCTGTTTCAGGATAAAGAAGGACGCGAGTGCTATCGTCCATCTTTTCAATGACTTCCCAGCGAGTTAAAGCGCTTTTCCCTTTCTCATGATCAACCATTTGAAGTGGGCGGCGTTCCCAGTCGCATCGTAACGGCTCTTTAATTATACCGTTATCTTCTGTGGGAGTTCCGCTAATAATTGCGTGGTATCGTTTAGATACTTGCCGAGTTTGAAATAGGCGGCTTAGCTCGACAAGAGATTCTGCTGTGAGTGCAAGCATCATTAAGCCGGATGTCGCGTAATCTAAACGGTGCACTATACGAGCAGTGGGGTGTCCTTCTGCTTGCACTCTGCGGCCTAGGCAATCTTGTTTGTCGGGCCCTTTTCCGGGTACCGATAATAGATCATGTGGCTTGTTAATGATAACCAGATAATCATCTGAAAACAGAACTGGAATCATCGTTTAAATGTCCCTTTATTCTTACTGCTTTTCGTTTTCGTTTTACCCAAAGCCATTTTTTTGAACAGTGCCATTGATTCAACATGGTTTGTGTGTGGGAACATATCCATGACATTAAAACGAATTAGTTGGTAGCCTTTTTCCAATAGTAGCTTGCTGTCTCTTGCAAGTGCTGAAGGGTCGCATGATACGTAGAGTATCTCGGTTGCTTGGGTTGGCAGTTGATTAATAACTTCATAAGCACCCGTTCTAGGAGGGTCGAGAACAATCTTGTTGGGTGATGATTTAAGCCATTGTTGATGTTTGTTATCAGCTGATAAATCAGCGCGAAAAAACTGAGCATTATCAATCTTATTAAGTTCAGCGTTGCTGGTAGCACGCTTGACCATTTCATTGGAGCCTTCAATGCCGGTAATCGTTTTGACGTGCTGAGCTATGGGTAAAGTGAAGTTACCTAACCCACAAAAAAGATCTAATACGACATCATCTTTATTCAGCTCAAGCCAGTTAATGGCTTGTCGAATCATCTGTTGGTTAACGCTAGCGTTGACCTGTAAGAAGTCGCCGGGATGAAATTCTAGTTGAATGTTTTCATTAGGAAGTGAGTAGCGGTTAGGCGCTAGCTCAAGTAATGCTAATGTATCGGTATCTGTTTTTAGATAAAGGTTAAATTGCTTACTTTTAGCAAAGTCGATAAGTAATTCTTTGTCTGTGTGCTTAGGTGTACCTTTGCAGCGCAATAGTAATGACTGTGAACTATCACCAAAAAGCAGTTCAGCATGAGTATAGGCTTTACTATTGGGTATTTGATCAAGTACGGCTTTAAGGTCGGTAAAAATTGATTCGCCGCGTTGATCTAAAACGGGGCAAGAGGAAATCTGAAGTAATTTATTACTTTTCTTGCGTCGAAAACCAACAATGGCCTCATCACTTTTGTGCAGTACATTAAGTCCTAGTCTTGCCGAACGGCGATAGTTCCAAGGGTCTGACTGAATAGGCTCTTCAATGTAAAGAGGTGTCTGTTCCCCGAAACGTGATAGCTGGTTGAGCACATTTTCTTGCTTTTCTGTGATCTGGGCATCGTGCTCTAAATGCTGAAGTTGGCATCCTCCGCATTCAAAATAGTGTTTGCAGAAAGGCTCTGTGCGGTCAGGCGACGGTTTTACAATTTGGACAAGTTTGGCTTCATCGTAACGCTTATGTTGAGTTGTAATGAGGGCTTCTACTTCTTCATTACGTAATGCGTCATCTACAAAAATAGTTTTGCCCTGATGCCGCGCTACGCCACGGCCTTCCTGGCTGAGTGATTCAATATGAAGCAAAAGAGCTTCTTTTGGTAATGTGTTTTTTTTTGTGGTTGGGCGGCCAAAACGAATTGATTGTTTTTTCATATTACTTTCCAGAATAAGCTGGCAGCATTTTATCATAGTGGAGATCAAGTCATCAGGCTCATTCTTACTTCTTTCTATTGTATAGTGAGCGCCAGAATATTTTTTTGGAGCAGTGGTCGTGGCTGAGCATCCGTTTGCGCCTTATGTGCGTATATTAGGTAAAGGTAAAAAGGGTTCCCGTTCATTAACGCAACCAGAAGCGTTTGATGCAATGAGTATGATATTGGCTGGTGATGTGCGCCCCGAACAATTAGGCGCATTCTTGATGCTATTACGTGTTAAAGAAGAATCTCCTCAGGAGTTGGCTGGCTTTGTTCAGGCGGCTCGGCTACATGCTCACGCCCCGCAAGCGTTAAATATTGACCTTGACTGGTCTACTTACGCAGGAAAAAAGCGACAATTGCCATGGTTCTTATTGGCTGCTTTTGTGTTGTCTGAAAACAACACCCGAGTCTTTATGCATGGATCAAAAGGCCATACAGATGGCCGGCTATACATAGAGGATATGTTGGCCCATTTTGGGCTGGCTGCGGCTAAGGAGTGGGGGCAGGTTTCAACTGATTTAGATAAGCAGCGGTTTGCATATATGTCGATCAATGAAATGGTGCCTCATCTCGGAGAAATCATACAGTTGCGGCCAATTTTAGGGCTTCGATCTCCTGTACACACGTTATGTCGATTGATTAATCCTTTAGGTGCAAGTTGTACTGTTGATGGTGTTTTTCACCCTGCGTATGCACCGATGCATCAGGAAACAAGTTTATTGCTGGGGGTTCAGCAGGGGCTGACTATTCGTGGTGATGGTGGAGAGGCAGAGCTCAAACCTGATTCAGATTGTGAAATACGTTGGATCAGGCAAGGAAAGCTATCAGACGAGCAGTGGCCTAGGATTTATCAGAAACGTTTAGTAAAAGACGAGGTTCTAGATCCCGCTTTATTGCTAGCGTGCTGGCGTGGAGAAGTCGATCATGAATACGGAGAGGGGGCTGTTATCTCAACATTAGCCTCGCTATTGATATTGCTGGAGAAGGCAACGCAGAAGAATGATGCGTTGGTCTTAGCGCGCGATTTATGGGGGCAGCGTGATAAGACGCGTTTTTAAACGGGTTCAGGTTAAGGCGAGATGCTAATCACGCCTTAACCTGTCAGAAACGGCAATAGGCGATGGAAAATTAAAGATAACCACATAGGTTGAGAGTATGAAAGTGAGAATAGCAGTAGCCTGAATGACATGTGATGCTTCTTGCCCTATTAAGGCGGTACTGGTGGCAATATAAGCTATCAGCAGTGAAAATTCACTAATTTGCCCCAGCCGAAACCCTACTTCCCAAGACATGGCGTTATCTTCCTTAATTGTTTTAAGTAGCAGATGAAATACGACAGGCTTTAAAGTAACAACTAATACCGCCAATATAAGGGAGGGGACCAGTATTTGTCCGACTAAACCAAGGTTGAAACTTGCACCGACCGAGAAGAAGAAGAGGATTAAAAAGAAATCGCGCAGAGGTTTGAGGTTTGTGGCGATGTATTGAGAAATAGGGCTGGTTGCTAATGTTACCCCGGCTACAAAAGCGCCCATTTCTGCTGATAGGCCAATGTACTGTGCGCCTTCTGCCATACCTAGGCACCAACCAATAGCGAGAAGAAATATGTACTCGTGAAATCTATCAAATTTCTGTATTAGCTTAAGAATAATATATTTAACGAGCGCAAAACCGCCAATCACGAGTAATGGGAGAGCAACTAAAGGTTTTATAAGATCCATAGTGCTACTGTTTTCATTTTGGCCGCTGTATAAAAAGAGCAGTACAAGAATGGCAATAACATCTTGAAGCAGTAATAACCCCACGACTAGTTCGCCTGTATGCCGGTGATGTAGTACGGTCGTTGGGAGTAGTTTGATACCAATGATGGTGCTGGAGAACATTAAGGCAGCACCAATAATTAATGACTCTGTCTGTGTGTAACCAAACAGTTGAGATGCCGCATAACCCGTTACTAAAAACATTAAGGAGCTTCCTAAGGCTACCCATGTTGCTTTTTTAATCATCTGAACCAGATGAGAAGGCTGCATATCCAAACCTAATAGAAATAGTAGAAAAATTATACCGACATGCGATATATCAGATAACAACGCTGTATCTGAGATAAGTTTATAGCCATAAGGGCCAAGAATAGCACCAAGTACAATGTAAGCAACCAGTAATGGTTGGCGTGTATAAAGTGCAGCTGAAGCTAATATAGCGGCACCGGTAAAGATAAGAAAGAAAGAGAAAACTACTGAGTGCTCAGTCATTTAAGAGGCTCCGTGACAGCATGTGTTGAGTGTAACAGAAGAGGGTGTGCTGTGTTGGGCCGTTGATACAAAGTTGATGATTGTTGTTTAATATCTGATCAATTTACTCGGAATTAGAATCAGTGTATCCTGATGGCATTATTTGTACATATGTTTGTATTCGGGTGTAAAAAATGAACATGACGGTTACCGAAGGCGCTGAAGAATATCTCGCCGATTTATTATCTAAACAAAATGTTGAAGGCATCGCCGTAAGGATGTTTGTTACTCAGCCAGGTACGCCCTACGCGGAAACTTGCTTAGCATACTGCAGACCAGAAGAGCTGGTTGAAGATGACGAGGTCATGGAGCTTAGTAAGATTCGTTTTTATTTTGAACGAAATAGCTTGCCGTATTTAGAGGAGGCACATGTTGATTATTCCCAAGATCGTATGGGAGGGCAGTTAACAATTAAAGCGCCAAATGCCAAAGTACCTAAGGTTTCTTCTGATAGCCCAATGAGTGAGCAGATCAACTACATTCTTTACAGTGATATCAATCCAGGCCTTGCTTCCCATGGTGGAGAAGTTAAATTGATGGAGTTGGTTGAAGAAACTGATGGGTTTATTGCAGTGCTTCAATTTGGTGGTGGCTGCCAGGGATGTAGCGCCGTTGATATGACACTAAAAGATGGCGTCGAGAAAACGTTAGTTGAACGTCTACCCGGGTTATTGGGTGTGCGCGATGTGACAGATCATAGCGTGACAGATAATTCCTATTATAAGTAAGCGTGATTGCCAGGTGCTCTCGTAGATTAAATGCATCTGGTTCATTGCTGAATCAGCATTGTATTGCTATACATAATTCATGTGCAGACTACCTTTATCAAAAAGTGAGTAGTAATCGATAAAGGTTGTTTTCCTATATCTAGCCCCCATAGTCTAATTCAGACATCGAAAAGCCTACATAAGAAGGCATCGGTGTCTGTTTTTTATATCGCACCCTGATATCTAGAGGTGCCTTGCAGAGAGGCAAAATCCATTATGGATCAGTTTGAAGCTACCGATATTATTAATGTAGAGCTTCCCGTACTGCCGTTACGTGATGTGGTTGTGTATCCGCACATGGTCATTCCACTGTTTGTCGGCCGAGAAAAATCCATTGAAGCGCTTGAAGCCGCTATGGAGTCTAATAAAGAGATTTTACTGATTGCGCAGAAAAACGCATCAGATGATGAGCCTGTTGCAGGCGACCTGCACGATATTGGTACTGTTGCCAGCGTTTTACAAATGTTGAAATTGCCCGATGGTACCGTGAAAGTTTTAGTCGAAGGTGATTATCGAGCTAGAATTATGGAGCTAGATGATTCTGATAGCTTCTTCACCGCACAGGTAAGCAGCTTACCTGTCGAAACACTGACTTCCGCTGAAAGCGAAGTGTACAAGCGAACAGCGTTAGAGCAGTTTGACCGCTTTATTCAGATCAATAAAAAAATTCCTTCTGAAGTGCTTTCATCTTTACAAAATATTGATGATATAGGCCGTTTGTCCGACACAATTGCTGCGCATATGTCGTTGAAACTAGACGAAAAGCAAAGCATTTTAGAAATGCTCGATAGCCGTCAGCGCTTAGAGCACTTGATGTCGTTAATGGAAGCGGAAATTGACTTGGTAGAAGTTGAAAAGCGCATCCGTGGTCGCGTTAAGAAGCAAATGGAAAAGAGCCAGCGTGAGTACTATCTGAATGAGCAAATGAAAGCCATTCAGAAAGAACTTGGCGATTTGGATGAAAACGGTGTTAGTGACATTGATGAGCTAAAAAACCGTATTGATGCTGCTGGCATGCCTAAAGAAGCCTATGACAAAACGCTTGCTGAATTTAACAAGTTGAAAATGATGTCGTCAATGTCCGCTGAAGCAACGGTAGTACGTGGCTATATTGATTGGATGTTACAAATTCCTTGGTCTAAGCGCTCTAAAGTGCGACATGACATGAAGCGTGCAGAGATTATATTAGATGAAGATCATTTCGGCTTAACCGAAGTGAAAGAACGTATTTTAGAATACCTTGCAGTGCAGCAACGAGTGAAGAAGCTCAAAGGTCCTATTTTATGTTTGGTTGGGCCTCCTGGTGTTGGTAAAACATCTCTAGGGCGCTCAATTGCACGTGCTACTAATCGAAAATATGTTCGCATGGCATTAGGTGGTGTTCGTGATGAGGCTGAGATTCGTGGTCATCGTCGTACCTATATAGGTTCTATGCCAGGTAAGTTGATCCAAAAAATGGCGAAAATTGGCGTTAAAAACCCTCTTTTCCTCTTGGATGAAATTGATAAAATGGGTATGGATCAGCGAGGCGATCCTGCTTCTGCATTACTGGAAGTGCTTGACCCTGAGCAGAATTCAACTTTTAACGATCATTACATGGAAGTGGACTACGATCTATCTGATGTGATGTTTGTATGTACTTCTAACTCCATGAATATCCCGGGTCCGCTTTTGGATCGTATGGAGCTTATTCGTATTCCTGGATACACTGAAGATGAAAAGTTAAATATCGCTCTTAAGTATTTGGTTCCAAAGCAAATAAAGCAAAACGGTTTAAAAGAAAAAGAAGCCAAGATTGAAGACTCTGCGATTGTCAGCTTAATTCGATATTACACTCGTGAAGCGGGAGTGCGTGGCTTAGAACGTGAGATTGCCAAAATCTGTCGCAAGGTTATTAAAACTATTGCTTTGGGCGAAGCTGATGAGCAGTTAATTATCACTGATGAGAACCTGGAACGTTTCAGCGGTGTTAAAAAGCACAGCTTTGGATTGGCTGAAGAGGAAGATTTAGTTGGTCATGTTACCGGTTTAGCGTGGACTCAGGTTGGTGGTGATATGCTGAGTATTGAAGCGACCGTTATGCCAGGCAAAGGTCGTCAGATTACGACGGGTTGCTTGGGTGATGTAATGAAGGAATCTATTTCTGCTGCGCTGACTGTTGTTCGTAGCCGAGCTAAAGCGTTGGGTATTTCTTCTACTTTTCATGAAAAGCAAGATGTGCATATTCATGTTCCTGAGGGAGCTACACCTAAAGATGGGCCAAGTGCTGGTATTGGGATGTGTACAGCGTTAGTTTCTGCTTTGACTGGAATTCCGGTTCGCTCTGAAGTTGCTATGACAGGTGAAATTAATCTGCGTGGCCAGGTGATGCCAATAGGTGGTTTGAAAGAGAAATTGTTGGCTGCTCATCGGGGTGGGATAAAAACTGTTATCATTCCTGATGAAAATCAACGTGACCTGAAAGAAATTCCTGATAATATAAAGGCCGATTTAGAAATTAAGCCGGTTAAGTGGATTGATGAAGTGCTTGACATTGCGCTTAAGTTCCAGCCTAAACCTCTGGAAGATGAGCCTGTCGAAGCGGTTTCAACAGAAAAAAAATCTGCTAAAACCTCGACAGGGCAAATAAATACACATTAATGCGAAACATAGGCAGAATCAGGCGTTGGGAGCTTGACACCTAATTCTGCCAGTTGGTATAAAGTGCGGGCTATTTGTGCTGAGCATGGACTACAGAACATAAATAATAAACGACTCGATAAAGGGGAACATCGTGAACAAGTCTGAATTGATCGACGCTATTGCAGCTTCTGCAGATATTCCAAAGGCGGCTGCAGGTCGCGCATTAGACGGTGCACTGGAAGCAGTTACTTCTGCATTGCAGAAGGGTGAGTCTGTCGCACTAGTTGGTTTTGGTACATTTTCTGTGAAAGAGCGCGCAGCACGTACAGGGCGTAATCCTCAGACAGGAAACCCGATTGAGATTGCTGCTGCAACTTTGCCAAACTTTAAGCCTGGTAAAGCGCTAAAAGACGCAGTTAATAAGTAAGGATTTGATTGCGTTAGGATCATAGTCCAAACATGGAGCGGTAGTTCAGTTGGTTAGAATACCTGCCTGTCACGCAGGGGGTCGCGGGTTCGAGTCCCGTCCGTTCCGCCACGATAAAAAGCGCATTCAGGCGAATGCGCTTTTTTTTTAATTTTAGGATTTGTTTTAGGTGAATCATGCTGCAATCCATTAGAGATAATTCGCAGAGTATTGTTGCCAAAGTCATCGTTGGTTTAATTATTGTTACCTTTGCGTTATTTGGAGTGGAGTCATTAGTCAGTCTGACCTCTGAGTCAGATGCGCCGGCCACCGTGAACGGTGAAGAAATAAGCCGTCAAGAGCTTTATCAGGCAACCGAATTACAAAGACGCCAGCTATTAACCCAAATGGGTGAAAATGCAGATCCAGCATTGCTGGATGAAGGTATGATCAGCAGTATGGTGTTAGATAGCCTGATCGAACAAAAATCTTTGCTCTTGGCAGCGAAGGATAAGAATTTGTTAATATCTGATCGCATGATTGATCAGATGATCATCAACACGGCCGACTTTCACGTAGAAGGTAAGTTTAACCGAAACCAATTTGAAGTAGCTTTGCGTAATGCCGGCTTTAGCCCGCTGATGTACAGAGACTTGCTTAGAAAAGAGCGAGTGATTGAGCAAGAGCGAAATGCGTATCAACTGTCTTCATTTACGATACCGCAAGAGTTAAAACGCATTGTTGCACTCGATCGTCAAACACGTGACATCAATTATTTTGTGTTACCACTGGCTGATGTTGCACGGCAGGTCACTGTATCTGAAGATGAAATAAAAGCTAAATATGAAAGTGAACGTAGCTCTTTAATGACATTAGAGCAGGTTGCCATTGAGTATCTCCTGTTAGATAAAAATGACTTAAGAGAAGAGGCCGAGGTATCTGGTGATGAGCTGGCATCAGAATACGACCAATATGTTGCTTCGTTCCAAGCAGAAGAAGAACGAGATGTAGCCCACATTTTAGTTGAAATTACTCCTAAACAAGATGATAGCGCTGCGTTGGAGAAAATATCCGTGCTTAAAGCGCGTATAACGGCTGGTGAAGACTTCTCTGCGGTTGCTGTTAGTGATTCAGAGGATGTTGGTTCTGCTGCTTCAGGAGGTAAACTAGGTGTTAATGGGAAGGGGGTTTTTTCCGCACCGTTTGAGCGTTCAATGTATGAGCTAGCTGTTAATGAGGTTTCTGAACCTATTCGTACAGAGTTCGGTTATCACCTCATAAAACTGAATGCTATTTCTCAAAAAGAGATAGCAAGCATTACAGAGTTGAAGTATAAGCTTACTGACGATATTTTAGATAAAAAGGTAGAAACTGCTTATGTCGAACGTCTTGAGCTTATGGCGGACGTCACATTTTCTTCTGGTGATTTAATAGAGCCTTCTGAAGTGATGGGGTTAACGATTCTTTCCAGTGAACCATTTGATCGCTCTGGTGGGAAAGATGATATTTCTAAAAACGCTAAAGTAGTTAAGGCTGCCTTTAGTAACGATTTGATTAAAGAAAAAGTAAACAGTGCTCTTATTGAATTAGATAAAGAGCGTACAGTTGTTGTACGGATTAAAACTCATTTAGAGCCTCGTGAGCAAACCTTTGAGGAAGTTTCAGTACAGTTGAAGCAGGAGCTTGTTCAACAAAAAGGTAGTGATTTGCTTGAGTCTAAAGCTCAGAACGCAGTTGAGCAGCTTATTGCAGGTGAAGCTTTTGACAGGGTAGCGGCTAGTGTTGGTGCAAAACCACAAGATAATGTAACTGTTTCACGCGCATCGTCTGACCTGCCTCAAGAAGTGCGTAACCGTACTTTTTCTTTGGTTAAACCTGTAGGTGGAAAAGTTGTAGCATCAAAAGTTGTAATGAATGGTGGCGGAATTGCTGTTGTATTACTAAATAAGGTAAATACACCAGAGATAGAGCTTTCGCAAGCTGAGTCTAAATCGATGGCTAATTTTCTTGGCGCACGTTCAGGTCAGCAGGAATACCAAGCATTAGTTAGTCAGTTGAAGAGCGCTGCAGAAATCGAGCGAAAATAGTAAATATTGAAATTAAAAAACGCACTTTAAAGTGCGTTTTTTTATGGGTGTTTTTTATCTTTTCTTGATGACGAGGCTTCCTATTGAGTACCCTGCCCCGAACGAACAAATAAGGCCAAAGTCGTTTCTGTTGAGGTCTTCATGATTCTGGTGAAATGCAATAAGTGAACCTGCTGATGCTGTGTTGGCGTACTCGTTAAGTACGATAGGGGCTTCGCTTTCACTGGCGTCGCGTCCAAGAAGTTTGCGGGTAATTAAATGATTCATATTAATGTTGGCTTGATGCAGCCACCAGCGTTGCACATTTTCAACAGAGAGGTTGTGTTGCTCTATGTGTTTTAATATATGTTCAACAGCCATAGGGCATACTTCTTTGAAAACTTTGCGCCCATTCTGATGGAAGAGAGCATCTAGAGAAAATGGATCTGTGTCGCTTACTCTGGCGGTATAACCAAAATTTGACCGAATGTTGTTTGAGAAAACCGTTGCAGCTTTTGTACTAAGGATTTCGTAACTGTGCTCTGAATGGCAGGTGCTTGAATCTTCAATAATGGTTGCTACTGCAACATCGCCAAAAATAAAGTGGCTATCTCGGTCGCAGTAATTGACTTGGGGGGATGTTAGTTCAGGATTAATGACTAACACTGCTTTGGCTGTACCAGCCTTGATCATTTCGTAGGCTCTATGCAGGCCGAACGTTGCTGAGGAGCAAGCAACTTGCATATCAAACCCAAACCCCTGAATACCTAATTCATGTTGGACCTCGATAGCAATCGCTGGATAAGCACGTTGTGTGTAGGAGCAAGCAACAATGACAGCGTCGATCTGATCTGCTGATTTGTTGGCAGATATTAGGGCCTTATGTGCAGCGGCCAGTGCTATCTCTGCTTGAACAGATAATTCGTGGTCGGCTCTTGCTGGGATACGAGGGCGCATGCGAGAAATGTCTAAAACACCATCTTTACAATAGGCGAATCGACGTTTGATACCCGATGCTTTTTCTATAAACTCTGCAGTAGATAAAGGCTTGGCATTTATATCGCCGGCTTGGATTGCATCGAGATGCTCAGTGTTGAAGGCGTTAGCCCAAGCGTTATAGGCCGTAACCAGCTCTTCATTTGTGATCGTATTTTCAGGAGTCCAAAGACCGATACCGCTAATGACAGGATTTTTCATGGCATATACTTCGTTAAATAGGGGCTATTAACAACAGTATAGACAAGAAAAGTTCTACGAATAAAGGGAAAGCGGTGTTGAACAGGTGTAGGCTCGGGGCCAAGGAGGCCCCAAAATAGTATTATTTAGTGATGAGCATGTCGGCCATTAATGATTTTTGGAAGCTCTAAATGTAGTAGTGTTTTAAATTTTGACACTGTAGACGTGTATAGTTCGCCTAAGTATTCACTACGCAGTTGATGCGCTTGGTTAATGTAATAAGCCGTATCAAGGTTGCCGTCTTTATCTGTGTGGAGTTCGATTTCGTTGCTCATATGTTTCTCACTTAGATCGCTTGGTATTAATTAATGTGCTTATACTAAGGTCTGAATAGAAGTTGCACAAACGATCAATTTTCATCAGAATGATGAGAAAAATTCACTAAAGAGGTGTTTGTTATTAGACGCTTGCCCCCACTCAATTCTGTACGTATTTTTGAAGCAGCGGCCCGTAATGAGAGCTTTGTAGCTGCTGCTGAAGAGCTTTCAGTAACCGCTTCGGCCGTTAGTCATCAAATTAAAACACTTGAGCAGTTCTTAGGTTTGGTGTTGTTTCGAAGGAATAAAAGAAAAGTTGAGTTGACTCCGGTGGGAGAGCAATATCTTGTATCTATTAAATATGCATTGGATGAAATAGAAGTTGCGACTCAGCGTTTAACGGCGAATCCAGAAA
Organism: Neptunomonas sp.; assembly: GCF_016744175.1. Classification (GTDB taxonomy): domain Bacteria; phylum Pseudomonadota; class Gammaproteobacteria; order Pseudomonadales; family Balneatricaceae; genus Neptunomonas. Next base: position 33,466 of record NZ_JADGEV010000007.1, on the reverse strand, counting down.
CAGATATTGTAACAATCAGTGTAGCGCCGAATTTTTTAACTCGATGGCTGATGCCTAGAATGCAACGCTTTCAAGAAAGATTTCCTGATGTGGAGCTTCAAATAAGTGCGTCGACTGGGCTAATTGATTTTAATAAATCAAATACAGATATGGCTGTCTATTTTGGTCATGGTGAATGGCATGATATTGAAGTTCACTTTCTAAGGAAGGTCTTACTTGTGCCTGTTTGTAGTCCCGCATTAATAAAAAATGGACGCCCATTGGCTAAACCAGAAGATTTACGAAAACATACTCTTATTCAGGTAAGTAAGCGCCTTTATGAGTGGCAAGAGTGGTTACAACTTGCCGGTGTTGAATACCTTGGTTTTGGTAGAGGGCTGCAGTTATCCAGTAGCCAGTTAGCCACCGCGGCAGCTCAAGAGGGGCTTGGTGTAGCACTGGCCGACAGTACGTTAACCTCAAGAGAGATAAATGAAGGAAAGCTAATAATGCCATTTGATATTATGTTGAATACACAAAAGTCCTTCTATCTTGTCCATCAAAAAAATAGGCCTTTAACGTATGGCATGCGTGCATTTAAGGATTGGGTTATTGAAGAGATGCACAAAAGTTGTGTGTAATTTTCTTGAAAATCGAATGTGCCTGTAAAAATATAAGGGTTGATTATGCAAACAATTGGGTTGTTGGGAGGAATGAGCTGGGAGAGCACGGTAAGTTATTACCAGCTGATTAATCAAGGTATTAAAAGGGAGTTAGGGGGGCTTCATTCTGCCAAAATAATTTTGAATAGTGTCGATTTTCAAGCAATAGAAGTTTGTCAGGCGCGAAATAATTGGCAAGGTGCTGCTGATATTTTGTGTAAGGCCGCCCTTAATGTGCAAGCTGGAGGTGCTGATTTTTTACTGATTTGTACTAATACCATGCACAAAGTAGCTGGAGCTATTGAGGCTGAAATTGATATTCCATTATTACATATTGCAGATGCAACCGCGCAATCGTTAGTCTCTCAAGGAGTTTCCCGTGTAGCTTTGCTGGGAACTCAATTTACGATGGAACAAGATTTTTATAAAGGGCGCTTATCTGATTGTTATGGGCTGGATGTTGTTATTCCAACGACTGCTGATAGGGCTATTATTCATGATGTTATTTATAACGAGCTTTGCAGAGGAAACGTTTTAGAAAAATCGAAGCAGGAGTATTTGAGAATAATTAATCAAATGGCCGTTCAAGACGTTGACGCTGTGATTCTAGGATGCACTGAAATTGGTTTGTTAATTAAGCAAGCAGATACATCTATACCATTGTTTGATACAACAGAGATACATGCGCAGGCTGCTGTTGCTTACGCACTAACGTCGTAGTGATGTTACTGGTCGTGTCAAAAGAGCCTAGTGTAATCTTATAAAATTGAACGGAGCATGGCGGTTTCTGCGTCTTGTATCTGTTCGGTATTTCATACAAAACTTTGCATGTTAACTATGAAATTCTAATTAAAAATCACAAATGCCACTTTTTTTACGATAAGAATCACATTCTTATCGTGTTGAGTACTTCTCTCTGCTATTAAAATTATTATCTTTTATATCAATGCTTTATGTTTATGTCATTAGGTTCTTTATAGAATGTTAATTTCACATCATTTTTTTTATTGTAAAAAAAGCTATTACACATCTTGCTTTTGTAAAAAATAATGAACACTATCTGCATAATATAAACCAAATTATTTGTTAAAAGCGGGTGTTAGTAAAAGACATCATGGCGCTATTATCAAAATCACATCGAGGCCATTGGTATGAGTAAAACAGCTTTTGTATGGGAAGACCCTTTCTTGTTAGATCAGCAGATTAGTGACGAAGAGCGAATGATTCGTGATGCTGCACGTGATTACATGCAAGGGCAGCTAATGCCACGTGTACTAATGGCAAACCGTAATGAAACATTTGATGTTGAAATCATGAAAGAGCTAGGTGAGCTAGGTTTGCTGGGCAGTACCTTACCTGAAGAGTACGGTTGTGCTGGAGCTAGCCATGTGAGTTATGGTCTTGTTGCCCGTGAAGTTGAAAGGGTTGATAGTGGTTACCGTTCTGCAATGAGTGTGCAATCTTCGCTTGTTATGCACCCTATCTATGCATATGGCAGTGAAGAGCAGCGTCAGAAGTATCTACCAAAATTAGCCAGCGGTGAATGGATTGGTTGCTTTGGCCTAACAGAACCGGATGCGGGTTCTGACCCAGCAGGTATGCGAACACGTGCAACAAAGGTTGATGGTGGATATATCGTCAAAGGTAGCAAAATGTGGATTACCAATTCACCGGTTGCACAAGTCTTTGTGGTATGGGCAAAACTAGACGGTGTTATTCGTGGTTTTGTACTCGAGAAGGGCATGAAGGGACTTTCAGCACCTAAGATTGAAGGTAAGTTCTCTTTACGTGCATCGATCACTGGTGAAATTGTGATGGAAGATGTGTTTGTTCCTGATGAAAATATTTTGCCAAACGTCTCTGGCTTATCTGGGCCATTTGGATGTCTTAACAAAGCACGTTTTGGTATTGCATGGGGCGCTCTAGGTGCTGCTGAATTCTGTTGGCAGGCGGCGCGTCAATATACATTAGATCGTAAACAGTTCGGCCGTCCATTGGCACAGACTCAGTTGGTTCAGAAAAAACTAGCAGACATGCAAACAGAGATTTCTCTTGGTCTACAGGGCTGCCTTCGTATGGGACAAATGCTGGATGCTGGAAACTGTCCTGTTGAACTAATTTCCCTGATGAAGCGTAATAACTGTGGAAAAGCATTAGATATTGCCCGTGTATCACGTGATATGCATGGTGGAAACGGTATTGCAGATGAGTTTCACGTGATTCGTCATGTTATGAACCTTGAAGCGGTCAATACGTATGAAGGTACACATGATATTCATGCGTTGATCCTCGGCCGTGCTCAAACTGGTTTACAGGCCTTTTTCTGATGAGCGGAGCCTTATCTCACATCCGTGTTTTAGATTTGAGCCGTATTTTGGCTGGCCCTTGGGCTGGCCAAATGTTGGCTGATTTCGGAGCGGAGGTGATTAAAATAGAACGTCCTGGTTGTGGCGATGATACCCGTGGCTGGGGGCCTCCTTTTATGAAGGGAAGTCAATCAGATACCAGTGATGCAGCTTACTTTCATTCCGCTAACCGCGGAAAACAGTCTGTTGCTGTTGATATTGCCTGCCCTGAAGGACAAGCCATCATCCGTGAACTTGTTAAAGTTTCTGATGTGGTGCTGGAGAATTACAAAGTTGGTGGTCTGAAGCGTTACGGGCTTGATTATGATTCATTAAAAGAGATAAACCCACGTTTGGTTTATTGTTCAATTACTGGGTTTGGCCAAAACGGTCCGGATGCTCATCGTGCTGGATATGATTTTATGATTCAAGGCATGGGCGGCTTGATGAGTGTTACGGGTGAGCCTGATGGCATGCCAATGAAAGTGGGTGTTGCTTTAGTCGATGTGATGACGGGTTTGTATGCCGCTAATGCTGTTCAAGCAGCGCTACTGTACCGGGAAGAGACCGGTGTAGGTCAATACATTGATTTAGCATTACTTGATGTACAAGTTGCAACGCTCGCTAACCAAGCGATGAACTTTCTCGCTAAAGGGGAGCCGCCTGGAAGATTGGGTAATGCTCACCCTAACATTGTTCCTTACCAGGCATTTCCTACTGGCGATGGTCATATTATTTTAGCCATAGGTAATGATCAGCAATTTCAGCGCTTTTGCGAGGTTGCGGGAAGTCCTGAGCTGCCAACAAAAGCTATGTTTAGTACTAATCAAAAGCGTGTAGAAAATAGGGGGGAATTGATTCCGCTCTTACTTCCGCTGATGTTGAAGAACAGCACACAACAGTGGCTCGAAAAATTAACAGAAGTAGGCGTACCGTGCGGCCCGATCAATACCATTGAACAAGTATTTGATGAACCGCAAATTAAGCACCGTGAAATGCAGGTTTCTCTTGCTCATCGCGATGCTGGAGAGGTCCCTTCTGTTGCTAATCCTGTGAAATTTTCTGAGACACCGATTGCGTATCATCAGGCGCCGCCTGTGCTAGGCGAGCACAGTTCTCATATTCTGGAATCTATCCTAGATATGTCGCCTGATGAAATAGAAAGTCTGTGTAATCAAGGCGTTATTCAAAGAGGTTAAGAAATGTTATCACTAAAAGACGCGAGTTTACTTAAAACGCAGGCCTTCATTAATGGTGAATGGCAGAGTGCACTAAATGGTCAGGTAATGCCTGTTTTAGATCCTGCGACGGGACAGAAAATATCTGAAGTTCCGGACATGCGCGAGCAAGAAACTCAGCAAGCAATTGCGGCGGCAGAGAAGGCTTTTCCTTTGTGGAAAGCGAAAACAGCTAAAGAGCGTTCGCTTATCTTGCGCCGTTGGTTTGACTTAATTGTTGAAGCAAAAGACGATTTGGCACAAATCATGACGGCTGAGCAAGGCAAGCCTTTGAGCGAAGCCGCAGGTGAAGTTTTATATGGCGCTTCATTTGTTGAGTGGTATGCCGAAGAAGGAAAGCGTGTTTATGGTGACTTGATTCCAGCTCAAGCGGCGGATAAACGCATTATGGTGAGTAAAGAGCCTATTGGTGTTGTAGCAGCCGTAACGCCTTGGAACTTCCCAAATGCGATGATCACACGTAAATGTGCTCCAGCTCTAGCGGCAGGTTGCACTATGGTGCTTAAGCCGGCAGAAGATACACCGTTATCAGCATTGGCTTTGATGGTACTTGCTGAGCGAGCTGGTATCCCTAAAGGGGTTATTAATGTAGTTACTACAACGCAACCTGCGGTGGTTGGTCGTGTTTTAACTGATAGCCCAGTCGTTCGTAAGCTATCTTTCACGGGCTCAACTGCTGTTGGTAAGCAGTTAATGAGACAGTGTGCTGATACTGTTAAGAAGATGTCTCTTGAGCTAGGTGGTAATGCACCGCTTATTATTTTTGATGACGCTGATTTAGATAAAGCAGTACAAGGCGCTGTTATTTCGAAATTCCGTAATGCAGGACAAACGTGTGTCTGTACCAACCGTATTTTGGTGCAGTCCAGTGTTTACGATGTGTTCGTAGAAAAGTTTAACAAAGCGGTAAATGAGCTAACAGTAGGGCATGGTTTGCAAGGTACGTTTGATCAGGGACCTATGATTAATCAAGCAGCCATTAGCAAAGTATCTGAGCTGCTGGATGATGCCGTTCAAAAGGGCGCACGATTGGTGTGTGGTGGTCAAGAGCATGCGTTGGGTGGCACTTTTTATCAACCAACTATCATCGCTGATGTAACCAATGAAATGCGTGTTGCTCGTGAAGAAATATTTGGTCCTATCGCTCCGATATTTCGTTTTGAAACCGAAGCAGAAGCTATCGCAATGGCCAATGATACTGAATACGGCTTAGCAGCTTACTTCTATGCAAACGATTTGAGCCGTGTATGGCGCGTTTCTGAAGGGCTTGAGTACGGAATGGTTGCGGTTAATGAAGGTGTTCTATCAACCGAAGTGGCTCCTTTTGGTGGCGTTAAAGAGTCAGGTATTGGGCGCGAAGGCTCACGATATGGCATCGATGAATATCTTGAAATGAAATACACCTTGCTGGGTGGCATTAATTAATAGGGAAGCTCAGAATGACAACGAATAAAGAGATGCAAGCACGCCGTGAAAGTTCGGTTGCTCGCGGTGCAGCAAATATCACTCAGTTTTACGCAGAAAAAGCAGTAAACGCTGAAGTTTGGGATGTTGAAGGCAAGCGTTACATCGACTTTGCTGGTGGAATTGGTGTTTTGAATGTTGGGCATTTGCACCCAAAAGTTGTAGCAGCTGTTGAAGCTCAGTTACACAAGCTCATGCATACTTGTTTTCATGTTATGCCATATGAGCCTTACATTGCGCTAGCTGAAAAGCTGAACGATATCACTCCCGGTAAGCATGCGAAGAAAACACTGCTGTTAAATACGGGTGCTGAGGCTGTTGAGAATGCAGTTAAAATTGCTCGTGCAGCAACAGGGCGCTCTGCTGTCATTGCTTTTAACGGTGCATTTCATGGCCGTACGATGATGGGTATGGCGTTAACGGGTAAAATTGTGCCTTACAAGCAGGGGTTTGGTCCTTTTCCTGCTGAGGTTTATCATGCACCTTATCCAAATGCGTATTATGGAGTTTCAGCGAAAGACTCACTTGACGCTGTTAAGAACTTACTGAAAACGGATGTTGATCCTGGCCGTGTAGCTGCAATTATTATTGAACCGGTACAAGGCGAGGGTGGTTTTTACCAGGCCCCTGCTGACTTTATGCAGTCTTTGCGTGCCCTGTGTGATGAACACGGCATATTGTTAATTGTTGATGAAGTTCAGTCTGGCTTTGCACGTACCGGTAAAATGTTTGCTGTTGAGCATTCAGGTGTTACGCCTGACCTTATCTGTATGGCAAAAAGTCTTGCCGGTGGTATGACATTGTCTGCTTTGGTGGGTAATGCTGAGCTGATGGACGTTCCTGGTCCTGGTAGTATCGGTAGTACTTACGGTGGTAGCCCTATGGCATGTGCAGCTGCATTAGCGACTATTGAAGTGATCGAAGAAGAAGGCTTGATTGAGCGTAGTAATGAAGTAGGAAAATTAATTACTTCTCGCTTCTTGGCTATGAAAGAAGCTGGGCTGACTTCTATTGATCATGTCCGTGCAGCAGGAGGTATGATTGCATGTGAGTTGTTTGATGAGAAGGGTGATCCAAACCCCGATTTAGCAAAACAGTTAGTAGCTAAAGCAACAGCGAATGGGTTATTGCTACTTTCTTGTGGTACTTTTGCAAACACAATTCGTGTATTAGTTCCGTTAACGGCCTCTAATGCACTAATTGAAGAGGGTTTAGATATTATGGAGCGCTGCTTACGCGAGTTGTAATGCCATAAATCTATTAACTGACGGCTGGTTTCTATTCACCAGTTGTCAGTTTTTCATTGTGCACGGAAATATTTGATATAATCCAATAAACGTAATTAATACAGGGTATTGGTGTGGATGTTGGTGAGAGATTAAAACAGATACGTAAACTTAAAGGTATTTCCCAGCGCGAGTTGGCGAAGCGTGCTGGTGTAACAAATAGCACTATATCGATGATAGAAAAAAATGGTGTCAGCCCTTCTGTTAGTTCTCTTAAAAAAATCCTAGCTTGTGTTCCCATTTCCATCGGCGACTTCTTTACAGATGAAGCAGAACCAGAGAAAGTGGTCTTTCGGGCTGATGAGCAGCCAGATGTAGGTACAGATAATGTTAAGTTGCTTTTAATTGGTGCTACGGTAAAAGAACGTACGACTAATATAATGCGCGAATATTATCCACCTGGTGCTGATACAGGTTCAGATATGTTGCAACATGAAGGAGAAGAGGGCGGTGTTGTTTTAAAAGGAGAGATTGAGCTTACCGTTGGCCATGATGTATATAATTTAAAAGAGGGAGATGGCTACTATTTTAACAGTGCCATCCCGCATCGTTTCAGAAATATGTCAGGCGAAGAGTGTCAGATTATCAGTTCTAATCCGGCTAGCTAACCTTAAAAGTTAGCTATGGGAAATTAATACAGTGTTTTGTATGTGCAAACCACTGTATTAAAAATATCGCTCTACCCCTATTTGGATATGATTATCTTTATCAAATGATGATAATAATTTGTCATCGTTTTCTGGCGAGAAAAACCTACCGTCCAGAGATATTTTCCATTTGTCACCTAATCGTCGACTGAATTCCACTTGAAAGCTCGTACTCTCGTAATCTAGATCGTAAATGATACCCGCGAGCATTTCAGTACTGGCCGTATCGTTTAAAGCTAATCGAGCACCTATAGATATGTCATTTTGGAATACGGCCGTTGCTTTCTTGCCTCGTTGGTCCCATCCATACTCCAGTAGAACGCCTAAATCAGTATTGCTTTCTTGAATGCCATAAAACGTATACTCAAAGCCTGCTTGTGCTGCCCAATAAGTGGAAGAGTCAGTATTTCGCCAGATGGTTTCTGCCTTCCACAACCAACTGTCTATTGTGGCTTGTAGATCAAGCCCAAATTGATTCATTTGCTCATAATAGGGTATGAGTACAGTTTCACTTCCTTTCAGGCCTGCTTGTAAAATAGGGTCTCTGTTGGTTCCGCGAAACCAGTGAGTCCCAATATCGAAGTCCCCAATAGAGTGGCTCCAGCGTACGGCTAAGTCTGTATGTCGTTCGTCATTAGTTGCTTCATACTGAGCTTGATCGGTATCAACAACTAACCCGGAGCGCAAGCGTCCTTTTTTGCCAGGGAATGTTTGTTCTCGAAAGCCTGGGAGTATATATAGATCAACAATACCCCAGTCTTTTACAAGAGAAAGGTTGATCATGGGTTGCCCCAGCTTATCCTCACCATCAATATCTTCAATACTGTCGCTTTGGTTAATAACATCAACGAGGTGTTGAAATTCGGTTACACCCCAGAATACTTTGCCTATACCGCTGCGTAGTTCCCAATCATCTCCTTGGTGAATCCAAATAAGCTCACGAATGTCAGCATGAGTTCGTTCATCATCATGCTGATCTAGGCGCAAAAAGGACTTAAAACTTAAAGAGTCTAAGCCATCATTCCACTGCCAGAAGAGGTCAGGTTCTATCGCTAAGGAAACATTAGCATTTTGATATTGATGTGAAAATTGTGGGCTTTCAGGAAACAGCCTTAACTCAGCTGTTGCTTTACCCGAAGCTTCAAATTCCACATTGGCGTTAACCTGAGAAGCAAATGCCAGAATGAGCCCCATGCTGCTTAATTTAATTCCATGTAGGAAATTGATGCTTCGTAGTAAAGGCATATTAACGTGCTCGTTTTAATGAATTTTTATTAAAGTCCGCATTTTTCAAACCTTCTTTGAAGCGATATTCACTCCAAATAAGATCAGTATCTTTCCGTGTTTGGTGGTTTACCATCTTCATGATGTCTGCCCGCCAATGTTTACCTAAGTATTGTTTGTAATCAACATAGGTCAATGTTTTTAAGGGTGACCCTTTTCGGTCATAAAATTCAATTTTATGTAACCTGTTTTCAGATTGGTCTATCCATGTAACACGACGTGTGTATCCAGAATACTTATCGACTGGGTATTGCTCAACCACTGAGCACTGCTCAGAACCACAAGGTTCATCCCGAAGATATTTATACGTGTACTTTTCAACTTCAAACGAGGTGAGATCTTCATAAGCAAACTCAGACCCCATAAACGGACCTGATTTGTTCCGCGAGGCGATACGTTTGACACGTTTAAGAGCGGGTAAGTACAGCCATTGGTCATCAGCCCCAACAGGATGGGAAAAGCTAAGAAATGCTGTCCCTTTCACATCAAGAGGTTTATCAAAAATACTTAAACTTTTGTCACCATCAGCTTCTTGTTCTAATGACTTTAAGCGTATTTCACGAACACTTTCTTGGCCTTGGCTGTTTCTCAAAACCATGGTCATTTGGGCTTGCATATCGCTCCACCCTTGGTCTCGCTCTTTAGTTTGTTGAGCTATCGCTAGACCTTTTTCTTCAGCCGTCTCAGCAAGCGCGTAGGAGGCTGAGCTGAGTATGATAGCGGATAGCATCCAGCTAAGTGGTTTTGGGTTAAGGTGCATCAGTTTCTCCTTGTTTAACCGTATTTGTTTCTTTGTTATCAAGTTTCATTAGTAGAGGGGGGAGGAATAAAAAATCTACTATCAGTGCGATGATTATAGTGATGGCCGTAAGTAATCCCATATCTGCATTTATTTTGAAACTGGATTGTGCCAACACCATAAAGCCAGCCACTAAAACGAGAGTGGTAATCCAAAGTGCACGGCCAACACTAGCAAAGGCATACTGGACAGCTTCTGTAGAATTTTTTCCTTTATCTACTCTAGCGTGACGGTATTTGCTAAGGAAATGAACGGTATCATCGACCACAATACCTAATGTCATACCGGCAACCACCGAGAGTGCTAACCCTACTTGCCCATCAATGAAATACCACACACCAAAGCCCATTGCTGCGGGTGCTAAGTTAGGTAGTAAACTAATAATCCCATAGCGTACAGATTTCAATGCAATTCCGAGCAATGCAGAAATCAATATTAAGGCCAGTGTTATTCCAATTAACATACTTTGAATGTTGCGCTGACCAATGTGTGAAAACATCAAGCTGGGGCTGGCTACTTGAATCTGATATTGCGGAGCATTTTTATCAAACCATTGATACAAACGTTCTTCAAACTCAACTTGTTCATTACTGGTAAGATTTTTTATCGTCGCAATGACTCGTGTAGATGACTTATCAACATTAAGTTGGTTGTTTAAGTCTAACCCATAAGGTAATGACATTTCGTATAGGAGTAGATATTGGGCCGAGAGCTCGCGGTTATCAGGAAGCTTATAGAAAGCTGGATCATCAGCATGCATGTTTTTATTAAGACGCTTAATGATATCAGTGAGCGTACTCACATGATCGGTTTCAGGTTGTGAGCGCAGCCACTCTGTAAAGCTATCAAGTGAACTAAGGTAAGAGGGTTTGTTGATACCACTGGGCTCACCCGAATTAATAGAAATCTCAATGGAGGCCATGCCAGAAAGGTTTTCTTCCATAAAGTCAGTGGCTTGGCGAAATGGGACTGATGTATCGAAGTACTTTACGAAGTTATCGTTGAGTTGATTCTGTGGTAAGAAGACTATCAAAGCGAGAATGACTGCTGTCATACTTGGTAGCAATACTTTGCGCTTTTTAATGACAAAAGCTGAGAAAGCATCCATGAGGTCATGTTTCTCTTCTTTTTTGGGCTTAACTTTTATAGGTAGCAACGTTAACAATGCAGGGAATACAGTAATAGACAGTACAAAGGCAATCATAACACCGGCGGCTACCATATTGCCTAAATCACGAAACGGCGGAGAGTCAGAAAAATTCATACTCAAAAAGCCAATCGCTGTGGTAATACTTGTTAGAAAAATAGGACCGAAGTTGACACGTAAACTTTCTCTAAGAGCAACTGGTTTTTCTTTTCCTTGTCGCAGCTCATAGAAGAAAGTGGCCAAAATATGAACACAATCAGCCACTGCAAGGGTAAGGATCATGGTGGGTGCGCTTGCAGAAGGACCCGTTAGATAAAAGCCAGTCCAGCCGGCAAGTCCCATAGTGCTCGTGATAGTAAACAAGATAATAACAACAGTTGCTATAGTCCCACTTACCGTACGTAAGAGAAATATCATGCTGAGAACAACCATACCAAACATCATTGGTATGAGTGTTTTACTATCGTTTTGAGAAGACTCTGCAAAACTGTTATTCATCATAACCATGCCCGATAAGTAAAGCTCTAAATCGGGGTTGTCTATCAAAAACTGTTGCTTCATTTCACGCACTTTAGAAACAACTTCAGGTACTTCAACAACAGGATTGATACCTGGCAAATGAACGGTTACGTTAACAACGGTTACGAGCCCATCAGGTGATATTAATTTATTTCTCATCAATGGGTCGTTGGTAGCAAGAGCCTGAAGTTTAGGCATGTCTTCTGGCGTAAGCACTGTTGGATCTAACACTAAATCTTCAACAATCAGGTCATCTTCTTCTGCGGTGGTGTACTGAAAGTTGGTAATTGAATCAACACGTGTCGAAAAGGGTACTTGCCACGACTGAAGTGTTAATTCATAAATACCAGCCAGCCGTTCTGGAGTGAAGACAGAGCCCTCTTTAGGGGTAATAATAAAGGCGACATTATCGCTTTTACTGTAGATTTTTTGCATGTCTTCAAAAGAGGTTAATTGTGGATTTTCTTCACTGAAGAATACTCGGTAATCACTTTTGAAAACTAGATTTTTAGCTCCTGCAGCTGATGCTACAACTAAAATGATGCTGATCAATAAGACCCAGATAGGGTGCTTAAGGGCAACATCAAAGACACGCTCTTTCATAATTCACTCCGTTTATGACGAACAGCCATTGGTTAATAAATAGCGACATCTGGTCGCTATAGAGGGTTAGATAGCGAGGATATGTCCTCTACTTTTAAGGTTGTCAATTTCTTTACAAAAGGTAATAGATTTAAGTCTGCTTATTGTGTTTGTCCAATCAAAGTCATTTGTGAGAGGTTGGAACTGAAACCCATCAAAAAGAAGATTCACATTGTTTATTAGTTCTCGTTCAACGACTAAATTGGAACGCGTTCCGCAGTGCTCAATGTTTTGTAGTAGAAGAGCATTTGTTCCGAAGCTTAAGCTCCAGCAGGCAAAAGCCAGTTGCTCTAGTGTCATCGGCATTGGAGGAGATATTTCGTTTCGATCTAGGGATTCTTGGAAAATTGAGACAATAGGGCCAATGAGCTTCCCTTCAAGTAATAGATGCTCTTCTTGTTTTGATGCTGATGCTTTATCCGTAATGTTGGATGTTTTAGCAGTAAGAACCAACATGAAAAGTGTTGGGTGTAATTTTGCATAAAGCATATAAGCAAAATGAATGGCTAGGCCCTGCTCTCTAGGCAGTCCATCAAACTGACGTGCCCTGTTAAACAGCTCAGCGAGAATGCTCATGCCGCGGTTACATAAACCAAGCAGAATATCTTCTTTACTATTGAAATGGTTGTAAATGGTACCTTTTGAAAACGGTAGTTCTTTTACCAACTTATCAATAGTAAGGGCGGCAATACTTTCGCGTTGAATGAAAGCATGCGCACAGTCTAACAGAGTGTTCTCTCTCTCTACCTGTGTTTTGATATCTAGAATACGTGGAGTCATAAATAATTCTTTTAGTGACGATTCGTCAAAAATAGCCCAAAAGAACATAAATGTAAAATAAATTAATTTTTAAGGCTACGCTGTAAGCCCCTATCGGCCATGATTCGAGTAGAAATTTCTTCTATAGAAAAGGTTGTTGTATTGATAAAAGGGATTTTCTGAGAAGCAAAGAGTCGTTCAACAAATCTAATTTCAGTATCGCATTGGTTGAGTGAAGAGTAGCGGCTGTTAGGGCGGCGCTCGTGTCTAATCGCGGTTAACTGGAAAGGGTCGATGGTTAAGCCGTAAAGCTTGTCTTTAAATGGGGTTAGGCAGGCGGGTAGGCCATCGCTTTCTAAGTCATCTTCCGTAAGAGGGTAGTTTGCTGCACGAATACCAAATTGTAAGGCCATATAAAGGCAGGTAGGTGTTTTGCCACAACGGGACACGCCTACCAAGATAATATCAGCTTCGTTATATTGTTTTGTTCTCGCTCCATCATCATTGTCTAGTGCAAAGTTTACTGAGTTTATGCGATCTTTATAGCGGTCAGACTCGACAATGGCGTGTGACTTTCCTACTGAATAGGAAGACTTTGTGCCAAATTCATGTTCTAGAGGCTTGATAAAAGTTGAAAAAATATCAATTTTTAGGGTGTCACACGTGTTTAAAATTTGGCGGATTTCATCATTTACAATAGTGTCGATAAGGATAGGTCTTAAACCGTCACTTAGCCCCGCAGCAGTAATGTTTTTAACGGCCTCCATCGCTTTGTCGGGTGTGTTTATATACGGCAGCGTGATCTTTTCGAACTCGATCTCTTCAAACTGCGCGAGTAGGCTGTCACCAAGTGCCTCTGCTGTAATACCTGTCCCATCAGAGATAAAAAATACAGTACGTTTCATGAAATTCTCTATGCTAGTTTGAGCCACTATAGCAAATATGATGGGGGGCTACAGCTAGAAATGGCACAATGATTTACGTCCGATAATTATGGTATTATTTTGCTGTTTTCAATAGGAAATAAGGCCATTTGTTGTATTCAATTATATTGCTTTAGATGATGTAAAGCCGATGAGTTATTTATAAATTAATGCATATAATTTTACTGACGCATGAACGAGAGTTACAAAAGAAGACTAACACTGGGCAACTAGTAGAGGCGCTCAGTGGCTTAAACGTAACGCGTATAACATGGAAAAGAACATCTCCGGACCCACTATTACTTAGGTGGATAAAAGAAGGTAATGTTGGTTTGTTGTACCCTGCAAAAGAGCTGAGCGATGAAAATGCTTTAGATGATAGTCCTGAAGCTTGTGATTTAAATCTGCATTTGAATCCTGAAAAGGCTGCTTTACTATCAAAATATATATTGATTGATAGTACATGGCAGGAAGCGCGCAAAATTTTTAATCGCAGTGTCTACTTGCGTATGCTCCCAAGAGTTACTTTGATACCCACTGAGGTGTCTATATTTACATTACGGCGGAATCAGGTAGAAGGTGGGTTGTGTACAGCAGAAAGTGTGATAGCTTTATTGCGAATGAAGAAGCACAATCTTCTTGCAAATAAACTGGAAACGGATTTTCATGCATTTATTGGTCGTGTAGTTGACTCATCTACATAAAAGCAGTTTTAAGATGAGCTTAGGTTTTATTATTTCTTAATTATTAACGTATGCTGTGCTGACGTTGCGCTGAAATGAAAAAGATAATCAACGTGTCGGTTGGATAGTAAGGGGAGGCAAGCTTTGCATAATTACGTATTACGTCTTGATCAGGCGGGTATGGGTGATGTTGATATAGTTGGCGGTAAAAACGCATCATTAGGCGAAATGATAAGCCAGTTAAGCTCAGCTGGAATAAAAGTCCCAGGAGGATTTGCTACCACAGCAGATGCATTTCGAGATTTTTTAAACTTTAGTGATCTCAAAGAAAAAATAAACAGTGTTTTGCAACAGCTAGATACTAACGATGTAGTTGCCTTAGCTAAAACAGGGGCTGAGATCCGTCAGTGGATAGTTGATGCTCAATTACAGCCAGAGTTAAACCTCGCTATAGAAACTGCATACGCCGAGTTATCCGCTGGCCAAACCGATCTAGCCGTTGCTGTACGTTCATCCGCGACAGCAGAAGACCTACCTGATGCCTCTTTTGCGGGACAACAGGAAACCTTTTTGAATATCCGTGGCGTAGAAGAAGTTAAGCAAGCGGTCAAAGAAGTATTTGCCTCTCTTTATAATGATCGTGCTATTTCTTATCGTACGCATCATAACTTTGAACACCATGAAGTTGCTTTGTCTGCCGGTATACAGCGAATGGTGCGTAGTGAAACGGGTGCTTCTGGCGTCATGTTCACTATGGATACTGAATCAGGCTTCAATCATGTTGTATTTATTACTGCCTCGTATGGTTTGGGTGAAACGATTGTTCAAGGTGCTGTAAATCCTGATGAGTTTTATGTTTATAAGCCTACATTGAGGCAAAAGATTCCTGCAATTTTGAGGCGTACCTTAGGGTCTAAAGCGATCAAAATGGTATATGCAGGTGATGGCTCGACAGCAAAATCTGTGAAAACAATTAATGTAGAAAACAGTGAGCGAAACCGCTTTTGTATTAATGATAGTGATGTACAAGCGTTAGCTGAGATAGCTGTCACTATAGAAAAACATTATGACAGGCCGATGGATATTGAGTGGGCTAAAGATGGTGATGACGGCCATCTCTATGTTGTTCAAGCAAGACCTGAAACGGTGCGCAGTAAAGATAATGGAAATGTGATTGAACGTTACTTATTAAAAGAAAAAGGTAATGTATTAGTTGAGGGGCGTTCTATTGGGCACCGTATTGGCTCTGGAGCTGTGCGCTTGGTGTCTGATATCTCTGAAATGTCAAAAGTTCAGCCCGGAGATGTACTCGTTACTGACATGACAGACCCTGATTGGGAGCCTGTAATGAAGCGTGCAGCGGGCATCGTTACTAACCGAGGTGGGCGAACATGCCATGCTGCAATTATTGCTCGGGAATTAGGTATTCCTGCCATAGTGGGTTGTGGTGATGCAACAGATCGGTTGCGTGATGGACAGGTTGTCACTGTATCGTGTGCAGAAGGTGATACAGGGCGTGCCTATGAAGGGCGGTTAAACTTTGAACACCAAACTAACAGCGTTGAATCAATGCCAGTGTTGCCGTTTGATATAATGATGAACGTAGGCAACCCTGATCGCGCATTTGATTTCCAATCATTGCCCAATGCTGGTGTAGGTCTTGCTCGTCTTGAGTTTATTATCAATCGTATGATTGGGGTTCACCCTAAAGCATTGCTCAATATGGATGAACAACCTCATGAAGTGCGTCAAGTGATTGAGCGGCGTATTTCTGGTTACGATGGGCCTATAGAGTTTTATATCGCCAAGCTGGTAGAGGGTATTGCAACACTGGCGGCCGCTTTTTATCCTAAAAAAGTTATCGTAAGAATGTCTGATTTTAAATCTAATGAATATGGGCATTTGATTGGCGGTGACCAATATGAGCCGAGTGAAGAAAACCCAATGCTAGGGTTTAGAGGGGCGGCTCGATATATTTCTGATTCTTTTCGGGATTGCTTTGAACTCGAATGCCGTGCATTGAAAAAAGTTCGTGATGAAATGCGCTTGACCAATGTAGAAATAATGATTCCCTTTGTTCGTACGGTTGGTGAGGCGAAGCAAGTCGTGGATTTGTTAGCTGAAAATGGTCTCAGGCGTGGAGAAAATGGGTTACGTCTTATTATGATGTGTGAAATTCCTTCAAATGCTTTATTGGCCGATGAGTTTTTGGAGTATTTCGATGGTTTTTCTATTGGGTCTAACGACCTTACTCAGCTCACATTAGGGCTGGATCGAGACTCTGGGGTAATTGCACACCTTTTTGATGAGCGTAATGATGCTGTTACAAAACTCTTAAGCATGGCCATAGACGCGTGTAAGGCCCAAGGCAAGTACATTGGGATATGTGGGCAAGGGCCATCAGATCACCCTGATCTGGCTAAATGGTTAATGGAACAGGGCATCAGCAGTGTTTCGCTTAACCCAGATTCGGTGTTAGATACGTGGTTCTTTTTGGCGAACCGTTCTTCGCATTAACCCTGCCATAAATTCTATATCAAAAAGGGGCTTTTGCCCCTTTTTACGTTAGTAGAGAACAATGAACGAATTAGAAGCTTGGCAGTACATCCTTATCGGCCTGTTGTTTGTTTGGAGTGGTTTTGTTCGTTCCGGGTTGGGCTTTGGCGGAGCCGTGCTATCGCTACCATTTCTTTTGCTCGTTCATAATGATCCGTTGATCTTTTTGCCCATTATTGCAGTGCACTTGCTTGTGTTCTCCGCTTTTATTGCTGTGACTAATCACAGAAGGAACGGTAAGCAAGCCTCTTTATCCAAGGTTGAATCTAACATTGATTGGCGGTATTTAAAGCGCTCATTAAAGATAATGATCGTGCCCAAGCTGGTGGGTGTTTTTGGTTTGTTAACATTACCAACAGAACTGATGGGCAGTATCATTTTCACGATTGTTATGGTTTATGCTTTTGGGTATGCCTTGAATAAGCCTTTTACCAGTAACAGCACAACATTAGATGCTAGCTTTTTGATGCTTGGTGGGTACATTAGTGGGACGTCTTTAATTGGTGCGCCTTTGATTGTTGCAGTGTATGCATCTCACGTGGCTAAGCACCAACTAAGAGATACACTGTTTGCTCTTTGGTTTATTTTGGTATTGATTAAATGTATCGCGTTCATTTGGGCC
Organism: Neptunomonas sp.; assembly: GCF_016744175.1. Taxonomy (GTDB): domain Bacteria; phylum Pseudomonadota; class Gammaproteobacteria; order Pseudomonadales; family Balneatricaceae; genus Neptunomonas. Next base: position 15,911 of record NZ_JADGEV010000007.1, on the reverse strand, counting down.
GGCATTGATTTTCAGTTGATACACCACCTATGGCTGCTTCCCTGTGCAACATTTGGGCATATCATTGGCATGCGTTTTCATGAAAAAATCATTCATGCAGAGACCCCTCTGTTTTTCCGCTTGCTTGGTATAACTCTAATTTTGGTTAGTGTTATTGGTCTGTGGAACGCGTGGAATTGAATAGAAAATTGATTAGTTCTACCGTATAAAATAAGTGCTGTTTGCGCTAGATAAGTAGAAAAAGTAGTTAAAGTCGAAGGGCTTTCTTCGTTTGTTAAGTTGCAACTCTATGACTACATTAAATGGGTGACGTGGTGCATTAGCATAGCGAAATTCAGATAATATGAGTTATGAGAAAGGACTGTATAAATGAGGATTGTCAGTAAGGCAGCTGTGGTGATACTCACGTTTAGTTGTATGAGTTCCTCCGTTGGCTCAGAAGCTGCGAGTAATGATGTCGCTGTTTATTTTGAAGATGCGAACAAGCTATATTTTCAAGATGATTTTGATGCTTCTATTGTCCAGTTGAAAAATGCCTTACAGGTGGATCCTCGTCATTTGCCATCATTGGTTCTTTCTGGTGAAGTATATTTAAAACAGGGAGATGCCAAAGCGGCTGAATATGTATTACAGCAAGCATTGCTCTTTGGCGCTGACGCTTCACTTATTACAATAAATTTAGCTAATACATATCTGCTGTTAGGCAAATATTCCAAGATTATTTCTGACCTTCCTATTGAGGGGCTGCCTCCCCGCATAAAAGTGGACCTTCTTGGGTATCGTGCTGAAGCCTATACATTGTTAGATGAGTTAGGGGAAGCGCGAGAGTCTATCGATGTGGCGCTTCGTGTAGACCCTTCAGCGCTCTTGCCTCGTCTAGCCAGTGTCATATTGCTTATTCGAGAGGGGGCTTACGAAGATGCTTTGAAAAACTCGCAACAGTTAATCATTGATTGGCCCTCTGACGCTCGCTCTTGGAATAGCCATGCTTCTGTTGTGCATGCGCTAGGTGATTTAAAGCTGGCTATTCGCACTTATGAAAAAGCGCTCATTTTGCAAGCTAGTCATGTTGATGCGCGCGTTGCAAAAATAGGGGCGTTAATTGACTTAGATCGGCTGGACGAGGCGAGTGTTGATTTAGGTTTTCTGAAAAGAGAGTCTCCTTATGAGCCACGTGCTGCTTACTTTCGGGGATTGTTACTGTCCAAAATGGGAAGTGATGAAAAGGCTCGTTTAGAGTTCGTTAGATGTACTGAAGTTATTGCCGTACTTCCTAAAGAAAAAGTGAGAGCTGATCCTCAACTCTTAATGGCCGCTGCGTTAGCGCATCATGCGTTAAAACAATGGGAGTCTGTTCGTACTTATCTTGAAATGTACTTGAGGAAAGTGCCTTCAGATATTGGTGCTCATAAGCTGTTAGCTGATGTTTTATTAGGGCAGGGTGAGCAAGAGCAAGCAATCAAATTATTGAATACTATCCGCCCACTCGCCAAAACTGATGCCAGTATCCTTACCATGCTTGCCGCGGCTTATAGCCAGACAGGGAGAGATGCCAGAGCGACAAAGTTACTCGAAGAAGCCGTTCTTTTTGGTAACAGCCTATATATTGAAACGCAGCTTGCAAAGAGTCAGTTGAAATCGGGAAGTGTCATAGAGGGCATGCAAGCTTTAGAAAGTATTTATGCCAAAGAGCCTACACAGAAAACAGCGTTTTTATTAACTGTTATGTATTTAAAACAAAAAATCTTTGATAAAGCTGAAGTGTCGGCACGAAGGTTAGTGAGTTTTTCTTCTGAGAATGCGACTTATCGCAATTTATTAGGGGTCGCACTCTTTTCACAAAGGAAAATGGATGACGCTAGAAATCAATTCGCTGCTATTTTGAAAGACGATCCCGCCTTCTCTGCTGCAAAAATAAATCTTGTGAAGATAAATATAGCAGAGAATAAGCTGCTTGATGCTCGTACCCAAATGAATGAGTTGCTGGCTTTTGTGCCTGAAAATACGACTGTGATGCTCCAAGTGTCGCGTCTAGAATATGTTTCTGGTAATCATACCGAAGCCCTTAAGTGGGCTGAAAAAGCATCAGCTCTAGAGTCTAAATCTTTAGAAGTCGTGCTTTATTTAGCCGATTTGTATGTGAGGCTAGGAATGTACGACCTTGCTGAAAATACAGTAAGAGCGGGTGTACAGAGTCATGCTGATAATTTGGCTGTGCTTTCGTTGTTAGGGCAAATTCAGGGAATAAAGAATGAACCTAAAGCAGCACAAGTGACATTTAAAAGAATGGTGAAAATTGCCGGATTTGATGCTGATGCATTATATAAAATAGCAAACTTGCAACTACGTATTAATGAAGTGGCGGATGCGCGTTACTCATTAACAAAAGCACTTCAAGGGCGGCCAGGTTTTTATCCCGCCGAAGTATTAATGACAGAGCTAAGTATTAAATTAGGCATGTTTGTTGGAGCAGAAAAGGCAGCGCTCAAATTGCAGGAGCGTTATCCGAACAACCCTATTGGGTTTCAGTTACTAGGTGATGTTTTCATGGAGCAGCTGCAGTTTGATAAGGCCGATGAGCAGTACATATTGGGTTTATCAATTAAACCCGTAAGCGCGTTGGTGATTAATCGTTTCAGGGCTTTAAAAGCACAGAATAAAGGTGATGAGTCTGGGGATCTATTAGAGTGGTGGCTTCAATCTTACCCAGAAGACACCACTGTTAAATTAGCCTTTTCTGAGCATTTACTTGCAGATAGTCAATATGAAAAAGCCGTTGATGTTATGCAACAGCTTTTGAGTAATTTTCCTGAAAGTGCATTATTACTCAATAACATGGCTTATGCGCTTTATAAATTAAATCATCCTGACGCTCTTGTTTACGCAAGGAATGCTTATAAAAAAGCGTCGGATATACCTCAAGTAGCCGATACCTTGGGGTGGTTGTTGGTTGAGTCAGGTAATGCAGAAGAAGGTCTGAAATACCTTAGGGAGGCGAGCTCTCGCCAGTCCAATGCTCCTGATATTCACTATCATTTAGCCGTTGCCCTTAAGTCCTTAGGGCGAGTTAAAGAAGCAGCAATATATCTTGATAAGGCGCTACTGACAGGTGTGGAATTTGAGGGAAGAGGTCAAGTTATTGTGTTAAAAGAAGAGCTTCAAGAAAAACTACAATGAAATACCTGTTTGAATATTTGTCTTTCTATATGCTTGTTTATTTATAACTAATTGTTTTTAAAGTAATTAAATTATATGGCTTTAAATAATCTTGTTTAAATTGTTTCGTGGTAGTAGTATGTCTTTTATTGGAGACAAAAAGAACAAAGTTGTAGGTGGTCATATGAACATTACAAAGTTTAAGATTGGATTATGTGCGGTATTGGCTATTACCAGTCTGAATGTAAGTGCATCTGTAAGCTGGAACTTTAAGACCTCATCAAATGGTGATTATCGCGTTTCAAGTACGACATCTGGAAGCTATAGTTTCTCTAGTGATAGTATTGGAGCGATGACTACATTGTCTGCTTGGTCTGCTCCTGTGTCGGGACCAAACCAAATTAGAAACGTTGATAGTTTACTTGCGCATAACCAGTACGGCTTAGTTATTGATCAGGATGGCTATGGCTCCGATGGTTCTGGATATGGTAATTCGGGTGGTGATAATCACGCCATAGATAATGGTGGCACTTACGAATTTGTCATGTTTGATTTTGCAGAAAAACAGTTTTCATTAGATGCTTTTAATATTGGCTGGCATGGAGGTGATTCTGATGTGACGGTTATGGCATATCAGGGCGGTACGACCGGTTCACAGCCTGCTGCAGATATAGGTGGTGTGAATTTATCAGGCTTATCAGCAAATGGTTGGAGTGTTATTAGCCATCACGCAAACCCGGGAACGGGCCAGGAAACGGTAAACAGTAATTTAGATACGGTTTATTCAAGCTATTGGATTATTGGTGCTTATATGTCGGCCGTTGGAACGGGCGCAAGTACAGGAGATTCGATTACTGATAGCAACTGGGATGGCATAAAATTGGCAGGTATTAGTGGTAGCGTAAGACCTCCATCAAATGAAGTTCCTGAACCAAGTACCTTGATATTGTTAGCGTTAGGTTTGGTTGTTATTGCGCGCAAAGCAAACTGGCATAAGCATACTTGAGAGCAGATAAGAGATTGTGTTTTTAATAAAACCGAACCAAGTAAGCTTCGGTTTTATGGGTAGCCGTCACTACTTCCCGTTAAATTTAGCGGGACGTTTCTCAACAAAAGCACTGACCGCTTCTAGATGATCATCTGTATTGTGGCACATACCTTGAAATACAGCGCATAAGTCTAAAAAATCTGCAAGCTCTTGACGTTGGGCTGCTTTCATCAAGCGCTTAGTAAGCCGTGTCGCTTGAGGGGGTTTAGCTGCTATTTGGCTTGCTAGTTTTAATGCTGCGGGCATTAGTTCTTCAGGGCTGACAACATCCATCAATAACCCCATAGCTTTAGCTTCATCAGCCTTAACTAGACGGCCAGTAAACGTCATGTCTGCAGCTTTTTGGTAACCAATTAGCCGTTGTAAAAACCACGCACCACCATCACCAGGGATGATTCCTAAGTTTACGAAAGTTTCACCGACGAGTGCTTGTGTCGAGCCAATACGCATATCGCACATACAAGTAAGATCAAATCCAGCCCCGATAGCAGCACCGTTGATCGCAGCAATAACCGGTACTTCGCAGTTATATACAGCCAGCGGGATTTTCTGTATTCCATTTCTGTACTTATTTTGTACTTCATATACGTCGCCACTGAATGCGCCGTCATGATGCTCGCCATCGCGCTCGAGCATCTCTTTTATATTCCCGCCAGCAGAGAACGCAGTACCTGCTCCAGTGATGACTAAAACAGACACCGCTTCACATGTGTTAACCCACTGAATAGTCGACAAAATATCATCAATTAAGTGAGTCCCTGTTAAGGCATTTCTAACATCGTCTCGATTCAAAGTTAAAACAGCAATACGGTTATCTAATTGTAAGGTTGCATCTAAAAGCTGAGGAATTTGATTAGGCATTTTTAAGTCTCGATTTTTTCTATAAGAATACGCGATATTTTGTTTTTAATTAAGGGTTTTCCTTTATTATTAAATGGTTGATTCAAACAGATGTTTTATTATCTAATGTAAGGGTAAAAAATTGCTTAATATCATATAGGGAGAGGGGAATAGAGATGAACGATACCGTTAAAGGGATTTCTATATTGACGGTTACCGCTGTCGCTATTTCATTGGTATTAAATCAAGACAATAAAGGCCTGAGCATGGCGTTTATAAAAGATAAAAGTGAGGAGCACTCTGACGTTTTAGAGTTGCAGCAAGCGATACTGAGAGGCGAAGACCCTACACGAAAACAAGAATCCACAGCTTCGGGTGAACAATTATTAAGCGAAAACGAAAAAGTAATACCTGCTAAGAGCAAGTAACCATTTCTTTCTTCAGCGTTTGCTATTACCACTTGAAGTGACAATAGTTTTGCCAATGTATCTATATGGGTAAGGTAAAAAAGCCTAATTCTTGTGAATTAAAGTGTTCTGCTAAAAAACCACCCTACTTACACAGAATCAAGCTTTGCTGTTGACTTTTGCCTATGTGGCGCCAGTACTTTTTTTAGGTAGTAAATTGATTAACTTGACTCTGCAGTGCGCGTGATAGTGTTGCTAGCTGCTCACTATTGTTAGCGGTAAGTTGCGCTCCTCCATGAGTTTGGTCAGCAATAATAGCTATGTTATTCAAGCTGAGACTCATTTCATCGGCAACTGAGCTTTGTTGATGAGCAGAGGAGGCGACAACCGTATTCATTTCTAGTATTTCTTGAACGTGCTCTACAATGCTGACGAGGTGCTGGCCAGCATTAGAAGCGCTCTGTATGCATTTTTGTGCTTCATTATGACTTTCTGACATCATACTGACCGCATTCTTGCATGCCTGTTTTAATTCTGAATTTAGTGTGTTTATTTGGTCTGTAGATTCTTGAGTGCGTTTTGCAAGCGCGCGTACCTCGTCAGCAACGACAGCAAATCCACGCCCTTGCTCACCAGCACGGGCTGCTTCAATAGCGGCATTTAAAGCAAGCAAGTTTGTTTGGTCAGAGATATCTCTAATAATTGATAAAAAACTTTCAACATTATTCATATCTTCTTCGAGTTTTATGATGTTACTTGCTTGGTTTTCGAGTTGACCTGCCAGCCCGTTGATGGAATTGATAGTTTCTAAAACGATGTTTTTACCTTCTTGGGCCGCTGCTGCTGCATGCACAGTAATATTCGCAGTTTGTTGGCTACTATCGGCCACATGCTTGGCTGTATTGGACATTTTATTCATAGAAGTGGACAGTAGCTGTGTTTCTTCACTTTGTTGCATAACCCCTGAGGATGTTTGCTCTGCGGTAGATGCCATCTGTTCTGCAGAGCTGAGCATTTGACTACTAGAGAGTCTCATTTTTTTAATCAGGTCTTGTTGGATATCGAGCGTGGCATTGATCGTTAGACCAAGATTGCCAAGCTCGTCTTGATTGGTGGTATTAATACGCTTTGAAAGATTACCTTTAGCCACTTCCTTCATGGTGTTACTCATACTAAGCAGTGGTCGAGTGATTGAGCGAATAGTAGAAATCGTAAGCCATGCAAGAAGAGGTGTTATAAGAATAATAAAAATGGCAGATTCAATTAATCGGGTAAGAAAATTATCGTCAATGTCATCTATATACACACCTGTACCAATGACCCACCCCCATGGCTCGAAAAGAGAATACTTGGAAAGCTTTTCTGAAGGGATGCTTTCACCAGGTTTTGGCCACATGTAATATTCAAACCCAGACCCATTGAGTTTGGCTCCGTTCACAATGTCTACAAATAATGGTTTCTTATCACTATCTGTGAATGTAGAAAGGTCTGTTCCATCTAGCCTTGAGTTGGTGGGGTGCATGACCATGCGCAGCTGCATGTCATTAATCCAAATGTAGTTTCCTTCGTCATAACGCATTGCCTTTACTGAAGCTAGGGCTCCTTTTTGGGCATCAAGCTTATTTAAAAGCCCATTTTTTTGTTGTGTCTCATAAAAGGCTATGACGTTAAACGCCATGTCTACCGCATTGCTTGACTGCATTTTTCTTTCAGATATTAAGTCATTTTTTAATTGCCAGAGATCGTAGGATTTTATCGAAATACAAAGAGAAGCAAAAATTAGGGTAATAAAAATGAGTTTGGATTTAACGGTCATGTTGGGTACAAACATAGAATAAACTCCACGCCAAAGGGCTACTGCTGTAAAGGAGTGCACGGTTTAATAATTTTTGTAATTTTTAATTTACAGTGCGCTTGAGGGAAGTGTAGCAAGGTTTGTATTAAATGCTGTTTCAAACAGTAGTTTTAATTGTATCTAATTGTATCAAAAGATTATTCGTCTTAAATGGGCGACGAAATTCTCAGTTCAACTAGTACTAAATAACTAGATTGTAAATAAAAAGACACATTTGGGCGTAAGCAAAAACTTTTCATAGTTTGCTGCTTGTTGATAAGGATTTTGGATAAAGTCAGCAAGATTTGCTAAATCATAGAGTGATAAGGTTACTTTTATCACATTAATGTTGTTGAAAGAGATGCACCTATGACAAACGAAGAGCAGTTTTATCACCAGCGTTTTGAACGTGTAATTGACTATATCTATAAACATTTGGATAAGCCGCTAGACCTTTACGTATTAGCTGACATTGCTTGTTTATCTCCTTATCACTGGCATAGGGTGTATAAAGCAATGTATGGGGAAACGTTGGCCGCTACAGTTAAAAGGCTACGTTTACATAAAGCTGCAGGCCATTTAGTCAATAGTCAAAAGAGTGTGGAAGAGATTGCAAAATCATCAGGCTATAGCAGTGTACAGTCTTTCAATCGAGCATTCAGTGATAGTCTCGGTTTGCCTCCTGCTCGTTATCGAGTTGAGGGAAACCATCAAATATTTAAACTTTCAAAAGATAGAGAATTAGTCTCTATTAAAGGTGTCGATATGTTACAGGTTGAAATAAAAGAGGTTGAGGCGATATCCCTAGCAGGTGTTGATCACACGGGGTCTTATATGGATATAGGAGGCTCGTTTGAAAAGTTATTTGCTTGGTTAGGTATGAAGCAGTTGATTTCTGAGCAGACCCGCTCGTTTGGCGTTTACTTTGATGACCCAGACGCAACTCCTGAAGAGAAATTGCGCTCGGCTGCATGTGCTACTTTATCTAGCTATGATGTGATGAGCTCAGACCCCGTGACGGAGTACGCAATAGGAAGCTGTGAATGCGCTGTACTTCGATATGTTGGCCCTTACTCAAACATGCAGGTCGCTTATCAATGGCTGTTTGGTGAGTGGCTACCTAACTCAGGCAGAGAATCTGAAAATGCCCCGGTATTTGAAGAGTACGTAAATGACCCAAGAACAGTGGCGCCGAATGAATTAATTACTGATATTTACTTACCCCTTAAGCGACAGTGATTATATGTAGGCAATAAAGGAAAATTGTTGTGCATTCGTGTTGTTAGTTTCTAAAGAGCGACCAAGACGACAGCTCAGAATAGATTTTTTACCGAACCAAATTAATTATCTAAAAGGCAGCTTTACGGCTGCTTTTATATTATTACATCTAAGCATAATGGCACCACTACGCAGGTAGTGGCGTTGTAAAATTACCACCTTATGATTTGTGCTTATCTATACAGTATATCTAGGCGTTGATGATGTTTGTGCTGGTTTTGTATCAATTCGAACGATATGAATGCTTGTATTGTCTCAAGGTCTGAGTTGAAAGTATAATGAAATCAGACAGATGGATGTCTGGCATGGGTAGTTATACGGACCCCGTATATCAATTGTTAACACGCATGCGCGGTTTGCCACGGAAGAGGCCTCTCTATTGCTAAAGATTTTCCTTCCTTTTCAAACGATCACGTCTGTTTTTTATTAATAACGGTAAGGGTAGATACACGGACCTCCGCATATACAAATGTAAGGGATTTAACATGGAAACAACAGGATTAATTATTTGTTTTATTGCATGGTTTTGGTCTGTCATTAGAGGGATACAAGTTTCATTTCTTTGCGTAGCATTGAATTTCTTTTTTCCACCGATATCACAAGCTATCTTCGCTTATTATGAGGATGAGATGAGGTATCCATTTATTGCTCTTGGTATTGGTCTAATTCTTATTTTTTTCGGAGGTCGATGAAACATAATAAGAATAAAAAACAGTTGGTTTTTGTTCCTTCGTCACTGTTTTAGCTTGTTAGTTGGGTAAGACTACGTCAATTTGGGGTAAGTATGTTATTCAGGTTTAAACGATTAGTAGCGCTATTAATAGATATAGTTATTGCTTTAGTTGTGGGGGGGCTATTATTGGGAGTAGTCGTGTTGGTGCTAGTTGTCGTTGATGCGGGAATTAATATCAATTTAACGAAGTATGCTAGCTTGATTGGAGCTGTGGCGTTTCTGTTTGGGTACATTTTAGTCAATTATCATTTCTTGCGAAATTATCAGGCCTCAGTGGGGAAGAAGTTGCTTGGTCTTAAAATAAGTGGTGCTACCGCTGTTCCAGTGCTTATGTTGCGCACGTTAATTCCGGTGTTAATCTCATATGTTGCCATCTGGTTGACTGTGGTTTCTTTCGTTAACTACGTTATTGGTTTTGGGCCTGCCAAAAAGTGTGGTCACGACTATTTGTTTAAAACAGAGGTTGTAAATGCATAACAAAATCTGTTATTGCGAAGCTTCTACGCATATTAATTCGCTAAGCATCGAGGCATATTCAGGGTTAATAGTGAATTGAATATCGGTATTAGCTAACGGGAGAGATACTTCATGGTTCAGACTCATAATGATGATACACGCTACTTTATCGAAATAGATTTAGATAGTTTAGAAATCATTCGTTGCGGTTTTGATCAAAAGAAAAACTTGGATAAGGGCCATCAAAACTGTGCTGGTATTCATCGACTGTTTTTAACTAAAGGTCAGTACAGTAAATTTGTTAGTCGTTGTGAGTCAGAGCTTCAGTCTATATTAGACGCATAACCGGAATTTGAAGCGGTAAGGCTAACCGTTTGCTCAGTTTTGCTTTATTGCACAATTGAGCTAACTGTTATCAACCCCCTAAATGGACGTGGTATGATTTCCATTATCACGTTCATCTGCGCTAATACCTGCTTTTTCTTTAAAGCCTTTTGCTAAAAACTGGATGAATTTATATATCGTATGTGGCCGGTAATGTCGGTGGTTTTTATGAAGTTAATTGTGGATTACTCACTGTGTATCGGTCGTTTTTTCTAGGCTACCGGCCCAGATTAGTGGCCTTAACGTTACAGGTATCTTCAGAAAAAGTGGCTTCCAAAAAGTCTGTTTAATTGTCTGAGCCAATAAAAGTTATGCTACTGTTAATTCTCTTGATCTCTATTTGTATTGGTAACAGGTACAGTATCGCTTCGGCTTGCAGTTAACCCACTAAACTGAAGGCTCGTAATAAGTCGAGAGCATTATGTCTATGAAAAATCTGCTGCGTGTAAACAATGAGAAAATTTAGTCATTTTATAGTTCTGGCTGTAATACCTTTATTGTGTGGGTGTGCTGATAAGGTCAATTCTTTAGAGGTGACCGCTACGGCATATACCTCAAGCCCCCAAGAAACAGACTCTACGCCTTCGCTTGCAGCATGGGGAGACACCCTTAAGCCAGGGATGAAGTCAATCGCGGTTTCAAGGGATCTCATTAAAATTGGGCTCACTCATGGTGTTGAGGTGTCCATTGAGGGGATGGAGGGGAAATATAAGGTGCTTGATAAAATGAATAAGAGATGGAAACAAAAGATAGATATCTATATGGGTAAAGATATCAAGAAAGCCAAAGAGTGGGGGAAAAGAAAGGTCACAATTCAATGGACGAGTGAACCATCATAATAAAGGGCACTCACAAATGCAGTGCGTTCTGCTGCGCTTCATTGGCGATCGATAATTTATAGTATTGATTTAATGTAAGTTATTTATTAGCAAACCACTGCTCAAGAAACTCTACGCATTGCACCAGTTTAGAGGGGACAAAATGTCGTGCAGGGTACAAGGCGTAAAGCGTAAGATTGGGCTTCTTTGACTTTTCTAAAACTTCAATAACTTCTCCCTTTTCAAGTGCTTCACGGCAAACAAAGTCTGGAATTAGTCCAATGCCTTGATTGCGTTTAATGGCTTCCATCATAAAAACCGTACTGTTAACCCGTAATGTCCCTTTAATGGCAATACCGTCTTCAATAGGCCAAACATTTTTCCCTTGGAAATAACTGTATACGAAGCAATTATGCTCTTTAAGGTCTTGTGGCAAGTTAATAGCAGGGTGGTTCTTTAAATATTCAGACCCTACACATACGCGATATTTGAAACAGGTCAGTGGGCGGCCGACATAATTCGTATCGATTGGTAGGCTGGAGGCTCGAAAGCCTAGATCAAAACCTTGTTCAACCAGATCTACACTTTCATCTCCTAGATGAATATCTAGCTCAATGTCCGGGTAAGCCTGCATAAAATCGGCAAACAACGTAGATAAATCGATGATTCCAAGTGCCATAGGAGCGTTGATTTTTAATTTGCCGCGTGGGTTCTGCTGAAGGTCTTGCACAAAGTTGTCTGCTTCATCTAGCTTTTCTAGTATTTCCCTTGCTCGTTGCAAATAACCCACACCTACATGGGTCAGCTGGACATTGCGTGTAGAGCGATGCAATAAGCGAGCGCCTAGTGAGTCTTCAAGACGGCTAATCTCCTTACTTATCATGGATTTAGATGTATTTGTTTGCTCTGCAACACGTGTAAAGCTACCCAAATCAGCCAGACGTATGAATAGTTGCAGCGCCCGTAGTTTGTCCATAGAAGGTAGTATCCAATGAAGTAATGATAAGCAAAAGTTTGTTTCTATTATGGAAACAGTAGGTTTTAATTATAGCTATATATGTAGACAAAAATAAAGATCAAACTCCTCCTTGTTGTCGTTACTCATCTTTCAAGCGGCACGCAATTAGCTAAACCATTTAAACAATAATGAGGATAATACTATGTACACGTTATATTACTTTCCTGGGGCCTGTTCTCTAGCAACTCAAGTGGTTATTCACGAGCTGGGCCAATCGGTGGACATTATCGACAAGCAGCAAGTGAGTGATTTTAGCGCTATCAATCCCGCGGGTATGGTTCCAGTACTTGTCGATAACGGAAAAACACTTTTGGAAGGAGCCGCTGTGATGTTATATCTGCTCAATAAACATCAGAGCAGCATGCTGCCTGCCACTGGACGAGGGCGTGAGCAAGCCATTCAAAATATCATGTTTGCCAATGCCACAATGCATCCTGCCTATAGTCGTTTATTTTTTATTGCTCAGAACATTGCTGATGAGAAGGCTAAACAGTCATCCTTTGATACAGCAGCCCAAGCTATTACCCGTCTATGGCAGGTCGTAGAGCAACAGCTTGTTGGGCAAGACTTCCTTGGCGGTGACCAGCCTTCAGCCGCGGATATTATGCTGACTGTGTATTCACGTTGGGGGGCAAGTTTTCCTGTAGACATTTCAATGGGAAACAACACCATAAAAATGTTGGATGCCGTACTTGAAATGCCGAGCTTTCAACGTGCTCTTAGTGCTGAACAGCGTCAATCAGCTGCGTAGTGCTACCGTCTGCGGTGGCTCAATATTATCTATGGGAGAGGGAAGCTTGCATGAAAAATGCGACATATAGCGGTGATTTTGGCTCAAATGAATTTGAATTAATAATGAGTTTAGTTCGAGACTATTTTGATGGCTTGCACTATGGCGAGGTATCGAAATTGAGAGCCATTTTCCATCCGGATGCGTATCTTAACGCGCCTAGTTTACGACGTAGTCTTGAGCAATGGCTCGACGCTGTTGCTAATCGACCAATACCTAACCAGCAAGGACAGGCTTATGATTTTAAACTACTGTCCATTGAAGTAATCAAAGATCAAGCAATGGTAAAGCTGGAATGCCCGTTATTTGATCACTTTTATATAGATTTTCTGAGCCTTCTTAAGGAGAACGGGCGCTGGTTAATCGTCAATAAAATGTACTCTGATTTACGGGAAGGCCATTGATGAAAATACTAAAGATAGAAATGATCCACGATGTGGTGTGTTCTTGGTGCCCAATAGGGTAAACAAACCTATAACAGGCTATGAATGAGTTGCTTATATTTTTATTGATCGCCGGCTCTCATTCGGTTGAATGTTTTGAGAAGACAATAATAGGACTGACTGCAAAACAACAGTTTAGCTTTGCTGTTGCAAGCTAACTCACTAATATAAGAGAAAAATTATGCCATACGTAAATATTAAAATAACCGATGAAAATGTCACTCAAGAACAGAAACAGGCTCTCATACGAGGTACCACCCAATTGCTAGTGGACGTGTTAAACAAAAATCCGACAACTACCTTTGTGGTGATTGATGAAGTGAGTACCGATAATTGGGGCATTGGTTTCGATCAAGTAACGAAACTACGCCAATTAGCTTAAACATAGAGGGCATCTTATTACGGTCTTCTCGGGGAGCTTAGTTGTAGCTATCTGCATTTTGCTCCCCAAAAACATTCAGTAAATATGAAGGTATAAATGTGAATAGTACTTTTTTTTACGCATCAATTATGTTCGTTGCAGGTCTTGGCATTCCTTTGATGGCTGCGTTAAATGGTGGCTTGGGCGCTAAGCTTCAAAGTCCTGCATTGGCAGCTACAATATTATTTATAGTTGGGTTGGCTGTTTCGGTTACGTATCTTTTCGCAGTAGAGGGCGTATCTACTGGGCTATATAAAGCAAATATTCCATGGTATTTATACTTTGGCGGATTTTTTGTCATGTTTTATATTTTAAGTATTACAAGTGTCGCACCTCATTTTGGCATTTCTAATGCGGTTTCATTTGTATTGCTTGGTCAGCTAGTGGCTATGAGCTTTATCGACCATTATGGGCTTGTAGGTGCGCTGCAGTATTCCCTAACACCTAAGCGGCTGATAGGCTTAGCCCTAATGGGAGTAGGTGTGTTTATGGTTGTTGGTCGCTCAACAAGCGCATAAATCTAGCATAGAGCAGGTCTAAGTAATTAAACAGGTTTTGCTTAATGTAGACATTAACGCTTCATTTAGAGGCGTTAATGAATGGACTATACTTGAGCGAAGTGAGCGGTTCTCTGTATTCAGTACTGCCCGTATGATTTCATGACTTATTTAATCTGAAATTCCATCAATAACTTCAGTATTAAAGTATCGAATTGTGGGCGACGAATTTAAAGTAGCTGCTAATTCCTTCATTAACCCAGTTTCAGTTCTCCAATTCAAATAAGCATGATAATCATCGATGGATTGCCATTTTTCATAGAAAATTACTTGATTAGTATTTTGTTCACTATGAATGGAGATGCTAATGAATCCTTTATAAATTTTAGTATCGGGTAAATTCTTAGTTAATAGACTTAGTAATTTTGACTTCCCCTCTAGCTTTACGTCGGCTTCCAGTATGACAGTAATACTCATTTTATTTCCCTTTTTGTAACAGCAATTAAAGGCATCATCATATGTTTTTTTAAAAACGCCTCTACTCCTAAAAAGTCAAAAGTATTCATTTTCTGTCAAAACTAGCTATTTATATTTGTTTTGGAGTTTTTCCATAGATTTTTCTATAGGCTTTAATGAAATGTGACACATTGCTATAACCAACTTCAAGCGCGCAGTTTGTTACGTTTGAACCATTATCTAAGAGCTTTCTTGCCTCCGACATCTTTTTATCTATTAACCATTGTTTAGGAGGTTTTCCATATTCTCCTTTAAAATCTCGGTTAAATGTTGATAAGCTTCGACCACTCAGGTTGGCAAAGTCTGCAATGGTAAGGTTTTTGTTGTAATTTTCGAGCATGAGAGAAGTGATATTGCGTTTTCTTTTGTATTGCTCAGACATATAAAGCGTTTCGATAATGTTGCTACGATTATCTATGCTGATGAGATGTAAGAACTCCAGTATCTTGATTTTTAGAATCTCTCGATTATTTTCTGAACCTGAGTAAACCTCTTTTAACGCGTTAAAATAACAGCTTATATTTACGCTTGTGTGTAGTTTGCAAATAGTTGGTGCTATTGATATTTCCTTTTTACTACTTTCAACTTTTTTTCTCAAAAACAGATCGAATATGCTGTGCTCAATAAAAATAAAATAGAGCTCAATATCATTATTTATGGTAACAAAATCAGAAATAAGGTAAGTATCTCTAGGCATAAACAGCATTTCGCCAGACTGGGTGGTTATAGCGTTTCCTTCATTAGTTTGTACTTTTACTTTTCCTCTCAAGACATACATAAAGCAGTGAGACGTTGCTATTTTTTCTTGGTTTAATAGGTTACTTGTTAATTTTTTAAATAATATGCATGACTGGTCATCATGCAATATTATATTTATCCCTGGATAAGTGTATAGGGCTTTAGGTATTTCATGATTGTCCATTATTATGGGTAAATTAAAATATTCAATAATAAAATAACTAACAAGAATGAGGTGTCAAAATATCTGATATTTAAAAATATAGTAGAGTTGAATATTAAGAATGCAAAGCGCTTTCTTTGAGATAAGAGGTTGATTTTTCTATTTTCAACTAACGGCATCTCAAAGGCGTAATAGCCTAGCGAATAAAAAAAGGACGTCTAGGCGTCCTTTTTTATTATCTTGGCTCGGATAAGCATATATGTAATTCTTCTTCTGGAAAGACAATTAGTCAGCCACTAGGTCGAGGCATGACGCGTCCACATCGGCATTAACATAAGCCATGCCCAGTTTATGTAAGTATTCCAAACGGT
>NZ_JADGEV010000090.1:1910-4599 GCF_016744175.1 Neptunomonas sp. | reverse complement strand
GGCCGCATAGATAGGGAAGTGAAAATTAAAATATTGGACTTATTCGTACCTTCTCTAATACCGCTGATAATAAATTTTTATTATTTGTTTTAGCTTTTGAGAAATACGTAGACTTCCTCTTGGCAGAGGGAGTATAAGTAAGCTCTGATAAGACTGTTTTTTCTCTAACCATATATCTAAATACAGTCCAAAAAGTGCCCATTTTTTAACCTCTATCACATCATATGTGCACCTTTTTTGGCATAAGGTGTGTGGTTTACTTAACGCAAAATACTGACTTTCACTTAGAGAAAACAAGCCTAATTCGTGTTGTGGTACTGCCGCGTGAATTCGTTGTTCTCAACAATGCTGGCTAAAAACACTCTGACATAGTCTACTTTTCATAAGGAACATAATTATGAGAATTGCAATTCTTTCTCGAAATGAGAATTTGTATTCTACTCGTCGCTTGAAAGAAGCCGGAGAGTCCCGCGGACATCAAGTTGATATCATAGACACTCTACATTGCTATATGGATATTACTCGAAGCCGACCGGCTGTACGTTACCACGGTGAAGAGCTGCCCTACTATGATGCAGTTATTCCTCGTATAGGGGCATCTGTTACTTTTTACGGCACAGCAGTTGTTCGTCAATTCGAGGTGATGGGGACGTTCTGTGTCAATGAATCCGTAGCAATAAGTAGGTCACGCGATAAGTTACGTTCATTGCAGCTATTATCCCGTAAAGATGTTGGGTTACCTCGTACAGGTTTTGCGAATAAACCCGATAATATTAAAGATCTTATCGCAAACGTTGGTGGTGCTCCTGTTGTAATTAAACTACTTGAGGGTACACAAGGGATTGGCGTGGTTCTGGCAGAAACCAACAAAACCGCCGAGAGTATTATTGAAGCTTTCATGGGCCTAAAAGCAAACATATTGGTGCAAGAGTTTATTGAAGAGGCAGGGGGGGCTGATATTCGGTGTTTCGTGGTTGGCAATAAAGTCGTAGCGGCAATGAAGCGCCAGGGAGCTGAAGGAGAGTTTAGGTCTAATTTACATCGCGGTGGTTCAGCAAGGCTTGTACGCTTAAGCAGAGAAGAAAGAGCAACTGCCGTTAACGCAGCCAAAGTGATGGGGCTAAATGTCTGTGGCGTCGATATACTTCAATCTAAAAACGGACCTGTAGTAATGGAAGTTAATTCATCGCCGGGTCTTGAAGGTATTGAATTGGCTACAGAAAAAGATGTAGCTGGGTTAATTATTGATTTTATAGAAGCTAATGCTAAACCAAATAACAACCGGACGCGAGGTAAAGGATGAGTCAGGTTTTCAAGGTAAACAGTAATGGAAACTAATGACCTGATAATCGGTGGCTTTACAGTTAAACCTGGAGAAACGAAACAGATTGAAATAGCGGTAGCTAAGCTCTATACAGATACTGATATTTGTATTCCAGTGCATGTAAGGCGCAGTAAAAAACCGGGTCCAACCGTTTTTGTTTCGGCAGCAGTACACGGTGATGAACTAAACGGTATTGAAATTATTCGTCGTTTAATTCAATTGAAGTCGCTCAAAATTAGTAGCGGTACATTGATTTTAGTGCCTATGTTGAATGTATATGGCGTTCTCAATCAAAGTCGCTATATGCCAGATCGGCGTGACCTTAACCGGTGCTTCCCTGGATCAGCGAAAGGTTCTTTAGCAGGGCGTGTGGCTGATATTTTTTTAGAGGAAATTGTAAAGCATTGTGACTACGGTATTGATCTACATACAGGTGCAATTCACCGCTCCAACTTGCCGCAAATACGTGCGAACCTTAACGATCCAGAAACCCGTACGCTCGCTGAAGTTTTTGGTGTGCCTGTATTATTAAATGCAGACCTAAGAGATGGGTCTTTACGGCAAGCGGCAGTGGAATCGGATACACGTATTCTGCTTTATGAAGCTGGGCAAGCACTGCGGTTTGATGAACTATCTATACAGGCTGGCGTGAAAGGTGTCCTGAATGTTATTAGGCATCTAGGCTTAGTGAACCGTAAGCTTCGAAGAAAAATACTCACACCCTATATTGCTAATCACAGCTCTTGGGTGCGTGCAAACTGCAGTGGCATTGTACATGATCTTAAAAATCTGGGTGATCAGGTACAAAAAGGGACGCCCTTAGCTGAAATTGGCAGCCCTTTTGGAGAAGTGATTGATATTGTCACGGCAAACAAATCTGGCATTATTATTGGTAAACAAAATATCCCGTTGGTACAAGAAGGGGATGCTATGTTTCATATTGCATTCTTTTCAGAGGATGATGCTGAGATAGCAGAAAAGATAAGCGAGATGCAAGACGCTTTGGCTCCTCCCATTCAGGATATAGCAAGATAAGTTACAACCCTTAATAGCAACGCTTTGCGCCGGTCTAGGTATGAGTTTAATGAAAGATAAAATGATTATTGGCAGTATTGAGAGCTGTGATCTCCCTGATCTAGGGATTTTTGATTTACAAGTGCGTATAGATACTGGCGCAAAAACATCTTCACTTCATGTGGATAATTTGTCTCGCTACAAAAAATCGGGTAAGCCTTGGATAAAGTTCGATATTCATCCCAATATTTACAAAGTTGAAGATATTGTAGAGTGCAACGCTCCACTCCAAGATATACGTAGAATTAAATCATCTAATGGAACAACTGAAGAGCGTTATGTGATCAAAAC
>NZ_JADGEV010000090.1:0-1810 GCF_016744175.1 Neptunomonas sp. | reverse complement strand
CTAAATAAAAACAGGTTTACGCGCTGATCCCGAGTAAGCGTGAAGGTATGAGTGGCATAGCGCTTCATGAAGTTTAGGTTTTTTATAGTATTCAATACCAACATGCTGTTGGGTAAATAAAGAGTTTTTCCGGTGTGACTGTATGAATCAATATCAACCTCTAATAAGGTCAATTTTACCCAGTCAGTTTCTGTTACTTCACCGTAATAGCGACCGACCTGAATCCAGTCACCAACCTGAAATGGTCTTGATGCAACTATATAAATGTATCCGATAATACATTGAATAAACTCGCGCGTAGCAATAACAATAGCTACAACAAATGCGGCTACAGAAAATGCAAATTTTTGTAGTTCGGCTGACCAGTAGATAAAAAATAAAACAACAACTGTAAGGTTAATTAAGTTTTTAATTAAATTAATTAGATAACGACGATCTTCCCGTTTTGCCTTGCTTCTCACTCTGATGGCTTTTACCAACAATAGTTTAAAGAAATAAGCTAAAACAATAAATGTAAGCGAAGATAGCAACTTGTGCTCAACAAGGAAGTCGCTAAGAGTAAAGTCGATCATGGGTTATCCCAATTTTATATATGGTTATAAAATAAATTGTATTCATAATAGAAATATTGAGGCCAATCCGAGGAAACTTAAAAAACCGACCACATCAGTTACCGTCGTTAAAATAACTGCCCCTGAAAGTGCAGGGTCAATTTTCATTCGTTTTAACGTCAATGGGATAAGTACTCCAGAAAGAGAGGCGACCAGTAAATTTATGAACAGTGCGACGGCAATTATTAGCGAAAGGTATGTGTCTTTAAACCACAGTAAGGATACGATCGCTACTAAGAAAGCCCACACTAGGCCATTGAGCGCCCCCACAGCAAGCTCTTTACGCACCAGCCATAGAGCATTTAAGTGAGACACTTGATCCATAGCTTGGCCTCTAATGATCAGCGTGAGAGTCTGACTACCGGCAATACCTCCCATGCTTGCTGTCACCGGCATTAATACGGCTAACGCTACAATCTGATTCAGGGCCGCTTCAAATAAGCCAATAACCCAAACGGCCATAAACACTGTAATCAGGTTTATCCCTAGCCACACCCCACGACGCAGGGCACTTGGAATAATGGGAGAAAATAGATCTTCTTCCTGTGCAACTCCACCGGACTTTAGAAACGCTTGGTCTGCTTCATGACGAATAACATCTACAACATCATCAACCGTAATTCTTCCACACAGCTTGCCTTCAGCATCGATCACCGCTACTGAAATAAGCTCTCGTTTTTCAAACAATGTGGCTACTTCGTGTTCTTTAGCATCAAAACGTACGGCTTCTGCCGTGCCAACCATTGCCTCTATTACTTTGGTTTCTGGACTACCTGTAACGATATTAGCTAATTCAAGTTTTCCTAAATAGTAACCTTCTGCATCTGTTACCATTAAAGCATCAGTTAGCGATGGCAGTTTTTCATGCCGTCTTAACCAACGTAACACAACTGAGAATGTCACATCTTTTCTTACACTGAGAACTTCTGTACGCATCAAGCGACCGGCACTTCCCTCCGGGTAACTCAAAACCGTTTCAAGACGTTTTCGATTATCTGTTTCAAGTGCTTCGAGAATAGATTGAGTTACCTGGTCGGGAAAATCCCCTAAAACATCGGCAAGATCATCGACGGCCATCGCTTCAGCTGCCACAAAAAGCTGTGCATCATCCATCTCCCCTATCAAACTAGGGCGAATGTCAGCACGTAACCAGGGGATGACTTCGCTTTTTTTAGGTTCGCTGAGAAGCTCCCAAATAA
>NZ_JADGEV010000089.1 GCF_016744175.1 Neptunomonas sp. | reverse complement strand
GTCAGCTTTATCTTTCAGGGCCAGCGTTATCAGTCGATACCTGCAAAAACGCATATCAGCTTAAATGACGATGATAATAAAAAAGCCTGCACTCTTTTATTTTTGGGAGGTGACTTATCTAAGCCTGTAGTTGCAGGCTTGTTGATGGATCTTTTTGAAAGCCGAGATCAAAAAATAATTGAATCAGACCACAGTATTATTCTTCGCGCCGGGAAGGCTGAAATTGTATTAGAAGACGATTCTATCGAGATTCGCGGCGAATTTGTTTCAACTGAAGCGCTCTCTGTTAATAAGATCTCTGGCGGCTCGGTTAAAATAAATTAATATGCAAAAAGTCATAAATGCTGCGCCTGTACTACCGGCGGCGAGTGCCCATTATCAATATAGCTTAGTGAATGATGTTTTGTTTACGTGGTTACGTTTTTATAAGGCAACACAACAGCCGCATACGCCTATTGGGCAACGCCAATATTTTTATCAAAAAACAGTAGATGCGCATCATATAGCTGTTCAGATTCCCGATTTCAAAAAAGCCCTTTTAGCCAAGAAAACCCAGCTAACCATAGGGCAGCTCAGCTTTTTAATTTACTCCGCTTTAAGTAAACAGCAGGTAACGCAGGATGACATCAGCCAATGGCTGAGCCTAGGCGAGGTAGACGCTGCAGAAACTTGTTTAGGTTTTTGGTTAGGTTACTTTATCTCAACAGGTAAGTGCTTACATTTACCTGCAGAGCTTTGGCTATCGGATATTGCTTGGATACGCCAAGGGGTAATAAAAGGGCTTTATAGTGTTAAAGGGCTGAGCGAAGCGTGGGCGACACTGGCGTTAGAAGACACGCATGATGCGGTGAGGTCAGAAGCTATTAGAGGCAGCGTTAACCTACACTTACAGCCACTCTTGAAAAGCGTACCGCACAATGCCGTAGAGCCTTTAGCCTTGTACCAGACAATACGTTTGCGGGTTTTAACAGGTACCGGATTAGATAGCACTGCATTAGATGATGCCGAATTGGATAGTGATAGCCGTGTGCTGCAAGCTTGCTTAGCAGACAGCCCCGATTCACTCAGCTTATTGTTGTTAAGCCTACCTGCTGAGCAACGCTATGCATGGTTGCTAAGCCACAAAGCTGAGCTTAACTACCGGTCATTCTGGTTAGGTGTAGGGTTAACCGGTGATGTAAATGCTATACCCCTCATATTGGCTGCGCTACAAGATGAAAGCCAGCACCGGCTTGCGGCGCAAGCATTTATTGCGATTACGGGGTTTGATCTAACTAACCCAGAGCATATTCAGGCAGGCTGGGATGGAGTAACCGCACAGTCATATGAAAAAGCCGACCGGCGTAAGGATGAAGTTTACCCTTGGGCGAATACTGAAGCGCTATTAGCATGGTGGCAAGCCCAGCAACACCGCTTTGATGTAAATCTTTACTACGTGCAAGGTGAGATCTTCACACAGGTCATTGCACAAGATAGGCTATCGCTTGATACCCCTCTTTATATAGCTCAGCACATTCGTTTAGCGCAGTATATTGCTGCCAAGCGAGTGATATATGACTGGGATTTGGTTGCCGAGGTAGGCCAGTTATGAAGTTGACTAACCGGACACGCTTTGAAGCAGGTTTTGAACAAGCCGCTTTCAAAGATGATAGAGATGGTGTGGTTATTGTTGTTAAGGCCACCTATCAAATACCCGCAGAGAACAATGGCACTGTTAAGCTAGCCGTTGAGCAAGTCCCTTTAGTCAGTGAAGATACCTTTAGTGATTACGCTCCCAGTGAGTGCGCTGATCTCATATACGAGTCGGATTTTGGCAGCTTTAAACCACGTTGTGATATTGTTTTAATGGGCTCTGCTCATGCACCCGCATCTGAGCCAGTAGAAGAATTAGCGGTAATGGTACGTGTTGGGCAGTGGCAAAAAAGAATCCGTGTGGTGGGCCACCGCCAATGGACTAAAAATACTCTAGGCTTTTGGCAACTATCATCACCTAAACCATTTACACAGATGCCGCTCGATTATCAACATGCTTTTGGAGGGAACCAAGAGGTTGCTAAAGAAAGGGAGCTTTTTGAAGAAAACCCTGCGGGTAAAGGCTTTGTCTATGACAAGTCATATATCACGTCAGGCACCCTAGCAGCGCCTAATCTGTTTAGCATGGACCCACAAGAGAACTATAAAAGCCTAGGGCAAATCTGCCGCCCTATAAGTTTTGCGCCTTTATCATCATTAGTACCTCCGCGCCTTGGCTTAGCCGGTACTTTTGATGATGCTTATGTTCAGGAGCGTTTCCCTGCACTTCCGAACGATTTTGACTATGGTTTTATACAAATAGCGCCGCAAGATCAACAGGTTCCGTATCTAGCAGGAGGAGAGAGTGTCGAGCTATATCAGCTGATGTCTCAAGGCTATAAAACTTTTGTTTTACCCAAGATGACGCCGGCTGTTTGGGTGTATCGAGAGGGTGAAAAAACAGATATGCCAATGCTACCCAATTTAGACACCCTTTTTATAGAACCCGATAAGCAACGTTTTCAAATGACATGGCGTGTGCGCATACCTTTTAAGAAAAACATTCACGAGATAGAAGAAGTGATTATTGGTAAGCAAAGCAGGGCATGGCAAAGAGCGAGGCAAAAAAACAAGAGTTATTATGCTTCGCTAGCCGATCTTCCTAAAAAGCGATCCCAACTATGAATATCCTCAGCGCGGCGGTATTAAGCTCATTAGGCAGCTCACTGAGTGTCAATGCCGGTGCTTTATTGGCAAATGAAAACTGCTATAAAAGCGGGATCAACAGCGATGGCATGGCGTACCCCTATACATTAATCGAACTTGAAGATAAGGATGGCTTTCATTACTTAGGTTTTAGCAAAGTCAAAGTCCTGCTTGAAGATACATTAGCCCTGCTTAGCCAAGGCTGCGATAACACAACGTGGAACAACATTGAGACCCTGTATTGTTTAGTCAGTAAACGATGTGCACATGCTGATAATCTAAAACAGTATTTCCAGCAACATGACCTTGGTGTAAAAGTTGTTTTAATCAAAGGAGACAGTTGCTCGATTGTTGAGATACTGCAAGATATACGCATCCATAAAACCCCTGTAGCTGTTCTTGCTTATGATAATTTAAATGAACCCGCAGTATTGTCTGAGTTGTTTGCCGATAAGCGCGTGAAGCATGAGGGCATGCCTGAGGGCACCGTCCCCGGTGAAGTGATGTGCGGGCTTGTTATCGGGGAAGTAACACCTGAGCAACCCAGTGTTCAGCTGCTAAACGAAAACCTCGAAGTTGAAGTTGATGATGCCCCGGGGAAAATAGTGAGAGCAAACGCGCTAGTAAAAGCGATTAAGTCTTTATTTGCGGCTCATTCTGTTGAATATCACGACTTATCTATTCGTTTTGCCGACTTAAACGGTGAGTCCCCGCGACACTATGAAACGGCGATATCTAATGGGCGGTTACAAATCCAACCTATGACACCTCGACTATTGTCACTGAACACAGTAACACCCTGCGGTGATGCTGGGTGCGCTAGCGGTGTGCTTCAATTAGCACTACTTTATGGTGCTTCAATTGATGATGTTTTACGCCGTAAAATAGCATTACGTTCACCCAGCTTAGCCCTTCATCAAATTTATGGTGAAGATGGCAGAAGAGCAGTAATGCTCAGCCAATACTAAACTACGCACTCTTGTGTTTTACACCAGCTAAAACTACTTCGTTTATGCGATCTCTGGGGGAGGAAGTAGCAAATTTCCGTATGCACTCATGTTTGATAAGTAAGGGCAGTACCTTTCATGGGCGGTGAGTTTGGATGATACGTTTACATTTTATGAGCACTTAGAAAAAATAGAAGCCTTTAAAAAGCCCCCAAGCTTTAAAGCGTATATGACCCAATTTATAGATATGTACCTTTATGAGGACTTCATAGACAAGAACCTTGAATTAACAGATAAACTGGTCATTCAATAGGTCCATCAAGTTAAAAACAGCAGTATTAACTGATATAAATTATAAAGGAATATACATCAGTGAAAATATACACCTCTATTATTGCAGTGGCTGTTTTAACATCGGGCCAATATGCACATGCCTCTTGTACCTATAAACAAGCGGATGAAAAAGCAACTCAGGTAACTAACTTAGTTGGAAGCTATGGGAAAGACCAAGTTCTATCATTGAAAGAGCATGGTAAAACAATACCTGAACAGGAAGCGGTGCTTGATGAGATAAGCGAGAAATCGTTCGCCTTGGGTATAGAAATGGGGGCTCTATATGAAAATAACCCCAATATGAAGTATGAGGCCCAAATAGATCCAACTATATGTCAGCGTTACGATGCGCTACTTACCGATTATGCGCGAGAAGATACACCGTTAAAAGCTATCAACTATGAGCCCGAAGCCATCAGCTCTACCTGCAATAGCACTGTTATTTGGGAACGGTTAGCTGCTTACAATACAGCCTCTGTGGAACTACTACAGGCGGGTAAAATTACTAAAGACGAGAGTTATGAGTATCAATCGATGATGGTAGAGTTTGGCCAACACGCCACCACCGATTTAGCTAAGGCTTGCCAGGTAATGGATCAACTCGAAGCGAAGCTGGCTAACGAATAGACAGAAATAAGCAAGATGATGTCATTAGATAAGTGCATATGCTGCACTTATCTACATAGCTCTACGGGTCATCATGAAGAAAAAATCCCTCTCTATTATATGCCCATGCTAACTGCT
>NZ_JADGEV010000088.1 GCF_016744175.1 Neptunomonas sp. | reverse complement strand
TTCTCTTTACCTTACAAACACACCATTAAGAGTGGCCAAACCCATTGGTATAAAAACCCTGATAAAAAGCTCATGGGTGAGCTGTTAGCACGCATAAATTCAGATGGCCCGTTACGCTCACGCGATTTAGAAACCAACACCACAAAACCTGTGGGTTGGTGGGATTGGAAACCCGCCAAAAAAGCACTCGAACAGCTGTATATGCAAGGCGACCTGATGGTCAGTAATCGTGAGGGTTTCCAAAAAACCTACGACCTGATCGAGCGAGTTCTGCCATCCCATATAGACTCACGCATGCCTAGCATAGAAGAGTTTGCAGCGCATATGCTTGATCAACAATTACGCTGCCATGGGTTTGCATCACTCAAAGGGCTCACTTACCTGCGCCGCAACCCAGATCTTCGCAAGGCGGTAAAAGCTTTAGTAAATGAAAGGTTAGCGCAAGGTACATTAGAACAAGTACAAGTGAGCAATGGCGAGGTGTTTATATTAGAAGCAGGTGCGCTAGAGCGCCCTCTTCCGCGTTTAAACAACCGCATGTTGATTCTTTCGCCCTTCGATAACAGCGTTATTCAACGCGACCGGCTAAGGGCAATATTTGAATATGACTACCAAATAGAATGTTACGTACCCGCCGCCAAACGCCAGTACGGCTACTTTTGCCTGCCGCTACTTTACCGGGGTGAGTTTATTGGGCGGATGGATTGTAAGGCTCATCGAAAAACTAGCCATTTAGAAATCAAATCGCTACATTTTGAACAACACCTTTTTGAGCAGGCTACTTTTAAACCATCTATTAAGAAATCAGGCTTTGATGAAGATTCACTCATTGCAGCCTTTATAAACGCTATTACAGAATTCAGTCATTTTCAAAAGTGTGGTTCAGTATCGTTAACTGAAATCTACCCAAAACATCTGGAGCAACGCTTGCACAGCTCACTAAAACCTTTAGAGTGACGCCCAAATAAATAGACACCTTGGAAAAGCGATGACAGACTCAACAGATACAAAGCCAGATTCAATTAATGGTGACCAAATCCCATGGTATCGATGGAGATGGTTATTCTTCACATGCTTCGTTTTATTTTTTCCTGCAGCGGTCATCATTGGCGTAACAGGTGATATCTACTGCAACAACAAAGGAGAAATTACTAAGCTAAGGCCTCTTATTAAAATAGTTACTTTAGTAGTGGGCGGGCTACTTCTTGCGAAGAATATTCTTCTTCCCTATTTCGTTTGAGCATTATGGCAAGATAGTCGTTTAACCCTAATGACGACACACTCCACTGGGTAGGTTGGGCTCTCTTTCGGGAGAGCCAAATACACACCTCGTCTTACCATCTTGAATCATCCCAGCCCAAAAAGGGTGATAGTAGACACATTATGCTATTTACGTTGGCGAACACTCACCGTTTGGACTAAATTTTTAGGATGTAGAATAACGACACCTTAATTTAAGAAAACAAACTAGAAAGAGTCAAAAATCCTCAAAAAATAGGTACTTATAAGGATACAGCTAGCACTTAGGGTGCATTATCATCAGGCTGAAAGCTTATTATGATATTCCTTAAATTAGCCACTGCACTTAATTTATGTAGATGCCCGAGAGGTAAGATGGAAGTAAAGAAAAATTTGTGGTTCCAATTTGTTATTTTTTTACTGTCTGGATTACTGATAGTGGGGCTTGTCGTTGCTTCAATCCTATTCATAGAGAGTAAGGGTGAGCTTAAAGAATTGAAAATGGAGGAAGCGCGCCTTACAAACCTGTTTGAGCAATCGATTGAACATGAGTTCTTTATGGTAACAACGGACCTCAAACTACTCGCATCTCATCACAATTTATCGACCTATTTAGCTCACCCAACAGAACCTGACCGCCAAGCGCTTATTACTGAATTTTTAGCACTTAGCCAGCACAAAAGAAAATATGACCAGGTGCGTTTGCTCAATAATGATGGTAACGAAGTCATTCGTATTAATTTTAATGATGGCCTTCCTGAAAGTGTTCCTCAAAATCAGCTTCAATCAAAAGCCGATCGCTATTATTTTCAAGATTCAATAAAACTAGCCAAGGGACAAATCTTCTTTTCACCCTTTGACCTGAATGTGGAACAAGGAAAAATAGAGCAGCCAATTAAGCCCATCATCCGTATAGCAGTCCCACTATTTGATAGTAATGGAGACAAAAAAGGCATATTGATTCTTAACTATTTGGGACAACACCTCTTTAATCACATTAAAAGTGTTGTTGATGTTTTAGATTCCAGAGCAACGGTTATGCTCATTAATATGCAAGGGTATTTTCTTAAGGGCAGGCACTCCGATGAAGAATGGGGGTTTATGTATAAAGATGAACAACGCTCTTTTGCAAGTAAGTTCCCTCAAGCATGGAAAAACATAAAACCAATAAAGGGTGATATGTTCGAAAACCATAAAGGGCTATTCACATTCACAACAGTTTATCCCTTAAGAGATCACATGGTGTCATCTAGTGGGTCCGTGGAACCATTTGGCACTAGTAGTTCACAAATTGATCCAGGTAATTATTCATGGAAACTTGTTGTATATGTACCGAGCAACATACTGACCCAGAATACGTTAAGACTACTAAATACAATGAATCCGATATTATTAGCCATCGTGTTCTTAGTTTTCGTCGTTGCATTTTTTATCGCTCAAGCGAGAGTCAGACATGAGCTAGATGATGAAAGCATCGAGCGAATGGCTCATTTCGATGAATTAACGGGTTTACCTAACAGAACATTATTATATGGCCGACTAGATCAGCTTATTCAGCAGGAAGAACCAAGTACCTCTAGTTTTGCTTTGCTATTTATCGACCTAGATGGTTTTAAGGATGTTAACGATAAGTATGGTCATAATACCGGTGATCAAGTTTTAAAAGAGACCGCTGTGCGAATACAATTAAATATTCGTAAAATTGATACTGCTGCACGAATAGGTGGAGATGAATTTTTAGTGGTGCTAACGGGAGTTAGTTCTCCAAGAGATGCCGCTTCTGTTGCAAAAAAGATCATCGATTCATTTAATGTGCCTTTTCAAATAAGTGAAGTTTGTAAACCAATCGTCGGCGCAAGTATTGGTATAAGCGTTTACCCATCAGACGGGAAAGATGCCGACATGCTGATAAAACAAGCGGATGTGGCCATGTATAGAGCTAAAAATGCTGGTAAAAACGGCTTTAGTTGCTATTCGGATTCATTACCTGAAGCTGAAACAACGACTACTGAGTGAGAGCTTTGCCTTGGTTTATTCTCACTATAACTATACAAAGCATAATTATAATGAGTGATTTCTAGCACTTCTATATATAAAACTCATACCATGATGCAACGTCAATATTTAAAATAGTGCCTGCTACTATCGGTGCAAGAGGAAAAAGTATAGGTTTAAAATGAGCACTTACCATTCGGATTTGTACCATAAGGTATAGGGCTAATATTCGCGCGTTGTTATATGAGTAAATTATTTTTATTATTACTTCATTTTAAATTACTTAGGTGTTTATTATGCCTAATGATTTATGACTTTTACCCAAAAAACACCATGCACATTTAAAACTGTTTTATTATCTACTACACTCAGTTCTAGTTGTAAATTTTAAAAGCAAAATAGGAAGCCTTACCGTGACAGAGTGGTATTTTTCAGCTAATAATATTCAAACCGGTCCATTAACGGACAAGGCGACAATCACAACTTATGTTCGAGAAAACCCCGGCGCTCATTGTTGGAGTGAAGGGATGGATCAATGGCAGCCTGCTCACGAAGTTACTGCTGTTCGATTATTCAAGAAAGATGGAGTAACGCCATTCCCTCCTCCCAACGCTTCTATGATGTCTCCTAAGCCTGAAAGCCTACCCGTGTCTCAAAAGATTCAAGAAGCTCCACAAGAAAAGATCAGCCACTCAAATGCCGCTGATGCCTTGTTGGATTCTGATTCCAATCAGAGTGAGGGGTTTGGTGGTGACTATGTAACGGAGGGTATTGATTTTAAAATTTACGGTCATGAGATGCAGTACCTTGAGTTGGAACTGGATGAAGGAGAAAGTGCCGTCGCGGAAGCGGGCGCCATGATGTATAAAACCGAACATGTGGAAATGGAAACGGTTTTTGGGGATGACTCAAGCCAGGGTGTCATGGGCAATCTCATGTCAGCTGGGCGCAGATTGTTAACCAGTGAAAGCCTATTTGTAACGGTATTTACGCAGAGCATCCCCGCTAAAGGGATTGTTGCTTTTGCTGCACCGTTTCCGGGCACTATTTTAGCCCTTGACCTCAAGGAATATGATGGCAAGTTGATCTGCCAGAAAGATAGTTTCTTGGCGGGGGCCAGAGGTGTTCAAGTGGGCATTCATTTTCAAAAAAGAATTCTAACGGGACTATTTGGAGGGGATGGATTTATCCTGCAGAAACTGGAAGGAACCGGTATGATTTTCGTCCATATGGGTGGGGCCATCCGAAAAGTAGAGCTTAAAAAAGGTGAAACCCTTCATGTAGATACGGGATGCCTAGCAGCTATGACCAGCACTGTGGATTACGATGTACAACAAGCCGGTGGCGTTAAAAGTATGTTGTTTGGTGGAGAAGGACTGTTTTTTGCAACATTAAAGGGGCCAGGAACCGTCTGGTTACAAAGTTTGCCATTTTCTCGATTAGCGGGACGTATGCTATCAGGACATAGCCAAGGACAAGGCGAAGGCTCAGTTTTAGGCAGCATTGGAAATCTGTTAGGCGGTAGATAATTAGCACTCACTTCATGTGTATAAAT
>NZ_JADGEV010000006.1 GCF_016744175.1 Neptunomonas sp. | reverse complement strand
TGTCTCTGTGATAATATAGCCGGCTTTCACGCAGTCGAGACAATCGACATTTTTTCTGACCACTACAAAAGAGTTGCAGAAGATGAGCAAAGTTACATCCCTGGATAAGAGCAAAATAAAAATTCTGTTGTTGGAAGGCGTACATCAGTCCGCTATCGACACGCTTAATTCAAAAGGTTACACCAACATTGAATTTCACACCGGCTCCTTACCGGAAGAGGAATTACTAGAGCGTGTAGCGGATGTTCATTTTATCGGTCTGCGCTCGCGTACACAGCTTACTGAAAAAGTATTTGAAGCGGCATCAAAACTCGTTGCTGTTGGTTGCTTTTGCATCGGTACAAACCAAGTAAATCTTGAAGCAGCTACTCGCCAAGGAGTTGCGGTATTTAACGCACCATACTCAAACACTCGTTCAGTGGCTGAGCTGGTTCTAGCTGAAGCAATCATCTTACTGCGAGGCGTTGCTGAAAAAAGCGCTAAAGCCCACCGCGGCATTTGGCAAAAATCTGCAGTCAACTCTTATGAAATCCGTGGTAAAAAGCTCGGTATCGTAGGCTATGGCAGCATCGGTTCACAGCTGAGTGTTTTAGCAGAAGGCCTTGGAATGGAAGTTTACTTCCATGACGTTGTCAATAAACTGGCCTTAGGTAACGCTAAGCAAACAGCAGACTTAAACGAACTGCTACGTACGTGTGACATTATCACGTTACATGTGCCAGAAACGGCATCAACCAAAGATATGATGGGTGCCGCACAGTTTGAGCAAATGAAAAAAGGCTCAATTTTCATCAATGCGGCTCGTGGTACTACGGTTGTTATTGATGACTTGTGTGATGCTTTAAGTGCAGGAAAACTGCACGGAGCAGCTATTGATGTGTTCCCAGTAGAGCCTCGCTCGAACAACGATGAGTTTATTTCTCCACTGCGTGAATTTGATAATGTGATCCTGACACCTCACGTCGGCGGTTCTACGATGGAAGCACAGGAAAACATCGGTTACGAAGTCGCTGAAAAACTTGTGAAATATAGTGATAATGGATCTTCTATTACGTCTGTCAACTTCCCTGAAGTAGCGTTACCTGAACACCCAGATGTTCATCGCTTATTGCATGTTCACCGCAATGTTCCGGGCGTGCTGTCTAACATCAATAGCATTCTCTCTGATAACAACATCAACATCTCGGGTCAGTATCTACAAACTAACGATAAAGTTGGCTATGTAGTTATCGATGTTGACGCTGACTGCTCAGTTGTTGCATTACAAAAGCTACTTGAGATTGAAGGAACCATTCGCTGCCGTCGCTTGTTCTAGTCACTGCACAATGATCCTACAACCACGTAAAAACAGCTTCTTCTGAAGCTGTTTTTTATTGCCCTATCCGTGACAACACCTCTCCAACTTTATCAAATACGAGCCTTCGCCAAGGTAAGCCTTCATTAACCAAATGGTGCCGTCCATCCTCAATTAATTCCACTTCTAGATTAGAAAAAAGCCGTTGCAGCACTGATAAGTTATGCTGCCAGTCCACTGTATTATCATCAGTCCCCTGGATGACCGTCATATTTATCAGTTGAGGTGTTCCTGCTTCTATCTCTTCAACCCATTCCAACATGGCGCCAATCCAGCTAACCGCCACCCATTGTTTTTGCAAAGGATCTTGGGAACGTAAAAAGCATAGAAATGCATCATCATGAGAGTTATTAGAATGAAAGCGTCTAACTCGCTTTAAAAAATAGCGTAATACTTTATATTTCAACCAAATTGCATGGTACTGAGCGGGTCTAATGAGTGGCGCTAATAAGATTCGCTGAGCGATAGGGTCTGTTTCTTGTTTACTCGCAAATAATTTCTGGTGAGAAAGAACAATAGCGCCACCTGTACTTTGCCCCATCAACACGCACGGCTTTTGAAATGACTGCTGCTGTAAAACTAATTCTAACTGTAAGGCGTAAGTAGAAAAATCATCAATCGCGTAACTATCACCTGTAGAAAGACCGTGACCGGGCAAGTCGTAACAAAGCACATTCCAGTCTTTCT
Source organism: Neptunomonas sp. (assembly GCF_016744175.1). Lineage (GTDB taxonomy): Bacteria > Pseudomonadota > Gammaproteobacteria > Pseudomonadales > Balneatricaceae > Neptunomonas. Next base: position 134,832 of record NZ_JADGEV010000006.1, on the reverse strand, counting down.
TTAATAAGTTACTGATCAACTGGCTATACAACCCAACATGATCCATATAGCCATGCACTAAAACGACCGTCCCGCAACTGGCGCCTACCTGCATATAGTGCTGCACGACTAAATCACAAGATTCATACGATACAATACCCATGCGCAGCTGATAATGTTCAGCCAATGGCGCCAGCTGGTACATTTCCATATAAGATAGCCAAAGTTCATCGGGATGAAATATTTCAGCTTCCTGAAAACCTGATAATGATTGACGAAGCGCTTCAACAGTGAAGGCTTGCATAACGTTACCCTTGTACAATGGCACTATTTCCAAAATAATAAGTCTGTATAACTATTGTTTATAATCCATCATCAATGCGTTATCAATTTTCTGAGGCAGTATGACTACTATTTTTAGTCGTTGGATATTTCTCTTCTTTTTTTTCTGCATAAGTTCTACCTCCTTTGCTTCTAACCAAGAATCGGCAGCGCTTTACCAACAAAAACTTGGGCAGCTGCCGACAGATGAAAACAACCCTGTTAATCAATTACAAAAAGAAACGTATCAACAAATACTAGCCGCCTATCTGGAAGCGGTTCAATTAGAGCAAGTCTCTTTGCAACTCAGAGCAATGCTGGAAAGACAGCCTGATGCAATTAAGGGCTTACAAAAAACTCTCAAAGATAAAGTCAGCAACAACGAACTAAAATCACTCGCAAAAAAGACGGTGCCCGAATTAGAACAGTTACTAACACTTGAAAAAGCCTCTCTATTAGAATTCGAAAAACGCCGAGAGCTCCTACAACAACAAATAAACCAAAGCGACCAAAAACTTATATTTTTACGCGATCAATTAGTGCAACTAAAACAAGCACCGGCAACACATGACAATAACGATAATAATGAATGGAATGACGCTCAATTTTCCCTGAGAGCGGCAAAAAACCAAGCACTAGAATTAGAAGTTTTGAGTCTCCCTGGGCAAAATGACCTTAATCGCTTAAGTCTTGAAAAGATTAACAGCGAACTCAAGCGCAGCCAGAGCTTCATTAAGACAGTACAAGATACCTTGCAATCAAAACGCCGTATTGAAACTGAAGAGACACTGCAAACAATAGGCATCGATAAAAAGAATACCGCTCAGCACCCCATTATTAGCGCTCAAATAGCTGACAATCAGATGTTGAGTGAAAAGCTAAGAACAACGCTCGCATCCAATGAGACAACACTAAAACAACGCCGCTTACTCGATTCACAACTAACTATGGTCAGCCAAAGCTACTTAGCTGTCCAACAGCAATTGGAACTAAGTACACAGCCGTTAGGTGTTGAGTTGCGTAAATACACACGACGCTTAGCTCAACCCACTTCAACAAACACTACCCGCGAGAGCATCAATAGATTACGCCTTCTTAACTTAGAAGTAACTCGCGCTCTGTTTAATATCGACTCGATAGAAGAAACCCAAATACCGGCCTTTAACAAAGAAGAAAGCACTCAGCTAAAACAGCTATTAAAAGATAAACAAAATCTTTCCACTCGGATCAGAGAGGCCAGCAACCAAGGCATTAATGAGCTCTCTCAGCTACTATCAATTCAAGAGCAAGTGAATAAACAGACAAACCTAGGACGAGAATTAATAGCACAACATCTGTTATGGATACCGAGTATTCTTCCTGTTTCCAAAAATTGGTTAGTAGAAATAACCCAAGGTATTGTTCCATTTTTTGAATTAATAACGCCTAATCCAAATATACCGATATGGCAGCCGATAAATCACTGGATCCCAAAAGTTATCTTATTATTACTGCTCTCTTTACTCTCAGCAGCGGTCTATCGACATTATAATAAGCACTCAAAAATTTGGGTTCAGCTAGTAGGCAATGTAATCCGTGACCGCTTTAGCCACACCTTTAGCTTGTTCTGGATGCCATTATTAATCGCACTCCCTATACCTGCCGCCATTCTTCTTTTGACACGGAATATGTTAAATATTGATGCATGGCTTCTGGAGTCATTTCACCTCATTGGCTATACCATAGCAGCACTATCGTGGGCTTACTTAACACTTCAACTCTGGGCCAGTCGTCCAAGCGGACTACTTCAAGGACACTTTTCTGTCCCTCAAAAATTGTGCAATACGCTCCATAAGTTGATACATCCTCTCTATTGGCTAGGCATGCCTTTAATTGTTTTACTCATGGTTATCGACCAATCAGGTTCCAACGAGTTACGCTCAGGACTTGGTAGATTAGTTTTCCTTTCCCTTGCTGTATTAGTCACTATTTTTTGGGCTGCACTACGAAAAGTTGCTCCACAAATTGATCAAACAACTAACAGCATTCACTGGTGGCAGCGTTCACAACTATGGCTAACAGGGTTAGTGGGTATTCACTTCGGAATTATTGGTGCTGCTTTACTCGGCTATGTGTTTACTGGTTCTGTCATTATGCTGATATTGCTAGTCCTTACAGGGATTTTTTATACAACATTCATTTTCTTTAAACTCGGCAATCGCTGGTTGTTAATTGAAGAAAGACATTTAGCATTTGATAGAGCAAAATCACGCCGAAATGAAATTCTTGAAGCACGCGAAAAAAATGAAGAAGTTCCTCCCTTAGAGGAAAACTATATTGACCTACAGTCCATTTCTGACCAAGCTCGCACATTACTCAAGACAATGACAATAATCGTGTTTGTCACACTATTATGGGCTCTATTAAAAAACGCTCTTCCTACTTTAGATATTCTCGATAATGTGGTGCTATGGAGCAACGAAATAACAACTGCAACAGGTGTTATTCCGGAGTCAATTACGCTAAAAAATGTGCTCTTCAGTATTGCGCTTATTACCCTATGCATACTCGCCGCCTACAATTTGCCTGGGTTGTTAGAGTTGTTGGTTTTACGCCACTTAGACCTATCACCCGGTACTACGTATGCAGTAACGACCATTACCAAATATATTTTAATTGTGGTGAGTATTCTAACAGGCACCTCCCAGTTAGGCCTGGACTGGTCAAAGCTTCAATGGCTCATTGCAGCAATGGGGGTTGGTTTAGGGTTTGGTTTACAGGAGATCGTAGCCAACTTTGTTTCAGGTCTCATTATTCTTTTTGAGAAGCCTATTCGTATTGGTGACACCATCACCATTGGAGGATTTACCGGTACTGTTACCCGTATTCAAATTCGTGCCACAACCATTGCCGATTGGGATCGAAAAGAAGTCATCATTCCTAACAAAAACTTTGTTACGGACCAACTTATAAACTGGTCACTTACCGACCCTATAACCCGTGTTGTTATCAATGTGGGTGTTGCTTATGGCTCAGATACAAAGCTTGCTCATAAACTACTACTTGATGCAGCAACAAAACACCCTCAAGTGCTTAAAGACCCTGAACCCAATGCTTACTTCACAGCATTTGGAGCAAGTACTCTAGACCTAGAATTAAGGTTATTTGTTAGCACAATGGCAGATAGGCTCCCCGTGACACACGAAATTAACCAAGCAATTGATGCGAGCTTCAAGAAGCACCATATAGAAATTGCCTTTCCGCAGCTTGATGTTCATTTGCACAGAAGCAATAAACCTTAAGAGAGTATCGCGCTTCACATAATAGGTATTTTCACTTACCTTATATGCTTAATATTTCTTCTATTGTAAGAACAATACTGGACGGATAACGTTGATGAGTACTGATAATAAAAAATTGATTTATAGCTGTGAAATACCTGTCCGCTGGGGTGATATGGACGCCTACGGTCATGTGAACAATGCTATGTACATGCGTTATCTTGAAGAAGCACGTGTCCAGTTGCTCGCTAAAATGGGAGCGACAATGGATGGAAGTGGTATTGACCCTGTGGTTATCAATGTTGGCTGCACGTTTATGAGCCCCGTCGTCTACCCCGCAACATTACGCATTGATTGTTATGTGAGTGAGCCGGGACGCTCTAGCTTTATGACTCTCTATGACATTTACAACACCAATGATACGACTCAAGCGGTCAGCAATGGCTATGCAAAAGTGGTCTGGATGGACCACCACAAAGGAAAATCTGTTCCTTTACCCACAAAAATCCGCGCCCAAATTATTGACTAATTCTTATGGGTAGTAATCTCATACTTTAGGCGTGTCAGGGGCGACAAAGTGTCCATTAATGATGTATTTTTGCATTGCACAATTTCGATCTAAAAATGTGCATACTTTATAACGACCGGTCATGGTTGCCTCGCACCGAACCGGGCCATATACAATGGGGCATTACTACTATGAGTCAAAGGGTACAGACTGGCGGCCTGAAGGTTGCTGAAGGTCTTTATAATTTCATTAATAACGAAGCGCTACCAGGCACCGGTATCAGCAATGATCAATTCTGGTCCGCTATGGACGCTGTCATTCATGACCTCGCCCCACGTAACCGTGAATTACTTGCAAAGCGTGATGATTTTCAAACAAAAATAGACCAATGGCACATAAGCAATAAAGGCCAATCCTTTAATTTTGATGCCTATAAAGAATTCTTGAAATCTATTGGCTACCTTATTCCAGAAGGTGCAGATTTTAGTGCAGAAACCAGCAATGTTGATCCTGAAATGGCAACAATGGCAGGCCCTCAGTTAGTCGTACCTGTGATGAATGCACGTTTTGCGTTAAATGCAGCAAACGCGCGCTGGGGTAGCCTTTATGATGGTTTATACGGTACCGACGCTATATCTGAAGAAGACGGAGCGGAAATAGGGAACAGCTACAATCCTGTTCGCGGAGCGAAAACAATCGCATATGCTCGTCGTGTTGTTCTTGATGAAGCGACGCCTTTGCAAACGGGTTCACACAAAAACTCTACTAGCTATACCGTAAGAGATGGTCAACTTGTTGTGGCCTTAAATGATGGCTCAGAAGTTTCTCTAGCCCAGCCAGAAAAACTCATAGGTTATCTGGGTGATCCGGGCTCACCTACTAGTATATTGCTTAAAAACAACGGCCTGCACTTTGAAGTCCAGATTGATCGCGATAGCCTAATTGGTAAAGACGATGCTGCTGGCATCAAAGATATAATTATGGAGTCAGCACTTACCGCCATCATGGACTGTGAAGATTCTGTTGCTGCTGTTGATAGCGAAGACAAAATTGTTATTTATCGCAATTGGTTGGGTCTGATGAAAGGTGACCTGACGGAAGAAGTCACCAAAGGGGGTAAAACCTTTACCCGCTCTATGAACGTTGACCGCGAATACACTGCGGTTAATGGAGGTTCAGTTACTCTCAAAGGCCGCAGCCTAATGTTTGTCCGTAACGTTGGCCACCTAATGACCAACAGTGCCATTATCGATAAGGAAGGTAATGAAGTACCAGAAGGAATTCTGGATGCGATGGTTACCTCGCTAATCTCGGTACATGATGTAAAAGGACTCGGCAAATACCGCAACACCACTACGGGTTCAATGTATATCGTAAAACCGAAGATGCATGGACCAGAAGAAGTAGCCTTCTCAAATGAGTTATTTGGTCGTGTAGAAGACGCGCTAGGACTCGCTCGCTTTACTCTGAAAATGGGTATCATGGATGAAGAACGTCGCACCACAGTTAATTTGAAAGAGTGCATTCGTGCTGCTAAAGAGCGTGTAGTCTTCATCAATACAGGTTTCCTTGACCGTACCGGAGATGAAATTCATACATCAATGGAAGCAGGGCCAATGGTACGTAAGGGCGATATGAAATCAGCCACATGGATAGGCGCATACGAAGACTGGAATGTTGGAAACGGCCTACTCTGCGGCTTAAGCGGCAAAGCTCAAATAGGTAAAGGTATGTGGGCAATTCCTGACCAAATGGCTAACATGCTGCAGGCTAAAATAGGCCACCCAATGTCCGGTGCTAATACCGCATGGGTCCCATCACCAACAGCCGCAACCTTACATGCGATTCATTATCACGAAGTAGATGTATTCGCACGCCAAGCCGTAATTAAGAAGCGTGCGCTAGCCAGTCTTGATGACATTCTAACAATCCCTGTTGAAGCAAACCCAAACTGGTCTGCTGAAGAAATTCAGCAAGAGCTAGATAATAACGCTCAAGGTTTACTTGGTTATGTAGTTCGATGGGTTGATCAAGGCGTAGGCTGCTCAAAAGTGCCCGATATTAACAATGTTGGCCTAATGGAAGACCGTGCCACATTGCGTATTTCTAGCCAGCACATTGCTAACTGGTTGCACCACGGCATCTGTTCTAAAGAGCAAGTATTGGAAACGTTAAAGCGCATGGCAACCATTGTTGATGGGCAAAATGCGAACGATCCTACTTATGATGCGATGGCTGCTGATTTTGATAACAGCATTGCCTTTGCAGCAGCGTGTGAACTGGTATTCGAGGGCTGCGCTCAACCGAGCGGATATACAGAACCTGTATTGCATCGCCGTCGTTTAGAAGTAAAAGCAAAACTGAACGCATAATTTAATTCAATACAAAAAAGCCACTTCCAAGTTTAATTAGAAGTGGCTTTTTTACATATACAAACACAAGCCAACACTTGCCTACACCCTTTATTTCACCAGCGCCCTTCTTGTTTTTATCCATTCTCGCGCTATTACAATCAGTGCATTGGGGAACTGCCTATAATCAAAATAAGGTGAGCATAAAACATCATCTTTTACCCATAAGCGCTGCTGTGGATCTAAGGATATAAAATCAGCCATATCAAACCCCATTCTTTCCCAGCAAGATTTACCCGACACAATATTTACTTGGGCACTTTGCTGCCGCTCGTCAGTGAAACAGATAGCTTCATTTTTTGTTAGCAAACATTGATCTCTGTACTCTCTCCAGTTCTCATCTGGAGAAACTAATTTGGCAAAAATGGTAAATATCTTACGCCAATGGTTACCGTTCAAATCAATCAGATCAGGTATCGAAATCAGTTCATTACTCTTCAATTTTTGCGGCACAACAGGGTGATTATCAATATACAGAATGACATCAGAGCCTTGCGCCCCTAGCATGTGCTCAATAGATGTTTTTTCATGGCTAGTATCTAGATTCATACTCGGCTACTCTCCCTGTTTTCATCATAGTATTAGGGTTACATTTTGACTCAGACACCTCATACAAAAGGCGTTCAAATTGCAGCTATTGGCGCATTAGTTCTCAGCTTTGATGCCATGCTAATAAGGCTTACTGAAGCGTCATCTTGGGATGTTGTTTTTTGGCGTGGTTGGTTAATCTGTTTAGCCTTTAGTGCTCTAATGCTGTTTAACCGGCAGAAAAACCATTTACCTGACAGTCGAAAAAACTGGATTGCAGCAGCCATTATTGCCGTATTATACGGCGTTAACACCGTACTTTTTGTTTACTCAATAGGACACACAAGCACGGCTAACACCGTTGTCATTCTTGCTAGCTCTCCACTTTTTGCTGCCATTTTCTCTCGCATTTTCCTCTACGAACCCATTAAGCTTCGCGTCTTATTCGCCATAATCCTCGCCTTTTCCGGGGTTGTCACTATCTTTGCGGGCTCTTTTAACGGAAACCACTGGCAAGGCGATATTGCAGCATTATGCTTAGCGATCTCTATGGGAGCAGTGCTAACGCTATTGAGGCACTTTTCTAAGCTGCCATTATTACCCATCATTGCGGTATCCGGTATTGTCGCGGGTCTGTTAGCCATTCCTCACGCATCACCCTTTTCGTTGCCTGCCCAAAGCTATTTATGGTTATCCATTATGGGTCTGATTCAAATGCCTCTCGCAACATGGCTATTGATGCGAGCACCGCGTTACATTCCCTCTGCAGAAGTAAGCTTATTTCTATTAATTGAAACTATTCTGGGGCCTGTTTGGGTATGGTTTGCCGTAGGAGAGGAAACACCCGAACGTACATTCATTGGCGGAGCGATCATTTTAGCGGCTATTTTTTCTAACTCACTAGCCGCACTGTATGAAATAAAGAAACGAAAAAACTCTTTGATAAAATAAGCTTCCTTCATTAAGTTTCATAACTGCCGTTCTCAAATTTAGGTTAGTATCTAAACTACGAGTCGCTAATGCGTTAGTGGTTTAATGCACGAATGGAGGTTATCCATGTCGAACCAACACCCTACACTTTGGCAGATGATCTTAAGTATTATTGCTGCCATATTTGGTGTCCAATCAGAGCAAAATCGAGAACGAGACTTCACTAAAGGGAGCCTTTGGCCTTTCATTCTACTGGGTATAATTGCTTTAATCGTGTTTATTGTGGCGGTCATCCTACTAACTAGATGGGCACTTTCAATCGCTGGTGCCGAATGAATGTTAGCAGCATAATAACTACTTTTACCCCATATTTAGCAGCATTTTCACACCTAAAAAAAAATTAAGTATTTATTTTATTGACTTACATCAATATTCCACTGCTATACTTAGCTTCACAAACGGACGGATAATAACAAAAGATGGGATGGAGTTCGGGTCATAAAACCTGATTGAAACCCGTCACTACCGACGTTGCAGAAGTTACAGCGTTAACGGCTGAGACTATGTAAAATATTACCGCCAAAACGTTGTTTACAGCGCCCCTAGTGGACAGATTTCAAACAGGACTACTCCCGAAAAGGGGAACCTGTGATGAAAGTGACTAGATTGATAACGTTACTTATATCAGTAAGTAGCGTTTCGTATGCCCGCGCGGAGTGGGCACTCAATATGCCTCGAGGCGTGACTGAAATCAGTCACTCTGTCTTCGATTTGCATATGATTATTTTCTGGATATGCGTAGCCATCGGCGTCGTTGTGTTTGGCGTGATGTTCTGGTCAATATTCCATCATCGCAAATCACGTGGGGCGCAAGCTCATCACTTCCATGAAAACACCTTAGTTGAGATCATCTGGACACTTGTCCCGTTTGCTATTCTCATTGCTATGGCCATTCCTGCAACGGCCACATTAGTAAAAATGTACGACCCTTCTGATGCCGACATAGATATTCAGGTTACAGGCTATCAATGGAAATGGCGTTATCAATACCTTGGCGAAGATATCGACTTTTTCTCAAACACGACAACCCCCCTTGAACAAATTAATAACCAAGAAGAAAAAGGCGAGCACTACCTTCTTGAAGTCGATAACCCTCTTGTCATACCTGCTGGGAAAAAAGTGCGTTTTTTAATTACTTCAGTCGATGTTATCCACAGCTGGTGGGTTCCTGATTTCGCGGTTAAGAAAGACGCTATCCCCGGCTTTATTAATGAATCGTGGACTAACGTCCCCGAACCCGGAATATATCGAGGTCAGTGCACTGAACTGTGCGGAAAAAACCATGGATTTATGCCTATCGTCGTGGATGTCCGCCCGCAAGCAGAATATGAGCTCTGGGTCACACAACAAAAAAACATGAAAGCGCAAGAAGTGGCATTAGCTAAACAAAGCATCAGCATGGAAGAACTGATGGCTAAAGGTGAAGCAGTGTATAAAACAACTTGCGCGGCTTGTCATCAGGTCAATGGAGAAGGTATCGCGAATGTGTTCCCAGGTTTAAAAGCGAGCCCAATAGCAATCGGAGACATCAATCAACATATCGATATTGTGCTAAACGGTAAAACAGGGTCCGCTATGCAAGCATTCCGCGAGCAACTCAGTGCCGTTGATCTTGCTGCTGTCATAACATATGAGCGTAATGCATGGGGTAATAATACGGGTGATAAGGTAGAACCTGCCACCATCGATGAACTCAAAGTAGCTGCAAAGCAATAGGAGGCTGATGATGAATACCATAACAAAGGTTGAACATACAGAGCATCATGGCCCAGCAGCAGGTATCAGTCGCTGGTTTTACACCACTAATCATAAAGATATTGGCACCCTCTATTTATGGTTCAGTTTTGCTATGTTTCTAACCGGTGGCTGCATGGCACTGATGATACGAGCAGAATTATTCCAGCCAGGTCTGCAGTTGATACAACCCGACTTTTTTAACCAAATGACTACCATGCACGGTCTTATCATGGTGTTCGGTGCTGTTATGCCCGCCTTTGTTGGCTTGGCTAATTGGATGCTTCCTATGATGGTCGGCGCACCCGATATGGCACTCCCACGCATGAACAATTGGAGCTTTTGGATTCTTCCATTTGCCTTTGCCATGATGCTCAGCACTCTTTTTATGGACGGTGGAGCACCTAATTTTGGTTGGACATTTTATGCCCCTCTTTCAACGACTTATGCACCTCCAAGTGTTACTTACTTTATTTTTGCCGTCCATATGATGGGAATTAGTTCCATTATGGGGGCTATTAATATCATTGCGACTATTTTGAATATGCGCGCCCCCGGCATGACAATGATGAAACTTCCTCTATTTGTATGGACGTGGTTAATCACAGCTTTCTTACTTATTGCAGTGATGCCTGTACTGGCGGGTGTTGTTACCATGATGCTAATGGATATTCACTTTGGCACCAGCTTCTTCAATGCGGCAGGTGGTGGTGACCCGGTACTATTTCAGCACGTATTTTGGTTCTTTGGGCACCCTGAAGTTTATATTATGATTTTGCCAGCTTTTGGGATTGTGAGCGAAATAATCCCTACCTTTGCCCGTAAGCGGCTATTTGGCTATAGCTCCATGGTTTATGCCACATCATCTATCGCGTTTCTCTCGTTTATCGTTTGGGCTCATCATATGTTCACGGTCGGCCTGCCTTTAATGGGAGAGCTATTCTTTATGTACGCAACTATGTTGATCGCTGTTCCAACCGGGGTTAAAGTTTTCAACTGGGTTGCTACTATGTTCAGAGGTTCAATGACCTTTGAAACACCCATGCTATTTGCTATCGCATTTGTGGTGCTGTTCACTATTGGAGGGTTTTCCGGATTAATGCTGGCCATTGCTCCTGCTGACTTCCAGTATCATGATACCTACTTTGTCGTTGCCCATTTTCATTACGTTTTAGTTCCTGGGGCCGTATTTGCCATTATGGCAGGTGTGTATTACTGGCTACCTAAATGGACTGGACATTATTACCCAGAAACAATGGGCAAAGTGCATTTCTGGTGCAGCTTTGTTGGAGTTAACCTTACATTTTTCCCCATGCACTTTATCGGCTTAGCAGGAATGCCACGCCGAATACCTGATTACGCACTACAGTTTGCAGACTTCAATATGATCGCCTCTATCGGTGCATTCATCTTTGGCTTTTCACAACTAATTTTTCTCGTTCTCATCATAAAAACAATACGCGGAGGCAGCCCAGCCACATCAGAAGTATGGGATGAGCCCACGGGTCTAGAGTGGACAGTTCCTTCGCCAGCCCCCTACCACACTTTTACGACACCACCTGAAGTGAAGTAGGTGCACTTATGAAACCCATAGACTCAGCACAGCAAAAGAACCGATCCATCGTTCGCACTCTGTTATTTAGCTGCGTATTAATGTTTGGTTTTGGCTTTGCATTAGTCCCACTGTACGATGTTTTCTGTCGTATAACCGGGCTAAACGGCAAGGTGACTAACACTGGCCCCGTTGTACCAGAGGGTAGTGATAAGAATAGAAGTGTTCGTGTACAGATGATTGCTGTTAATAATGAATCTATGCCATGGGCATTTCGAGCACTCTCCCCCGTAGTAACGGTATACCCTGGTGAAAGTAAGCATGCGGCTTATCTGGCTCATAACCCAACAGCACAAAGAATGGTTGCTCAGGCTATTCCTTCGGTATCTCCCTCTGAAGCCGCGCAGTACCTGCATAAAGTAAATTGTTTTTGTTTTGATAGGCAACCACTGGACAGTTTAGAAACTCGAGAGATGCCCCTAGTATTTGTGATTGACCCTAAACTGCCAGACCACATAAGCACGGTCACTTTATCCTACACACTCTTTGATATCACCACGACACAAGTAGCTGAAACCAGCACTTCGCCTAACCCCTCTAAACCTAATAGCATAGGGAGGAACACATTATGAGCCATGAAACATACTATGTGCCCGCGCAAAGTCGCTGGCCAATATTTGCCTCCATTGCTCTATTCTTGTTGGCTTATGGTGCTGGCACTCTAATTAACGGACTCAAAACACAAACGGGAGACACGGGTTTACTTTTACTCTTAGCGGGTGCTTTTATGATGAGCTTAATACTTATCGGCTGGTTTAGGCATGTTATAAATGAAGGCATGGATGGAAAATTCAGCCCTCAGGCAGACCTCTCTTTTCGCTGGGGTATGAGTTGGTTTATTTTTTCAGAAATCATGTTTTTTGTAGCCTTTTTTGGTGCCCTTTTTTATGTCCGCACACTCGCCGTGCCATGGCTAGGTGGTGAAGGCGAAAAAGGTGTCAGTAATATGCTATGGCAAGGATTTGAAGCTCAATGGCCATTACTTACCACACCTGACATGGAACAATTTCCAGGTGCCCGTGCAGTCATCGACCCTTGGCATTTACCACTCATTAATACCGCTATTCTTATCTCATCCAGCTTCACTATTACACTGGCGCATCACGCTTTAAAAGCAGAACGTCGCTCAGCCATCATTCTCTGGCACGGCTTAACTGTCGTTTTAGGAGTCATCTTCCTGTTCTTTCAAGCCAGCGAATATATCGAGGCTTATCAAGAGCTTGGACTTACTCTGGAATCTGGAATTTATGGCGCTACCTTTTTCATCCTGACTGGCTTTCATGGCTTACATGTCACGCTAGGAACGTTAATGCTGATTATTATATGGATAAGAGTACTGAAGGGGCATTTTACACCCGACAGCCACTTTGGATACGAAGCTGTCGCTTGGTATTGGCACTTTGTCGATGTTGTGTGGGTAGGTTTATTTTTATTCGTATACGTTTTTTGAGTATCAGCACTCTAACTAAAGCCACGGTGCATGGGAGACTAGTTGACCACTAAAAAAACCGTACACAAGAAGGATTAACAACAAGACACAAAACAAAACTCGTAAGTACAAAGAGTAAACGATGCGACGCGAGGAACCTCGGTCCCGAACAAGGAAGAACAGGCCACCAAATAAACTAACAACGGCCCCAATAAATAGTAGCAGAAGTAGGAACTTAATCATGAGTAACCTCCAATGCGGATACATTAATAGTAAAGACCGGCAGCGAAATCTATTCAAGTGGATTCTTACTCTGCAGGCTGTGCTTATCTGCTCGTTACTCATTTTTTTAGGCAACTGGCAACTACACAGAGCCGCAGAAAAAGAACAGCTTTTGTTACAGTTCTCTCACGGGGAAACTAAAAAAGCCAGCAGCTCCACTATTCATTTGTTTGATAAAGTTGAACTCAGTGGCACGCTAAGTAGCCGCTACTTCCTACTAGATAACCGCACTTGGCAAGGACAAGCAGGGTATGAAGTAATCGCAGCCTTAATAGCCCATAATCAAAAAAGCCAGCTCATCAGCTTAGGCTGGTTAGCCGCAGGGCCTGATAGACGCACCCTTCCGGCTTTCTCTCTTCCCAACGTAATACCTAGCATAGTTGCTTATGCTGACAAACCTTCTACTCCTTTAATGCTTGGCGAAGACCATTGGGCCCAAGGGTGGCCCAAACGAATTCAGCACCTTGATTTGAAAAAAATATCGGCTGCGCTCAACACACCTGTTTCTGAATGGCTGTACCGTCCAACAAAGCAAGTCATTCCCGAACTCACGCTCACCTGGGAGCCTGTTGTTTTGCCTCCGCAACGCCATACTGGCTATGCCGTTCAATGGTATGGATTAGCAGCGGCATGGTTAATTTGTAGTGCTGCACTCGCTAAAAAAATGCTCACTAATAAGGAGAAGTTGGCATGAATCGTCTTAGTTTCTGGCTTATCTGGCTATTTGGCGCGGGCCCTATGCTTTTAGCCGTTTTCCTTTACTTCAGTGGATTCTCACCCTCAAGTAGCAGCCAACGAGGTGAACTATTACCTCCAGGGGTGACATTAAGCGACTGGGAACTGATAGACCCAACAGGCGAAAAGCGGGACGCTAATGGTCAATGGCAATTACTCCTTATCAGTAAGGCACCCTGCATTGAACGTTGCGCCTTCTGGCAACAACAACTGCCACAAGTGAATCAAGCACTGGGTAAAGACAAAGACAGAGTCATCTGGTCTTTGGTTGCTGAAAACTCAAATAAAAACGCACTCAACAATGCTCAATTAATACCAGATGAAAATGTCATTTGGTTAGCAGACCCCAATGGAAATTTAGTTTTGCAATACTCATTAAAGCAAACGCCTAAAGACTTACTAAAAGATCTAAAGCGGTTATTAAAGGTTTCACGAATAGGTTAACGAACAACCGGAGCGTAGTTTATGCAACGTAGTTTATGGATTCTAGTCAACTCAGCTTTATTACTTGCCCTTGTGGTTATATTGCTCGGTGGCTGGACTCGTATAAATTATGCTGGGTTAGGCTGTCCAGATTGGCCGGGATGCTACGGAACACTCGTACTACCAAACGAGCCTTCACAACTACAGCAATTACAAGCCTCATTCCCCGGCCAGCCAATTGATACCTACAAAGGCTGGCTAGAAATGACTCATCGTTATGCAGCAGGTACATTAGGTTTACTGATATTGGCCATCGCCGTAATAAGCTATAAAGCCCGCAAAATAGGACTTTCTTTGGGGTACCTTCCCACGTCTTTGTTAATTTTAGTTACCCTGCAAGCACTGTTTGGTATGTGGACGGTCACGTTAAAGCTTCTCCCCCCCATTGTTACCTTACACCTACTTGGTGGCCTACTCACACTTACACTTTTATTTATGTTCCGTGCCAAACTCCACTTAAAAAGCATTTATACAACCCAACCAACGTCACCCTCTAATAAACCGTTACCACAGTTATCATTTTCTGCTATTCGAATGAAAATTATAATCGGCGTTGTGCTTCTTTTTTGCCAGCTCGCACTCGGGGGCTGGACCAGCGCCAACTATGCTGGCTGGGCATGCCCTGACTGGATAGTTTGTCATCAAGAAACAAATATAGCTCTGGATTTTTCGCGTGGTTTTGAGCTATCGACTGACCTTGAAGCCAACTACGAAGGCGGACTATTACCATTAGAAGCCCGTGCCGCCATTCAAATGACGCATCGAGCCATGGCCTTGCTATTGATTTGCTACTTGCTGTGGCTTGGATGGAATCTATACAAAGTTTCCAGCGCTTTTAAACGCCCTATTCAATTAGTTTTGATCCTGGCAATATCACAAGCAGGCCTTGGCGTGGCCAACGTCATCTGGGCTGTCCCATTACCATTAGCAACCGCACATCATGCTGGAGCCGTAGGCTTATTACTTGCCATGCTGTGGCTTTACCAACGCAGCACTCGATTCTCAAAAGGGGTCACTCATGCAGCACTCTAATTTAGAGCATATTAACCATAGTTCTCATTCACCCAGCGCTGAAGCAGCTTCACATTGGCGAGACTATTTAGGCCTTTGCAAATTAAAAGTAGTAGCTGTGATGCTGTTAACAGCGCTGGTCGGAATGTGCTTAGCCGTTCCAGAACTACCCGCCTTTAGCACGTTGTTCTGGGGGCTCAGTGGTATAGGGCTTGCTTCATGTTCAGCCGCCGCAGTTAATCACGTTGTTGATAGTCGAATTGATGAAAAAATGGCAAGAACACGCCACCGTCCCCTTCCACAGGGGAAAATAACCCACCAGCAAGCCCTATTATTTGCTGCTGTTATTGGGATCATAGGAATTGCTTCGCTCGTTATTTTTATTAACGTGCTAACCGCGTGGCTCACACTGGCCTCGCTCATTGGATATGCAGTGATTTACTCAATGTGGCTCAAGCGTGCTACGCCACAAAATATTGTGATTGGCGGTGTCGCAGGAGCAGCCCCCCCCTTATTAGGCTGGGTTGCTGTGACAGGGTCACTAGAACCCAACAGCCTATTATTGATGCTAATCATCTTTGCGTGGACTCCTCCGCATTTCTGGGCTTTATGTATTGCACGCAAAGCAGACTATCAAAAAGCTGACGTTCCAATGCTTCCCGTCACCCATGGAGAAGCCTTTACCAAGCTACAAATCATTCTCTATACCCTATTGATGGTCGCCACTACCGCGTTTCCTTATCTAACTAAAATGAGCGGAGAACTATACCTCATAGGCGTCGTTGCACTTAACTTACGCTTTATGCAATGGGCTTGGTGGGTATACAACAGCGACGATAAAAAAGTAGCCATGGGCATGTTCAAATACAGCATTACCTACATCATGATGCTATTCGTTGTATTACTTATTGACCACTACTATGCATTTTTTTCATGATGATAACGGGCACCAAATAGAATTTTAAGGATCAAAAATTCCTGAGTAGTAATAAAGGAAACAGCAATTTAGAAAACGCAACTGATAGGCGTGTCACCCAGGGGGGCGATAGCGCCATAAGGGAGAGTACACATGTTTATTCAACATATGATGGGCATCCTATACCACCCAAAAACTGAGTGGGGGGTGATAAAAAACGAACACTATTCTGCAACGCATGTGTTCATGGCGCAAATCAGTATATTGGCAGCTATACCCGCGATATCGCTGTTTATAGGTACCACACAAATAGGTTGGAGCATCACCGGAGGTGAGTTTGTTAAATTACAAACATCTAGTGCGATGATGGCCGCCGTCGCTTTTTACTTTGCTATGTGGATTTCCGTTGGCCTCATCGCTTATGCCATACGCTGGATGGAAAAAACCTACGGTGGAGAAGCGGCTTATGAAGACTGCCTGCTCTTAACCACTTTCACAGCTACACCGATGTTTCTTGCTGGCCTTGCAGGGCTTTATCCAATGCTATGGTTAAACGTTATGGTGGTGTTAGCAGCGCTGACCTACAGCATCTACCTTCTCTATACTGGCGTTCCCATCATCATGCAAATATCTGAAGATCGCGCTTTCTTATTTGCGTCATCAGTACTCACTGTGGGCTTATGTGTACTCGTGGGGTTAATGGTCACTACTGTCATCCTTTGGAGCACAGTCATACCACTTAATTATATTTCAGGCTAGATCACACATGACATAGGGCTGATTTGTATATAACAACGCATACCCCAATAAAAAACCTGGATACTTCATAAGTATCCAGGTTTTTATGTATCTTAGTCATTTATTAACGGCATAAGCGTTGACGATAAATTACCACTTACCGATCACGTTGATAAACACGCCTCGACTATCATAATTCAAATCGGTTAGATCATCCGAAAAGTCTGTGAAGTTGTAGCCCACACCCGCTTTCATGTTGTCACCAAAATGTCTATATGCAGCAAGCAGAGCACCAGAGCGTGTATCTTTCGCCTCTTTCACATCAAGAATGCGGATCTCAGCCAAAGCATCCCAGTGCTTCACGACATGCCAGTCTATACGTCCAATGGCTAACTGAGCGGTACTTTTAAACCATTCACCTTCTCCCCGCCCAGCTCGTAATTCGCCAAGGCGCACTGCATACTTCCCACCAATTGACCAACGTGGTGTTAAATCATAAATACCATCAACGGAAAATATATGGCTTCGCTGTTCAAACTCGTTTTGCTGTCCCCCAGCGGTAAACTGGTTGGAAGGTGCTTGGTCAGATAAATATTTATACTCAAACAATGTATTCAATTTATCATTGCTCACAGGGCGATAAGCATAACCAATAAGTGCTTCTAAATAATCTGCATCATAAAAGTTTCCCTCATCGCTATCACTAAACGCAAGATCCAACTGCAACCGCAGACGCCAATCTGGATCAACTTGGTATGTTAAATGATTACGCGTTAACCAACTGTCTCGTCGTTTACTGTCTGTATCATCACGACGAAACTCCAAATTCCCACCGTATTTAACATCTTCGTTAGCGTAGTTCACTGCCACACTCGCAGCATGGCGCTTTGTTACGCTTGTATCCGTTTCAATTTCACCACTTTCAAATGCAAGCCCAAAATTCCAGGACTCATTGGGTGTTAAGTCAACGCCATAAGCATGAGTTAAGCCATCACCATTATCACCGTGCAGGTAATGCTCTTCGCCATATACACTCACCCAATCAGAAAAGCGGTTACGCACCCCCGATACTAACTTTCCTTGTCGATTGCCAATACCACTATTAGCATTATCAGGGTCTAAAGCATAATTTAAATAGGTAGTCGTTCTATCAGTCATTCGATAGTCCGTTCCCACTAAAGCACCGAACCCACCATCACCCTCAGAAACTTCACTGTTTATACCCAAGCGGTCATTAATTTGATAATGACCACCTATCCCTCCACGATTATTTCTTTTACGGTCACCTGTTCGCTCTAACGTACCTTGTACAAAACCATAAATACCTAAATCCTGATTGAGCCCATAATCAGCCTGAACTGCCAAATCAGTTCGATCACCGTCTGCATTGCTAGCTGACTTGCCCGTATTATCTTGTCGACTTTCATTTCGGAGGCCTGCACTTATAGTCCAATCATCGTTGAGCTCATGCCGAACTCCAATTTCTGTCGTCTCTGTATCAACACCTTCACTCTGCTTGGTAACATCATATTCAACATTCATTTCGTCATGTTCAGTCAATGGGAATGCAATATTGGCACCCCATTGATTGGTGTCATAATTGGTAAGTTGTCCAGGCGCTGAGAACCCATCTTGACGACGTCGAAAATACACATGACCCACACCATTAGTTTCAAAACCAATATCATTTAAACGAAATCCGCTTTCCAGCTGGTAAGCATTTGCAGACTTATCATTAGCTGTATTTAGTCCGGTTGAAGTGAAGTTATAACCACCATCAATAGAACTGTTACTGCTAATACCCGGACCTTTGGTCCTTGCTGCTTCAAAACGCAAGTACGTTTCGGGGGTTTTCCTAAAGAGCACATCAACACCCTGAAGATCTTGATCATTATTTGCTGTTTTTTGATGTGATCCTGACACACCTAAACGAAGCGAATCATTCAACCAATGTGTTGCTCGCCCACCCGCAGCAAGATTACTAAAATCAGTTAAACTACCAACATATTCATAGTTCACCACTAAGAAAACAGGATGACCTGCATAGTTTCCTGCTCTAACTAACGCACTGTCATTTGCAGTAGATGGCAAAGGACGCGTTAATACAATTCGCCCTTGAATCGCATCTTCTTGGTAATCTTGGCCAGCAACCAGATTATTCACACTCAGCACAAGACCTGAGTCTTTATCACGTACTTCTACTTGTACACGTTCAGATCCAGTAACAATATCTTGATGAGCAAGGTAGTAAAGAGACCCTCCTGTCGCTCTAAATTCCTCAGCAGCGCTCTGTGTTCCAGGCTCTGCAGCGAACACATTAATTTGGGTTTTACTTTCGCTATCTGATGTAAAGTGTTCGCTATTCCAATCAATAACCGCACCATATAAGCCGCGATTAATTTGAGCTAAATCCGTTTCTTGTTGCACTATTTTGAAGTTACCCCACATAGCGTGGGAGCGCTTATCTTCAATTTTGGCGTAAAACTTCCCTTGCGTTGGCGCATCTTCAATAATAGTGCTGTCATCACCATAAACAGGATAGTACGTCGTATCATCCAACCGTCGTAACAAACTGCGCGGGTCTTTATCCATGAAAGTGGAAAAAAGATCACGAAAGCGTTGCTCACGGGTATCTGCACTAGCAGTTACTGTGTACTTATCTCGCCACTTTCCTTTGGTATAAAAAGCTAACCGCCCATCAACAAAAGAGCTGTTATCAAGATGATAGTCATTCGTCACTTCTTGTGCAGCACCCTTCGCACGATAACGGCCAGCAGTGATATCAACCATGCCGACGTAAAACCAATCATCCTTTTTAAATTCAATATCTCGCCAAAATAAAGTGCCATTGCTCTGCTCATCTAATGCAGCAACTTCTATTGTATGACGCCCCCTAGGAACAATTTGCTGTGCAACAAATCTACCACTAGCATCTACAGGTATTTGCTGCCCCATCAACACAATCCTATGCCCCGCAGGAACCGCGTTTCCATGAACTGTCACAGAACCACCAACAACCGATATATTTTGCTGCGCTAAACGAGTATTACCATAAGCTACATGCTCACTTTGCTGAGGTTTCAGTACGTCATCATCGACAACATTATGCTCATCCACCCGGGTAAGTGGTAGATTCGTCGTTTCATCAAATCGACCTTTCGCATCATAAACACGAAGTTTATATTGCATTGAGCGAGGAGCACCTACTGGCACTTCCCACTCCCCGGCCAGCGCTTCATTGAGAGGAACGATTGCGAACGGCGCTCCATAAGAAGAATTACTCTGATCAAAAACCCGAACTTCTGCACGACCAATCCATGCAAGATAATTGCTATACGCTTGAAACTGTACTGTTTCATTTACCATTGCTGTCGCTTGCCACGCGCTAACATCTAGTAATGGTTTTGCTGCAAGATTGTCATACTGCAATCGGATATTAGTACCCGCTAAGGCCACATCAGTACAACGCTGCGAATCCTCATTATCCTTCGCATCACTACCCACAGGTTGACCATCTATACTAACGGCGAATCCACCTACTTTCTTTGCCACAGGTTGCACATCACCCGAACAGATTAATTGGCGGCTCATTGATGCGGACACATTCTTTCTAGGAGGTTGTGCCACATCGTCATACCAAATCGTCATTTCAACCCGGCGATTTTTCTTCATTCCTGCAGGCGATGCATTACTTGCAACTGGCTGTGTATCTCCCTTGCCGCTAATACTAATAACATCATCAGACAAATCTAAAGCCTTCTGAAAATAATCAGCAACCGCTTTAGCCCGCGCCTCAGATAAGTTTTGATTATCTTTAAACCACCGCTGCGTCCTGACAGACAATCCTTGGTTATCGGTATGTCCCTCAAAGCTTAACTTTAAACCTCTCTTATTTTTTAGCTGGTCAACCAAACCTGATATACGCTTAATCATATCGGGATGAAGATCCGCGTTAGCAGAGTTAAAGTTCGCTGGTGTGGACAGATCTAACTCAACGGCTCTTAACTCGTCTTTAGCATAAACTTGCGAACGGGTCTGCGGCACAGGCGGTAATGCCCACAGAGTTACGGATGCTTTAGGCAAAATACGTTCAGCATTCTCAGCCACCTTAGCAATTAATACCCGACTGTCATCGGACATTGCAGATTGCTCACGCCATTGTGGATGTTCACAATCCGTTTGTTTTTTACCAACAGGGCAGGACTGTTCAGCAACTACATTAGTAGACAACCCAGCCATAGCTGTCGATACCATTAACCATAAAATAGAGCGATTCATTATTTAGCCTTCCCTGTTATAAACTTCGTCGTTAAAGCGCCATCACGAGCAAACAGTTCCTGCTCAATAGTCAAAGCATAATTGGCACAGTCACACTCTTGCCAAAGTTTGGTTAATACATCAGAAAAAACGTGCATTCTTTGTTTAGCTTCTGTTTTATCTTCTTCAGGTTGCAGCGCATAACTCAACCGTATTTGTGTAGGTTGTTTCTGTAGTTCCGTCAGCAAATCGACTAACTGCTTATCAGCAACACGCGTAAGAGCGCTGTCTTTAAATGCAGTGTGATCTATATCTAGACGGAGCACCCGATGCAAACCTGCACCAAAGTTAAGCTTGGCCAGCTTGCCGCGGGTCAAGCGCACCACACGTGGATTTTCAGTTGTAACGCGATACCCCGAAGGCAATGTTCGCTCATCAAGTTTAAGAATGAAGTTTGAGCCATGTATTTCATTTGGCACATCTGCGCAGGCGACATGAAAACGACCGTACTCATCGGTGGAAATGAGTAATCCACGAGGGGTAGCCACACGAACTCCAGCTAAACCAGGCTCCCCATCATCTTGGTACCCGTTTATATTTTGATCATCAAACACCTTACCGATTAGATCAGAGCAATCGAACAGAGGGTCTGGCACTAAGCGCACTGTAGCCGACGCGATATTAGATACCGTAGTGCTTGTTACACTGTCTGCCGTCCATGTTTGATTAACATAGTCACCTTCGCTAACCCCTGATCCTACAATCGCAGTTAGCGTGATGACTTGTTCTTCACCTATGTTTAAGCGAGCTACAGCCCAGGTTAATTGGCGGCCTTCAACAATAGGCTCTTGAACTGTGCCATTTATGGTTGCAGAGCTTTTTACATATTTAAACCCTACGGGTAGTTGGTCTCGAATCAGTAGATTATTCAGCACCACGTCTGCAGTGTTTTTTACAGTCAATGTATATGGAACAAGCTCACCACGACGCACATCTTTTAGCGGCGTTGTTTTGCTCATAACAATTGAACCACTTGATGCCACTATAGGATCAATAGGGATATGGTTTTTCAAAATGGGGGCTGAAATACCATTAGTTATAACAAAACCGAAATAATACTGCGTACTGTTACTTCCCCCCGGAATCATACCTTCACATGCACTAGGATTATGTAACGGTATACCCAAGGCAGGCGCACTATCACTCGCTTGCACTAAGCCAGGAGTGATAGCACCACCAACATTAAGCGGTACACCATTGGTACCTGCTAAACAGGCAGGGATCAAAACAGAAGGAGCAGGAATATAACCATTTGGATATTGTGTTACCTCCAGTGTATAAACACCTGAAGGAAACCCATTTTGTAAAAAGAAAGAATACAACCCATCACTACCCGTAACTTGAGTGCCAATACCTCCAACCAAATGAGTTACAGGATCAAATCCAGCAGGCCCTTGTATTGTAACTTCAGCACCCGAAACAGGCTCCCTCGTTACCGCATCATAAACCACCCCAGAAGGATCCAGCGGTAGATTTTGTTCGGTAATATAATCACCAGACTCAAGCGTAATGCCTGTTATCACATTACGTGAGACCTGACCCGCACTGCCTCCAGAAATAGCTTCGGTCGCTAACGTGTTTCCTTCTTTAGTAAATGTAATTGAAAAATCTGAACCTAAAGGCAACCCTGCTTCATAGCCAGGGCAGTTCAAATTATCAAACTGATAAAAGCCATTTGCATTGGTTGTTACCTGACATATCGTATTTCCATTTTGAGCTAATACTGCCGTCCAATTACCTTGCCCCTCTAAGGATCCGTCTGTTGGGCGAACGCGCACGCCCTCTCGATCAAGGTATACATAGCCATTGATAATAGGAGGCACTAAGCCCAAGGTTTCAGAATCAAGTTCGCCAAATAAGTAGATATCAATAATACCTTTAGCGCTTTCAATTAGTTCTGCTGTTACAACAATTTGAGCAATGGTATTTTGGTACGCTTGGCTACCAAACGTATCACCATTTACAGAACCACCCGCCTCTCCTGCGGTTTCTTTACCATCTAAATAAAGCATTGAACCATCTGCTGCCAACGGTAAGTCAGCATGCGTTTCGACAAGTGCATAGGTACCTGGAACAATACCCTCAAAGTTGAAATACCCCGTTGCTGATGTCTTTTGCGTACAGTTGCTTATAGAGCAAATATCTACGCCATCATTGGTCATACCCGAAAGAGTAACCGTTATATTTGGAATACCCTGCTCACCCGCATCTTTCTGGCCATTGTTTCTGCCACTATCGCTGGTATCTGCATACACAAAACCTTGTAAACCAGACGTAGGAGTTAGCGGTTTTTCTAATTCGCCAAAATCATAATCACTAAGTGCCGTACCTGCTGGAAGACTAATCAGTGTAAATGCATCTGTCAGTTTACTGTTTTCATCAACCACACCTACTTTACTTTCCTTACCATCTGCATAGTCAGTAGGATGTGTTTGCCTGACAACATACCCTTTGCCGTCATCAGGAGAGACATTGTCAAAAACATAGTCCCCTTTCTCATCTGTCATCGTTGTGACGTTTATAGGATTCCCACTATTATCGGTTCCTATTAGCATCAGCGTAACGCCTTCTATACCAGCCTCTTCGGTTTCTTGAAGACCATTGTCATTTCCATCAACGTAGACTGTTCCAGAAATTGAAGACGTGGTCGCAGGTACTTCAGCTTCCTCACCAAAATCATAACCCGTTAATGCAGACCCAGCAGGAAGACTCAATATTGCTATTAGGTCCGTTTGACGACTGCCTTCTTCTACAACACCTCCAACACTTTCTTGACCATCTGTATAACCTGCTGGATGTGCTTCGGTGATGGTATAGCCATTACCATCATCAGGATCAATATTGTCAAATAGATAGAAGCCATTCCTATCAGTCTGAACAACAACGTTCACCGGTTTACCTGTTTTATCAGCTCCCGTTAGTGTAAGAGTGACACCTTCAAGCCCCGGTTCATCAGCCCCCTTGAGGCCATTCTTATCATGATCAATATAAACAGTTCCAGTGATGCTGGAAGAAGGCTGAGGAATGGTTCCACCTTCACCAAAGTTGTAATCAATACCATTCACTCCGGCATTCAAGACAACATGACTGATCACATCATTTACAGTCGCGGCATCACCGCCACCTATTGAGCCATCAGTATCCTTACCATCAAATAGCCCTGCAGGTTGAGTCTCAGTAATGCTGTAGCCTGTCGTATCAGACTTTGGCAACCCTGTGAAAATGTATTCTCCATTGGCATCCGTCGTAGCCACACGATTGATCACATTGGCAGCGTCATCAAGTCCCGTCAGTACTAACGATGTACCAGTAACACCCGTCTCCCCAGCACCATCAATGAGACCATTGTCATTCCCATCTCTATAGACATTGCCTGCCAGGCTCCCACCCAACTCACCAAAGTTATAATCAATACCCGACTGGCCTACCGCTAATACAACTTTTGAGAATTTTTCTATTCCAACAAGGCCTGTAGCACTACCGGCAACGGTCCCTTTTGACTCTTGCCCATCTTGCCATAGTACAGGCTGAGCCTTTTCAGTAACCGTGTAGCCAGAAGCATTACTTGGTAATAAATTAATAAAGCTATACTGACCATTAGCATCAGTAAGCTGTTCTAAATCTATTGAATCACCGTTGCTGTTTGTGCCAGTTAAACCAATCCTTACTCCAGCAATTCGAAGTGATTCATCACCATCTAATACGCCATCGTTATTAACATCGACCCATACCAAGCCTGATATTGATGGGACAGGAATTTCTGCAAAATCATAGCCCGTGAGGGTTTCATTTGTGGCCAAAACAACGGTGGTAATAACATCACTAGCACGACTTCCCGTAACTAGGTTCGTGCCAGTAGCGCCGCCTTTATTATCCAAACCATCAGCGAAACCTGCCGGTTGAGTGGTCTCTGTAATGGTATAGCCATCAACGTTACTGGCAGCGATATTGTCGAAAATATAATCGCCACTCGCATTTGTTGTTTTCGTGATATCGACCAATTGAGAAAATGCATCCGTCCCTGTTAGACGAACTTGAACGCCCGTAATTCCTGTATCACTTCCAGCTTGAGTACCATCATCATTGAAATCGGTAAAGACTGTACCCGCAATTGATGATTTTTGAGCAGTCACTGTATCGCAAATATTAACGTTATCAGATGGTACAGGATCAACCCCCGTTAGCCCTGTTGTGCCTGTTGAGTCAGGTCCTGTATAAGCAGTTGCACAGTTTTGATAATTACCCGCTTGGCTAACTTTCACGGGAACCGAAACATCAACAAAATCACTGCTGGCTAACGCATCACCAACACCAAAATCACAGGTCAGCGCTTGCCCAGCTACGGCACACGTACCCGTTGACCCGTCGCTATCCTTAACCCATGTCGCATTGCCATCAAGACTCATGTTCGCGGGAAGAGTATCAAACAAAAATGCCTTATAAGCAGGCCCAGGGCCTTGGTTAGTCACTCTAATGGCCCAGTTAAAAGGCTCTGTTACTTGTATGTTTGCCTTAGAAGCGTTTTTAGTGACGGCTAAATCTACTTTAACCCTAACATTGGTATTTTCATTTTCTACATTGTTAACAGGATCAATTTCATTAGCCGATACTGTCGCCACTGTTCTGTATGTATCGGTGACACCAGCTAAAGGCGTATCGATAAAGCGATATTTTAAATAGTGGAAATAGTCATCATTAACATCCAGCTGCCCATTAGTAATACCGTCATCTTCTAGTTTGCATGTGGTAGTTAATGATGCGCCTCCAGCAGTACCTGTAATCGTTTGGCGGCCTGCCAAACTACAAATACCAGCGCCTTCAGCGCAGCTTCCATCAACGCTATCGTCACATAAAAAAACGGCGCGCTTCCCTTCTGGAGGAGTCATTTCATGAGTGAACTGTACTTTTGTTGCTAAAGAAGGGCCATTGAAGTTAGTTACTTTGATTTCATAAATAACATCATTACTTGAGCTATCACCTCCGCTTGCCATATCCCATCCTAATGGGTCAGGCCCAATAGGAGATGGTGAGTCACTGTTCTCGATGGTGAGTTCAACCGAAGAGGCGGCAACGTTCAAAGTAGCATCCGCACGGTTATTAGTATCAACCGATGAGGCTAAAGCTCCCCCTACGGCTATTTCTCCATTCCCATCACCATTTGCATCATTTATTTCCCAGGTATCTATTGCAGCCCAAGCATCATTAATGAGTACTCTCGCTGGATCACCCACCATAAAGTTTGGCCGCACTTTATATTTAACGGTATAACTTGTCCCTGCAGGAATGGCCGCCCAAGTACAGGTACCCGAAACAGCACCAGCAGCGTTATGTACAGACCCATTACTCATTGCACCAGCAATGGCACAGCCACCTGTAACGGTAATCGTATCGACCGTAAAACCTGTATCATTTACAGGAATAGTAAATGTATCTGTTAATACAACATTTGCAGCCGCTGACGGCCCTATATTGGCCACTTCAACAGTAAAGGTACTAAAAGCACCGGCCTCTATTAAACTTGGGCTAATAGTTTTCGTCACTCGAATATCTGTTTCAGCATTAATGGTGACTAAATCAGTATCGCGGTTATTAGCCGTATCACTATCTCCCTGCGTTGTAGACCTAACAGTTGCTACCACTTCTAAGCCATTACCATCTTTCAAAGGCCTTGTTGCTTGCACTAAAAATGTTGCAACGCCATCACCATCAGAAAATGTTCCCGCCGTTTGGTTACATACTACGCTTGATGTACCCGAACATACCCAATCCACAGTACCTTCAGTAAAGGTAACGCCTAACGCCACACCATTAACAGTAACGGCCGTCGCTGACACGGGGCTTGTTCGAGTAAAATAAATGTTACCCATATCAAAGCGAAGTTGTGCATTATCAGTATCTATAGCTGCTGAAAGGTTATCCACAGCTATGGTAAAGACGATTGAATCTTCATTATTATTGAGGGTCGAGTTGTTATCTCCACCCGCATTTACATTTGTTATATCGACGCTTAAATCGGGTGAATTAACAACCAACTCTGTTACATTTACCGTGTCAGATTTACAATTATTAGTGGCATCAAAGTCTCCGACATCATCAGGGTCCCTCACTGTGCCATCATAGCTAGAGCATGCCTGATTGTTTATAAGCACATCGCCTGAAGCAGGGTTACTCGTCGATATAATAACTAAGCTAGGCGCGGTTGCGCCTACATTTAGCGCATTTGCATAACTACAAGTAACATTACCCGTTACTCCATCGGTACCAGCACATGTCCAGCCATTTGCGCCATTAGCTACTGCTGTTGCAGCAGCACTGTAAAACTCATTTACATCTAAATTATCAACAGCACCAACGCTTCCTGCTGGCGCATCAAGCGGGCCATTATTTTTCACTCGTATCGTGCTTGTTAAGGTATCACCAGCTGCGACGGGCAAGTCAGGAGTAATGTTTTTAGAAGTCACTTCTAAATCAAGCCCAAAAGGAGTGATATCAATATCATAGGTCACGGCATTATTAGCTTGTCGTTCTGTTGCTTCGGCTGTTGTGGTTGTAATTTCAGCAGGCAAGTTAGCACATGAATAACTACCATTA
Source organism: Neptunomonas sp. (assembly GCF_016744175.1). Taxonomy (GTDB): domain Bacteria; phylum Pseudomonadota; class Gammaproteobacteria; order Pseudomonadales; family Balneatricaceae; genus Neptunomonas. The sequence goes on along the minus strand of NZ_JADGEV010000006.1, from coordinate 106,987 downwards.
GGGTTCGCAGCACACAACACTCCAAGCGTAGTTAAATCAAGCGGAACATCAGCTGTTACGGTGATATCATCTGTTGCAGCAATACTATATGTACTCGGGCGAGTACACGTCACATCACCACCAACCGCACCGCAACTCCAACCCGCTCCAGCGGCAACTATATTACTAAATCCTGAAGGGAGTGACGTGGTCACTGTTGTAGCTGCAGAAGCTGACGGGCCGTGATTTCTAGGACGCAGTATAACGGTAGCTGTACCTCCCGCTGTTACTGTATACGAAGCGCTGTTGGTTGTGACAGCGACATCCGTCCCTGGAGCAATAGTAACGTCTACTTGCGTCGCATCGTTGTTGCTATCAGGGTCAGTAGTCAGCGCAGAGCTAACCGCAAATGCAGAAGGCACGTTACCATTACTTGCCCCTGTAACACTGCCTTTAAATATAAAATGAGATGAAGATGAATTTTTAGCCAAGGCACCTCGTATACACGTGAGAACGCCACCTCGTCCATTACCATCGGCACCAGCATGTGAGCATGACCAACCATTCGCTGTTGTCACACTTGTATATGTCATTACAGCCGATAAGGTAACGACAACCTTTGCATCGGTAACGTCATCTAACCCTAAATTTTTAACGTACACATCATAACTAACATCCCCTCCGCCAATAACAACTGAGTTATCTCCAGATGTTGTCGCAGAAGACACCAAAGAAGGGCCATCTATAATAGCTAAATCAGCTCCGTTATTAATACTCGTATTCTGGGTTTCTTTATTATTCGTTCCCCCATCTGGACTACTGCTCGTATTGACAGGCGTGTAAACATCACCATCACCTGTTGCCCACGCTGCAACGTTTATCGAGCTAGCAGCACCCGAATAAACAATAACAACATTCTTTGTTATTGCCCCATTACCACCCGCTAATGTCCCAAGGTCACAAACAACAGCATCAAAATCTGGGATACCACCACTATCATGATCATAGTTAGCTTGAAAGGCACATTCAGCAGAGGATGCCGCTGCATTAAAAGCACTATCCGAAGGCATAGGAAATACGAGCACGCTATTTGTGGCGGCATCTATTCCTAAGTTATTTGTTGTAACCGAATAGCTTATATTTCCACCTCGAATACCTGGATCACTTCCAGAATCATTCAAGTCTGACACTAATAAATCAACAGCCGCGAGGGTTATCCCAGAAAAACAGATAAGCAGCAACGTTAGAAAACGAATAATATTTTTCACAGAAGGCATTCCAATTTATTATCACAGGTGGAAGCCACTATTCGCTGCTTATTATCATAAACAAACAAACCACAGTGCCCAACATGGATATTCAAGAATAAAAATTTAATTAAGCGTAGCAGCTAAAAAAAAAATCATAAGAAAATTAGTAAGATATTTACACTAATTAACGTAGACAATTAGCGACACAGAATGGATATAGATGCAGATTAGAGACATTCATTAATTAGATAATTAAGTATCGATAGAAATTAGAGACACTTATTTAGAAGTAAGCAAATTAACCTTAATAAAATAATCTATTAGATCTCACTGCTGATTTAAAGAGTTACTTGTCATTCCAGACACTCAAATTTGAGGGAAACATTAGTTCAAACAGTAAAGTAAAACAGCTCACATATAATCAAAATACATATTCATTGCTATGCTTAAAGGTTACTTCAACTAAACGCACAAGAGTCATTAGCAAGCCTATAAACTGCATAAAAACACACTCTGAAAACTAAAAAGCCCCGAATACTAGATAAGTACCGGGGCTTTTTTGACTTACTAGTGCTTAGCTATGAGTAAATTTTGCATCTGTATAGATACGGAATGCAGCTTCCCAGACAGGGCCAACTTTCCCATTGCCCACTGGCTTTCCATCAATTGCAGAAATAGGAGCAATTTCTTTAGATGAGCTACTGATCCATACTTCATCAGCGTTATATACTTCATCCATAGTCACTGTTCGCTCTTCAACCTTAATTGAACCATCCGCGACTAGACTATCAATGATGATGCGGCGTGTAATGCCTGGCAAAATCTGATTATCTTGGATAGGCGTGATAACAACACCGTCTTTAACGATGTAAGCATTGACAGAGCTACCTTCCGTTAACTCATTATTAGCGTTATACAGTAAGCACTCACTGTTACCGGATGCGTGACCTTGTTGAAAATGCATAACATTGCCCAACAATGCAGTGGATTTGATATGACACCTTTTCCAACGAAGGTCTTCTGACGTCGTTACTGTATACGCATGTGCTTTTTCACGATCAACTGGTTCAGGGTCTTTAATACCGAATGTAAAACAAAAAATAGTGGGTTCTACATTTTCAGGATATGCGTGAAAACGCTTAACATCAGTACCGCGTGAAACATGTACATACACGCCTAAATTGTTAGTTGCACCTTCGTTACGTGCAATGAGATCATCCAGAAGAATTTTCCATTCGTTGGCAGACTTTTCGCATTTAATTTCAATTGCAGCCAAGCCATCAATCATGCGCTCAATATGAGGAACTAAACCAACAGACTTACCGCTGTAATATGGGATGACTTCATAGATACCATCACCAAACAAGAATCCACGATCCAGCGGCGAAATGCGGGCTTCTTCCAACGGAAGGTATTCACCGTTTAAGTATGCGATGCTCATATGTAGTTACCTCTTATTATGCTTGCTATGGGTACTTGCGGACGATTGAGCGACAGCTCCTGTGTAAGGGCTGCCAAGTCTGCAGAGTATTCGTTGAAGACGTGCTTGAAAGCAAAACTGCTTCACTGATTAATAAAATTGAAGACGGTTTATATTACAAAAAGTGGATTCTTTGCAAGCATCCAATCAATTAAATAAAAAACACCTATAAACACAAAAAAAACAGATGATTTATCTAAAAAATCATTTATGAACAGACAATAAACCCACTAACAAATTCACTCTAAAGTCGCATCCCCAGTATTCTCATTAGAAAACAGATCCCATCCTAACAAGAATATCCTAACAAATGAAAGCGCCTTAAAAGAAGGTTAGTGCGACGCTCTAAATGCCCCTGCACTATTAAAGCCCCCACTGTAACAATATACTCTACTGCAATGTTCTTCTTGTGGTGCCCAATAACACTATGCGTCTACGCAACCTTTCTACGTTTATTAAAGTCGCTCGTCTTGGCAGCTTTCATGCAGCCTCGCAGCAACTCCATGCAAGTCAACCCGCCATCTCTGCACGTATCATTGCGTTAGAAGAAGAGTTGGGTGTCCAGCTATTTATTCGTGATAAGAGCGGTACAAGAATCACTGCGTGGGGAAGCCAACTTTTACCGTATGCTGAAAAGCTGATTGCCATCAGTCAAGAGATGAAAGCTCAAGTTAATCACGATAAGCCACAAAAAGGCACATTGCGTATTGGGATCGCAGATACCCTTGCACACTTGTGGTTATCATCATTGCTAAAACACTGGCAAGAACTACACCCACTGATCTCATTCGAACTAACAAGCGACGTGACTCCCACTCTAATTCGCCAGTTGCAAAATCATCAAATTGATTTTGCTCTGATGGTTGCAGAACAGAGTATCCCACCTAACCTAGTGGTCGATCCGTTATGCAATTACCCTCAATGCTGGGTGGCCACGCCTGGGAACCCGCTTATAGATAACACTCTTTGTACTATTGAAGACTTAGCGACAGCGCCAATATTAAGCTTCCCGCGAGATAGCCGCCCTTGGCATTACTTACAACAATTATTTGGTGCGTTAAATGAGCCGCCTGTCATCCATACCTGCAGTTCAGTGGCTAACTTACTCAACCTTATTCGCCAAGGTGTTGGTATAGCCTTATTGCCAAGACCTTTGGTAGAGCAGTCAATTCAAAGTAAGGAGTTAATTGCACTTACAACCCAAGTAGAACCACCGGCATTAGCTTTTTGCTACAGCTGGCGGCTCGATGATGACCGCACCTTACCCAACCTACTGGCTGATGACAGCCGAGCCATTATGCAGTTCCCTGTACCTCTATCCTCAAATAGCTCTTCCTCCTAGTCTGGTAAAGCCATTATAGACTTCCCCTCACACCGAAAATAATTTTAAATTCGCCAGATTAACGCATTGAGGATACTAGGATGGCATCCCCCACAGAAAGATAATCCATTTTCAGAAGAGTGGAGACATAAATTAATTTTGTATGCTACTTTGGTGTGAGCCCCTTACTAAAATATTTATTTTGATTAATGGATTATCTTCATAATGAAAAAGTTATTACTATCAATTGCACTTTCTTTTATGGCAGTGACGAGCGCACATTCTAGAGTGGTAACAGGCGTAGGAACCGATTGGGCACCACATATGGGATCAGAATTAATAAATGGTGGCGCTATGTCTGTCATTGTTAAAGAGGCATTTAGCCGAACTGGCCATGGAGCAGAATTTAAATTCATCAATTGGAATAGAGCGCTAAAGAACGTTAAAGAAGGAGAGAATGATTTTATAATCGGTGCATATTATGGAGACGAGAGAGCCTCTACTTACCGTTATAGCAACCCAGTGTACAACGTAGACTTAGGACTGGTTGCGCTAGACACACTTGGGGTTGATACCGTTGAAAACTTACAAAACCTAAAACCCTATAAAATTGGTGTCAACCAAGGGTATGTCTACTCTAAAGAGTTCGATACTGCAGACTACCTTAATAAAGTACAAGTATCCTCACCGACGTTGAATATCCGAAAACTCTATCGAAATAGAGTGGATATGGTTGCTGGCGCGTTTGATGTATTGCGCTCTATCGCAATAGAAGAGCAACAAGACACAATTAAACTGGTGTTTATCCAACCTCCTCTTCAAACAAATGCACTCTATATAATGGTTTCTAAATCTATTCCTGATAGTGAAAAAATTGTCAGTGACTTTAATAAAGGTTTGCAGTTAATGCGCGTAGACGGAACGCTTGATAGAATTCTAAGAGAATATTTAGGCCGTTAACATTATTCCAGCCCCTCATTATATGCCCATTTCTCAAGCGGTGAGTTAACTCATAAATAAACAGAGCGCAGCAACAGAGATAGCAGAAAAATTAAATCAATAAGAGATAACTTCAATACAGACTAAAAGCACTGTTGATGCGCAATGTTAATTAGCAAGTAAGCTATTTAGCAATAATCTGACGAAGCTGCTGCAATACCGCCTCACCTTCACATGGATCTAATCCGTCTTCGGTTAATTCATTTTGCCGTGTGACGCCATCGACACTGCCAAGACCAGAAAGATATTCTAAGATTTCACGTGGTTTAACTGCCGCTAACAAGTCAATGTCATTCATAACACTGAGCATGGCCATAATGCCATAAGCTCCCCAGTTAGAGACATCTGCAATCAACAACTCATCAACTTGCGTCGTAGCTGAGACAATATCCAAGTCTTTCAACGCGTCGGTAATATTACCCATACCGATTTCATTGCCACCATCACCAATACCAATCGTTGGACACTTCGCATTGTTAATAAAGGTATCAAAGCACGCCGTACGCTCGCTGATGCTTTCGCCACGCATGTTGTAGTAGCCACCATCTGCTGCTTGCCCAGGTCGCTCAATAGACAACACCGCATCAGGCTGGAAGTGATATAAGGCTTTAAACGCTTCTAACATGCGTTCTTGGTGCTCACCAACACGGATCTCATGAACGCGATAATTTTTCATCAACGCCTGAGATACAGGAGGACCACACACAATAACCGGGGTTGCTCCTAGCGTTTCTAACGCATTGTAAAGCGCAATTGCACCCACAGGGCCATCGGTCTCGAAGGTATCAATCACCGGAAAGCCGGTACCAATCAACACATGTCCTTTACATTTATTAAGGATACGCGCAGCACGTAAGTAATAACCCGTCTGCAAGGCAGGCTGTACCGTTTTCATGCCACGTAAGTTTCTTGCTACTAGCGCATCTTCAACCTGTAAGCTCAAAGCCGCTTCATTTAATCTACATTGATTAGTCATTTATTATTCTCCGGAATTAGGGTCAAGCTCAGGCTATTTGTTGTAGCGACGTGTTGATAAACCGTCGCTGAGCCAAGCAATTGATGTTGTGAGCCTTCTCCAGGCTAATCTCTTCAAAGCGGATCTTCGCTCCCGGCATTCTTTGTGATAGTTGAGCAGTATCACGCGAAACAACAGAGCCAATTTTTGGGTAACCACCAATAGTCTGGCGATCATTTAAGAGGACGATAGGTTGTCCATCAGCAGGAATTTGAATAGCACCATGGCAAATCCCTTCAGAAAGAATACCGTTAAGCTGAGACTTTACCGGCTGCCCTTCTAAACGAAACCCCATGCGATCAGCGCGGCTAGATAACACATATTCACTTGAAAAGAACAAACGCTGCTGCACACTATCAAAGGTTCGGTGCTGATAGCCCAGAATCACGCGTAAAGTGACATCAGCGTTATAGTCGGGTTGCTCAGATTCAGGCAATGCCCAAAGAGCAGTCGGGCGATGTGCCTGACAAGGTAATAAATCACCCTGCTTAAGTTTATCGCCACTCAATCCGCCGACCGCTTCACGCGTAACCGTTGCCGTACTGGAAAAGCTCTGGCCTATATTAAAGCCACCCGCTACCGTCAAATAAGCACGCGAACCTGAAGTAGCAAATCCCAATTCAATTTTGTCGCCAGCTTTTACCTTATGAGTACACCAGCGAGCTACATCTTGACCATTAATCTTGAAAGGCATATCTGCGCCAGTAACCGCCAGAGCAGTATCAACTTGAGCCTCAAGCACAAGCCCGCCAATACTTACTTCCAAACCCGTTGCATCGAGTTCATTACCGCACAGGCGGTTAGCCCATTTAAATGCTTCACCATCCAGTGGCCCTCCGGTTGTCAGGCCGATACGATGCTGACCATAACGCCCTGCATCTTGGATAAGGGTTAGTAAGCCAGGTTGCTTAACTAAAAAACCACTCATAGCTCACCTCCCAATGCCAAAAACTCAGCGCGCTCAATCGGCGAAAAGCGTACACGATCTCCGACCTGTACAGGCATCGTAGGATCCGCTTCAGGATTAAACATACGCGTTGGGCACAATCCAATCAGATTCCAACCGCCAGGAGAGACTGCTGGATATACCGCCGTCTGGCGATCAGCAATAGCCACAGCTCCACGAGGAACCTTAAGACGGGGCGTACTTAAACGTGCAGCAGCAATACGAGGATCAACTTCACCTAAGTAAGCAAAGCCTGGCGCAAAACCAATGGCATACACGCGGTATTCCATCTCACTATGGATTTTAATTACTTCAGCTACTGTCAGTTTTGCATTCTCTGCCAAAGCCTCAAGATCAGGGCCAGATTCTGCACTGTAATAGACGGGCAGTGTGATAATCTGGCCGGCCTGCAGCTCGGCATCGTCAAGCTGCGTAAGTGTTTCGCGAATATGGCGGCGCACTGCGTAGTGATCAGTTTTGAACTGATCATAAATCACCAACAGCGATGCATATGAAGGCACCATATCTATCAAGGTATCAGCCATCACTGTTTCTAGCCTAGCAGCGGCTTGCTGTACTTGAGCCGATACCAGAGGATCAGTGGTTTCGCCAAAATAGATAATCAGGGAGTTTTCGCCTGCAATTTCAACGTTCATTTTGCTGCTGTTCCAGAATTACCATCTTCAGAGATCAATTGACGAATCTCCTCGATAGCTTGCACACCGGCAAGGTTATCACCATGTACACATAAGGTATCAGCATGCAGGTTTAGGGTATGGCCACTGACGCTGGTAACCGTACCGGTATTAGCCAGCTGAATAACCTGCGCCAACATTTTCTCTCTGTTATGCACCGCACCTTCTTTTGTGCGAGACAGCAACTTACCATCATCGGCATAGCAACGATCTGCAAAGGCTTCAAACCACAGATTCAAGCCCCATTGAGCCGCTTCAGCACGATGTTTTACCGCATCAGGCGTACCCTGCAACATCAAAAAAATGGGACGATGATAACTAGCAACCGCTTGCATAATACTTTTACGTACCGCGTCATCAGCCATCATGTCGTTGTATAGAGCACCATGCGGTTTTACATACGCCAGAGACAAGCCCATGGAAGCTGCCATGCCATCTAAAGCAGAAATCTGATACAACATGAGCGCTTGAATCTCAGCATCATTGGCTTTAATAGATCGACGCCCAAACCCTACTAGGTCGGGGTAACCCGGATGAGCACCAATGCTTACACCATGCGTTTTAGCAAGCTGTAGCGTTTTTTGCATAACAAGCGGGTCGCCCGCATGAAAACCACACGCAATATTAGCCTGATCAATATGCGGCATTACTGCATCATCCATTCCCATTTTCCAGGAACCGAAGCTTTCACCTAAATCACAATTCAATTTTAAAGACATTGTCATTCTCCCAGCAGCAATTACATAATCGCCAAATGACTGTTAGGAATATCCGTAACCAACATGTGGCCAGGACTATGAGTAATACAGAAAGGTGGGCGCGCTTGTTCTATTGCCACTTGAGGCGTAACACCACATGCCCAGAACACCGGCACTTCACCTTCTTTAATCGTCACTGCATCACCAAAATCAGGCTGATTAATATTATCGATACCGATATCAGCAGGGTTACCAAAATGCAGTGGTGCACCATGGACGGATGGGAAGCGTGTACAGATCTGAATCGCACGAATCGCATCTTTAGGCTTCATCGGACGCATGCTCACCACCGTCGTACCACTAAAGCGCCCAGCAGGACGACAGCCAATATTAGTGCGATACATAGGCACGTTGACACCTTCGGTGATATTGCGCACTTCTAGACCATCTGCAATCAATGATTCTTCAAATGAAAAAGAACAGCCCAGAAGAAAAGTGACTAGGTCATCACGCCAAAATTCACGAACATCTGTAACTTCCTGAGTGAGTTGGCCATTTTCATAAATACGGTAACGCGGAATATCACTACGGATATCTAGGTCTTTACCCAGATCAGGTAACAAAAAGTCGCCAGGGTTTGAGGACATACCAATAACTGGACAAGGTTTAGGGTTCAGCTGGCAAAACTGTAAAAAATCGTTCGCCCACTCTTTTGGCATAATCGCCAAATTACCCTGCACAAATCCTTGTGAATAACCGGAGGTATTACCTGTAAATTCACCACTGCGAATTAACTGACGAAGGTCGTAGGGAGAGATATTAACGTCCATAGCATGCCTCTAATCTGTTTACTTTTTAAACTACTTTGGGATCAGCATAGCTTGCTCTGTAAAGTAGCCCTGTGTCTAATGAAAAATAATTGTTACAACTGATAAGTTTTATCTATCAGATAAGTTTCCAAGCTATAAACACAAAAAAGGCCGATCAATTGATCGGCCAATGGAGGTTACACAGCCTTACTAACTAGCAACACAACTCCTAACATCACTGCCTGTTGATACAGGTACGGCAGCTTGACTCTCTTTAGGGTCAACTACACGTACAGTGGCTACTTTGTTTTGCGTAAAGAAATCGATACCCGCTTTACCCTGTACCTTGTTGTTACCTACTAATGAATCTTTAATGCCACCAAATGGCATATAAGGATGAGGGGCACAAATACCTACGTTAACGCCAACCATGCCGACATCAGCTTCATTGATAAATTTTTCAATGTTGTAGGCATTTTGAGTAAAGATGCAAGCACCATTACCCATCGGATGGTTCTTAATCATCCGTAATGCACCATCGATGCAACCTACTTTCATAATACTTAGCACAGGTCCAAAGATCTCTTCTTTAGCAATCTGCATGCAAGGAGTTACATCAGTAAATATCGTTGGGCCTACGTAATAGCCATCTTGGTTATCGCCTGAAACCGTAGGGCTACGCCCGTCCAAGAGCAGGGTGGCACCTTCATCTAATCCAATTTGAATGTATTTTTCGATGCGCTCTTTTGCCGCTTTAGAAATAACAGGCCCCATGAAAACATCAGGGTCCATAGCATCCCCCACTGTCACCTTTTCTGAGGCTTCTAATAAACGTGCAACAAACTCATCGTGAATTTCTGGGACGCAAGCAATGTTAGATACTGCTAAGCAACGCTGGCCAGCCGACCCGTAGCCCGACATCAAAACGTTCTCAACGAGTAAGTCCATCGGCGCATCATCCATCACTGCTAAGAAGTTCTTAGCACCCCCAAGCAGCATGGTTTTTTTACCATGACGCCCACAGCCTTGCGCTATTGCTTTTGCAGTAGGTGTAGAGCCCACCAAACAAACACCCGCTACTTTCTCATCGTCATACCACGCTTCGACAACCTCACGATCACCGTGCACGATGTTGACCACGCCTTTAGGTAAACCAATGGAGGTTAATAACTCCATAATCTCCTGCATGAACAAAGGCGACTCAGTCGACGGCTTGTAAACAAAGGTGTTACCAACACCGATAGCAAACGGAATAAACCAACCAAATACCAGTGCAGGGAAGTTAAACGGCGCAACACCACAAAAGACACCCATTGGCGCTCTAATAATACGGCCACTGATGTTCTTAGCGATACTCGGTACTGTTTCGCCCTGAATTAGAGCAGGAATAGTACAAGCCATCTGTATAATTTCAATAACGCGCTGCACTTCACCCCGTGCTTCTGCGATATGTTTTGCTTGGTCTATGGCAATAGCTTGAGCCAGACTTTCTTTACGCTCGACCATAGCTAAATGCATAGCAAAGATATAATCCATGCGCTTAGGCAGCGGAGTATCACGCCATGCAGGGTAAGCTTCGGCAGCGGCAGCGGTGGCTGCCCGAGAAGACTCTTCGTTACCTAAAGGAACTTCGCCCAGCACGGCCCCAGTGGATGGGTTGTACAATGGTGCCGTTTCAAGCGTGTGGTTTTCAATCCATTCGCCATTAATAAAATCACGAATTTTGTAATAGGGAGTCGTTGCGCTCATGGTAACCAAGCCTCATGCGTTCAGCTAACTATGTTGATGCTGTATTTCCAACAACCATCGATAGTATCGCTATTTCAGAATAGCCCTAGTGTAGGGGGCTATTGATTAAGCACAGAGAACCAGTTGATTCACTTAACCCTTAAAGCTGGTATCACACCTTAGAATGAAAAAGGAACCAGATTACAGTGATCGACAATCACTCAAAGAAACCATTTTATTCCTAGCTATTACCCCAATACCGATTAATCAACTGCGCTAAACGATCGATACCAGGCTCAATTTTCTGTGATGCTATTGAGCTATATCCTAATTTGAAACAGTTTAACAAGGGAGCCTTCGCATAATAAATTTCACCAGGTTCAATCAATATACTGTCAGCCCTAGCCCGTTCAGAAAGCTCTCTAGAATCCAACTGCGCAGGCCCTTCAATCCAGTAGGAGGAACCCCCAAATGTAGGTGGATTTGTACTATTAGGAAGGTGTCGCGCCAATGCTTCTCGCATGAGATGCCAACGCTCTTTATACATCAGACTCTGACGATTAATGAGCGCATCGTAATAACCACGCGCAATAAACAATGCAACGGTTCGTTGATTATTCATCGGCGCTTGGCGAAGCATTAAACGACGTAAGGCATGCGCCTCTTTAATCAGCGCCTCATCTGCTACCATGTAGCCCAATCGCAGCCCCGGTGCCAAGGTTTTAGAAAAGCTCCCGACATAAATTACTCGTCCAGCATGGTCAATACTTTTTAATGCGGGGCACGGTGTGCCTGTGAAATTAGCTTCAGCTTCGTAATCATCTTCAATAATTAAAAAATCATCTTCTGCGGCTTTCAGCAATAGATGCTTTCGACGTTCCAATGTCATCGTTACCGTAGTAGGGAATTGATGGCTAGGGGTAACATAAATACAATCACACTCCGACAAACGCTCATCAACTACCAAGCCTTCATTATCTAACGGGATAGGTACGACATTCGCTGGACGAGCTGCTGCAATATTACGCACATCCACATAACAGGGGTCTTCAATGCCAAACGTATCACCAGGGCGCAACACTAACTGTGAGACAAGATAAATAGCATGCTGCGCTCCAACGGTAATCAGGATTTGCTCAGGTTTGGCCCATATACCGCGTCTCGGTAAAATATGTGACTGAATATGCTCAATCAACATAGGATCATCCATTAACTGGTCTGATGCCCAATTACCTACTGCTGCTTCGGTTACAGAATCGCGACAACATTCTCGCCACTGCTGTATAGGAAAACTTTGTGGATCAAACTGCCCATAAACAAAAGGGTAGGTGTAACGCTGCCAGTGGCTTTGTTTCACGATATTACGCTGTTCACTAGGTTTGTGATGTAGAAATCGCTTCCAATTAACTTGATCATCACCGCTCACCTCACTACGAGGAAGCACTGCCTGCGCACGGTATTCTGGGTTGATGTAGTAGCCGCTTCGTTCACGTGAAATAATCACATTTTCACTAAGCATTAACTCATAAACACGAATGACTGTATTACGTGAAACACCCAGTAGCTCAGACAGTTTACGGCTTGAAGGCAATGCCATATCCACAGGAATATTGCCATTCAAAATAGCCGCCGTCAGCTGAGAGCGAATCTGCTGCTGTAGTGTTCTGCTGCTACCCGCTTCAAGATGGAACAAGTGGAATGGCATAAGTGATTAACCAACTATTGATAACTATACATAAAAGTATGGTACGTCCTCAGCAAGCGGGTCAAGGTGACCTTTTATGAAACAAGCGGACCTTTTAGTGAAATGAACTGTTTTACAAAGAAGAACAACACACAGGTACATTTATCTCACAACTGGCAATACTGGATTTTCAGTGAGAAGCCAGTAAAGTGACTACCCTCAACCCAAACAAAGCTTAAAGAACAGGACATATAGGATAATCAATGCAACTCTCTGATACCTCATTGTTAGCAGTCATCGCCCTGTGCAGCATCGCTTGCCAGTGGCTAGCATGGCGCTTAAAACTCCCTGCTATTCTATTCCTACTCGTTACCGGCATTTTGCTTGGCCCAGTCAGCCAAACACTCGACCCTGACGCTCTGTTTGGTGACTTACTCTTTCCGGTTGTCTCACTTTCTATTGCCATCATTTTGTTTGAAGGCAGCTTAACACTACACTTTAATCAGGTACGCGATGTCAGTAGCGTTGTCCGGCGATTAGTGACCTGGGGAGCACTAGTCACTTGGGCGCTGATAGCTATCGCCTCCCATTTAATTATTAAATTACCTGTCGAGCTAGCTGCATTATTTGGTGCTCTTGTGGTCGTCACAGGCCCCACTGTTATCATTCCGATGCTACGAACGTTACGCGCCACCAGCCGTATCGCCAATGTTTTACGCTGGGAAGGGATTATTATCGATCCAATAGGCGCCCTCATGGCAGTGCTTGTGTTCGAATGGATAATATCAAGCCAGCAAGCCAGTGGATTGATATCCCATACAGCGCTGCTTTTTGGCGAAATTATTCTGGTAGGCTCATCTCTTGGTGCATTCGCAGCCTTTTTATTGGCTTTTGTGATTCGTCGTCACTGGCTCCCTGAATATCTACACGCCTTTGGAACACTCGCCTTAGTACTTACCACGTTCACACTCTCTAATCATCTGGCACATGAATCAGGCTTATTAGCCGTCACTGTTATGGGAATTTGGCTGGCCAACGCCAAAGGTATTCATATTGAAGAGATCCTATCCTTTAAAGAAAACCTCACTATTCTTTTGATCTCTGGCTTGTTCATCTTACTAGCGGCCCGCCTTAATTTAGATCATCTCATCGACCTTGGCTTACCTGCACTAGCTTTGCTCGCCGTCATACAATTTATTGTTCGCCCTATTTCTGTGGGGCTTTGCAGTATTGGCAGTGACCTTACTTGGCAAGAAAAAAGCCTCATAGCTTGGGTCGGACCTCGCGGTATAGTCGCCGCAGCAGTTTCTGCTTTTTTTGCGCTACGCTTAGAAGAAAATGGCTATGCTAATGCCGAACTGCTCACGGCCCTTACATTTTCGGTAATTATTGGAACGGTGGTATTCCAAAGCGCAACTGCGCGCTTTATTGCACTAAAACTAGGAGTAACAGAACCAGAATCAAAAGGACTGGTCATTATTGGTGCCAACAAAGTAGCGCGTGCGATTGCTACTGCATTAGACAAACAAGATATTCCAACGCTATTAATAGACCCCAGCTGGGAGAACATTAGCGAAGCCCGCATGGCTGGACTAAAAACCTTGCACGGCAACCCACTTTCAACACGAGTGTCGGAAAAACTCGAGCTAGGTGGGTACGGACAACTACTAGCCGCCACACCGCAGCATGAAATAAATGCACTCGCCTGCCTACATTTTCGCAGCGAATTTGAAACCCGCTTTATTTATGCCATCAAGGCGGACAAAACTAGCACTTCATCATCACGCCATGCTGTCGCTTCAGAGCATCAAGGTAAAACCATGGGCAAGGATAGCTTCTCATTCAAAAAACTTTCTAGCCTTATGAGCCAAGATGCTCGCCTCAAAGCAACTACATTATCAGAAGATTACAGCTTATCGCGCTGGAAAGAAGAACATAGCGATAACCGTTCACTTCTGATGGCCACCACCCCTGAAGGTCGACTCAGATTTTTCGTTCCAGAAGAAGAGCTTGCTATAAAAGAGGGTTGGACAATTCTATCTATCGAAACCTCCCCTTCTGTTGATAAGAGTACTAACACCGGTCTCCAAGAAACTCATATAACGCCCACATATGAGTGACATTTTAATCGCACAACTTGCCGCATCTAAGCTACAAGCTTTTATAGAAAGGCACCCTCGATTAATTGTTTTAACAGGGGCGGGCATCAGCACTGATTCAGGCATTCCTGATTACCGGGACCACAACGCTCAGTGGAAACGAAAACAGCCCGTTCAACACCATGACTTCATGAATAACTTAGCAACACGGCGACGCTTCTGGGCACGCAGCTTAGTAGGATGGCCAATAATGCGAGATGCAAAACCTAATGCATCGCATAAGAAGCTGACTGAACTAGAAAGAGCGGGGCACATACCTCTCCTTATTACACAAAATGTTGATGGTTTACACCAAGAAGCAGGACAACAAAACATTATCGACCTTCATGGTCGCTCTGATAACGTAAGATGCATGACATGCGCAGCTCAATACTCTCGCAACCAAGTTCATGATTGGATGCTTGAATTAAACCCTCGTTTCAAAGAGTTAAAGGCGGCCGCCGCTCCTGATGGCGATGCAGACCTTGAACGTGTAGACTTTGGTCTATTCAAAGTCAGCAACTGCCCTGCTTGTGAAGGGGTACTAAAACCCGATGTTGTGTTTTTTGGTGATAATGTTCCCCGACAACTCGTTGAACAGTCACTCCAACAGCTAAAAAGAGCAGATGGTTTACTCGTGATAGGATCATCCTTGATGGTCTACTCAGGTTTTCGTTTTTGCAAAAGAGCGCATGAATGGGGCATCCCTATAGCAGCACTAACGCTAGGAAAAACACGCGCAGACGAACTACTGACCTTGAAATTAAACTCATCCATTAAAGACACGTTGGAACAACTCTCTTAACGTTGCCAGCGATTAATCGACAGGAAAAGACATGAGCATTACTCGCCTTGAAACCCAAAAACGTATCAGTCGTATTGTTATCCATAACGATACCGTTTACTTATGTGGCCAGGTTGCCGCCGATGCTAATACTGATATCCAAGAACAGACTCGTACCATGCTTGCCAAGGTTGACGCTTTACTAGAGCAGGCAGGGAGTAATAACAAAAATATTCTGTCGGCAACACTGTTCATACGTGATATGAAAGATTTCGCTGCAATGAATGAAGTTTGGGACGCTTGGGTTCCTGAAGGCCATGCACCTGCAAGAGCATGTGTTGAAGCACGAATGGCGCGAGCTGAATTATTAGTAGAGGTTTCTATCGTTGCTGCCATCCCGCAACAATAAAGAAAAATAAGTTCGTACATCCCGTAAAAAAGCAGACTCATATATGAGTCTGCTTTTAGTCACGAGCAAAAATTAGTAGCCGCTTATGGCAGACTTCAGTGATGTTTATTTAAAAAATTTGGATGCCATACCTGCCAATCCGCTTACACCACCAACAGCCTCTAACAAACCGCCTGCCGAGCTATTTTGGTCTATTAGTTCAGGAATCATGTCCGATAGCGCATTCGAAGCAGTCCCTTCATCCAAACCCAAAGAAGAGGAGAACTCATTAACCTGAGACTGCCCTAGAACCGACATAACTTGATCTACAGAAAAACCATCATTTGCCCCATCACCTAACCATGATTGCGCCAACGAAGCTAAACCACCACTGCTAACTTTCGAGATAAGATCACTAAGATCAATCTGACCATCCGCACCACCTAATAACGACCCTAAGGCACTAGTAAGTTGATTAGAATCAACGCCCTCAGCAGAAGTGCCTAATTTATTCAGAAACAAATCAGCTGCAATTTTTAATAAGTCCATCGGTGTATCTCCTCTTTATCGGTGATTGCAGGTGCCACATAGGTGCCTGATTAATACTTAATACGCTACGCTTACTAACATGAATAGCATGTTAACCTTATGACACACCCGCAGACTGAAGAAATCCATGAATGCCTGTTAGAACAATTTGAGAAGCCATTGCTGCAAGTATCAACCCTGTCACCTTACTCAATACATTGAGCCCAGTTTTACCTAATATTCTCTCCATCCAGGTCGAAAGGTGAAGGCAAACCAACAGACTAACTAAGGCTAACACTAAACCAATTAAACCATAGGCAATATCAAGCCCATGCAATTCCGCACCGTATACCAAAATCGTACCGATAGTCGCTGGACCGATAATTGTTGGGATAGCCAACGGGACAACGGATACATCTTCTCGTTGTTCGCTAGGCACCTCAGCATTGGCTCTAACACCATCTCTGACCAAACTAATAGCAGATAAAAACAGCAGAATCCCCGCACCAATACGAAATGAATCCAGTGTTATTCCTAGCAATGCAAACAAAGCAGAACCAAAGAAAAACAGCACAAGACTTATACACAACGCAGCAAAGACTGCCCTATTTGCAATAGATCGCCTATCTACCACTGAATCAGTACGCGTCAATGCCAGAAACATTGAGACAACAAAAAAGGGTGCAAACAAAAAAGCAAACTTTACCCAAGTAGAAAGAATTAAAGCCATATCAGAGTATTCTCAATATATTTATTTCGTACAATCAATATATACAAAAAAGCCGCCTATGAAGGCGGCTTTTTCACAGACACATCGCTTTAAGCGATTTTCGCATCCAGCTTACCAGCCTCATATGCATCCGCCATATTTTCCAGCGATATTGCATTGATTTTGGACGCTTGGCCTGCCGCACCAAAAGCCTCATATCGAGCGGCAGAGATATCACTCATCGCTTCAATTGTTTTCTTCAAGTATTTACGTGGGTCAAACTCAGATGGATTTTCAGCTAAGAAACGACGAATAGCCCCCGTAGAAGCCAAACGTAAGTCCGTATCAATATTGATTTTACGTACGCCGTACTTGATACCTTCAACGATCTGCTCAACTGGAACACCGTAAGTTTCAGGCATTTCACCACCAAACTCATTAATCACAGCCAACCACTCCTGTGGTACAGAAGAAGAACCATGCATAACTAAATGCGTACCCGGAATGCGCTGATGAATTGCTTTAATACGATCAATTGCCAAAATATCGTCAGTTGGCGGACGCGTGAATTTATAAGCGCCATGTGAAGTACCACAAGCAATTGCTAGGGCATCAACATTCGTTTTGCTTACAAAGTCAGCCGCTTCATCAGGATCAGTTAACATCTGGTCCATTGAAAGTGTACCTTCAGCACCAACGCCATCTTCTTCACCCGCTTGCCCTGTTTCTAATGACCCCAAGCAACCCAGCTCGCCTTCAACAGACACACCACATGCGTGAGCCATTTCAACAGTACGACGCGTAACATCAACGTTGTACTCATAGCTTGATGGTGTTTTTCCATCACTCATTAACGAGCCATCCATCATTACTGACGAGAAGCCCATAGCGATAGAACGCTGACAAATATCAGGAGAAGTACCGTGATCCTGATGCATACAAACAGGAATGTGTGGAAACTCAGCGATAGACGCCAAAATCATATGACGCAGGAAGTTAGAGCCTGCATATTTACGAGCGCCAGCAGAAGCCTGCACAATCACTGGAGAGTTAGTTTTATCTGCCGCTTCCATGATGGCACGCATCTGCTCCAAGTTATTCACATTGAATGCAGGGATTCCGTAACCATATTCAGCTGCATGGTCTAGCAGCTGACGCATTGATATTAAAGCCATTGTGTTTCACCTATTTCTTTAAATTATTTTCAGCTTAGCTATAAAAAGATACAAAATAAGCAAAGCGCGTTACTGTGCTGCACGTGTTTCCAAAATTGCGACTGCGGGTAGTACTTTTCCTTCTACAAATTCAAGGAAAGCGCCTCCACCCGTTGAGATATAGGATACTTTATCAGCAATCTCATATTTATCTACAGCAGCCAGTGTATCTCCACCCCCTGCTATAGAGAATCCTGCACTTTCAGCAATGGCTAACGATAATGTTTTCGTGCCACCGGCAAACTGATCAAACTCAAACACACCAACAGGGCCATTCCAAATAATAGTACCCGCATCTTTAAGCATACTCGCAAGTGCTTTTGCAGAAGCAGGACCGATATCCAGAATCATGTCATCTTCCGCCACATCATCGACAGACTTTACTGTTGCTGTTGCTGTTTCAGAAAATTCCGTTGCCACTACAACATCTATTGGCAGCGGGATTTTTACTTTTTTCATTAGCTCTTGAGCGACTGGAATTAAGTCATGTTCACACAATGACTTACCGACCGGCTTACCCGCTGCAGCTAAGAAAGTATTAGCAATACCGCCGCCCACAATAAGCTGATCAACTTTATCAGACAGTGAATTTAATACTTCCAACTTCGTTGATACTTTAGACCCGCCCACAATAGCTACCAATGGAGGCTTAGGCTGTTTCAGCGCTTTACCCAACGCATCTAACTCGTTAGCCAACAACGGACCTGCACATGCCACTTCAGCAAAGCGCGCAACACCATGTGTAGAAGCTTGGGCCCGATGCGCTGTGCCAAATGCATCCATCACATAGATGTCACACAACGCCGCCATTTTTTGTGACAACGATTCATTATCTTTCTTCTCACCGGCATTGAAGCGTACATTTTCCAACAACACTAACTCGCCTTCAGCCACTTCAAAGCTGCCATCCAACCAATCTTTAACTAAGGGGACTGGTCGTGATAAAAGCTTACTAAGATGCTCAGCAACAGGGGCTAGCGAATATTTCTCGTCATATTCACCTTCAGTAGGGCGCCCTAAATGAGACATCACCATTACTTTAGCGCCTGCCTTCAATGCAAACTCAATAGTTGGCAATGACGCACGAATACGGGCATCTGAGGTTACTTGTCCATCCTTAACAGGAACATTGAGATCTTCACGGATAAGTACGCGCTTACCGTTCAAACCCAGATCCGTCATCTTCAATACACTCATGATCGTGTCCTACTGACTATTTAGCTAATGGTTTAATTCAAAAAATTTACTCTATATTTTGTACAGTCTTTGCATTGGAAAACAGTGCTTACATTTAGTTAACGCACATCCTTTCCCGATAGATACAGCCAATCTTGAGCAATATCTAACATACGATTCGCAAACCCCCACTCGTTATCAAACCAGCAAAGTAATTTGATCATCTTGTCACCACTCACTCGCGTTTGCGTACCATCAACAATAGCGGAGCGAGGGTCGCGATTAAAATCGACAGAAGCATGTGGCTCTTCGGTATAACCTAACAAACCTTTTAAATGCTGAGCCGCTGCATTTTTAAATATCTGATTCACCTCATCAGTAGAGGTTGGCTTAGACACATTAATACTCATATCCATAACAGATACGTTAATAGTCGGAACTCTCAGATGTAGACACTCAAAACGCCCTGCTAACTGAGGCAGCAAACGATCTATTCCCTTACCTAAACCCGTATCTACTGGAATAATCGATTGCATAGCGCTTCTGGTCAGGCGCAAGTCCGTTTGATGATAGCTATCAATGACTGGTTGATCATTCATCGCAGAGTGGATTGTTGTAGTGACCCCACAAACAATACCTAACTCCTTATCCAACAAGTCCAGTACCGGAATGACACAATTGGTGGTGCAAGACGCAGCAGATACCACTGTCATATCGGGCATAAGAAGTTGGTGATTCAAACCATAAACAATGGTTGCATCTACATCAGGCATTGCAGGCTGAGAAAAGAGCAGCCTTTTGGCACCTGACTGCAAGTGCTTCTCGGCTGTTCCTCGGTCACTAAAAGAGCCTGAGCATTCGATCACAAGATCGATTCCCATCTCATCCCAAGGAAGCCGCGAAGGTTCTGATTGATTAATGACTTTAATACGATCATTAGCAATGATCAGGTTTTCGCCATCATGCTCTACGGGAAGAGGGAAACGACCATGTGTTGTGTCATAGCGAGTCAGGTATGTAACGGTTTCTATATCGGAGAGCTCATTTAAAGCAACCACCTGCAGCTGCTGCTGTAATCCATTTTCATAGATTGCTCGCAGGACACACTGCCCGATTCGACCGTAGCCATTAATCGCAATTCGAAAGCTCATCTAACTCGCTTATATATTCAGAGAAAAACAAAGCCGGACAAGTGCCCGGCTTACCGCTTTTTACAGTACTGATTTTACCGTTGCTACAACGTTATCAACAGTAAATCCAAAGTGCTTAAACAGATCGCCAGCAGGAGCAGACTCACCAAAGGTAGTCATACCCACAATCCCGCCATTTAAGCCAACATACTTGTACCAGAAGTCCGCTTGCAACGCTTCAACAGCAACTCGTGCCGTTACAGCAGCAGGTAGTACTGATTCACGGTATGCAGCATCCTGACGGTCAAAGACACCCGTTTCTGGCATAGAAACTACGCGCACTTTCTTGCCTTCAGCCGTTAGCGCTTGTGCAGCATCCATTGCTAGCCCTAGTTCAGAACCCGTAGCAATCAAGATTGCATCAGGCTGCCCATCAGTATCACGCAGGATATACCCTCCACGAGCAATGTTAGCAATCTGTTCTGGAGTACGTTGCTGATGAGGAAGGTTCTGACGAGAGAACACCATAGCAGTAGGGCCATCGGTACGCTCAAGTGCTGCTTTCCAAGCGACGGCAGATTCAACTGCATCACCTGGACGCCAGCAGCTCATATTCGGTGTATGACGTAGGTTAGAAACCTGTTCAACGGGTTGATGAGTAGGTCCATCTTCACCCAAACCAATTGAGTCATGCGTATAAACATGGATGACTCGCTGCTTCATCAGTGCCGCCATACGCAACGCATTACGAGCATATTCCATGAACACCAAGAAAGTTGCTCCGTATGGAATAAAGCCACCATGTAACGCCAGACCATTCATCATTGCAGACATACCAAATTCACGTACGCCGTAATACAAGTAGTTACCAGACGCGTCATCTTTACTAATGCCTTTGGCTCCCGACCACAGTGTCAGGTTTGAACCTGCTAAATCAGCAGACCCACCAAGCAATTCTGGTAATAATGGGCCGTATGCATTCAACGAATTTTGCGACGCTTTACGCGATGCAATCGTTTCGCCTTTAGCAGCGATTTCAGCGATCCACGCGTCAGCTTTATCAGAGAAATCTGCTGGCAAGTCGCCAGAAATACGACGCAATAAGTCAGCAGCCAACTCAGGGAAAGCCGCATTATAAGCAGCAAAGCGTGTGTTCCAGTCATTCTCAGTACGCACACCTGCGTCTTTTGCGTCCCAGTCTGCATAAATATCTTCTGGTACTTCAAATGCAGCATGAGGCCAGTTCAGACGTTCGCGTGTTAATGCGATTTCATCATCACCCAAAGGCGCACCATGGCAGTCTTCCTTGCCTTCTTTATTCGGAGAGCCAAAACCGATCGTTGTTTTGCAGCAGATCAATGTTGGACGATCCGTTTCTTCTTTAGCGCTTGTGATAGCACTGCGGATCTGATCAGCATCATGCCCATCAACACCCGGAATAACTTGCCATCCGTATGCTTCAAAACGCTTAACGTTGTCGTCTGTGTACCAACCTTCAACTTCACCGTCGATAGAGATACCGTTGTCATCCCAAAAGACAATCAACTTACCCAAACCTAATGTGCCTGCAAGTGAGCACGCCTCATGAGAAATACCTTCCATCATGCAACCATCACCCATAAACGCATAGGTGTTGTGATCAATAATTTCGTGACCTTCACGGTTAAACTGTGCCGCCAAGATTTTTTCAGCCGTAGCAAAGCCCACTGCATTAGAAACACCCTGCCCTAAAGGGCCGGTTGTTGTCTCTACACCTGGGCAGTAGCCGTATTCTGGATGGCCTGCTGTTTTAGAATGAAGCTGACGGAAGTTTTTGATGTCATCAATTGACACATCATAACCAGTCAAATGCAACAAAGAGTAGATCAACATAGACCCATGGCCGTTAGACAGTACGAAACGATCACGATCAAACCATTGCGGGTTAGCAGGGTTATGCTGCATAAAATCGTTCCAAAGAACTTCGGCAATATCAGCCATACCCATTGGCGCACCAGGGTGGCCCGATTTTGCTTTTTGAACAGCATCCATACTTAAAGCGCGAATAGCATTGGCCAGTTCTCTACGAGAGGACATTCAATCAACTCCTGGGATTTTTCCCAATTTAGTGAAGCGAAGTATAAAAACAGGCCGCAATTTTCTCGCAGATACGCCTTCGCTTCAACGGTTAAACCCAATTTCGACGAAAACTGAAGAATTTTCATGTTAATTCATGAAATTTTCATGAAAAACCAAGCCTATTTTCATGCAATCAACGTCCAACAAAGCTAAAATACGATAATGACTTCTAAACCAGAGACGTTTCGTGACCTTTCAGACACGCTCTGAATTCCATAGATCTATAAGAAATCGTTCTACTAGACATGGCTCGCTTTAATTAAAATGAGCTCTACAAAGCTTTAATTGAGGATACAAACACGCGATGAGCGAATATAACCTATTTACTTCTGAATCCGTATCTGAAGGCCACCCAGACAAAATTGCTGACCAAATTTCAGACGCCGTTCTTGACGCCATTATTAGTGAAGATAAATATGCGCGTGTTGCCTGCGAGACACTAGTTAAAACAGGTGTAGCAATTGTTTCAGGAGAAATAACAACATCCGCTTGGGTCGATCTTGAAGATATCGTACGTAACGTCATCTGCGATATCGGTTACACCTCGTCAGATGTTGGTTATGATGGTGCGACATGCGGTGTGATCAACATTATCGGTAAACAAGCACATGAAATTGCTCAGGGAGTAGATCGAGCTAAACCGGAAGACCAAGGCGCAGGCGACCAGGGCTTAATGTTTGGCTATGCATCGAACGAAACCGATGTACTCATGCCGGCACCCATCACTTACGCTCACCGTTTAGTAGAGCGTCAAGCTGAAGTTCGCAAATCGGGTTTGTTACCTTGGTTGCGCCCAGATGCAAAATCACAAGTGACATTCCGCTATAAAGATGGAAAACCATCAGGTATAGATGCTGTCGTGTTATCAACACAGCATAATGCTGATGTTTCTCAATCCGATTTACGCGAAGCGGTAATGGAACTGATCATCAAACACGTATTACCGGCAGAATGGCTCACAAAAGAGACCAAGTTTCACATCAACCCTACGGGTTCATTTGTTACCGGCGGGCCTGTAGGAGATTGCGGTCTGACTGGTCGTAAGATCATTGTGGATACTTACGGCGGCATGGCACGTCACGGAGGCGGGGCGTTCTCAGGCAAAGACCCATCAAAAGTAGATCGCTCTGCGGCTTATGCTGGCCGCTATGTTGCTAAAAATATCGTTGCCGCTGGATTAGCTGATCGTTGTGAGATCCAAGTATCATATGCAATCGGTGTTGCTGAACCTACTTCAGTTTCTATCAACACCTTTGGAACTGGCAAAATTTCTGATGAGAAAATTATCGGACTTATCAATCGTCATTTCGACCTACGCCCACACGCAATCACTCGTATGCTAGACCTTTTACATCCTATGTATCAGGCAACAGCGGCTTACGGACACTTTGGACGCCTACCTCATGAAATGACCGTGAAAGATGACACCTTTACGGCATTTACGTGGGAGCGCACAGACAAAATTGAAGCACTAAAAGCTGACGCTGGCATTTAAACCATACATTGCATTTTAAAAAGGCGCATAAGCGCCTTTTTTTGCATCTACCTTTGCCAAAAACTGGCAATTTCCAACTTTCTGTCTAAGACTCTTATATTAACTAACAGTCTTTTAATACTGTCGTTGCTCTCAAGATAGGCATGGAGGTCTTAGCGTCAATGCGTTTACAAGATATCAGCATACGCTGGAAGCTTTATATTTTAGTAGCACTGACAATGCTCAGTATCACAGCGGTATCTCTTCTTTCGCTCAAATATTCACATGATGATCTAATAGAGTCTCGAAAAAACACTCTTAAAAGCGTTGTCGACAGTGCCATTAGCCAGCTAAAGCCAGTTCTCTCTTCAGATAACCACTCACTTTCTGAAGAAGAAAAAATGATTTTTGCCAAACAGCTCGTGCAAAACCTTCGTTACAACAAAAACTATATTTTCATTACTAATCTATCCGGCGTTAATATTGCCCACCCCATCCTGCCAAACATAAATGGACGAGACATCAGTCAATTACAAGACAACAATGGCAATTACATCATACGACCTATGCTGCAGGGTATTCGTAAAAAAGGAGAAGTTTTTACCTCTTACTATTGGCCAAAGCCTGGTGAAACCATACCCACTGAAAAAATAAGCTATGCAAAACTGATCCCTGGAACAGACCTCATAGTAGGATCAGGAATTTACACTAAGGATATTGAGCACACTTACTTTTCTCGCCATATAACATTCATTTTATTAGCAACTTTTGCCGGTCTATTAGCCTATTTAATTTCAGGACGCATCGCCAGCAGCATTACCGCTCCCACAGCGAGGCTTGTCGACCAAATAGAACGACTCTCCTCAGGCCATATCACTGAAGAAATAACCGACAATGATCGTAAAGATGAAATTGGAAGCATAGCCGCAGCACTTGTACATTTTCGCCAACAAACTATTGAGAATGAAGACCTTAAACAAGCAAATATTCAAGCTCAACATCTGGCTAATTACGACCCTGTTACCCAGCTATTGTCCCGCAAAGCGCTTGAAGATGAACTCACTCGTATATTGGCCATTCTCCCTAGCAACAAAAAGTGCGCAATACTTGCTATAAAACTCCCGCTACTACGAGATATTTTGGCTCAATGGGGAACAGACTACTGCAACTTAATTCTTATAAATATATCTAATCGCATCAAAAAAACGCTCAACGACGATGATGTACTAGCACGCTATAGCGACGACATTATCACAGTAATTCGCCCTGAACTTTCAGATCTACGCGAAATAAACATTCTCATCAATACAATACAAACAGAGATAATGCTTCCTGCTCAAATTGAAGGCCAGCAACTGTCTTTTCAATCACGCGTAGGCGTTAGCATTGCACCCACTGATGGAGACCAAGAACTTACATTATTAAGTCATGCGGAAGAAGCAATCAGCGAAGCTCGTCGCCTGGAGCTTGATTATATGTTTTTCAATCAACTAAAAACATTTGCACTGGATGAGCGATTAGTTCTTTGGAAAGATATCCAACAAGCATTAGAAGAGGACCAGTTTTACTTAGTATTCCAACCTCTACACGACTTACGTACAAATAAGATTATTTCTGCAGAAGTATTATTGCGCTGGGAGCATCCTGAACGCGGATTCATTTCACCCGCTACATTTGTAGTCTTTGCAGAGCAGAGCGGTTTAGTGACTCGCTTAGACAATTGGGTTTTGAAGGCGGCAGCCAGACAAATAAAACAATGGAGGCAATCTGGCTTTGATATCCCACAATTGGCCGTAAACCTTTCCGGTTTAACATTCATGCGCAGCGATTTACAACAGCTTATTCATGAAGCAACTAACGAATATGATATACCTCTGGAAACATTAGAATTAGAACTCACAGAAGGTGTATTAATTGCTTCAATAGAAACCCTTCAAGAAAAAATTCGTACGGTTCAGAAAATGGGCATCAGCATATCCATCGACGATTTTGGCACAGGCTACTCCTCACTTAGCCGTATACGCAATTTACAAATTAACAAAGTGAAAATTGACCAATCATTCATTCAAGATTTAGAAAATAGCAAGGGCGACAAAAAAATTGTCGAAGCCATCATCCACATGGCCCAAGGACTCAATGTAAAAGTCGTAGCTGAAGGCGTTGAAACAGCAGAGCAGTTGAATATATTACGTTCAATCAATTGTGATATAGCACAAGGATTTTTATTAAGCAGACCTTTAAAGAACGAAAAATTCATCGCATTACTAGACAATCAAAATGTTATTATAGAAGTAGACTGACCCTAGGTGAACAATGGCATAATACGTCTTTTTAATGTTGGACCTGAGCAGCATGCGCACACCAAGATTCTATGAGCCTTCTGAACTATACACAGGACAAACCTGCTTATTAAGCGAAGCAACAACCCAACATGTGTCACGCGTATTACGCATGAAGACTGGCGAGGAAATCACCTTATTTAATGGACAAGGTAGTGAATTCCTTTGCTCTCTTGAACGGGTAGACAAACGACACGTTGAAGTAAAAATAATTAGTGAGCACGTGCAATCAAGATCTAGCTCATTACAGATTCATATAGGCCAAGCTATATCTCGTGGTGAAAGAATGGACTATGCGATCCAAAAAGCAACGGAGCTAGGAATGTCTTGTATGACTCCATTGTTTACTGAACGCTGCGAAGTTCGTTTAAATACCGAGCGCCAAGATAAACGCAACAAACATTGGCAACAAGTAGCTAATAGCGCATGCGAACAATCACTTAGAAATGAACTTCCTTGCATAGCGCCTATCCAACCACTACAAGAATGGCTAAGCACGGTTAAAGCCGACTTGAAATTAGTATTACACCATCATACAGAGCACCCCCTCAATGAGATCTCTCGCCCTTCGTCCATAGCATTGCTTATTGGTCCTGAGGGCGGACTCAGTGAAGCCGAAGTTAATGCAGCTCTTGCGGCAGGCTTTAAACCCGTAGCCTTTGGCCCTAGAGTGATGCGCACAGAAACGGCACCCGTTGCAGCACAAGCTATATTACAGTATTTATGGGGCGACCTAAGTTAGGCTACTCCCCCTATTTAGATTAAACTCATCAGGCAAACAGCCTAGAGGACAGCAGAGAATGACATTAAAAGTCGGTATTGTGATGGACCCTATTGATGGGATTAACTACAAAAAAGATAGTTCTCTTGCCATGTTATGGGCAGCACAGCAAAAGGGATGGGAGCTATGGTACATGGAACAAAAGCACCTATTCCTACGCGACGGAAAAGCTAAAGCCAACATGGCTCCTTTGAGTGTTGCGATGGACCCTGAAGCATTTTTCACTCGTGGTGACTACCAATGCGAAGACCTTTCTTCTCTCGATGTGATTTTAATGCGTAAAGATCCTCCATTTGATAACGAGTTTCTCTATACCACGCAACTCCTAGCAATAGCGGAAGCCGAAGGGACTATGATTGTTAATCGCACTCAAAGCTTACGCGATTTTAACGAAAAACTTTTCGCGACTCACTTTCCAGAATGCTGCCCTCCTCTTCTGGTGACACAAGATGAAGCGTTACTCCGAGCTTTTCACGCTGAACACCAAGATGTTATTTTCAAACCATTAGACGGAATGGGCGGAGCATCAATTTTTAGAATTAAAGAGGATGGTGTCAACCTAGGTGTCATTATTGAAACACTGACAGACCATGGCAAACAAACCATTATGGCGCAGAAGTATCTCCCAGAAATAGTAAACGGGGATAAGCGTATTTTAATGATAGATGGTGAAGCAGTACCCTATGCACTCGCTCGCGTACCCATGGCAGGCGAAACTCGAGGAAACCTTGCTGCTGGCGGAAAAGGGGAAGGCCGCCCATTAACCGACCGCGATCGCTGGATCTGCGACCAGGTAAGCTCTACACTCAAAGAGAAAGGGTTATTGTTTGTCGGCTTAGATGTCATTGGTGACTACCTGACTGAAATCAACGTCACAAGCCCCACATGTATCCGCGAGCTAGACAATCAATTTGGTCTCGATATTGGAATGCAATTAATGAATGCCATTGAAGAGAAGCGGAAAAACTCATAGTGCTTGGAGCTACCCAAAATATATCTTCAAATACAACGGTCAGTGTTACTGATCGTTTCGGATTTACGCTATTCATGGCGACTGCTTTGCACGCCGTACTTATTTTGGCCAGCTCTTTTATTAGTCTACCGTCAACGCCTCCAGTACAAACCCTGGAGATCACATTAGCTCAATATGCTGTTGAAAAGCCGTCAGAAAAGGCTGATTTCTTAGCTCAAGCTAATCAATTAGCCAGCGGAACTGTTGAAGAAAAACGCTTACCCTCAACAACCGAACGCTCAACATTCCAAGATAATAAGATTCGCAACCAATCCGCTCGCCCTGTTGAATCTACAAATAAGCCAGTGCCCGCGCCATCCGCCGTTTCCAATCAAGCAAAACCCAGCACTGATAAAGGCAATGCCAACCAAGCAGCCAAAAAGAAACGTCAGGTAATCACTACTAAGAAAGAAAAAACAAAAAAAACATCCGCAGCGCCACGAAAAAGCAAACCAACAACATCACAAGCAAGAACAGGCCAATCCACTTCTTTACTCGCAAAAAGTCTAGAAATTGCTAACCTTCAAGCTCAGATTAAAATGCAGCAAGAGCAACTTGCCAGACGCCCTAAAACTCGCCGCTTATCCTCTGTATCAACAAGCATACACGAAGATGCAGTCTATCTAGACAACTGGCGTCGCCGTATCGAGATGGTCGGCAATATGAATTACCCTGAGGAAGCACGCCGCAAAAAACTATATGGATCATTACGTGTGTTAGTCGCCATTCTCCCTGATGGCGGTTTGAAAAGCATCGAAATAACGCAATCTTCAGGCAGCAAAACACTTGATGATGCAGCAATACGCATTGTTCGACTTGCCTCCCCATTTCAACCGTTCAGTGCTGAGATGAGAAAAAATACAGATGTTCTTGAAATCATTCGTAGCTGGAAGTTTGAGAAAACCACACAACTGTACTAAACCTTAGGAGTCCGTTTTTCATTATATGTGGTTTTATCATGCTTAATACTCAAACCTGTTTGCGCGACCACTTTTTAATCTCCATGCCTCACCTTGAGGATGACACTTTTGCGCAAACAATTATTTACATTTGTGACCATAGTGAATACGGCGCCATGGGGCTCATGGTCAATCGCCCTCTTAATTTTCACCTTGATAAAATGTTGTCCCACCTTGACTTACCTAGCAGCAGCTTTGCCGGAGCGATCCAGGTTCACTCTGGAGGCCCTGTACAAAGTGACAGAGGGTTTGTATTGCACAAAAGCTACTTAGGTAACCCTTGGCTGTCCACTCATGCGGTAACGGACAATCTATTTCTAACAACCTCAATGGATATTCTCGAGGCGATCGCCTTAAGCAACTGTGCCGAGGCACTTATTGCACTAGGGTACACTGGCTGGGGGCCGGGCCAGCTAGAACAGGAAATAACTGACAATGTTTGGTTAAGCTGCCCCGCAAATTCAGATATAATGTTTCACGAACCCGCTGAAGATAGGCTACAAGCCGCTGCCACTATCATGGGGGTAAATTTGAATCTAATGACTTCCCACATCGGGCATGCTTAAACCAAGAGAATTATGACATTACCTAGCCAGCAAGTGCTCGCATTTGATTTCGGAACACGCCGAATAGGAATAGCCACAGGCCAACCCATTACTGCAACAACCTTAGCATTAACTCCCATTCTCGCACGTGACGGCACCCCTGACTGGCCCGCACTGGATAAAACCGTAAAAGAATGGCAGCCTTCGATACTGGTTGTGGGCATCCCCTTAAACATGGACGGCACTATCAGTGAAATGTCACGCAGAGCACGCCGCTTTGCGAATCGTATTCAAGATCGCTACCAACTTCCTTGTTATCTCATAGATGAACGCCTTTCAACCGCTGAAGCAAAAGAGATTCACTTCTCTCAAGGCGGCGGCACTAATTTTCGTAAAGAATCAGTAGACGGTATCGCTGCACAAATAATTCTAGAAAGCTGGTTTGGAAGCACATTACGTATTCCAAGCCACACACGACTGGAGGACCTTTAATGGTACAGGGAACATTGAGTGTTGAATCATTGCTTGAAAAAATGGTATCAGAGCTTAAAACACTCTTAATCCATCGCCAAATATCGGAACCTCTCATCATAGGCATCCGCACAGGCGGAATATGGATAGCAGAACGTCTACATACAGAACTCGGATTAGAAAGCCCTATTGGTACGTTAGATATTTCTTTTTATCGCGATGATTTTTCTCAAATTGGATTACACCCCAAAGTGCAGGCGTCTCAAATCCCTTTTGCTACCGAAGGGCGCGACATTGTACTGGTTGATGACGTTATTATGAGCGGCCGTACGATTCGTGCAGCACTCAATGAGTTATTTGATTACGGCCGCCCATCTTCAGTTACACTCGTCACATTATTGGATTTACAGCGCAGACAGCTACCCATTCAAGCAGATGTGTACGGCGGAACCCTATCTCTTGGCCCGAATCAACAAGTTAAACTAACTGGCCCCAATCCTCTGGAACTGGAAATCAGTCAAAAAGATCAACACTAGCTGGAGCAAGACATGTTTGAAACAACAGACCCTAATAGTATTCAGCTAAACAGCCAAGGTCAGCTCAAACACTTTATAACTACCGAAGGCCTGACTAGAGAGCTCCTGACAGAAATAATTGATACTGCAGACTCATTTGTAGATATGAGCGCACAACAAGTTAAAAAAGTCCCTTTACTGCGCGGCAAGACAGTCGTGAATTTATTCTTTGAATCCAGCACCCGGACATTAAGCACTTTTGAACTGGCCGCTAAACGCCTATCGGCAGACGTACTTAACTTAAATATCAGCACCTCATCTACATCAAAAGGTGAAACACTCAAAGACACATTACAAACATTAGAAGCAATGCACTCAGATATGTTTGTAGTGCGCCATTCAGACAGCGGAGCAACACACTTCATTGCTGAACATGTGACGCCCAATGTTGCTGTTATTAATGCAGGCGATGGTCGTCATGCTCATCCGACACAAGCTATGTTAGATATGCTCACCATAAAGCGTCATAAAGGTGACTTCTCACCTTTAGTAGTAGCAATCGTGGGTGATATTTTGCATTCAAGAGTCGCGCGTTCACAAATTCACGCACTACGTACCCTTGGTGCTGCGGAAATACGCGTTATAGCTCCAACAACATTACTTCCTCGCAATATCGAAGCACTAGGCGTTAAGGTCTTCACACATATGGAGTCAGGCCTCAAAGATGCTGACGTCGTTATCATGCTTCGTTTACAAAAGGAACGCATGCAAAGCGCCTTACTCCCGAGTGAGTCTGAGTTTTATAAACTCTTCGGCCTCACTAATGAAAAGCTACAACATGCCAAGCCCAATGCGGTTGTTATGCATCCCGGACCTATCAATCGAGGTGTAGAAATAGAATCAGCGGTTGCTGATGGCCCTCAATCATTAATCCTTGATCAGGTAACCAACGGCATTGCGGTGAGAATGGCAGTCATGTCAATGTCGATGTCAGGCCAAATGACTGAGAAAAATTTGAAGGCGGAGGCATAACCACATGCTTGTCATAAAAAACGGGCGTCTGATAGACCCTAAAAATGAACTAGATGAAATCTGCGACCTGTACATAAAAGACGGGAAAGTTATTTCAATTGGGCACGCCCCCGAAGGCTTCACAGCCTCCAAGATTATCGATGCTACACATCAAGTTATCATTCCCGGACTGATTGACATGTGTGCACATGTTAGAGAACCGGGGTATACGCAAAAAGCCACCATTGCCAGTGAATCGGCTGCGGCTGCGGCTGGTGGCATAACAACAATGATTACCCCACCAACAACCAAACCTGTGGTTGACAACCCTGCCGTTGCAGAAATGATTATAGACAGAGCACAAGCAACTGGGCTAGCCAGCGTATTACCGATTGGGGCACTAACACAAGGACTTCAAGGAGAACAACTAGCCCCAATGCATGCCCTCAGTCGATCTGGATGCGTCGCATTCAGTAACGCCCGGGAAAGCATTCCAAGCTCGCTTGTCCTGTTACGTTGCCTCGAATATGCTGCAACTCATGATTTTCTAGTTATTTTTCAGCCTCAAAATCATGAGTTAACTGGCGATGGGAGCATGCACGATGACACAACCTGCACACGATTAGGGCTAACCGGCATTCCAGAGACTGCAGAAACGATTGAAGTAGCCCGCTGCTTGCTGCTTGTCGAACAAACAGGTGTGCGCGCACACTTTGGCCAACTGTCAGCTGAGCGCTCCGTCAGAATGGTTACAGATGCCCGCAAACGCGGTCTCAACGTAACGGCTGATGTTTCCATACACCATTTACTGCTGACTGATCAAAATGTAAACGGTTTCAACAGCATGTTCCATGTCATACCACCACTGAGAAGCCCTCTCGATCGTGCAGGATTAAGGCACGGCTTGGTCACTGATGGTATTCAAGCCATTTGCTCTGATCATCAACCTCATGATGCTGCAGCAAAGCAAGCACCATTTGCAGCAACTGATCCGGGTATTTCAGGTCTTGAGACACTGCTCCCTTTAGGATTAATGCTAGTAGAACAAGAGCTCATTTCCTTACCGCAACTAATTGAAAAAATGACTTCTGCTCCAGCGGCCATCCTCAACCTAAACAAAGGGTCACTAGGAATAGAAAGTGAAGCAGACATTTGTATTTTCGACCCTGAGCGCCAATGGCAGTTAACAGATGAAAACTTCGTTTCCGCAGGGAAGAACTCCCCATTTAAAAATATCCCTCTTAAAGGGAAAGTGACGCATACATTAATGAAGGGAAAACTGATATACCAAGAATAGCAAACATAAAAAAACCGAACCGTTTTGCTTGCGGTTCGGTTTTAAAAACAAAAAAAGATCACATCTTCCTAATTTCCATTTCACCTGAAAGATTCAAAAAGTCTTCTTCTTCCTGTAAAAATAATGAGTCTGAGCTGTCTTGTGCACTTAACTCAGGATTTGTATCCGAACTTAATTTAATCATTAAACGCAGATCATTCGCAGAGTCGGCATGAGCCAGTGCAGTATCATAATTAACGGCACCTTCTTTATAAAGCTCAAACAGTGCTTGATCAAATGTTTGCATCCCCAAATTTGTTGATTTTTTCATGACTTCCTTGATTTCATGAATATCACCTTTGCGAATCAAGTCTTGAATCAGCGGCGTACAAATCATGACTTCAATTGCTGCACGACGCCCTTTCCCGTCCTTAGTCGGCAGTAATTGCTGAGCTACAATAGCTTTTAAGTTTAAAGACAACTCCATCCAAAGCTGATCATGATGCTCTGGTGGGAAAAAACTTACGACTCTATCAAGAGCTTGGTTAGCATTGTTGGCATGTAACGTTGCCATACAAAGATGCCCTGTTTCTGCGAACGCCAGTCCATATTTCATCAATTCTTGAGTACGAATCTCACCCATAAGAATAACATCAGGTGCCTGTCGTAGAGTATTTCGTAGTGCTACTTCAAAAGAATCGGTATCTATTCCTACTTCTCGCTGAGTAACAATACTTTCTTTGTGCTCATGTATGTACTCGATCGGGTCTTCAATCGTAATAATGTGCCCACGGCTATGTCGATTACGATAATCTATCATAGACGCCAACGATGTTGATTTACCTGTTGATGTGCCACCTACAAATAAAATCAAACCGCGCTTAGACATGGAAAGATCTTTCATTACTGGAGGAAGGTTCAGCTCTTCAAAACCAGGAATAGTTGCATTAATACGCCGAAGCACCATGCCTGGGGTGTTGCGCTGAAAGTAAGCACTTACACGAAAACGCCCCAAACCCGGAGCACTAATAGCAAAGTTACACTCATGCGAACCTTCATACTCTGATATCTGCTTATCTGTCATCGTCGAGTATACTAACGAACGCGCCTGAGATGGTTTCAGCGGGTCTTTCGTTAGGGGTTTCAACGTCCCATCAACTTTAATACTAGGACGAGCACCTGCCGATACAAATAGATCTGACGCTCCACGTTCAATCATCACTTTAAGAAGCTGAGTAAACTCCACGCTGTAACTCTCCTTATTAACGAAACTATAGTCGCACTACTAAAACAAATACGCGATCTTAGAAGCCCTGTGGGTTTTTAGCTTTATCACGGGCCGTTTCTCGAGATATTAGACCTTTCTGAACAAGTTCTTTCAGGGATTGGTCTAATGTTTTCATACCATGAGAGGCCCCTGTTTGAATCGCAGAGTACATCTGAGCTACTTTATCTTCGCGAATCAGATTTCGGACAGCCGGCGTACCCATCATAATCTCATGTGCCGCAACACGGCCACCATTTACTTTTTTCAATAATGTTTGAGATATAACACCCTGCAATGATTCAGACAACATAGAACGCACCATATCTTTTTCCGCTGCTGGAAAGACATCAATAATACGGTCAATTGTTTTTGCTGCCGAGGTTGTATGCAACGTACCA
This sequence comes from Neptunomonas sp., assembly GCF_016744175.1. Lineage (GTDB taxonomy): Bacteria > Pseudomonadota > Gammaproteobacteria > Pseudomonadales > Balneatricaceae > Neptunomonas. Next base: position 72,150 of record NZ_JADGEV010000006.1, on the reverse strand, counting down.
AATACTAGATGCCCCGTTTCCGCAGCCGTTAATGCTAAACGGATAGTTTCTAAATCTCGCATTTCACCAACGAGAATAATATCGGGGTCTTCACGTAATGCCGATCTTAACGCATTCGCAAAGCTTTGCGTGTCTCTATGAACTTCACGCTGGTTAACTAAGCACTTTTTACTTTCATGAACAAACTCAATAGGGTCTTCTATAGTCAAGATATGATCAGAGCGTACCTCATTCACATAATCAACCATCGCGGCCAACGTTGTACTTTTACCAGAGCCTGTAGGACCTGTTACCAGAACTAGCCCTCGTGCCATCAGAGATAAATCTTGGAATACTTTCCCCATCCCCAAGTCATCCATGGTGAGTACTTTACTAGGAATGGTACGAAAAACTGCCGCAGCACCTCGATTTTGGTTAAATGCATTGACACGAAAACGTGCGAGACCAGGCACTTCAAATGAAAAATCCGCCTCAAACCTATCCTCAAAGTCTTTACGGATTTTATCGTTCATGATGTCATAAATCAGCGTCTGAACCTGCTTTTGCTCTAACGCGGGTAACTTAATTCGTCGTACATCACCGTCCACACGAATAACCGGAGGCATACCTGCCGTTATATGTAGATCGGAAGCTCCCTGCTGAACTGAAAAAGAGAGAAGTTCTGTAATATCCATAATGTGTCCACTCAGGGCTTACTTAAATTCACCAGTTACTTCAAAATAGACCCATATTTCTAATTTTGAAGAACTATCAATAACCATATGACTAGCATAGCAGAGAACTTAAAAAGTGTTGGCACGCTCATTAACCAAGCGGCACTAGATGCACATCGACGACCTGTCGACATAACTTTGTTAGCCGTTAGCAAAACACGGACAGCAGATGAACTACGCGAGTTATATCTACACGGCCAAAAACACTTTGGTGAAAATTATCTCCAAGAGTCTTTAGATAAAATGTTTGCACTAGATGATCTAGCGATCACCTGGCACTTCATTGGTCCTATTCAATCAAACAAAACCCGGTCAATCGCAGAAAATTTTGACTGGGTGCATAGCGTAGATCGTCTAAAAGTAGCTCAAAGATTATCAGAACAGCGACCTCAATCACTACCTTCTCTAAATATATGTTTACAAATAAATATCAGCGGCGAAGAAAGTAAATCAGGATGTTTACCCACTGAGGCTGAAGCCTTGCTGAACCAAATAGACACACTCCCTAACTTAAACGTGCGCGGCCTTATGGCAATACCCGCTGCGACAGATGACACCCTCGCCCAACAGGCAGCATTAGCAGCAATGCAGGCCATGTATATCAAGCTACAAAAACAATATCCAAAATTTGACACTCTCTCTATGGGGATGTCTGGCGACATGCAGATTGCTATACGCGAAGGTGCTACTATGGTGCGCATTGGTACGGCTTTATTTGGCCCACGCCATTACACTAAGACAAAGAACTCTAATTAAACTCTGCAGGTATTCATTTTGAGTCAACATCCTACACTTGCTTTTATCGGCGCTGGAAATATGGCACGCGCTATCATTGGTGGCTTAATTAATAACGGTTTCCCTGCTGAGAACATTCGTGCAAGCTCACCTACCGTCAGTCGCCTAGCCGATTTGGCTTCACAAGGAGTGTTTGTTACCGCTGATAATGACGAAGTTATACAGTCTGCAGACATTGTTGTGCTCGCTGTTAAACCACAAATGCTAAAAACAGTATTACAGTCCCTTACTCTTTCACCTCTTAAAAGCAATCCCCTTTTTATATCTGTTGCTGCCGGTATTACTTCAAACAGCATTAATCAATGGCTTGGCGGTAACCAGGCAATCGTTCGTTGTATGCCTAATACTCCCGCGCTCGTTAAAATGGGCGCACATGGTCTATATGCAAACAACAGAGTTAGCCAAGCACAACGAAGCCAGACGGAAGACGTATTATCAACAACAGGACTAACCTTATGGGTTGAGCAAGAAGAGTTGTTACATGCCGTTACCGCTGTTTCCGGTTCAGGGCCGGCTTATTACTTTCTCTTTATGGAAGCAATGATATTGGCTGGAGAAAAACAAGGATTAAGCAAAGCCATGGCTACTCAGCTCACATTACAAACAGCTCGCGGGGCAGCAGAGATGGCACTCCTCAGCGATGTAGAACCCGCTGAGTTGCGGCGCCGAGTAACGTCACCTAATGGCACAACGGAGCAAGCGATCCTCTCTTTTCAAGCCAATCATATGGACACATTGGTTGATCAAGCAATGCAAGCATGCGCTGCAAGGTCTACTCAGATGGCTAAAGAACTAGGAGACGATTGAAGCACAGATATAAACCATGCCAATGAGTGGCGCTTTGCATGTTTAGTACTACTTTTTATAAGTCTAATTAATAGCATGGTTTAGTGGTTCATTCATCTTATGAAAAATACTATACTTTCAAAAACTACTACTTGATTAGGAACTGATCCAACCATGGAACAAGATCCGATTACACTCATCATCAGAACACTTGGTGAGCTATTTATCTTTATTCTTCTTATGCGCTTTTTATTGCAACTAGCGCGAGCAGACTATTACAACCCTATATCTCAATCAATTGTACGCTTAACACAACCCATACTTTTACCGTTGCAAAAGATTCTCCCAAAAGCGGGTCGTATGGACCTTTCACCCATAGTCGTTGCGTTACTCATAAAGCTTGGGATGTTTGCCGTCTTAATCATGATGTCAAAAGCGAACATTCAAGTGGACTTAGTCCAGCTCCTTATTGTTGCTATTGTTGGTTTAGTAAATAGCGTGCTTGATATTTATTTTTATGCTGTGATTGGCTCTATCATTATTAGCTGGGTCGCACCTGGCAGCTTCCATCCAGCTCCGCAGCTTATTGGCCAGATAACCGAACCATTATTTAAGTTAGCACAAAAAGTTATTCCTCCATTAGGTGGTTTAGATTTATCTCCTATTCTGATTTTTTTAGCGATACAAATTATCCAATCTCAATTATCTCGCTTGGTGATGTAAAGACTGAAAAGAAAACTAATACACATTTATTAACGTCACTGGTTAAAGCATTTGAGGCCAGCAAGTCATCAAATACGATAACCAGTGGCGAATTAGGCCGTGAAAAGTGATCCGGATTACCTGTCCGTGTAAATTACCGGAGCTCCTCGACATTGAACCCACATGAATTTACTCAACAGAAAATACTCTTTCCGCAACGAGCCCCACTGCTCTTGTATGAAATGTGATGCTCGACTAACGCTTTTTCTTTTTCTTAGTCGAGGTACATAAATATGTTAAACAAATTCCCAGACGACTCTGTTGGCCTAGTTGAACCCCAAGCAATAAAATTTACTGAAGCGCTACCTCTTGCATGTGGCAGAACTCTTGATCAATACACTCTGATGGTTGAGACTTATGGCAAACTCAATACCGACCGATCAAATGCTATCTTGATATGCCACGCATTATCTGGCCACCATCATGCAGCAGGCTATTACGAAGGGGATAACAAACCCGGTTGGTGGGATTCTGCCATAGGCCCAGGCAAGGCCGTTGATACGAATAAGTTCTTTATCGTAAGCCTCAATAACCTTGGAGGCTGTCACGGCTCCAGCGGGCCAAACCAAACCGACCCGCAAACAGGCAAGCCTTATGGCCCTGACTTCCCTCTCATGACAGTTAAAGACTGGGTAACGAGCCAAGCCCGCCTTGCTGATCATTTAGGCATTAACCAATGGTCAGCCGTCATAGGCGGTAGCTTAGGAGGGATGCAAGCAATGCAATGGGCGATAACCTACCCTGAACGCTTACGACATTGCATGGTTATCGCAGCAGCCCCAAAACTATCTGCTCAAAATATAGCGTTTAATGAAGTAGCGCGCCAAGCGATTTCTAAAGATCCGCACTTTTATAGCGGCCGCTACTATGACCATAACGCCGTCCCCAAAACAGGCTTGATGTTAGCACGTATGGTCGGCCACATAACGTACCTCTCTGATGATGGTATGCGTGAGAAGTTTGGTCGAGAAATGAGCGCAGGGAAGTTGATGTTCGACTTTAATCCTCAATTTGAAGTTGAGTCTTATCTACAGTATCAGGGCGAGCGTTTTTCTACCGCATTTGATGCAAATACTTATCTATTAATGACAAAAGCGCTCGACTATTTCGACCCTGCAGCCGACTTTAATCATGATCTTGCTAAAGCACTAGAACACGTTTCAGCCAAGTTTATGCTCATTGCATTTACAACGGACTGGCGCTTTTCTCCAGAGCGGTCAAGGGAAATTCTGGACGCACTCGTTGAAGCAAAAAAAGAGGTCAGCTATACCGAAGTAGACTCTCCACAAGGGCATGACGCATTCTTAATTCCGATACCACGCTATATGGAAATATTTAATGCATATATGAGTCGAATTGCTGCTGACATACCTACCGAGACAAACACGGCTGGACAGGAGGGCTACCATGCGCGCTGATCAAGAAATTATTCACGAGTGGATCAAGCCCGAAACACGAGTTCTCGATTTAGGTTGTGGGGATGGTACTTTATTGCGCCACTTGATCGACAATAAGCAAGTATGCGGCTATGGGCTAGAAAATAATCATCAAAACATTGCTGCCTGTATAAAGAACAATGTAAATGTTATTGAGAAAGACATTGATGAAGGCCTAGCTTCTATCAAAGATAACAGTTTTGATTCAGTCATCATGACCCAGGCGTTGCAAGTAATGCATCGCCCCGACTTAATTGTGGATGAAATGCTCCGCATCGGTAAAGAGTGCATCGTCACCTTTCCAAATTTTGGGCATTGGCGCGCACGTGGCTATCTTGGGTTTCGGGGAAAAATGCCTGTGTCAAAATTTTTATCCTACAGCTGGTATGACACCCCTAATATTCACTTTTGTACATTCAAAGACTTCGAACAGCTTTGTGTACAAAAAAATATTCATATCCTGAATAGAACCGTTGTCGATAATGAGCATCAACACAGATGGTGGACTAATTTATGGCCTAATATGTTGGGCGAAATTGCCATCTACCGCATCACACGTTAATAAGGAATCTTTCATGAAATTTATTCGCACGTTACTTTTATTACTACTGGCATCACCCTTAGCACTCGCAGAGCAATCAGTTGAAACTGACCGTTACATTATTCACTACAACGCTTTTAACAGCAGTATTGTTGCACCTGAGGTAGCACAGCAGCACAACCTACAACGTAGTCGTTATACTGCCATGCTGAACATTGCTGTTTTTGAAAAACTCAAAGAGGGTGCTAAAAAGCCGGTTAAAGCTATTCTCTCAGGTAAAGTCGCTAACTTAATGCAACAAACACAGCATATCTCTTTTACACCCATCAAAGAAGATAAAGCCCTGTATTACATTGGCAGCTTTAATTTTGGCAATGAAGAAATCATGCATATCAGTATCGACGTACAACCGGACCCTAATCAGGCGGCTACCAAAATTCGTTTTGATCAAAAGTTTTATACGGAATAACCCATGACCCAAACTATCGTGCTAGCCAGTGGTAATAAAGGTAAATTAAAAGAGTTTAACGAAACACTTCAGCAGTTCAGTGTTAACGTTCTTCCGCAGTCACATTTCAATGTAGAAGATGCCGAAGAAACAGGTTTAACTTTTGTCGAAAACGCTATTATTAAAGCACGCCACGCCTGCGATACAACTGGTTTACCGGCGCTCGCCGACGACTCAGGGCTAGAAGTCGATGCTTTGCAAGGTGCTCCGGGCATCTATTCAGCACGCTTTGCAGGGCCTGGAAAGGGCGACGCAGACAACAGCCAAAAACTGCTTGAGTCGATGCAAGGTGTTCCAGACGAGAAAAGAAGCGCTCGCTACCGTTGCGTGCTTGTCTACATGCGTCATGCTCAAGACCCTATGCCTCTTATTTGCCAAGGCACCCTCGAAGGACATATTGCACACGCTCCTCGTGGAGATTCGGGTTTTGGTTATGATCCGCTGTTTCTTGTTAATGGTCTGGATAAAACGGCAGCAGAACTCACCCCTGAAATGAAACATAGCATCAGCCACCGCGGACAAGCTGTACGATCATTTCTACAGCAGGTCAGCGGCTATTTAAACAACAATGCATAGTAGTAATACTTTCTAGACACACCGACAGGCAAAAATTGATGCGTACGTTACCACCACTCTCACTATATATTCATATTCCTTGGTGCGTACGAAAATGCCCCTATTGCGATTTCAATTCACATGCAGTAAAAGGTGAAATACCTGAAACAGCCTATGTATCAGCTTTATTGGCAGATCTAAAACTAGAGCAAGTCGCAGCGCAAGGCCGTGAGATAGCTACCATTTTCATCGGTGGCGGCACTCCTAGTTTATTCACATCAGGTGCTATTGCCCGTATTCTCGAAGGCGCTAACCAGATAATCCCCTTTGCCCGTAATATCGAAATAACGATGGAGGCTAACCCAGGAACCTTCGAGCAAGAACGTTTTGCAGGTTACCTAAAAGCCGGTGTAAACCGCCTGTCAGTCGGTGTTCAGAGCTTTAGCTCGCAGCACTTACAAGCATTAGGCCGGATTCACTCAGGCAGTGAAGCGAAAAAGGCAATTATTGCTGCTAGAGAGCTAGGCTTTCCTCATCTAAACATCGATCTAATGCACGGTCTTCCAGATCAAACAGAATTACAAGCACTCGATGATTTAGAAATAGCACTTAATCTAGATCCCGATCACCTATCTTGGTACCAACTGACGATAGAACCTAATACTGAATTTTATACAAAACCGCCAATCATTCCACAAGACGAAACCCTTTGGGACATTCAGCAAGCCGGCCAGCAATTGCTAGCAAAGAATGGCTTCCAGCAGTATGAAGTATCAGCTTATGCAAAAGGGCGTCCCGCAAGAGCTCAGCATAATCTGAACTACTGGCAGTTTGGAGATTACATAGGCATTGGGGCAGGCGCACATGGGAAGCTATCTTTTCCTGAGCAAGACCTGATCTTACGCCGCTGGAAACAACGCTCTCCTAAAGCTTATTTACACAGCATTAACCCACTCGGTGGTGAGCAAGCCATAAGCCATACTGACCGACCATTTGAGTTTATGATGAATGCTCTACGCTTAATTGAGGGTGTTGATGAGAGCATTTTTGAAGAGCGTAGCTTTCTAGAAACAAATAACATAAAGGAGGCACTAACAAACTCACGTGAATTGGGCTTACTTGACCAGCATCGACTACAAGCCACTCCTCAGGGTCAATTATTCTTAAACGACTTACTTGAAATGTTTATTTCAGAATAAGCAAAACATGCCGACTCTTATAAAACCACCCTTTATGAAAGCGATCTTATAAGAGTGACACATAATTATAAGCGGACACGCCGAGCAGCATGAATCGTCTCAATCTTTGCGGGTAAGTCCTCAAGACTATGAACTTCACCATCAGGAAAGTGATTTTCTTCCCACGCCTGTTCATTGAGGTTCACCCAAATACTCCACAACCCAGCAGCTTTCGCACCCTCAACATCATGAACCGGATGATCACCCACATGAATCACCTGCTCAGGCTTAAGTTGAGTATGTGCTAGCATCTGTTGAAAAATAAAAGGGTCTGGCTTTTCAACCCCAACACCATCAGCACTAAACTGAAAATCCATCAAATGCGATAAGCCCACTTTCTTAACATCTGCGTTACCATTACTGATAGCACCAAGCATATAGCCACTCGCTTTAAGCTCTTCAAGCATTCCTATGGCGTTCTCAAAAAACTCAACCTTTTGGCGTGCTTGATAAAACACATCAAAAGCCTCCTCTGCCAATGTTTCAGTCTCTGTTTTTGAATAACCCGCCTGCAATAAACCATGCTTAAGCACAGCCCTACGGATACGCGAAACGCTGTAACTAATCTCGGGCTGCTGAGTTAGCACATGCTCTCTTAATGTATTTAAATCACGCAACTGATAAGTCTGGTTAAAAAGCGGAGCATTCTCATAAAGCCACTCATACAAGGTATGATTTGCCGCTCTAACAACGGGGCTAACTGCCCATAAAGTATCGTCCAGATCGAAAGTAATACACTTAATCATCTTTTTTATGTGCTCTTGGATGGGCTTTTTCATATACATCCATCAGGTGCTGAAAGTCCAAATGTGTATATATTTGTGTTGTCGAGATATCTTCATGACCCAGCAACTCCTGAACCGCGCGCAAATCACTACTGGATTCAAGTAAGTGACTGGCAAAGCTATGACGTAGACGATGCGGATAAACTTTACCTTGGGTATTCATTATTTTAGCCCAATGATCAAATCGCTGTTGAGCACTGCGTACTGTTAAGCGCTTTCCACTTTTAGAGATAAATAATGCATTTTCAGTGTAATCAGCCCACGCTGTTCGGCACTTCATCCAAGCATGAAAAGCACTTAATGCAACTCTCCCTACAGGTAACATACGTGTTTTACGGCCCTTACCGGTAACCACTAAACTGGCATCACGGGAATCAATATCATGAATATTCAGACTGGTCAGCTCTGAGACACGCAAGCCTGAGGAATACACCAACTCCATCATTGCTTTATCTCGGCACGAGATAGCATCCGTCACCGGGAATGATAATAACTGCCCCAACTGATCAACATCCAGTGTTTCAGGAAGAGATCTTCCAACTTTAGGCGCTCGCACACCTTGAGCGGGATTCAACGAAGCAAGCCCCTGGATTGCAAGGTATTGGTAAAAGCTACGAATAGCAGACAGGCACCGCTGAATGCTTTTACCACTTAGACCCTCACGATGAATTTCAGCTACAAAAGCGCGGATCTCTCGCTCGGACACATCTCCCCATTGCCGAATCCTGCAATCCGCAACAAAGCCTAAAAGCTTAGATAGATCTCTCTGATAACTACTACAGGTATGCGGGGATAAGTGTCGCTCTGAACGCAGGTGCACTAGAAAAAGTTCAACCGCAGTATTGAGCTGCTCAGCAAAACTGCGGTTAACCATCAGTTTACACCTGCTCCTCATGCATAATTCTGCTAACAACTCGGCTTAACACTTCACCTACATAGGATAGAAATAAAGTCCCTTGGCTGCTTTGGAAGTAATAAGGGTCATAGCTACCCACTGCCAACAACCCAACTGTCTCCCCTTTGACCAAAGGAATAACCGCAGCAGATTGAACTTTTACCGCATCATCTTCAAATAAAAACCGATTCTCTATCAATGATAATTGCCCACAAGTAGGCATATTTGTTTTCATCAACGGTTCAATCACCCCTGCAGTATCACGAGGTAAAATTTTCAGATTATTAACATTCAGCGGGTTATCACTAAACAACACTAGCGAGGTTTCATCACCGTAAAAATCGCGGCATAAACTCTCTTCTAATGCGACGGCCACATCATCCAACGTAGCAGAATCGAGCAGCGCTAATACCATACGTTTAGTTTTATCAAACTGCGAATCATTATGGCGTGCGATATCAATCAAGTCAGACAAATGGATAGTCAGTTTTTGATTGCGATCTCGAAGCAGGGATGTCTGACGCTCAATTAATGAAACGGCACGGCCTGTTTCATGGGGTACAGACATCACTTCCAGTAGAGGTTTATGTCGCATAAAGAAATCAGAATTTTTTGCCAAATAATCAGCGATATCTGTTTCACTAAGCTCAGTAGACTGAACTGTCTGACTTTCATTATTACTCATAAAAATACCTGACCTTCAAACACTGTCACCGCAGGCCCTGTCATCAGCACAGGGTCTTTGTCACCGCCTTTCCAATTAATATGTAGATCCCCTCCAGGAAGATGTACGTGGACACTTTCGTCCAATATTCCCCTCAGCCGGCCAGCAACAACAGCAGCACAAGCCCCTGTTCCACAAGCCATGGTTTCCCCAGCACCGCGCTCATACACACGCAATCTAATTTCAGTAGCAGAAATCACCTGCATAAAACCTATATTAGCTTTTGCTGGAAAGCGAGGGTGCGCTTCAAGCAAAGGTCCTAGTGTTTCAACAGGCGCGTTATCAGTATCATCAACCACCAGCACACCATGAGGGTTTCCCATTGAAACAGCAGAGATATCTACATGCTGTCCCGCGACCTCTACCAAGTACACAGCTGATTTTTCCTCTGCAATAAAAGGGACGGCTTCGGGTTGCAGCTCAGGCGCACCCATATCAACTTCTACCTGATTGTCCTCTCGAATCGTCAGTATTGCTTTACCATTAGAGGTTTCTACTGCGATAACGTCTTTATTCGTAAGCCGCTTATCACGCACGAAGCGTGCAAAGCAACGCGCTCCATTACCACAATGCTCAACTTCAGAGCCATCCGCATTATAAATTCGATATCGAAAATCCATTTTTGGATTTGTCGGAGGCTCGACCAATAGCAGCTGATCAAAGCCAACACCCAGATGACGATTTGCGAGCTTCCTGACTTTCTCTTCTGACAGCCGAATTCTCTGAGTAACCAAGTCAATGACTACAAAGTCATTACCTAAACCATGCATTTTGGTAAAGCGAACCAACATATTATTTTTTCCGTTTAATGCCCTGTAGGCAACATAACTTCACCGCGCATCAAATCAATCAGGGTTTCACGTGCGCGTACTTCAAATACTTCATTATCATCTACCATCACTTCCGCAGCTCGCGGGCGAGTGTTGTAGTTAGAACTCATGACAAAACCGTATGCTCCAGCAGAACAGACTGCTAACAGGTCACCCGCTTGTAGATTAAGATCCCGGTCTTTCCCTAAGAAATCACCCGTCTCACATACAGGGCCTACTAAATCGTAGGTTTTGCTCTCACCCTCTTCACGAAGAGTAACAGGAATGATGTCCTGATAAGCACTGTATAATGAAGGACGAATAAGATCATTCATCGCGCCGTCAATAATAGCGAAATTTTTATAATCCGTGCATTTTAGGAATTCGACTTGCGTCAACATCACACCCGCATTAGCAGCAATTGAGCGACCTGGTTCAAAAATCAGCCCAAGAGCGCGCGCCCCAAGTTTTTCAAGTACAGCAGCAATATATGCTTGCGGTGTTGGTGGTGTCTCATCGGTGTAACACACACCCAAACCACCACCAAGATCCAAGTGATGGATTTGAATATTCTGTTCAGCTAGTTTATCAACTAATGCCAGTAAACGATCCAATGCATCCATAAAAGGAGCAATTTCAGTCAATTGGCTACCAATATGGCAGTCCATGCCAACGACGTTAACATGCGGCAAACTATCCGCATGACGATAAATACGCTCAGCCTCGGTAATAGCAATACCAAACTTATTATCTTTAAGACCGGTAGATATATAAGGGTGTGTTCCCGCATCGACATCAGGATTAACTCGAAATGAGATATCAGCGATTTTTTGACACTCGCCAGCAACCTGGTTAACACGCTCAAGCTCAGCTTCTGATTCAATATTAAAGCAACGAATACCTACCGCCAAAGCACGCTTAATTTCATGAGCTTGTTTACCCACACCAGAGAACACTATATTTTCAGGTAGTCCACCTGCTTTGAGTACACGCTCAAGCTCCCCTAAAGAAACAATATCAAAGCCTGCGCCTAATCTAGCCAAGACGTTAAGTACAGCTAGATTACTGTTAGCTTTAACAGCATAACAAACTAGAGCATCACGCCCTTCAAGCGCTTGCGCATAATTTAGATAAGCACGTTCAATAGCATCACGAGAATAAACATATACTGGCGTGCCAAAACGCTTTGCAATGTCGCCAAGCGCAAGTTCTTCGCAATGCAAGTGGCCATTACGGTACTCAAAACTATCCATTTACTCTTCTCACTCGTAATACTTATTTGATTGTATGCGTTACTGATTTTCAGTCTGCTTTACTGGTTCAGGTAAGTATAGCGGCCCTTTTTGTCCGCAACCTGATAGGAGAATCATTCCTGCCAACATCCAAACCCAGCTAAATTTCACAATACAACTCTCATTTGATAGACAATAATTGATCGATTATACCCTTGAAAAGCGGCTAATGAGTACCGTTGAAAAACTGATATACTGCGCATTCACTTAATTATCTTCACAAAGAGCCTACTGATGACCGAATCTGAATTTAACGATCTCGTTGATAATACCTTACAACAGATTGAAGAACGTCTTGATGATGCGGACTCTGATATTGATTATCTAATAAGTGGTGGTGTACTCACCATCAAATGCGAAAACGGCACTCAGATCATTTTTACTCGCCAAACGCCTGTTCTTCAACTGTGGTTGGCAACCAAGGATGGCGGATTTCATTTCGACTATGATGCTAGTAGCCAACAATGGTTACGTGATAACGGGAAAACCCCTCTAGTCGATATGTTGAATCACGCTTATGTTACTCAAACTGGCGAAAGCTTAACGTTTGAATGTTAAGTACAAACTATAAAAGCCTCGCGGTCACCTCTTTATAGAGGTGATCAAGTGCACCCCGTTGAGAATCAGCATAAGCTAAAGCATCACTACCTTGCTCGTCTACTAAACTAGATGACACATAGTACTTGTGAAGTAAATCAATAACACCCGACATTTCAGATACTAATTGCATTCCACCGGCTTGTGTCATCCCGTCACTGATCGCATCAAAATTAAAATAGTAAGGCCCCATAACAACAGGCATTCCCAGTACCGCAGGCTCCAACGGGTTATGCCCACCTACATTAACAAAGCTCCCCCCCATCACTGCTACATCTGAAGCTGCATACAAAAGCATAAGATCTCCCATGGTGTCACCTAGGTAGATCCGAGCGGCTTCATCAGACACTAAAGAGGGAACTTCTGAGCGTCGTATTACTTGATCGGAATACTGCAGTGCACTCTGATAAACCGACTCAAAACGCTCAGGATGCCGTGGCACCAACATTACTAACAGATCGGGGTGTCGCTCAATAAATGGCTGAAGGCATGTCAACAACTGCTGTTCTTCATCCTCATGGCTACTAGCCAAAATAACCGTAAAGCGATTGCCTAATTTCTGGCGCAGCTGAGCCCCCTTTTCTCTTATGTCACTGTCCACTTGAATATCGAACTTTATACTACCTGAAACGTCTATTCGCTCAGCGGGCATCCCTAACTGTAAAAAACGATCTGCATCACTTTGATACTGCGTCACCAATAATGTCAATGCTGACAACATTGGTTCAGTCAAACCACGAACCTTTGCATACCCTTTTGCTGAGCGCTCAGACAAACGTGCGTTCGCAACAATAACGGGAACACTCGCCTTTTTGCAGCCGATAATCATATTAGGCCATAGCTCTGTTTCCACAATCAAACAACCGCGAGGACGTACGCGTTTAAGGAAACGAGCAAGAGCATCTGGAAGATCATAAGGACAATAGTAGTGGCATACTCGATTACCAAAAATACCCTCTACACGTGCAGCACCTGTTGGCGTCATGGTGGTTATGACGATCGGTAGTTCGGGGTAATCTTTAAGCAGCCGCTCGACAAATGGAGCAATGGCTATTGTTTCACCTACAGAAACAGCATGAACCCACAGAGGACTATTCTCCATCTTAGGAACAAAACCAAAACGCTGCCACCAGCGTTGTCGGTAACCTGGAGATTTTCGCCCACGCCACCATAAACGTATCAGTAGGACAGGTGTAAGCAGATAAAATATTGCGCTATAAACGTAACGAGGGGCGCTAGTCATCCACCAACTCACTAAACTGCATCTTATACAGTTGCGCATAAGCTCCCTCTATTTTTAATAGATCACTGTGGATTCCTTTCTCTATTATTCGCCCTTGGTCCATTACCACAATCATATCTGCTTTTTCGATAGTCGATAATCGATGTGCGATAACTAACGTGGTTCTATCCTTCATTACCCCTTCCAGCGCATCCTGTATGTGTCTCTCTGATTCAGTATCCAATGCCGAGGTTGCTTCATCCATAATTAAAATTGGCGCATCTTTGAGAATTGCACGAGCGATAGCAATACGTTGACGCTGACCACCAGACAGTAACACACCGCTTTCGCCAACCTGTGTATGAAGACCTTCGGGTAAGCGTTCCGCAAACTCCATAACATGCGCAGCTTCAGCAGCCGCTTGAATTTGTTCAAGGCTAGCCGAGGACATCGAACCATAAGCAATGTTTTCTGCAATGCTACCGTTAAATAAAACCACGCTTTGGCTCACAATCGCGATTTGCTCCCGCAATGAAGCCAACTGGTAATCTTCTATTGGCAGACCATCCAATAATATCTGCCCAGCCCAGCTATCATTAAAACGAGGAAGCAGTCCTGCTACTGTCGACTTACCACTTCCAGACTTACCTACTAAGGCTATTGTTGTTCCTTGAGGAACATCTAAGGAAAAATCTGATAAAACACGATCACTCGTATCAGGGTAAGTGAAAGAAACACTATCAAACGACAAATGCCCTGCAGCTCTATCAACACGTTGCAGGCCTAAGTCCTTCTCTGCTTCTTGATCCATAGTAGCAAACACGGCCTCTGCCGCCGAAATACCTTTTTGAACCATGACATTTATTTCTGTCAATAATCGTAGCGGTTTAGTAATCATTCCGGCAGCCGTTATAAACGCTACAAACTCACCTGTACTCATACTGCCCATTACCGATGGAGACATAGCGAGATACATTAAAACAGCTAACGCCATAGCCACCAAAAACTGTACAACCGGCGTATTTATCGACTCTGCTACAACCAATTTCATAAACTGGCGACGATTCAGATCACTTGCCCCATGAAACCTCCCTCGCTCAAAGCTTGTGCCACCATAAACCCTAACTACTTGGTACCCCTGAATGGACTCAGATGCGGAACTCGTAATATCGCCAACCGATTTTTGAATCTTATGCCCTAGCTTCCTCATTCGTTTTGAGGCAATGCTCACAACAATTCCAATGAAAGGAGCTGCTGCAATAAAAATCAATGTAAGCTTCCAATTAAGATAAAAGAGATAACCAAACAAGCCAATAACCGTCAAACCTTCACGGATCAATACCTTTACAGCATCTGTCACAGCCCCTGTTACTTGCTCAACATTAAAGGTTAACTGGGCCAACATTTCCCCTGACGAGTGATGATGGTAGTACTGTGCAGGTAACAATAACATTCGATCAAATAAATCTGTGCGCAAGCCATGTACCACAAAACGGGCAACATAACTTATACAATAATTACCTAAGAACGTACCAATACCACGTAATGCAAAAATACCTAGAACCGCAACAGCCAACCAAATACGGTCATCTAAACGCCCCCCCTCGACAGAATCCACAACACTTTGAAGCCATTTAGCGGACATTGCCTGTGAAGCGCCGTACAGTGCATATCCAATAAAAGCGACACAAAACACTGGCCAGTATGGCTTAGCGTAATTCAATAACCGTTTATAGGCCGCCCACCCTTGCGATGGTTTATTCTGAGTACTTATATCAGCATCATTACTTTTTGAACTCATCCGGCTCTCAACTCAATTCGCGAACAATGTAAAACGCGCTCATTATAGCCTGCTTTTATAAGTATTTGCTGCCATAGCAAAAGCCTCTTACAATCGTGTTTCGCTTTTAATTCAGAACACCACATGACAGCCATTAACAAATATTTCTTAGCCCCAAAATATTGGTTCACTTGGGCCGGACTAGGCCTGCTTTATTTAATCTGCCTCCTTCCTTTTCATTGGCAAATGAAACTCGGAAATAAGGTGGGAGATCTGATGTGTCTACTCTTTAAAACTCGTCGACACATCACAGAGGTAAATATTGCCCTTTGCTTCCCTGACCTTTCTTCAGCAGAGAAAAAACAATTAGTTAGGGACGTATTTCGCAATAACGCTATAGGGATTTTTGAAACGAGTATGAGTTGGTGGATGAATGACAAGCGCTTAAACCTACCCGTTACTCTCAAAGGAAAGGAACATCTTGAAGAAGCCCTTTCCCTAGGCAAAGGGGTGATTTTATTAGGCGCCCATTTCTCGACATTGGATATGGGAGGGCGTTTATTGTCACGCTATTTTGATGTTGATGCGATGTATCGCGAACACAACAATTTATTGATGGATACTATAATCAAGTCCAGTCGCGAAAAGCACCTAGGCCAAACCATTGAACGCGAAAGCCTTCGTAGTGTTTTAAAAGCGCTGCGTAAAAACCGCGTAGTATGGTATGCCCCCGACCAAGATTTTGGCCCCCGACACTCCGTCTATGCTCCCTTCTTTGGTGTTCCTGCAGCCACAATTACTGCCACATCACGTATGGTAAAACTAAATAGCTCGCCTATCTTAATGTTCACACACCACCGAAAGCCTGATAACTCAGGGTACGAGTTAGAGCTCTTCCCCATCATTAATCACTTTCCAAGCGGAGATGATGTTCAAGATGCTATCCGTGTTAATCAGGAACTAGAAAAAGGGATACTAAAGAATCCGGCTCAATATATGTGGGTACATAGACGGTTCAAAACACACCCGAATGGAAAAAACCATGTTTACAAAAACTGATGGTTCGTCACATGTAGACAGAACCACACAAAACATTCGGCTCATTGCTTTAGGTGATTGTAATACCAGTGGTATCAACCACAGCTCAGTTGCTTCCATTCTACACCAACGGCTAAATCAACTCTCAAAAAGCAGCCAAACATGCTATTTAGATAACCATGGCGAAGCCATGAGGACAACAAGAGAAGGCCTAGCCATAACGAAAGATCTAAACAAATCTTTTGATATCGCACTTATAAACTACGGTTTAGTTGATGCATGGACAACAACAATTCCCAAAGTGTACATCCAATACTATCCCGACAACCGGGTTAAACGTATTCTTCGAAAAGCACTAAAGTCGCTTAAGAAAAGGCTCAGAAAGACCTATTTCAATGGGCTTTTTAAGACAGGTTCAGTTGTATCAACAAATGAATATAAAGAAAATATCGATGCTATTATGACGTCACTGCATCAATACAATCCAAATATTTTCTTTATTTTATGGGGCTCTGTACCTGTAGAGGATGAGCCAAGAAATACCAATCTGCTAGATTATGACAACATATTAAAAGCACAAACTGGAAAATATAATGGGTGTTATATAGACACTCGAAAAACCATATCCGCTGAGCGCCGCGAAGATATGTTCCATGATGAGGTCCACCTTTCCGAGGCGGCACAAGAGATGATCGCCAACAAAATCTTAGCAGAGCTCGAGGTTACTGCTTAAGCGATGTTGCCATAATAACCTGTCGAATCTTATCATGCTTAGATACGATTTCGGACTGATCAAAATATTTCACAGCTCTTTCATACGCGCACACTCTTAGCTTGTTACGCATTACAGGCTGGAGAATGACTTTCTGTATTGCTGACGCTATTGAAGCGGGACTTTGGGGATCAACAATCATCGCAGTATCACCTACTACTTCTTTTAGCCCTCCCCTATCAGAGCTTATTAAAGCACAATGAGAAATCATGGCTTCTAATGCGGTACGTCCAAACGCTTCATTACAAATTGAGGGTACAACCGCTATTTCAGAGACTCTATAATTTTGCATGACCTCTTTATGAGGCAAAGCATTCATGTACTCAATTTGAGAACCTAGGCTCTTCAACTCTTCAAGCACTTCTTTTTCATAGGCGGTAGTTGGTGTGGTATTACCGAACTGCCTTGCCCCAATGAAAATTGCTTTCCATGCTAAATAGTTTGGCAGCACTTCTTTTAAAGCTTTTGCAAATTCAAGCGCTCCTTTCTCAGGAATCATTCGCCCAACAAATATTATTTGCTGCTGCTTAGCTAAGGGGACATCCTGTTGTAAGGCGTTTATACCATTGTAAAGTACATGAACCTTTTCTCCCCCTACTGTAACGCCTTCCATAAAGCGTCTTTTAATATATTCACTCACAACATAAATAGTGGATGCTTTTTCCAGTAAGGCCTGTCTCTCCTGGCTAGTTTTAGCCCCCTTCATGCCCTGCGGATCATTATGTAAATAAAGACAAAAAGCATGCTGTTTCAATTTCGAATAGAGGTACAGAAATAGAGGAATTCGATTATGCACCTCCACAACGCCGGCTTCTTGCTGGCGTAACAGAGACTTACAGGAGCCAGCATAAGCACGACTTCGGCTTCTAAAACGATACAGAAAAGGCTTTACAGCTGTAAACGTACCGCAAGGAAAGGGCTCTTTGCATTCAGAACCAATTATATGAGGGTGTAGTGTACTCAATTCACTCATTGAGTTAACGACTATAGCTACGGCACCTGCATTCAATGGGCTGTACATCTCGCCAGGGGGCAACACTATATAGATAGGTTTAAGTGCCATTCAACGCTCGTTTATACACACTTTCAATTTTTCCAATCTGAAGCTCTCTTTCGAACCGTTGCAAATCATATTGAATAGGCTTACTTACCAATGAACGTTCAATATAAGCCTGCTTTATCGCTTTAGATAACTCAACTACATCTCCGGTTTCGACTAACACTGCACCTTTAACAGATGACAGCATTTCTCTTGGGCCTTCAGTTTTAGTAGATATAACAGGCAACCCCATACTCATGGCTTCAAGTAAGACTAACCCAAAAGGCTCAAACAATGAGGGAAGAACGAAGAGATCAAACAACCCGTAATATTGAGCGACTTCAGCGGTTATCCCTGGCAATATTACATTAGGACATGAACGCCGTAGAAGCGCTTCTCGTTCAGGCCCATCACCAATAATAACCAAATAACTTTCCGGCAATCCTGCTTCCAGGAAAGCATTCACAAGTAAGCCTAAACCTTTTTCTTTTGCAAACCTCCCTACAGCACCAACAACATAAGCAGATTCAGGTATGCCCAACTCTGCTCGCAGTTTATTCACTTTATTCGGATCAGCCTTTCTCAGTGCTGGCACCCAATTAAAAACAGTTTCTGTTACACCTGAGAATTCAGCTGGAATACCCTCACGCTGCCAGCTTGAAATACACACCAAGCCATCACAGCGACCAAAAGCATCCTGATATTCGATATGTAGCGTGCCTATTTTAGTTACTTTACTTACGTATCGGCCAATATATTTCGCATCCCTTTTATGGTGAGAATGAATTATGTCTGGCTTCCACCGAAAAACATGCCATAAAATCCACGGCAGTGGATACTGCTTAGGCACTAAAAGAACAATGACTTCAGGCGATAACCATGAAAGGAAGGTCAAACCGTTATCAAGTTGGTGATCCGACCTTACTAGAATAGCGACAGGATTTGTCTTTACCTGCTGGTTGCACAGATCAGCCACATAACGTTCAGTGCCCGCCATGCCACGTGTTAAAATGGTATGAAGGATTCTCATCGGGGAACTTTCCTAGTCACGTCTCCCTCAGAAGCAACGACAATTGCAACTAACCACCAAAAAAACACCCACTCCACATCCGCACTACGTATTAATGTTGAAAAATCAAATAGCCCTACGAATAAAAAGTATATAAACAGCCCTAACGGAAGAATATTCAACTGCTCGCGCCAGAGCGTCAATGACGAATAAAAGAGGGACGCCATTAGGCAAAGTAAAAGCAATAGACCAACTACCCCCCCGTATAGAAGGTGGGATAAAAAGATATTATGAGGGTGAGGGTAGCTTTGGCCCGTTGCTAACAAAATAACTTGCTCTGGGTAGATGCCATATCCCAAGATAGGGCTCTTTGACCAAATCGCCAATGACTGCGCCCAGATATCCCACCTTGCGTCATGTAACGTATGCATCCGCTCAAATATACCCTCAGTATACGCATACATAATAGCTAGCCCGACTAACACAGCCAGCGCTGCAATTTGCTTATGCTTCTTACGAAGAACCAATATAAACAAGAAAGCTGCGGACGTTGCTATCAAAACACCGCGAGTTTGAGACAAAATAATAAACATCAAATATGAAACCATTGCGCAGTATGCCCATAGTTTTACATTCTTATTTTTAAACACTTTATCACTCATTGAGCCAAACAACGTAACCAAAACAGCGCCGTACATAACGGGTGATTTTATGGCATGTTCACCTCGGCCAATACCCTCCAAACGAGCATTCCACGGGTGTCCATCAACGACGTAAAAATTATAAATAGATAGCCAAACTCCTAGAAAGGCGCCTGCCAACAAACCAATCAATAAGTAGTCCTGATACCCCTGCTGCCATAACCACGCAACGACCAAAACAAAACAAACAGTTATTACCTCTTTACGTAACACATTAAATACAACTTCATGATCAACACCCTCACTCCAAAAGAGCGAGCAAAATAGAAAAGCAAATAAAAGCAAAATAAACCGGAGCGTTCGTGTGCGGGCAACAGGAATTATCGGTCGTCTAAATAACACAGCGAGAAACGGAAGCAACACAAATAGATAGTAAATATTTCGATGTAAACGGTCGCTAGATACCAAAAAAAACAGCCCTAAAAATAAGGCTGTACTCACAGCTAAGAACTTGGGAGTAATCATGCTTTTAAATGCATTCAATACCGCCGACCTAGTCCGTGCTTCTACCATGCTATTTACTACCCAAAGATACATTTTTAACGTAAAGAGACATCAAGCTATTAATGAGTGTCTTTTGTTATTTCTTGTTCATACAACTTCGCTTCTTTTAGAAAAGCATAAAACGCATTCACCATACTAGAAATAAAACCGCGGCGACCGTTAAGAAAGTTTTTCCTCAAAAAGTACGATTTAATAAACATCACTGGAAATACTAAAAGGAGTTTAGGTAAACCACTGTGTTTACCTTTTTCGAATTTATCGAGTGCTTTTCCCGATGAATAGCGGTTAACCTTGTCCACCTTAACTTCTACCGAGACCTCTCCATAATGGTTGATTTCTCCACTCAATTCTTTGATCGTACCTGACACCGTGGGACTTTCATGAAAGCGCTCATTTCCATAGGCGCCCTGACTTTTACGAAACAAACGAACATGAGAATTTTTCTTCGTATTATCATGAACTCGTGCCCCCATGAAGTGCTCTCGAATAGGAATATTTGCACCGTTACATGAATCAAGCAACACAAGTGACGCAATTTGCTCTTTAAGCTCAGTGGTTAACTCTTCATCGGCGTCTAGATTCAGAACCCAATCATTCGCGCATAAGTTTTTTGCATACTCTTTTTGAGCAGCCATACCATCCCAAGCCTTATAAAAAATACGTTCAGTGTATTCTTTAGCGATATCTAGCGTCCGGTCCTGGCTACCACTATCAACGATAACAATATCATCAAAGCCAATAAGGCTATCCAAAACACGTCGGATATTATTCTCTTCATTCATCACAACGAGGTAAACACTCACATTTTTCATACGCGATAACGCCCTCGTGTAATAGCAATATAAAACTGCACTATATTGGTCTTCCCAAGTATGGATATGCGTTTCATTTGTAAAGGATCAGAAACATGCTCGATTCCTTTTTTCACAGTCACTGCAGAATCAAACCCAGCAGCCTTAACCAGCTCAACGGTACGACCCGTATAGCGGCCAAATGGATAAGCAAACGTCCTGCATTTCTCTTGAGTCAGGTTTTCTACTGTTGTTTTTGACTGCTCTATTTCCCACTTAGCTTGCTCATCATCCAAGTGACTTAGATTCACATGACTCATCGTATGAGCACCAAATTCACACAGCCCTGAAGCCTGCATTATTTTGACTTGCTCATCTGTTAATTTATCAATACTAGAAATATCCGGTGCTAGATAAATACTCGCTTTGGCATTGTACCGCTGCAATACTGGAAACATATTCGTGTAATTGTCTTCAAATCCGTCATCAAAGGTAAGGGCAACAACTTTACTTTGCGCACCCATTTCAAAGAGCTCTGATACGGTAACAAATCGATACCCTCTTGCCTTTAACCACTTTAACTGTTGCTCGAACTTCGACACACTGACAGCCAAATCCGAAACATCATTACTAATGCTGTGATACATCAAAACACGAGGACGATCAGAAGGTACGACAGGGCGCCAAATATTATAATTCCCTAAAAACCATAACAGCGCACATAGGGCGATTAGAGCTGTGATAATACTAATAATCATTTGGCCGTCATTTCCTCAAGGTACAGCGCTGTTTCCTCAACCATATTATCAGTTGTAAGCGTTGTAGCTGCCCAATCAAAAAGTGGTTGTAACTCATTCATGCAACTGTTCTTGCTTTCCAATACTTCACTCACTCTTTCGGCCAGTGCTTTTGGATTAGCCCTTGGCACAAGATAAGTTTCAGGAAGTATTTCATTCGGCGCAGGGACGTCAGTGGAAACGACGGGGATGGACTGCCGTAACGCTTCAGCCATGACATAATTAAATCCTTCTTTATGTGACGATATGACTAATAGATCAGCATATTTCAATAAGGCTCCTGCATTTTCAATAAATCCCAAGAAATGCACTTTAGGTGAAATGTTTAAAGCAGACGCTAAATTATGTAAATTATCTCTTTCTGCTCCCTCTCCGATGATAACTAAGTCTGCATCAACAGATTGCCATGCGTTTAGCAAAACATCGAATCCTTTGACCGGCACTAAGCGTCCAACAGCAAAGACAACGGGTCTTGTTGAGCCTAGCCCTAGCTTATTAAGCTGCGTAGCATCGGCTCCTGTTTGGTTCAAGTCGCCAATGCCATTATAAATAGTCCGAGTATTAATACAGGTTATTCCAGCCAAAACCCCTTTACTCACACCAATCACTGCATCTACTTTCCCATAGGCAGTCTTGTCTTTTTTCATATTATGAATGGTGGCGACACATGGCGCTGGTAGCCAGCGCTTTATTTTGACAATAATCCCCGTAGCCTTCCCGGCATGCGAGTGGATAACATCTGGATTAACTGCATTAATAATGCGCACCAAATCCCACAATAGAAGTGGGTGATAACGAAAACGTGAGAATTGCGTGGTATGTACTTTAACTTGAGGCTCAAAACGACTTCGAAACCTTACATCAACAACCACATGCACTTGATGGCCGCGAGCGGCTAGGCCGTTGCATAATTCAATAAAATGATTCTCAAGCCCGCCTTCTTCATAACTGGCCATCACCTCACAAACAATCATATATATTCGCTTCTCTTAGTTTTCAGTCCCAAGCACAACCGTGTCATACACGGCTAATGTGTTCTGTAGCATATCGTGTTTTGTAAAACATGCACTCTCGTTAGGCTTTACACTTTCTTTAATCAGCGTTCTAACTACTGTATCCAAAGCAATAGCATTGCCCAGCTCAATTTTTCCTGAGGGAAACACTTCACTTAAAATTTCCCCTACTCCCCCATGGTCATAACCAACCGTCGGCACTCCTATTCTTAATGCCTCTAATACCGTACGGCCAAAAGACTCCGGCTTAGTCGATAATGAATACACAATTGCACTCACACTATATATTTCTCGGATATCTGAGCGCGCCCCTGTAAAAACAATAGAATCAGCTAACCCTTTGCTATCAACACTGTCATACAATGATTGAGCATACGATTTTCGTTTAAAATCCTCACCACCCACAATCACACCGCAAACATTCAGACCAGCTTCTTTTAAACGTTCAATATGAGCAATAAAATCATGATGCCCTTTTAAGCGAGTTAATCGTCCGGGTAGTGTCAGGATCACCTTCCCTTTAGTTTGCGGGAACTGCAAGTACCATGCAGCCAACCACTCGCATGTCGCTTGGTGCGCATAGCCAAAGTCATATGGATCAACGCCCCGAAAAACCCTAACCACTTTGCTCATGTCTGTATTGGGGTAATTATTAGCAATATAAGCTTTAACAGTGTCTGATACAGCGATGATTTTCTCGCCTTTTAACATGACCGCACTATAACGTGAAACAGAATAAAGCCCATGCACCGTTGTCACCAAGTGCGGGCGGTGCTTCTGCGGCAAACCTCGCCAGGCAAACCACATAACCCATGCAGGCATTCTAGAACGTAGATGAAGAATGTCAGGTTGCTCGTCTAACAACCATTGTCGTACTGCCCATATATGCCGAAAGGTTAGTAAAGATTTCTTACCTAAATCCCATGTCACATGACGGCTGCCTGCAGCCTCCAATTCGCCCACCATCTTGCCACCAGCGGAAATAACCACAGATTCATGTCCTTGATCGACAAGTGCCTCAGCAATTTCTAAGGTTCCCCTTTCGACCCCGCCACCATCCAAATCAGGAAGTACTTGAACAACTTTCATAACCAACCTTTTTGAATAATCAGGCTTGCGCAACGATCAGCTTCTGATAATGGCAACGGTAGGTCCCCTCCCGACCAAGAATTTTCTCTTAAAGTAATCACACGCCCAGACGCTCTTAGACGAGAGATCCCTCTAGCAACTCGATTGCTTTTTTTACTATTGGCTTCAAGCTCAATCAAACCAACTCGGCAACCCGCCGTAAGAGCCTCATATACCATAGACACACTATCTTCAGTTACCCAGCATTTTTCAACTTCAGCTAACCTCTCAGGCAACCATTCAGCGTCAGTATCTTCAAAAGGTATTATCTTAATGGGTAACACCTTTGAAGGTAGCTTTTCTAAAATTGAATGAGGCGTGCGGCGTGATGTCGTCAATACCCACTCGGTTACTTCATTATCGGCTTCTACTAACATCTCTAATTGTTCCAAAACATGGCTGTCATCCCAAAGACAATGTTTTGATGCCCCACCCAATAAAATCAAACCCGTACGCTCTTTCTTAACACTCGGTACCATTCGATTTAAGGCACCCCAAGTTTCAACCACATTTGACAGTGTTTCAGGCTGATCATGCTCAGGTATAAAACAAAGATCAAACCACCTCAAAGGGAAAGAGGGAGTCATCATCACAATGTTTTTGACACCCTTTGACACACCTAATAATTTGCCATAGAGCAATAACGACAAATGTGTTTGATGCCCTGCCCCAATAAAAATCTTAATATTTGAAGGCTCAGGCGTCGTCGTCAAACGAATAAGCAACAATTTAATTAGTTGCAACAATGAAGCAGAGGGACGTACCTCATATGTCAGTAAGGGGTTAACTCTGATTAACGCCTCGGTTAACCCAAGCGACTGATTCAGATGCCCAGGTTTACCGTCACTTACAATACAAATATCAGGCATGTACTTCCTACTGGAATGAATTAAGAAAGAGGGAAGCGATCTTATAACTTCACGACCAAACAACACACTCTTCATCTTTAAGCGAAAAGACTAAAAGCCACATAAATGAGTCAACACCCCGATTTCAACAAATAGTCATCACTCCAGACACGAGCAAAGCAACTGTATTCTACAGTTCGTATACGGCCACTCATTAAGTAGTTAGTAGATAACCACCAGATTCTACTGATAATAGACTTCACAACATATCTCTGGACTTAATAATACAAGAGTCTTATCTAAACACCCACTGAGAGACTGTTATATTTTTTAGCATGCACAAGCAATTCCCTTTTGTCTCTGTGATGATTACAATCTAGTAATAAAGTCCTATAAAAGCACTACAAATATGTTATGCCTGCACTTTGGCAACGTGGTCGCTTAATTTTTCACTCTTTTTTGATTTTTTTGAGGTAGTTTACATGGCAGCGTTCGGTACTGTTTTTATGCCTGAAATGGCAATCTCCTGGTTTGATGGTTCAAACTGGAGTTCAGCTGAGATGGTCTCAAGCGACAGCCTTCAGCTTCATCCGGGGGCTCATGTACTACATTACTCGAGCACTTGTTTTGAAGGATTAAAAGCATTTCGTCATTCTGATGGTTCCGTCAATATTTTTCGTATGGACCGTAATCTAGAACGCTTTGCTCAGAGTAGCCGTTTGCTAAGCTTGCCTGCGATCAATAAAAGCGCCACTGAAAAAATGATTTTAGATGCCGTTACTCGCTTCGCAAGTGATGTTCCTGAGCCTCCGGGCTCTATGTATATTCGCCCAACACACATTGGTACTGAGCCTGCTATCGGTAAAGCAGCAGCGCCAACACAAACATCTTGCCAATATATCTTGCTTTCACCCGTAGGTGACTATTTCTCCGGGGGCGATACAACACTACGCTTGCTCTTAGAGGAAGATGGGATGCGTTGTGCTCCTCATATGGGAATGATAAAGAGCGGCGGGAATTACGCTAGTGCTTTGCACCCTATAGCCAAGGCCAAACAAGAATTACAAGCAGATCAAGTATTGTTCTGCCCAAATGGCGACGTCCAAGAAACAGGTGCGGCCAACTTTTTATTGATTGACGGTAATGAGGTCATTACCAAAGCATTGGATGAGAGTTTCTTACATGGCGTAACACGTGATTCAATTCTAACCATTGCTCGCGATATGGGCATGCAGGTTTCTGAGCGCCAACTAAGCGTTGAAGAACTGTTAGAACGTGCAGCTAAACCCGGCTGTGAAGCAGCGCTTTCTGGTACAGCAGCTGTACTGACTTCAGTAGGCACCTTACTCCACAAAGGAAATGAGTACAGCGTAGGTAATGGTGGCGTTGGTACAACAACACTAAAACTTCGCCAAGCACTCAACGATATCCAATGGGGTAAAGCAGAAGACAAACATGGCTGGTTAACACGAGTGTAAGCTTCGCATCATATACGCCCATAAAAAAGCCTGACCGTACTTAACTCAATGTTAGCAACGTCAGGCTTTTTTCTACCCACTTATAACCCCGACTTTAAGACTCCATAACAGAACCCCATATCCTAGCTATTAAAGCGCGGCAATCCTTCATATCACCTTCACTAATAACGTTGGACTGCTCTTGCAGTGTTAACCGGTGCCCAGCAGCCCGGTAAGCTTTATATGCCTCACGTAAAGCATCGGCATCGTCAGCTGACAATAGCTTTGTTTTCTCAATGGCATCTAATATGCGGATGTTGTCAGTGAATTCGTATAATTCAGAATAACGCTGGGCATTCGCTAACACCTGGTATTGCACGAGGAACTCGATATCCACAATACCGCCAAGATCTTGCTTAAGATTAAAAATACTCTTGGTTTCTGCCTCTTTTGCCGATGTTCCCAAATGAGCACGCATTTTCTCTCGCATTTCGACTACAGAAGTTTTCAACTCTTCAGGTGCACGTTTTTGTCGTAAAATAGATGCCCTAACTTGCTCAAATTCCTCACCTAAACGCGAAGATCCAGCAACCACTCGAGCACGCACTAAGGCTTGGTGCTCCCATGTCCACGCTTCTTTTTGCTGGTATTCTTGGAATGCTTTAAGCGAGCTCACTAACAAACCGGAATTACCTGATGGGCGCAGCCGCATATCTACTTCATATAACTGACCACCCGCCGTAAAGGTATTTAAGATATGAATAATCCGCTGACCTAACCGGGTAAAGAACACTGAATTCGCAATCGATTTGTCACCATCAGTGGACAGATTTGAATCACTGTCATGAATAAATACTAAATCAAGATCCGAGCCATATGAAAGCTCAATGCCTCCTAGCTTTCCATAACCAACAACAACAAAATCCAGCTCACAAGGAACGCCTGCCTGCTTCATGGGTCGGCCATGCTTTTCAACCATGACTCGCCACGCAACATCCAAGACACTTTCGAGAATAACCTCGGCCAACCAAGTGAGATAATCACTGACTTTCATTAAAGGCAGAACACCCGTAATATCGGAAGCGGCAACACGCAATAAATGCGCACTTTTAAAATACCTTAGAGCTTCCATCAGCTGCTCGGTATCCTCTTCAGGGATTCTCAATAACTGTTGACGCAACTCTGCGCCTAGCTGTTCTTTATCTGGTGGGGAATACAGTGTACGCGGATCTATTAGCTCATCGAGTAATACCGGCTTTTTTGCTAACTGATCAGCAAACCAAACACTACTTGAGCATAGTTTAACCAACTGCTGCATAGCGGCTGGGTTCTCTGCCAATAGGACTAAATAAGCAGAACGACGAAGAACTGACTGAATTAGCTGCAAAACTCTCGCAAGCGTTTCTGTCGCATTGCTAGCTTGAGCGATCATATCAAGCAATGTTGGCAACACTACTTTTAAACGATCAGCCCCTGTTTGTTGTAGCATTTGCACTGTTCGGGAAGTTTTCAAATCCATTAATAGCTTGAGCGCCCTGCTCGGATCATCAAAACCACTCTCCGTGATAACCTGAATAGCCTCTTCATCTGAAAGCTGTTCACTCCAAAGAGCCAACCACTCTGTTTTCTGTTGCGATCCTGCTTCACCCTGCTCTTGTGCAGGCGCAATCACATCAGCAAAGTGCCGACTGACAGTAGCGCGATGTTCAGTTAGCGTTGTTTCAAATGATAACCATTCATCAAACCCCATACTAAACGCAAGGCGTGCCTGGCCAAGGTCATCTCGGGGCAACTCTTGCGTCTGCTTATCCGCAACGGCTTGGATCGCATGTTCAGCATTTCGTAAGAAGGTATAGGCACCCATTAACTCTCCTACCGCTTGTTCAGGCATCCCTACTAGCTCAGGCAGTAAAGGTAAAATATTACGTAATTCACGCTGCTGTAGTCGACTATCCCTACCACCACGGATTAGCTGAAAAGCTTGCGCTATAAATTCAACTTCTCGGATTCCGCCTGAACCAAGTTTAACGTTATATTCCAACCCCTTACGACGAACTTCCCGGTTAATCATCTCTTTCATTTCGCGCAGCGATTCAAATGCGCTGAAATCAATATATTTACGGTAAACAAAGGGCCTTAGCTGAGCTAACAACTCAGCTCCGTTATCCATATCACCAGCAACAACACGCGCTTTGATCATCGCGTAACGTTCCCAATCACGGCCTTGGTCCTGATAATAATGCTCCATTGCTGCAAAACTACAGGCTAAAGGACTAGCAGAACCGAAAGGCCGTAAACGCATATCTACACGAAAAACAAAGCCTTCAGCATTAAGAGTATCCAGCGCCTGTATCAACTTTTGCCCTAAGCGTATAAAAAAGTCCTGATTGGCCAGCGTCTTGCGGACACCTTCCGTTTCACCATTCATTGGGAAACAAAAGATCAAATCAATATCTGAGGATAAGTTAAGCTCATTAGCACCCAATTTACCCATTCCCAAAACAACCATTCTTTGCTGCTCTTTCTCTCCACTCTCAGGAGATACACCATAAGGTATTCCCCAACGCTCACATCCTTGTTCATAGAGTAAATCTAGCGTGCCATCGATCATAGCGTCCGCTAACCAGCTCAGCTCTCTTGTGGTATCAACCATCGCGGCTTTACGTGTTAAGTCTCTCCAAATAAGCCTAACCATTTCTCGCTGCCGAAACCGTCGCAGTAAACTCATCATAGCGGTTTCAGAGTCTATTTCTGCTATTGTTGCAGCAAGGCGTTTTGCATATTCATCACTCAGATACTCTCGATCCAATACACCATCTGCTATTAACTCAGACAGCAAATGTGGATATTTAATAAGTTGATCAACAACAAAATCGCTACCCATCGCCACACGAAGTAAATCTTCCTGAACAGCATCCACAAGTAGAGCGGCATTTTCTGTGAGAACGCCCTGCAAACGCTCCCACTGTTTGCTAAGTAACGTATGCAAAGATGAAGGAACAAGTGAAAAATCGGGTTGCTGCATAGAAGAACTCCATCTTGAACAAAAATATACTGGAAGCTTAGCAAACTCATAAAGCAATAAGGATGACCCTTATCATAAAGCGTGCCACTAGACTCTATCGAGAAAACCTAATACATGACTATTAGCCATCCTATTCAAGGAAGCAACGACAACACTTAAACAAAATTAACTAATACCTGCCTCTGAAGCCTTGTAATACAACTGATAACCTTTTTGAGCTTTACTAATATCGCTGGGTTGTAGCTCGGAAATTGCAGCCACCAATTCCGACTTTATTGCTAATAGCTGTTCCACACTGCCCTCTTTAAGCTCTAACTCTAACTCGCAGATTTCATCCACATAATTATCACCGGCTATGGAATTATAGTTTACTTCACCTTGGTCAAGAGCAATTTCAACAAGCGTTCCTGCTTGTTCCAGCATCCAGATGGAACGATCAAAGTTAGTTTCAAAGATTATTTGAAGATCACTCGCCCATTCATTTGATTGTGCTGCCAGAGGCCACTCCGTCTCCAACAACCGCTCAAGCTGTAACACAGGTTCCTCTATTACCCACTCCCATTCGGCACGCTGATGTAAACCGTTAACACTTTGGCCTTTGGTTTTTAAAGTCTGTATGTAGGTGCCACCCTGTTCTCTGATCCTTAAAGCCACTTTCTCAGCTGATAATTTCAAGTCTGGCGTATCGAAATACCAATTAAGTAATCTTCGCTTTTTTAGCTGCGAAGCCCCACTAGCAACAAGCAATGCTTTAACCTGTGAGACCAAATGAGCAGGTATCGTCAATTTTATTTCAGTTTCTATAGCCATCTGAAGTTTTCCTAATCGTAGTAACCGTATTAACTCGAATGCTATCGTTAAAGTCAAAAAAGATATGCATTACTCACGCAACAAAAAGAAGGGCAATATAAATATATACTTAACCTTCCCCAGCGATTTCGACTTACATTACTGTTACAGCCTTTACTAACACTCATGATATAAATTTCATCATTTAAATTTAAAGTTTTATGTCATTACTACTACAAATTAATGACATCTCCTCGTATACTTCGCGCGAACTAAATCCTATATAGGTGAGGGTGATGGTCACCAATAATCCGATACTGCAAATGTTTGCTCGTTCACCGTTCAAACCGATGCAAGAACACATTGCAAAAGCACACGCTTGTGCTGTTCAGTTACTTCCCTTTTTTGAAGCAGTGATAGCTGATGATTGGGAAGAAGCCAAGAAAATACAGCACATCATTGCTGTACTCGAAGGCGAAGCTGATGTTATGAAAAAGGATGTTCGCCAACACTTACCTAACAGCATTTTTCTTCCTGTTCCTCGTACGGACCTACTTGAATTGCTACGTATGCAGGACAAGATAGCCAACCGAGCCAAAGATATTTGCGGCATTATGCTGGGAAGAGAAATGCCAGTCCCTGCAGAAATTCAGGAACTCATGCTGGATTTCGTACGCTCAGCGCTAGCAACATCTGAGCAAGCTCTTCAATCATTGAATGAACTCGACGAACTAGTGAGTACTGGCTTTCGTGGACGTGAAGTCGAAGTGGTTGAGCGCATGCTCATAGAACTAGACGACTTAGAGCACATAAATGATGGATTCGAGCGTGAAATCCGCTCTCAGCTATTTATTATCGAAAAACAACTCCATCCTATCGATGCCATGTTTTTATACAAGGTCATTCGATGGATTGGAGATCTTGCAGATCGCGCGCAACAGGTAGGAAGCCGTTTGCAGCTTCTCCTAGCTCGTTAATTTTTAGCATATAGGCATAGATATGAATATTATTGCGCAATACGGCGATATCATTATCATTCTCGCATGCGTGTTTGGTTTCTTTATGGCATGGGGTGTTGGTGCAAATGATGTTGCCAATGCTATGGGCACATCTGTCGGCTCTAAAGCACTCACGTTAAAGCAAGCTATCTTAATCGCAATCCTTTTCGAATTCGCTGGTGCATACTTAGCTGGTGGGGCTGTAACCGCTACCATTCGTAAAGGCATTATTGATCCGGCGCTACTCTCCGGAACACCTGAACTACTTGTCTTTGGTATGCTTTCAGCATTACTAGCTGCAGGTATATGGCTATTAATTGCTACGCATTATGGCTGGCCTGTATCGACTACGCACTCAATTGTCGGAGCGATTGTGGGTTTTGCTGCTGTCGGCATTTCTGTTGATGCTGTCAACTGGATTAAAGTCTCTAAAATTGTTGCCAGTTGGGTGGTATCCCCTCTCACCGCAGGCTTCTTTGCATTCTTCTTATTTAGGAGCGTCCAAAAGCTGATTTTAGATACGGCAGATCCATTTAAAAACGCTAAGCGCTACGTACCTATGTATATCTTCATGGTCGGCTTTATCATCTCAATGGTAACGTTTACTAAAGGATTAAAGCATATTGGCTTAGATCTATCTTGGGGTCATAGCGCGCTTATCTCTGTCGGTGTGGGGATAGTCACAATGCTTGTCGGCATTGTCATGCTAAGAAAAGTAAAAGTAGATGTTGCGGCCGATCGCGACTATCACTTTGCCAGTGTGGAGAAAGTTTTTGCAGTATTAATGATGTTTACTGCTTGTGCCATGGCATTTGCACACGGATCTAACGACGTAGCTAACGCTGTAGGCCCTCTTGCTGCAATCGTTGGCGTTGTAGGTTCTGGTGGTGAAGTAGCTCAAAAAACAGCCATGCCAGTATGGATTCTTTTACTCGGTGGTGCTGGTATCGTTGCTGGCTTGATAATGTATGGTCACAAGGTAATCGCTACTGTGGGTAATAACATTACTGAATTAACACCAAGTCGCGGGTTTGCTGCTACCTTAGCCGCTGCAACTACCGTAGTAGTCGCTTCTGGAACTGGGCTACCGATTTCTACAACGCACACCTTAGTAGGTGCCGTTTTAGGTGTAGGCTTAGCACGTGGCTTAGCTGCTTTGAACTTACATGTCGTAGGTACAATTTTTGTTTCTTGGGTCATTACCCTGCCTGCCGGTGCTTTTTTAGCAATAATGTTCTTCTTTATGTTTAAAGGTATTTTTGTCTGACCTGACATTTCCTTAGCGTCAGTTACACTCGACCTTCTAAAAAAAAGCCTGCACAATAGCTTAAAAAATGTGCAGGCTTTTTTATGTCTCTAAAAACTCCAAATCTTTTACAAATGTTAGGCCAGCTAATCGCTACGCCTTCTATCAGCTCAACAACATCCAGTCGCGATATGAGTAACCTTTCTGTCATCACTTTATTGGCAGAATGGCTTGATAATCTTGGCTTTCAAACTGAAATCATGCCCGTACCTGGCTACCCAGGGAAAGCTAACTTAATCGCCACATTAGGAAAAGGACCGGGTGGTCTGGTGCTATCAGGCCATACAGACACTGTTCCTTGTAATGAAGAGCTTTGGAAAAGTAGCCCCTTTGCTTTGACCGAACGAGATAATAAACTGTATGGCTTGGGCACCTGTGATATGAAAGGTTTTTTTCCTATCGCTATAGAGGCCGCCCGAAAATTTATTGAGACCCCTTTAGCTGCACCACTCATCATCCTAGCTACAGCCGATGAAGAAAGCTCGATGTCCGGTGCCCAAGCACTCGTAGATGCTGGCAAGCCGAAAGCTCGCTACGCTATCATAGGTGAGCCAACAGAAATGAGCCCCATCAGAATGCATAAAGGCATAATGATGGAGAGCATCCGAATTACAGGGAACTCTGGGCACTCATCAGACCCTTCTTTAGGTGCAAACGCGCTTGATGCAATGCATTCAGTTCTGTCTGAACTAATTAAATACCGCACACACCTCCAGCAAAATTATACAAACAGTGCTTTTAGTGTGAGTGTGCCCACTTTAAACTTAGGCTGCATTCATGGAGGCGACAACCCCAACCGTATCTGTGGTCAATGCGAGTTGGAATATGATGTCCGCCCTTTACCGGGAATGGACTTATCTTTAGTACGAGAAGATATTACTAAACGTGTAGAGCCTATTGAAAATGAGTTTGGTGTCACTATAGATTGCCAGCCGCTATTCTCCGGAATACCTTCATTTGAAACGGAACAAAATGCGTCACTCGTACAGATGGCAGAACGTCTAACTGGACATACCGCTCAAGCAGTAGCTTTTGGTACAGAAGCTCCGTTCTTACAAGCATTGGGAATGGAAACTATCATTATGGGACCTGGCAGTATCAATCAAGCACACCAACCAGATGAATTTCTGGCGCTAGATCAAATTAATCCGAGCGTTGAAATTCTCTCACAGATGATTCAACGCTATTGTGTAGATGCCCACGAGGAACATAAAAGTGGCTGATGAAAGCACTAATTACGTCAATTGGTTTCGTCACTCATCGCCTTACATCAATGCCCACAGAGGAAAAACCTTTGTCTTGATGCTTGGCGGGGAAGTGATTGCTGATAATAATTTCGACAATATTGTTCATGATATCGCCTTAATGACCAGCTTGGGAATCCGCCTAGTATTAGTACAT
Organism: Neptunomonas sp.; assembly: GCF_016744175.1. Classification (GTDB taxonomy): domain Bacteria; phylum Pseudomonadota; class Gammaproteobacteria; order Pseudomonadales; family Balneatricaceae; genus Neptunomonas. Next base: position 38,096 of record NZ_JADGEV010000006.1, on the reverse strand, counting down.
GGCGCACGCCCACAAATTGAAGAAAGGCTCAATAAAAAAGGGCTTGATACATACCTACATCACGACCTGCGCGTCACAGATAACACAGCACTGCAATGCGTAATAGAGGCTATTGGCGTTCTCAGAAGCACAATTGAAGCAAAACTATCCATGGGCTTAATAAATACGCCAATGCATGGCGCTGAAATTCGAGTCTGCTCTGGTAACTACATCACAGGAAGACCGATTGGTATTTATGACGGTGTCGATCTATGCCATACAGGAGAAGTTCGTCGTATTGACCACCAAGGAATACGCGGCCAGCTAAATCAAGATAATATTGTCCTGCTATCCAATCTTGGCTATTCGCCCACAGGGGAGATATTCAACCTTCCAGTAGAAGAAGTCGCCTCTCAAACAGCTATTGCACTTAAAGCAGACAAGCTAATTTTATTTGGGGCTGAAAAAGGCATTATCGACAGCCGAGGGGTATTACGCAGCGAACTACTAGCAAGAACTGCCGAGCGCTTTTTGCACCAGTACCATTCCCAGCGAAACAACCCTGAAACAGCCCATACAGAGCTATCAAAGTCATTACAAATGGCAACAGAAGCGTGTGCTGGCGGCGTTCCTCGATGTCATTTAATTAGCTACAAAGATGACGGTGCATTACTCGCGGAGCTCTATACCCGTGACGGTGCTGGAACCATGGTCATTCAAGAGTCTTACGAACAAGTTCGAGCCGCTAACATAGAAGATGTTGGTGGTATTATCGAACTCATTAAGCCCTTAGAAGAAACCGGTATTCTCGTACGCCGGTCACGCGACCTGCTGGAAGCAGAAGTAGAACAGTTTTTTGTTGTTGAGCGCGATGGTGCCATCATAGGCTGCGCTGCTCTATATCTATTCCCTGAAGAAAAAATGGGCGAACTAGCATGTGTGGCTATCGCTAAAGCTTATCAAGGAAAAGACCGTGCCGAAATGCTATTAAGCGCTATTGAAAACAATGCTCGCGAACTACAACTGGAGGCTTTATTCGTGCTCACAACGCGAACTGCCCACTGGTTTATTGAGCACGGTTTTTCTGAAATGCCGACAACACTGCTACCTAACCAGAAGCAAACTTTGTATAACTTCCAAAGGAATTCTAAAGTATTTAGTAAGAAAATTAACTAACCGGCAGGTAAAGTAATTTTAAACCGCGCACCACCTAATGTGGACTCCCCCACTTCTAATTGACCGTCATAGCTACTCAAAATATCTACAGCGACGGTCAAACCAATGCCCTGCCCAGGTGCTGCAGAAGTATCAACACGCGCCCCACGCTGTAAAATAACATGGCGCATATCAGGTGAAACACCAGGACCATCATCTTCAATACTTAGCTGAACCCACTCAGGCTCCGTTACCAATAAAACTCTTACCGCCGAGTGACAATACTTGAAAGCATTCTCAAGCATATTACCCAGCAGCTCCATCATATCTCGCTCATCAGCCCCAAACAGTGCCGTTTCATCAAGCAACAAGCTAACATCAACATTTTTTTCGCGGTACACTTTGCTTAGTGCCGAAGCGATTCGCTTAATAATGGGCGCTAAAGGCGTTGCATGAGCAATAGTATTTGTCTGACTCCTAACGGCTCTCGCTAGCTGATACTGCACAATCTGATCCATACGTCGTACTTGATCATCCACGACGTTACGATACCCCTCATAGAGCAACTGCTCATTACCAGCGCCTCTTATCACCGCTAATGGCGTCTTCAAACTATGTGCTAAATCACCTAACGTATTTCGGTATCTTTCTCGTTGATTTCGTTCACTATGCAACAAGTGATTTAAACTATCAGTCACCCCTTGAACTTCTTCAGGGTAATAACCTTCTAAACGAGTCGAGTAACCACGCTCAATATTATGGAGATCATCAACTAAGGTACTTAGCGGTTTCAAACCCCATCGAGTAATTAATGTTTGCAACATTAAGGCCAACACCGTGACCGCAAATAGCCAGCCCCACAGTTGGGTTCTGTACGCGTTTAACTCAGCTGTTGCTTCGTCTCCATTTTCAATAATAGAAAATAAGTAACGACGAGCCATAGAGCCATCATCCCACTGCAGAGGGTACTGATAAAGATAAAGATTTTCGTCTTCGAAGTATAGAAAACGGGTCTCTCCAATACGTATTCTTGAAGAGACTATAGCGTCTTGTACTGCAGAACTAAACTCGGTAGAGTTAGCCGAACGCCACTGCGGGAACCCTAGGTGAGTATGAATATACCCCGAGGTATCGCTACCCAAACGCAACTGCTGCGCTTCACCAATCACTAGCTTTCCACCCTGCATTTCTGCAGCACCAATCATTAAGTAAATTTGCAAACGCAAACGCTTTTCCAAAGATGCTTGCAAACTATAAGCAAAGGAATTTTGTAGTGCGTACCCAGCTACCCCAATAATCATAGGCAACAAGATAAAAGACGCGATCAACAATCGCGCCTTTAACGAACGAGAGGCTAAGCCAGCAGTAGATTTTAGCATTGAGTACTAAGAGGAAGAGAGGTCAAACCTATACCCCAAGCCACGTACTGTCGTAATAGGCTGGAGCTTTTGTTCAGGATCAAGTTTTTGACGTAAACGTCGAATGAATACTTCAAGTACATTACTATCCCTGTCAAAATCTTGGTGGTACAGGTGCTCGGTTAACTCAGATTTGGATACTGTTTTACCTGCATTCAACATCAAGTATTCCAGCGTCCGATATTCATAGCTGGTTAACTTAATAGGTTTGGAATCACAAGATACTACGCGCCCTACAGTATCGATGCTTAAACTACCAAATTCCAATACTGGTTTAGCATGACCCGCAGCCCGTCGAAGCAAGGCATTTAAACGCGCCATCAACTCTTCCATATGAAACGGTTTCACTAAGAAATCATCAGCGCCGGCCTCTAAACCTTCAACCTTATCTTGCCAATCACTACGTGCTGTTAAAATAAGAATAGGGAAGTTACGTTCTTGCGCCCGCCATTGCTTAATCAACTCAACCCCAGACAAAGAAGGCAACCCCAGATCAACAATAGCCAAATCATAAGAAAATTCAGATCCTAGATAAAGCGCCTCTTGACCATCAGCTGTTTCTTCTACTGTATATCCATTTGATTCTAACCCACTGACTAGCTGACGACGCAAATCAGCATCATCTTCTACAACCAACAGTTTCATTTAATGCTCCTGACTTTATGGGTGTAATAGAATCCCGCTAATCATATCGACCAGCACTTCTTTTACATGTCCATTGTTAACCAAACGGATACGGTATGCCATGCCAGTGTCTAATGTGACCTTGTCTGCCTTTACCACTTTACCGCCATATGCTTTCTTCGCTATTTCAATAGCATCACTCAAGACAATAGTATCTGTATCTTGTGTTGCCTGTACAGCACCACAAAGCACCATCAACAACACAATTGATCCCATCATGCGCTTCAGTATTAGGCGATTTCGGGCATGAAGCATGAATTTTACCCTCTTGAATTTAGCGTCTAAAAATAACAAACACACATATATTAGAAAATAATAGCGCATTCTATCAATAACGTTGCTAAAACAAGACAATAAATCAGGGTATCAAAGCATAAAACTGATTAAATAGTCGTAAGGTTAATATGACTTATTAACCATGAACTATGGATTAATAAAAGAGCAACTATGATTTAAGCAGGTGATTTACCTGCTTAAATCGAAAAAATCTGTTTTTTTAATTACAAGACTTACAAGAACTTACGCCTAAGATTTTATAAATTGGGCACCAACCAAACAGAGCAATAAGGATAAATGGAACACCAATCCAACCCCACACAATTTGAGGGCCAACAACGGCCAAAGCAATGAGAGCTAAACCAACCAAAATTCGTAAAATTTTATCAACCGACCCTATGTTTTTTTCCATGACTGTGTCTCCATCAGCGTTGTGTTTATTCAAATGAATTATTCATTTAACTGACACCTAACACAGTGACAAAAGTCACATTAAGTCCTGCTCTTTCAGAAAGTCCTTCATTAACAAAGGAGCTAGTAACATAATTTGACCTCGTGATAGAGCAAGCCATTGCTGCTGCTCCATTATCTTCAAGTGCCGACTAATCACTTCCCTTGCCGTCCCTAATGCATCAGCAATATGCTGATGAGAAACAGATAAAACTAAGCTTCTACGACTTTCTTGCAACAAATAACGCGTTAAACGTATTTCTATCTTCTCAAACGCAATGGATTGAATCAGCACAAACAAACTACTCAGGCGTTCAGAATACGAATCAAACACAAAACTACGAAAAGCTGCCGATCCCGACATTAAAAAAGAAAAGTCTTCATCTTTGATTAAAAGAAGACGTGCATCACTTTCAACTACCGCCTCAGCTGGATAAGCTTGCCCAGCAAGCAAACAGGAGGTAGTTAATACACAAGTTCCCATTCTTTCGATACGATACATCTCAAGCTCTCGACCTTGAGAAGAACGACCAAATACGCGAACACTCCCCTCAATAAGTATCAGAAAAGCTTTACAGGTATCGCCCTGGCGTAGAAGAACAGCACCTTCCTCCATAGAGATAAGTTGAGCATTACTTAGCCTTTGGGACTCAACAGCGTTTAAGTCATCGATAAAAGGAAGCGTACCGAGGATATCATTCATTTGAAGCTGCTTTACGCTGCTCTCTTACCGCTAACATCACATAACGGATGTTGTACGTAAAGCCAACTAATAAAGCTAAAGGTAACGTTACTATAAATAGCTTGCCAAAAGCCGGGTTAGCCAACAGATGCCCTAACCACAAGCTAGCAACGCTAACAATAGCCAGAGGAATACCGGCCTTCATCAATCTTTGTAACCATTTATCAGAACGTATTTTCTGTTTACTAGTGAGGTTTTTATTAAAGGAGTCATTAGACATGGAAAATCTCAACTTGATTACTATTGTCACCAAACTATCCCAGTTTTTGCAGTCCATTTAAACCCACCATTTTATTAATTAACGTTGCAGAGAGTGAATTCTTCATCGAGCAGAGTTTCTGGTATAATTTCTGATCACTATAAATAACAACTAACAGAGAGATGTTTTCATGCCCGTTTATCGCTCTAAGACTTCTACATCTGGCCGCAACATGGCGGGTGCCCGCGCTTTATGGCGCGCCACTGGTATGAAAGATGACGATTTCCATAAGCCAATCATTGCCATTGCCAATTCATTCACCCAGTTTGTACCCGGACATGTTCATTTAAAAGATATGGGACAACTGGTTGCACGTGAGATAGAAAAAGCAGGCGGTGTTGCTAAAGAATTTAATACCATTGCTGTTGATGATGGTATCGCAATGGGCCATGACGGTATGCTTTATTCGCTGCCTTCACGTGACATCATTGCCGACTCCGTAGAGTACATGGTCAACGCCCACTGCGCCGATGCACTCGTATGCATCTCTAACTGTGACAAGATAACTCCAGGAATGCTCATGGCCGGTATGCGCCTTAACATCCCGGTCATCTTTGTTTCCGGTGGACCAATGGAGGCCGGCAAAACGAAGCTTTCAGAACATAAATTAGATTTGGTTGATGCCATGGTCATCGCCGTTGACGATACAGCATCTGATGAGAAAGTTGCTGAATACGAGCGTTCTGCCTGCCCAACCTGCGGATCATGCTCTGGCATGTTTACAGCCAACTCAATGAACTGTTTAACCGAAGCACTGGGACTGTCATTACCGGGCAATGGAACAATGCTCGCAACTCACAGTGACCGTCGTCGCTTGTTCGAAGAAGCAGGCGAGCGCATCGTCGACTTAGCAAAACGATATTATGAACAAGATGATGAGTCAGTTCTGCCGCGCAACATTGGTAATTTCAAAGCCTTTGAAAACGCAATGACTCTAGATATTTCGATGGGCGGCTCAACAAACACTATCTTGCATTTACTAGCCATTGCACTAGAAGCTGAAATCGATTTCACAATGGCTGATATTGATCGTCTTTCCCACACCGTTCCACAGTTGTGTAAAGTGGCACCTAATTCGCCTCTTTATCATGTCGAAGATGTACATCGCGCAGGCGGTATTTTCGCCATACTAGGTGAACTGGCTCGTGCTGGAAAACTGCATACCGACCTACCAACCGTACACAGCAAAACAATGCTTGAAGGCTTGGAAAAGTGGGACATCATGCGCAACCCATCACCCGCCGTTATTGAGTTTTTCAAAGCCGGCCCTGCAGGCATCCCCACACAAACTGCATTTAGCCAATCTACACGCTGGCCAACACTGGATGGTGATCGAGAGAATGGCTGTATTCACTCTATTGAGCACGCTTTTTCTTTAGAAGGTGGACTTGCAGTACTAACGGGGAATATTGCGTTGGATGGCTGTGTAGTTAAAACAGCAGGTGTTGATGATTCTATTCTAGTGTTTGAAGGATCGGCACACGTAACCGAGTCACAAGATGAAGCAGTTGCTAATATTCTCGCCGACAAGGTAAAAGCTGGCGATATCATTATTGTCCGTTACGAAGGGCCCAAGGGAGGCCCTGGCATGCAAGAGATGCTTTACCCAACCTCTTACATCAAGTCGAAAGGTTTAGGTAAAGAGTGCGCACTCCTCACTGACGGTCGCTTCTCTGGTGGAACATCAGGGCTGTCTATTGGCCATGTATCGCCAGAAGCTGCTGCCGGTGGTGCTATTGGCTTAGTAGAAAATGGCGATAAGATTCGTATCGACATTCCTAATCGAACGATCAACTTACTTGTATCTGATGAAGAGTTAGCAAAACGCCGCGCATCAATGGATGCTAAAGGTAAAGATGGCTGGAAACCTGTTGAAGCTCGCCCACGCAAAGTATCAGCAGCACTTAAAGCCTATGCATTACTGGCAACTTCAGCGGATAAAGGCGCCGTTCGAGACTTAAGCATGTTGGACTAATTATCCTTCTATTATAAAAAGCCCTGCACATATGCAGGGCTTTTCATTTGCGAATAACTTATGCCTAGCCAGAAAAAAATACCTGCCAACATAAGCGCAGAGCCAACAGCGTTACGACCCAACGAAAGAGTTGTTTAAAAACCTCCACAGATAACGACTTCAATATATGCAGCCCTATCCACGTTCCCAACGCCCCACTAGCAATCATCAGAAGAATAACTAATATCCAATCTTGAAAAGCAAAGCCAACCGTAATAAAAACTACCGCTTTCAGCATATGCTGAAATGACATACAAGCAGCAAACGTTGCTACGGTAGGTAATTTACCCATATTCTGACGATGTATAAATGCAGCTACCAAAGGCCCCGTAGCGCCGACAAAAGCTGAAATAACCGTTGTCACAGCACCAGCGAAAACTAACTTACTATTTGAAAGTATCAGTGCTTTAGGCTTTGGACCCCAAACAAGAAATAGAATAAAAAATGCGATACTCAAACGGATAATATCCAATGGCAACTGAACAACGATCCAAGCAGAAATAACGGCACCTATTACTGCTCCCAGAATAAACAAACGGCTCATTTTCCAATCGATATGCTGGCGAGTCAGATAAGCTCGATTGCCATTTGACCCTAGCTGCACCAAACCATGTACAGGAATCAACGCTTGAACAGGAACAATTTGAGCCATAACGGCCAATAATAAAACGCCCCCACCAATACCGACAGCAGCCGTCATCATCGAAGTAAAAGAACTCAGACTGACGAGAAGAGCTAAATCAATAAAGCTTAACCCATCAGGCAACCATGACATCATGCAGTATCTTGTTTCACTAGCAATGCCATCAATTTTTGTAGCTCAATTGGGCGGCTAAACAAGTAACCCTGCCCAATATCGCAATGATGCTCTTCAAGGAATACCTGTTGCACTTCCGTTTCAATACCTTCAGCAACAACCGTCATGCCCAAACGGTGTGCCATAGAAATCATTGCAGCTGTTATTTCCATATCATCCAGGTGGTCGGGAATGTCTTTTATAAACTCCCTATCTACTTTAAGCACGTTAATCGGTAACGTTTTCAGATAATTAAACGATGAATAACCAATACCAAAGTCATCAATAGCGATAGTAATGCCCAATGCTTGCAACTCTTTTAATGTTTCTATTGCCAGACCAATATCATGCATCAAAAGAGACTCAGTAATTTCTAGCTCTAAAGATGAAGGGTCAACCTCATATTCTCGTAACATATGCCGAATCATTGTTAGCAAGTTAGGGTCACGGAACTGACGAGAAGATAGATTAATGGCTACTTTAATATGAGACATATCATGCAACGCCAAATGCTTTAACGTTTTGCAGGCCGTTTTCAGTACCCAGCGCCCTAACGGCACAATAAAGCCAGTCTCTTCTGCTACCGGAATAAAGTGATCAGGAGAAACGACTCCGAGCTCTGGATGCTCCCAACGAATCAACGCCTCAACCCCGATAATAGCACCAGTTTTAAGATTCACTTGTGGCTGATACTCAAGCTTAAAGTTATTAGACTCCAACGCTTTTGGCATTTCTCTAGAAAAACGAATGTACTCTTGAAGTTGGTCATGCAAGCTTTCGGTAAAGAAACGATACTGATTCCTACCCATATCTTTAGCTTGATACATGGCAAGGTCAGCGTGTTTCAAAAGCGCTTCAGGGGTATGACCATCTTTTGGCAGCCAAGCCAAGCCGAGGCTGGTACTAATCTGCATTTCATGTTCATTAATGTAAAATGGGCGAGCAATTTCGTTTAGTATCCGTTGCGCAACGACTTCAACATAATCAATATCATTTACTGGGTTAATGAGTATCGCAAACTCATCCCCCCCAAGGCGTGCAGCTATATCACCATCCTGCAAGGTACCAACCAAACGCTGCGCTACTTCAATGAGCAACCTATCACCCGCACTATGCCCTTGGGTGTCGTTAACCGTTTTGAAAAAGTCCAGATCCAACAACATAACAACGGACGGATGCTCCATCACATCCTGTTCAAATAATCGTGAGAGTTCACTGAAAAAGAAGCGCCTATTAGGCAAGCCTGTTAGCTCGTCATATAAGGCCAAGCGCTCCATTCGAGCATGCGCATCTTTAAGCTCGGTAACATCTTCACAAACAATAACAAAGTGCGTTAACTCCCCGTATTCATTATTGATAGGCGAAATAGAGACAAGGGACCAAAAAGTACTACTATCTTTCTTTCTCCCTCGAAGCTCACCACGCCAATGCTTACCCGACAATAGCGATTGCCAAAGTGCTTCATAGTAATCAGGCTTCATCAATTTTCGGCTAAGCAACTCCGGCTGTTGCCCGATGACATCCGACAATAAATACCCTGTTGTTTCTGTGTATTTAGGATTCACATACTCAATAGCACCGATAACATCGGTAATCATTACACTTGATCCACTATGCGTAATTGCGCTTGATAGCTTCTTCAAAGATGCTTCTATGTTTTTGTGCTCAGTAATATCCTGACACGTCCCACATATTCGGCTAACGCATCCGTGGTTATCCAATACGACACTACTCAGTAGCTGAACATGACGATATTCACCCGATAAAGCCGACACTCTAAAGCACAGCTCTACTGAATGGGCATCATCTCTCATTTTTCGCAGCTTCTTTACTACTTCACTGCGATCTGCGGGATGGACACCGGATATAAAGTTTTCCAAACTTAGTTGTTGGTTACCTTTTATAAACAGTATTGAGCTCAAGCTATCAGAGTACCAAAAACGATCCTCACCTAATATCCACTCCCAGCAACCCAAGTGAGCAATATCATGGGCTTTATTGAAGCGCTCTTCATTAATAAGGTGTTGATCTGACTGGGATTTAAATGTTTGACGCTGTTCAGAAACAGAACGTTGCATCACCGACAATGAGGTGAGAATAGGCTTTAAAAAAAGCCTTGCTGCCATATTAGATAGTTGAAAATCAGCGCTGCCCGCAGAAGATTTTTCAATTTCACGAGCCACTAGTAACACAGGTTTTAATAATAATTTATATTGTAGAAAAGCATATAAAGCTGCAAAAAGAGCGCCCGATATTAAGATTATTACTTCAAGCTTACGAGCAAAGTCTCTTACTTGCATCACAATAGCGTCTGAGTTAACCCACGCCCCGATTATTAGCGGACTGTTTTCTATAGGGTAACTAATAAACTTAGCCCCACCACCATACTCAGCAGGAGGGGCTAGCTGATCATTAGCGGTATTAGGTGATATAAGAAAAATATGGCGCCACATAGCGTCTTGAGTATTCAATGAAGGGAGCCATTTTTTCGTAGCTGGCAACGATAATTTTACGGCTTCACCCGCAAGATGGATAGAACGATCAGCCTCAGCCACCCGTTCTTCCAATATGTTGCTAGATACCTCAGGCAACCATACCAATTCGATCAAAAGAATAAGAACAAATACGAGTATAGAGACCGGCGATAACAGCGCAGCTGTGAATAGCTTCACCTGCTGATCCCCTTTTTATTAGCTAATTTAAAAGATGCTGCTCATTGAAACACTATCTAGCTTAACAGAGCATTCATGACTTGCTCAGACCACTTTAAACTGTGTCGATATGCCACTTCATATAAAGGACGATCAACACTACCACTGAGCTGGTCAAACTGCCCTCGTTCATAGTTTTCCACATCTTTTAGTGTTTCACCCATGGGACCAGATAACTGCAACAATGCATCCTTAAGCTCATGGCTTAGAGGAACTTCATTTAAAAGTTCTTTCATTTCAATATCAAAGAGTGCGTCCAACTGAGAAAGCAATCCCACTATAAAATAATTCATAGTATTGGTGTGCCCCGACAACTCCGCCAACAGTTCACACATTCTTCCACGTATTAACATATTACGTGTTAATTGGTTTGGTTTACCATCTTGCGCCGTCGTTAAGAAAAGCATAATCCAACGCCGAATTTGCTCCATTCCTAATAAAGTAATCGCATGGGAAAGAGAGTTTATTTCGCGCGGAACATTAAACGCGGCAGAATTTACTACTTTTAGTATTTTATACGTTAAAGCGGGATCGTTAATGGCGATCCCTTCAAGAGAAGCTCCCGTAGCGCTGTCTTGCTCAAGTTCACCAAGCAACTGCAATAACAGTACTTTGTTGCTACTAATTTTCTTTCCTTTTACCGGCACTGGTCGGCTAAGAAAGTACCCTTGATACAATGAAAAGCCCATTTCAAGACACTGGCGAAATTCATCTTTTGTTTCTACCTTATCAGCCAGTAAATCTAACTGATAAGACTTTAACTTATTAATAATACTCGGCAGTTCAGATAAGCCTAATTTCTGAATATCTAATTTAAGTACATGAATAACATTCAGTAAACGATCAAAACGTGAGTCATTAGGGTCATAATCAGCCAGTACTATCCGATAGCCTTTTTGTGCACACTCTTTCACTTTCGCAATAAATTCAGGCGTTATGTCAGAACGTCCCAGAATTTCTAAAGAAAATAAAGATGGCGGTAACTCTGGCAAGCTATCATTAAGCAGCACCTTATCAGTCACTTTAAGGTAACAGGGCACTCTTTTACTGCCTTCATTCGCCACAATGTTAGCGTAAGTATTCATTACCACATCGAAAGTAGCTACATCATCTTTAATGGCCTGTAAGCCAGCATCTGCTTGTCCACGAAATAGCAATTCGAAGGCAACAACATCCTGGCTTTTTGAAAATATTGGCTGACGTGCCATCAAGACACTAAGTTGATCATCGCTCTTAAGAGTAGATGCAAGTTTTGACACAAAACACTCCGACTACAGACATATGGATAAAAAAGCTATGCGAATATTAACATCCAACCCTAACAATACGCCAAATTTCATCTGCTTTTTAGTCAGTCATTTCTTTCCAATCAACTAGCCATGCATCCAGTTGATCTGCACTCATCGGCTTAGCTATGAAATACCCTTGTAAACTGTCACAACCTGAATGACAAGCCATTTGCCATTGTTCTAATGTTTCAACGCCTTCTAGAACAACACGCAACCCCAAGCGGTTAGCCATTCCAATCATCGAATCAATCACAGGCCTCCCACTTTCATGAGCTGCCGCGTTTTGTACAAATACACGATCAATCTTCACTTCTGTAAACGGCATACTTTGCAGTCGCTCAATAGATGAATAACCTGTACCGAAATCATCAATCGATAAATGGACACCGTACATTGAAAGCCGACTCAGCACTTCTAACGCCCGTATGCGATCTTCACTTAAGCATGACTCGGTAATTTCAAGTGTAATTAACTCTGGTTTAACGCCATATTTTTGGATTTGAGCCAATATAAAACTAGGTAAATCTAACTCATCTAATAAAAGTGCAGAAATATTAATAGCTACGCGATAACAATGCCCTTGCTGATGCCATAACTGCCATTGCTTAAACACAGTAACAATTTGATCTTTCGTCAGACTAAAAATCAAATGATGCTGTTCCATTAAAGAAATGAAATCATCGGGAAAAATTAAATTTTTCTTTGGATTTTTTAACCTTGCAAGAGCTTCAAAACCTAAAACTCTACGAGTTGAAGCGCAAATTTGAGGTTGATAATAGCATTCAAAATATCCTTTTTTTAAAGCATGCTCTAACTCAGGTATAGTTAATACCGTTGCTCCAGCCCCTTTGACAACGTCGTCGCAACTTTTAATATTCTTTAATAGCTGCATTATCGATTGTTGAGAAATAGGCTTAATAATGGTGCCTAAGAATTTCAAATGAAGGTTACGTGCCAAGTGCTCAACTGATTTAAGCACACGGTGGGGAACTGAGCTAACAATTATAATGTAGCCTTGAAAGCGCCTATTGGATAGTATTCGAAGGAACTCTACCCCATCAACATCCGGTAGATTAAGGTCACAGAAAATAACATCAATAGGAGCAGACTCATCTAGCATCACAACTGCATCGGCTACATTATTTGCAACCAACGTCTCTGCTGCCTTGAGCTCCCCCTGAACGATAGCATGTAACATGCCGGTTATTGCTTTGCTATCGTCGAGGATTAAGCACCTCATCGCCCGAATATCCATATGAATCCATTCTTCATCAAACCCGAATGAAATAAGTATAGCTAAGTTTATAAGTGAGACGCTACACACACCTCAAGATAAAGGCATACTTTTTATAAGACTTTAGCTATTAGCAAACAAGGAATTCCAAATATGGAATACGCATTTACATAACCCCTAACCTTTTTAGAAGATTCACCCTGTCAGGTATTCGCTGACTAACTTCATGAACTATTTTTTTAGCAGGAGCAACAAAAGGGGGCACAGGAAACTGCTCATTCACAACGTTAATAGGGGAGAAGCGCTCTAGATCACTTTCAGTCAATGACTCTGTAATTAGGCGCTTAACAGGCGCTATGTTATTCGCCAGACGCAGTGTTACCTTTCTGGCAATTTTAGCGGCAATACTCTCATGGGTGAACAAGCCCACCACAACATTCGTCCCGTGAAATACGCATATGAGTTGTCTCATAAATTTTTAACACCTCTTCGCTACCAATGTCTCTATTGTCAGCAATTGCGCTTTCAATAGCGTTGGCCAGCGTTGCTTGCCCACGCAGCCCCAAATTAAACCCATGCGCAGTCACCGGGTGCATACCTACCGCAGCATCACCTATCAATGCAAAACGCTTTGCTACAAACTGATTTGCATGTACTGCAACCAAAGGGTATACGTGCCGTTGACCCAATAAAGTCATTTCACCGAGCATACCTTGCAACTGCTTCTCAATATTACGATTAAACGCTTCTTCACTCATATCAGCATACTTGTGGGCATCACGACTATTTACCGTAACGACAACGGATGAGCGCTTTCCTTGCATGGGTAATACAGCAGTAGTTCGCCCGTAATGAAAGCACTCTAGTGCCGTTTGATTATGGGGACGAGTGTGCTCCATGCGACAAACAATAGCCGTCCGTGAGAAATCCCTTAGTGTTGCAGACACACCCATTTTTCTTCTCATTTCAGAAAAACGTGTATCTGCTGCTGCAATCAAGCTAGCAGTAATCACTTCACCCGATGTTAGCGTCACATAACCACATTCATCATCCGTTGATACATTCTCCACAACACTTTCGGTGCGAACCTCAATATTCTTTTGAGTAGCAACCTCTTCATAAAATGCTTTTCGAATCAAATGATTAGGAACTAGATACCCTAACGCCTCTAAATCAGCACTATCACGATCAAAGTCAAGACTGTAACTCGATTCACCATCAAACACCTTAGCCCCTTCAATGGGTGAAACACCATCTTTTGGCAAGCGCTGCCACGCTCCAACCTCTTTCATAATATTGACTGATAGATGTGTTAAAGCAATTTCACGACCATCCTCAAGAGGTTCAGAAAGTGTTGCCTGTGATGAGCGCTCTAGCACAAGAACCTTTAATGGCAGCCCCCCTAAAGAACGAGCAAAACTTAACCCTGCCGGGCCAGCCCCAATAATCAGAATATCAAAATGTTCTCTCACAGTGCTGGCCTCATCAAAAATAAATCACAGAATTAGACAACCAATCCTACACATCCGATGCTCTTTTTCATCGACACAAATCAATGAAAACGGCACTACCAAGTACGGGCTTGTTTATTGACAGATAGGAAGGAATAACGCACCCTCCAATGCAACATTCATTGGAGGGTATTTTTATGAGCAGACAAGGCAGCGCAGGTAATGTAATAGCCGCTTTGTGTAATATTTTTATTCCCGGGCTCGGGCAGTTGATACAAGGGCGTTTACTAGCAGCATTTTTCTTTTTTATTACAACAGCAGCAGGATACGCAATGTATTTTCTGATATTCCCTGCCATCATTGCCGCTATCATTCACCTAATTAGTATCATCAGTGCAGCACGTTTCAAACCACAGTGATAACCTAACGGCTTGTGTAACACTTTTAAGCATTACACAAGTCTCTTCGCTACCGACTTGCTGATTAAATGATATCCAGCGTCAGGTCTTCAAAACGCTTTAGCTCACCACCAAACTCTTTAGCGAATGCTTCCGCACTTTCTTTCGTTTTGAAGCTCCCTAACGTTGGGCCCATAGCGCCCTTCTTAGATGATCCAATCACAAACCATGCTTTACGCCCATCAATATACGTTTCTTCACTAGGCTCATCCCATGGATTAACTGCCATATCATGTACGAATATCGATTGGATATTGTGTTTATGCTCGGGGTCCAGCGCGTAAGCAAACATATCTCGTGTTGAACAAAACTTCATATTTTGTTTTATCCCACGCTCATATACTTGTCCTTTAGGACCAGGAAAACGAGAAATCAACATACCACAAAGGTGGCACTCATCTGCACTCTCAAGCGCCATCGCTTCCTGCGCCATCACTTTGGCTGTAGAGTCTTCATTGCACCCTGTTAGCCCTAATACCGCTAATATCAGTACTACGATCGACAAGCGTATACGGGTAAAAATTATCACAGCGCTCTCCTATTAAATAATGCCAATGCCAATACCACTGGAACAGATAACCAAACCAACAAACTCGCTAGCAATGTCGTAGTCGATAAACGTACATGCTCCGCGATGGCCATTAAGCCGCTTAGCTGCTGATCTGCAAAGTAGGTGATATTAACCAATCGAAAAATATCAGTAGGGTTCAAGAGTAATAAATATGGGAAAAGCTCGGCATCAACATCGCCTTGTGTCCCCACAAGCAACCCAAGAAGCCCTAAGTCGAACACAAGTACGAACAAAAACCACACGATAAGCGCCAAACCTGCCGCTTTAGACTTTTCAGTAACACTGACGCTAATCACATACGCAAACGCTATGAAAATCCAGCCCAGCAAAACAGCAGACAATATAAATAAACTAAAAGGAATAACCAGCTCCGACCAACTGATATCAGGCGCAAACAACCCCATAATCAACGCAGCTGATCCAAAACCAATTAAAGTAGAGAACGCCATAATCGCACCATGGCCAAGCATCTTCCCGCAGAGAAGCTGCCACCGCGACAACGGATAGGTGAGTAACAACAGCAAAGTACCACTTTCATCTTCCCCTACAATGCCGTCATAGGCGAGCATCAGGGCTATCAAAGGAATAATAAAAACAGCTAAACTTGCCAAACTGATGATCGTTGTCGAAAGTGACGTAAACCCCACCTGACCTGCAGCCGCCGATCCAAAATAGGCTAAGCCAGTAGCCAATACTGCAAAGATTATTGCAATAGATAGTACCCAGCGGTTACGCAAACCATCACGAAACTCTTTTGCTGCAACGGTAACAATAGGCGTCATAGAACATCCTCCAGCTCAGAACCAACACAGGTTCGCGTATAGTGTGTATATAGGTCCTCAAGTGAAGGCAAATGCAGATCAATATCTGTCACACCGGCTTGGGCCAACATATATTGCATCGTTGGCATTTTTTCTTGCAAAGAGAGGTGCATACTCACCCCATCCTCCAAAATTGTTGCACGTGACTGTAAGCTTTCTGGAATGTTTAATCCCAAGCCTTTCACATTCAATGTCAGAGGTAATTCAGCCTGATGGCGCAAATCATTTAAGCTGCCTTGAGCCAGTACCGCGCCTTTACCCATAACCACGGCCCGGTCAATATACTTTTCCACACCGGGTAACACATGAGAGCACAGGACGACAGTACAACCCTGCTCTTTCAATTGTGCGATACGATGGTAAAAATCCTGTGTTGCTAAAGGGTCCAAACCAACCGTAGGTTCATCCAATAACAATAGTTTCGGGTTTCCCAATAATGCTTGCGCTAAACCTAGTCGCTGTCGCATTCCTTTGGAATAAGTTTTTACTCGCCTGCCCGCCGCAGCTTTCAAGCCCACCTGGTCAAGTAAACGATGGCACTCTGATACTTTAATGTCTTTCAGGCGAGCAAAGTAACGAAGCACCTCTAGCCCAGTAAGCTGATCATAAAAACTAACATTTTCCTGAAGAAATCCTAACTGCTGGCGTTCTCGGCGTGATTCAGAGAGTGTTGGGTCCTGCCCAAAAACCCGTACAGAACCGGCACTGGCTTTAATAAGTCCGAGAATCAATTTAATCGTGGTAGTTTTACCTGCACCATTGTGGCCAAAAAGACCTAGCACTTCGCCTTCCTGTAGCACCAGATCAAGTGGCGCTAATGCCCTTACATTCTGGTAACGCTTTTCTACACCCACTAACTCAACTATGTTCATCATCAACCTTTTCCGTCACTGCAGTATCGCTGGATGTTGAAGGCGATAACTTTTTGGGCAAACTCATCAATGGGCGACTATCAACAACACCCTGTGCTTTCAACACAGGAAACTGTCTCTGCACCCAACGAATGGTTTCTACTGCAGGGCTGTTTAATAACACTTTTGCTGCAGGAAACTTCCACAACAGACGATCAACCCCATCTGTTGGTTCATATTGTGTATCACCAATGCCATCGGCATCCATATCCCATCCGAGGTAGTCACTCCAATAATTCCCTACCCCTTCGTAAGACCAGTCCTGATGACGAGTAGAAACATATTTAACCTGTTCTTTATTACTAATAAAGGCATTGCGGGTAAATACATTATTCTCAGAGCCTGCCGTCAAATGAACGCCCATATCACTCTCCGCAAAATAATTACCGCGGATTTTGTTAAATAAAGAGTTATAGATAAACAAGGCTTTACCTTCTGTCAAAGAAGTGGAGCCTGTTGCAGAGCGATTATTTTGGACACCCGATACCCGGTTATTAGCTATCGTAGACTGAGTAATAAAGTTCATAAGAATACCGTAATTCGAGTCATTCTCCGACGTATTGTCAGTAACGGTAAGGAACTTTGATTGCATTAACGCATATCCAGTTCGGGTATTAACAGTGCGATTACCAGAAACACGATTATGGTAAGAGTACATATAGTGCACCCCATATCTTAGATCGTGCAGATAGTTACCTATCAGCTCATTGTTGTTGCTCGTGTCGATATAAATACCGTCACGGGTATGCCACACTTCGTTAGCCTCGACGCGTGCCTTTCCCACATTAAACAAGTGGATTCCATTACCGCGATCTTGAGAACGAACGTCTAAATTGCCTTCTATGCGGTTATCTTTAATCAGTACTTCTTGGGTACCATCTACCCAAATACCAAAAGTGTCGCCAAGAAAATAATTATTAATAATTTGTGTGCCAGTTGCTTCTTTCTTAACAAAAACGCCGGCATCCATATCCGTCAAATCATCTCCCCAATTTGTTATCTCAAGCGACTCAATGCGTACTTCTGGCACTTCAACCAACAAGGCATGTCCGTTGCCATTTCCATCAATAACAGCACCCGACTGCCCTGTAAGAACAATACCCTTATTAATGGTGAAATTACCGATGTAACGCCCAGCATTGAGTATCAACCGATCCCCTTTTTGAGAGGCATCAATAACAAGTTGAAGACCATCTGATGGGTCGATCGTTCGTGTTTGTGCACTGGCAAACGTCACAACACAAAGCGATACCAGCATTACAGTAATAAAATTGCGCAGCAACTTCATTTTGTTACTCCCATCACGATAGATAAAAACAACAAAAGCCAGACGCTAAACGTCTGGCTTTGTTGGTATAACGGGAAAATCAGATTTTCCCTACAACTGGTTTAGGCTTTTTCAACCAACATACGGCCGCGCATTTCCATATGAAGTGCATGGCAGAACCAGTTACAGTAGTACCAATGAACACCAACATCATTAGCCATAAAAGTGACCGATGCTGTTTGCTGTGGGCTGATTTCCATCTGCACACCATGGTTTACCATACAGAAACCATGTGAAACATCTTCGATCTGGTCCAGGTTAGTAATGACAACTGTCACTTCATCACCCTGTTTCACAGTAAATTGATCCATACCGTAACTTGGCGCAACAGATGTCATGTAAACACGTACTTTATTACCATCACGAATAACTTTGTTATCCGTTTCAAGTGTTACACCATCTTTCTTCGCCATATCAACCGTCATCGCGAAAGTAGGATCTTTACGGTCATATAACTTACGAGTTTTCACTTTTGAGCGGTGAACCATCATACAGTCATGCGGTTCGGCAAAAGCAGGACCATCGTGAATCAACTTCATCTCATCACCAGAGATATCGATCAACTGATCGTTCTCAGGATGCAACGGGCCACATGGCAAGAAACGGTCTTTTGAGAATTTCTGCAAAGAAACCAAATACTGACCATCTGCATCACGAGTCTCACCCATCGTAGTATGGTTATGACCCGGCTGATAATGCACATCCAATTTCTGTACGATGTAGTTAACTTTTTCACCATTGTACGCCGCAATCGCTTTATCGATATTCCATTTACAAATTTGGCTATCAATGAACAATGTAGTAAAGGCGTTACCTCTGCCATCAAACGCGGTATGCAATGGACCCAGTCCTAATTCTACTTCAGCGACAACCGTATCACGCGGCTTAATCTCATCAGCAAATAGTGCGTCAAACTTATCTAACTGGAACACAGTAACCGTTGGAGATAACTTACCATTCGCTACTGCATACTTACCGCCAGGCGCAGTATTGATACCATGCGGGTTTTTAGCAACAGGAACATAACGAGTTAGTTCAGAACCTTTACGGCCATCCAACACAGGTACTTTAGAGTCGCCTAGCGTTTCGAATTTTCCTGCTTTTACTGCAGCTTCGATACGCTCGATATTGAAAATAACCAAATGGTCACGCTCATTACGCATAGAACCGGCTAGATCGATAGCACCTTCAGAGTTGTAGCAAGTAGAGAATGCATACTTACCTGTGTAATCAGCATCTGTATTATCGAGGTTACCGTCCACAATAATCTGCCAATCAACTTCCATAGTCTCAGCATTTAAGCCATTGAACATGGTGTAGTAGCCTTCAATGTCATCCATATTGGTGCCATTGTTAGGGTGCGGCATACGGAATTCAGCATTAGCGAAAACATACTTGGTAAACGGTACTTTCTGTACACGAAGACCGTGGATCGCTTGGCAATTAGGTACGGTAGTGATCTTATCAGTTTTCATGATATCACCACGGATACGAGCTACACGCGTGTTAGCCTTATCGTTGATGAATAGATATTTACCATCATAATGACCATCAGTCATGGACATATGTGGGTGATGGCAATCACCATTTAATGGTGCATTTTCACCTAATACCGCTTTGGACTCGTTGGTTATACCCCAGCCAGTAGCACTATCAACGTTGAAAACAGGTATACGCATAAGTTCACGCATTGAAGGCAAGCCTAAAACACGAACTTCACCCTGATGACCACCACTCCAGAAACCGTAGTATGTATCAAGTTCACCAGGACCGACTGTGTGCTTAGCATCTGAAGATGCTTGCGCTACTGAAGGCACCATTGCTGAACCAAAACCAACACCAGCGGCACCGACAAGCGCAGCAGAGCCACCCAAGAAAAGGCGACGGCTTAGTTTCACATGCTCGCTAGCACTAGTATCTTCTGTATCAATCGCGGGTAGGTCTTTATCTTTAGGATCAATCATTTATTTATCTCCGAAACATTTATTTTCGATGTTTATTAGTTCACTGATCAGGCTTTTACTGGATCAGTAATATCTATACTGGGTATCTGGTTTTCAGCCAGAACTGCTTGATTAGCTTTACGGGCCTTGCGTTTTTTAACCACTAATGGAGGACATTTATCATTACTGTGATAAGTCATTTGGCAATCCAAACAATGGTGGCATTCGTTAGCGTTAATAGTGCCATCAGGATGAATCGCCTGAATTTCGCATTCATTTGCACACAACTTGCACGGTTGGCCGCACTCTTTACGACGATATAGCCAATCAAACAATCTTAGGCGTGAAGGAATTGCCAGCGCTGCACCCAGTGGGCAGATGTAACGGCAATACACTTTGCGTGTAAATATCGAAACAAATAGTAGAACACCCGCATAGAGTACATAGCCCCATTCACGCTGAAACTTCAACATAATGGATGTTTTGAAAGGCTCAACTTCAGCATAGCGCTCAGCTTCACTAAGCGACTCTAAAGAAACAGCAAATAACAATAGCAAAATGATGTACTTAATAGCCCAGAGACGCTCATGCACAGCAAAGGGGAGCTCATACTGTTTGATTTTCACAGCACGCGCTATTTCGTTAATGAGCTCTTGCAAGGCACCGAATGGACATAACCAGCCACAAAAGATCCCACGCCCCCAGAGCACTAATGTCATAGCGACAAAGCCCCAAAGAATAAACAGTACAGGATCGAGTAAAAATATATCCCACTGGAACTTGCCCATGGCGGCATGAACAAAAGTAAACACATTGACAATAGACAGCTGTCCTAGTGTGTACCAACCAATAAAGAACACTGTGTAGGTCAAGAAGACATGACGAATATTGCGCAGCAACCGAGGATAGCGAACTAGCCAGTCTTGTAAGAAAATAATCACTGTAAGTAGTATTAAACTAATACTTAGCACCGTAATTTGAAATGCTTTACCTTCCCACACAGACACCCATAGCGGCTTCGCTTCCTCTTCGACAACCGGCTCTGGACGCGTGATATAATCTTCTGGTGTCATGTAATCACCAAAAAAACTGGTAAACACACTATCTAGGGCACCAATTTGACGGCGTACTAGCAACTCAACCTGCCAAGGCGTCCCTATATCAAATTCATATTGTGCGCGAACAATAAACAGCGCCATTTCAGAAAAACCTGGGAAGCCTTCTATAAAGACATCATTCAGGCGATAAAAATCAGAGTCATGAAAACTAATAACTTTATCTAGTTGCTGTATTTGAAAGCGATCAAAAATTCCGCCACGTACATAACCGTTACCTTTAAAGGAATAGCGCCCTTCACCCATCACGGCAATTACTTGATCACCGGGTTTTATTTCATTCATCAACCACTTATATTCGCTATCACCTAGCAGATTTCGGCCGATCGTCGGAATATTCACAGGCGCATAAAAAAGGTCGATAAAGGGTTCTTGCTGATGCTGCCCTTTGCCTGAAATATCTTTTTCAGCAGCAGTACCTTTAAACGCTTCGTTAATATCACCACGCGTTAGCGATAAATGACGAATTGAACCATCACCGGTAAGAGTCACCCAATCAGATTTTGTAAATACGTCTGCTTTCACTGTAGAAGGAGGGATTTTCGCTTGTTCTGACATCCCCAATAGCCCAAGTTGCTGAGCCACTTTTCGTGAAGCACGCATGACCGTTTCATTCACGACCATCACGGTAACTGTCGCACCAGAGATAGCATCAAGGCTAATAACATCACTATTATTTGCCGCACCCACTTTTACTCTGTCAGTTAATTTTAGTGGTAAATACTGAGCAGCAAAATCGAATAAAGTATGTTCAGGTATACCGACCAACAGAATAGGCTCATGATGCTCAAGCACTGTTGACAGTTTAAAGTTGCCTTCCAGATCAATCGCCACCAGCATTTCAATGGGTTTACCGGAATATGCCGCTATTTCAACAACATCATTAGTTTCAAAGGCATAACCGAGAACCAGGTCATCTTTTGTAACAGTACGAATAATTGCAGAACCGTCAGAGATTTGAGCTTTATCACTAATGCTTGTCGCACTCGGAAAAGCAGCCCGGATAAGTTCCAACTGCTGATCTTGCGATACCGGAACCATTCCAAATGCATTAGCAGTCATCAGCGCAAAGGCCAAAAGTGTAACAATCCATCGCTTTATATATTTGTTCATCGAACGTCCTAACTCATTACCATTAATCTGCTTATCAGCACTGCGACATTATGACGCAGGATATAGAAGCACCAAAAAAACGACTTGACACAAATCAAGAACCTAATACATAAGAACTTCCTAATTAAGAACAACACGGCAACATATCAGAGAACTCTGTTTTTTAGTACTGATGAGCTACACTTATTGGTATGAAGAATAATAATAAAAACATTACGACTGACAGTGATCACATTTGTGACTTAGGTAGAGCAAAGACTGTTTCTGAGATGCACTCAATTTTAGAAGCACTAGATGATCTGGTTTCAATCGTAGACCAAAACTACCGCTACACTGCGGTAAGTCGTGGGTATACCGTATTTTTCGGTCTTCTTGCTAAGGATATTATTGGCAAGACAGTAGCAGAGCTACATGGTGAAGAAGTTTTTGAACAAGCCATAAAACCTAATCTTGACTTAACATTAGCGGGCGAAAAGGTTCATCTTCAATTTTGGAGACCAAACCAGTTCGGAGAATTACGCTTTCTTGATAGTCGCCATACAATTTACACAGGTGAACTCGTCTCTGAAAAAGGCGTGGCTATCGTTGCCAGAGATCTTACTGTTCTCAAACATACTCAAGCCGCTCTTGAAAAAGAAAGACACTTACTCAACACAATCATTGACGCCATCCCCGATTTCATCTTTGTCAAGGATAAGTTTGGTGTCTATCAACGCTGTAACAAAAGCTTCGAATCTTTGCTCGACACCCCTTCAGATAGAATTATCAATAAGACTGATAACGACCTGATGTCTAAATCCTCAGCACGCTATATCAAGAGAAGAGATCAAGAGGTAATAAATAGCTCTCTGGAGCTTCGGTGCGACGAACCCGTTACTTATAACGATGGACAAAAACGTCTAGTCGACATGCTTAAAATGCCATTACTCGACAATACAGGCGAAGTAGAAGGCATCATTGGTATCGGTCACGATGTTACACGCGAGCGTGAGATCGAACACAAACTACAATTAGCCGCTTTAGTATTTGAAACCACGTCTGATTGCTGCTTTATTATATCCAGCAAAGGCGAAGTTTTATCATCGAATTATGCAGCCAAAGAACAGTTCCCCAACCTTACCACTAACAATAAGACACTCATCACTGAGCTACTGTGTATATCAAACACCCCTCCAACATTAGAAAAAATTATTGACTCTGAACTAAGCTGGCATGGCGAAATATCATCACAGGACAAAAAGCCTTTCTTAGGCACATTGAACGCCGTGTTGGATGATGAACAGCACGTTGAAAAATTTGTACTTACACTAAGAGACAATAGCTTACATAAAGAGCGCGAACGCGAGCTTCTTACCCAAGCTTATCATGACCACTTAACCGGGCTCCCTAACCGCCTTCTTTTAAAAACAAAACTAGAAAGCGCCATCATTCGAGCAGAAAGACAACGTCGACAAATTGCTGTTCTGTTCATCGACCTAGATAATTTCAAACCTATCAATGACCTTCACGGACACTTTGAAGGTGACAACATATTGATAGCTGTTGCCGAGAGACTGCAAAACAACATGCGCAAAACCGATACATTATCGAGAATGGGCGGAGATGAATTTATCGCGCTGATTGATATAGCAAATAACACCCAAGCAGAATTTGTTGCCGAAAAGCTGAGCAAGTGCATAGAACAACCCTTTGGACTAAAAGAAACAAATGTAAGCCTCTCTGCGAGTATTGGCATCAGCCTTTTCCCTTCAGATTCAAGAGTCGCTGAACAGCTGTTACAAAATGCAGATGAGGCTATGTATCACGCTAAAAACAATCCCCTACGCGCCTTCAGCTTTTACACAGATATTTCTTAACACATCTCAAGGCTTAGAAATTTTAAATCCACATCGCTCCCCATGGCTGAAACAAGTAAACGACAGCAGGAACTGTTAGCAAAAGAGATGATATCCATCCGTATTAACGATGAAAATTTTCCCCACATTTATCTTTTATTCATCTACGCTTATTACTTTAATCATAATTAAGCGTCTCATCTAACTGACAGGCCACAACAACACGGAGATAAAACCCCCAGATTACGATCATCCAGTATCAAAAAATAAAAGAGGCTTAATCTTTAAAACGTGAAATTTTTACTCTTATTTTGGGGGCTAGTACTCACGGCATTTGCCGCCAGCGGATCCGTTTCAATCCAGCCCTTAGATCTTGCCGAACTCCCCAAAGGCTCTCTGGGCAACCACACTCAATTTTTTATTGAAGAGGGACAACAACTCACGCTTAAAGAAGCAACCCACATATATAAAGCAGGCTCTTTTCGTTCGGGCAAACAAACTGCACTTACCTTTGGTGTTGGGTCTCCTCCCGTTTGGCTAGCGCTCGCTGTTAATAATCCTACGGATCATTTCCTAACTTACCAACTAGCCACAGGTACTACATGGGTTGATCTACTCAATATCTATATATTACGAGCTGATGGGGAATTAATAAGCAATATACAAACAGGAGATGCTCGTACAAAGACGCCCGAGTTAACACCAGGGACAGGCTTTACTTATTCCCAAAGGTTTCCGCCAGGAATAAGTCATATTTATATTCGTGCAGCAACTGTTGACCCACTTATATTACCAATCACTCTCACCGATATCGAAGAAGTAGATACCTCAAATCAATGGACACAATATGCCTATGGTTTTTTATACGGCTATCTTTGCGCACTGATTGCTTATAATTTCATGCTGTACTTTGGCCTTAGAAAACGAAGTTATCTTTATTACCTACTCTATCTAACCAGCTTCATTTTATTGAACATTGCTTATACAGGGCACGGATATTCTTGGTTCTGGCCAAATAGCCCTTCCTTTCAGCGCTACATTATTTTGGCACTGATGGTACTTTACAGTGTGTGCGGCCTAGTGTTTGCCTGTCGCTTCCTCACGCTGAATCAATATGCACCTAAACTATTACGCTGGATACGCTCTTTTATGCTGCTTGGCCCCTGTTTAATGGGAGCGGCAATACTACAAGACAACCAGCTTCATGCGGTCATGGTGGCATTTAGCTATCAAACAGTTTTCACCATAGGCATGGTACTGCTAGGCGCTTTTGCTGTATGGAAACAACAAGACGTAGGACACTACTTTTTTACGGCAGCCTTATTCGGCATGATTGGTACAGCCATCACAACTTTTGCAGTACTAGGCTGGTTACCTTTCACTCCTCTTACTTTCCACAGTGTGAACATTGGAATACTCATCGAAGCAACATTACTAGCACTTGCCCTGACACATCAAGTGCGCGAACAATACAGTGCTCGAATGCGCGCAGAATACATGGCCCATCACGACCCTTTAACGAGCTTGCTTAATCGGCGCGGGTTTTATGACCTTGCAAACAGTGTCTGGAGTACTAACATCAGAAAACAAAGACCTATCACTATCATTATCATTGATATCGACTATTTCAAGCAGATCAATGATGAGCATGGTCACGTCGCAGGTGACTTAACCTTGGGGAAAATATCCCAACTGCTCACCAATGAATGTCGGGGCGGTGACATTCTCACACGCTGGGGAGGAGAAGAATTTCTCATACTGCTTCCTGAAACCACCCTAGAGCAGGCGCATATCCTTGCAGAGCGGATACGTAGTTCAATTGAAACACTAAAAATAGATTTCAAGCAGACTCACATTAAAACAACAGCAAGTATAGGAGTCTCAGAGCGAGGTTCAAAACAAACCTTAAATGAGCTAATTTATGATGCAGATAGTCACCTTTATCTTGCTAAAGACAAAGGCCGCAACCAAATTAACTCTACAACTTTTTCACCTCATCCCCAACAGTAATAATACCTCCATGCGTAATTTTGGCGCAAATACCACCATGACCTAACATAGCAGCTACGCCACCCTTACCAAGGGCCTGCTCCATTCGCAAACAAGGATGGCATTGGGCAGTAGCTTCAAATTCCACCTCACCAATACGAAAAATCTGATGGCGAAGTGCCATTAAATTGATACCAGACACCACCAAATTACGGCGCAGTATTCTAGGATCTATAGACTCAAGCCCCAGCAACGCTGCCACTACATCAATATGCTCACTGTTAATCAATGTTATCTGTCGCGCAGAGCCTGGCGTCCCGTCACATCGCCTATCTCCCGCAAGCCCCTTCTCAGCGATAGCCTCAACTTGAGTGACCTGTTGCATATCCACTTTGCGCTCAGGCCGTAAACCAATCCAGTCTAGACGGCCAGGCTTAAGGTCTTGAAGATGCCGGCTTAACAAACGGCCTACTGTATTCACCCCCATTGCTTTACGCTTTAATAAATTTTATGGAAATAGAATTAACACAATGGCGGGTGTTTTTTTCAGTCATCTGCTCTCCCTCAAACACATGCCCTAAATGGCCATCGCAATTAGCACATACTATTTCTGTACGGCTGCCATCAGCATCTGTTACACGTTTTATAGCACCTTCAATTTCATCATCAAAACTCGGCCAACCACAACCAGAAGAGAATTTATCTGTAGAACGATAGAGGGCTGAATCACACTGTTTGCAAACAAACCTACCTATTTCAGAGAAATCATCATAGGTACCTGTAAAAGGCCGTTCAGTACCTTTATGCAAAATAACGCGCTGCTCTTCGGCATCAAGAGCGTTTAAAGGTAAATCTTTATCTGTATTCATCGCAGGATCTCCTCGCTCAAATATCATCCTCTTTCAAAGAGGGATCATCAGCTTATCATGAGGTCATATAAATCATAAAACGTTACAATGGCACCAAATCAATAGCGTCAGCCGTTGTATCAAGGGCTGCGTCTGCTGCATTACCCACTACAGGCACAACAGAAATAACCGCTCCGCCAATACGCAGGGGAACCGTCACTACTTTTGTTAACACACAACCTTGTAGAATCATCACCAATAGAATAATGACAATTGATTTCATCCAATGAACTCCAGTACAAATAATTAATGTTTATTAAGGCGAATGCATTTTATATAAAGACAATATGCTTAGAAGGGTGCACCCCGAGAAACAGGATAAAAATCAGCCTTAAGCAGCCCTTAAACACCGCATGAGTATAAATTCTCGCCCCTATCATACTTAGTTGAATACCTCAGGAGAAGCGGTCGCCGTGTACTACACTACTCACTGTATCCAGATCGCCATCACATAGGCTATCCATGAAAAAAGCCCAAAGTTATGCCATAGCTCAGGTAAAGAGATAGCGGTAAAACGACCACCGCCTATACCTCTGTCTTTTTGCTCGATAAAACGATATAAAGTTTCCTATATACGTACGTTCCCCTATTGGAGTCAAAAATGTCCCCTAGAATTGCCTACAGCGCTGAAGATGCCGTTTCTTCAATTAAGGATAATGAAGCAATCTGGACGCACAACATGGCAGCAACGCCTACTATATTGCTTAAAGGCCTAGCTCAACATGCTTTGTCATGTCGAAATTTAGTTTTACTGCAACTGCATACCGAGGGTGATGGCGCAGCGTTAATGGTTGCTCCAGAGCTACGCGGCCATCTTCGCTGCCGTTGTTATTTTGTCAGCGCTGTAACGCGTAAGGCTGTTCAAAGGGGTGATGCTGATTATGTTCCAATATTACTGGCAGAAGTGCCGAAGCTTATTCGTAGTGGAGGGCAACGGGTCGACACTGCAATTATCCAGGTTAGCCCACCCGATAAGCATGGTAACTGCTCGCTTGGTGTATCGGTTGAGGCGACCCATGCCGCATTGGAAAAAGCCGGTAAGATCATTGCCCATATAAACCCAAAAATGCCACGCACGCACGGCGATGGAATCATCTCTTATAAGAAATTTCATACCGTGTACGAAGAATCTGCACCGATAAGTTGCCACGCCCCTGCGGCTCAAAACGAGGTCTATAACGCCATCGGTCAGCATGTGGCAGCACTTGTACAAGACCGTGATTGTATTCAAACCGGTATCGGAGCTATTCCTGATGCCGTACTTACCTGCTTAGGTGACCGAAAAGACCTGGGGGTTCATACCGAGATGTTTTCAGATGGCATTCTTCCACTCGTAGAAAAAGGGGTGATCACCGGCGCTTATAAAAAGAATCATCAAGGAAAAATTGTCACCAGCTTTGTCATTGGAAGCCAGAAGCTTTATGACTTTGTAGATGACAATCCAGCTGTGCAATTTTTGGACACCGAATATGTAAACGATATGCGCAGCATTCAGCGCAACCCACAAGCAATGTCGATCAATAGCGCAATCCAAGTCGATTTAACCGGACAGGTTTCTGCAGACTCAATGGGTACCAAAATATACTCAGGCTTCGGCGGCCAGATCGACTTTGTTCGTGGCGCATCATTATCAGAAGGTGGGAGGGGCGTAATTGCTTTACCTTCAACCGCAGCAGGGGGAAGCATTTCACGTATCACGACAACCCTCAGTGATGGTGCAGGAGTGGTAACAACTCGTGCCCATGTGCACTACATTGCTACCGAATACGGAGTGGTTAGTCTGCACGGCCGTAGTTTGCGCGAGCGCGCACGGGACCTAATCGAAATTGCACACCCTAGTTTCCGGGAAGAGTTAAACCGTGAGGCCTTTGATAAACTGCGTCTAAACCTCAACTAAATAATCGGGTAAGAGATTTTCAGGTGCTCCAGCATTCCCATCAGAGTCTGACAGCACCCGTTTCATCTTCTTAAATATGCGAGGTTGCACCGTAGTTCAATCTAGTGGCTTCTGTAAAAAGAATTAGGCATGTGAAAAATGGTGCGCTTGGAGGGATTCGAACCCCCGACCAATAGGATCGGAACCTACTACTCTATCCAGCTGAGCTACAAGCGCAAAAAATCAGGAAGTTTTCAGGCGGTAATAATACGGGTGTATTGCTCTTTTGCCAAGAACTTAGATTGTTTAGTGGCTTTTTATATCAATCATTTAGGACACTTTACTGCACGGCATATTTACATTCTGTTTTTATTCTTACTCAACCTAACTAGGCCTCACACTTCTCAGTGCACTTGGTTAAATGATGTAACGGGTGTTAATA
Organism: Neptunomonas sp.; assembly: GCF_016744175.1. Classification (GTDB taxonomy): domain Bacteria; phylum Pseudomonadota; class Gammaproteobacteria; order Pseudomonadales; family Balneatricaceae; genus Neptunomonas. The sequence continues at coordinate 8,329 of NZ_JADGEV010000006.1, read as the reverse complement.
CATCGACTAAAAAAGCAAAAAGCAGCAAATTAATATCACTTAAAGCGCGATATAAGCCATAAGGTGCAGATAAACCCCATTTTCGTGAAGGGCTTTTGCCGGTATAATTCTGACCAAATTAATTATCATGATGCTTTAGTTATCGCATCTACCGAAACTGTAATGAGGTCACCACTGTGAAATTGACTGCTAAAATTGCTTCTGTACTAAGTATTCTAGGTTTAAGCGTTGCGCTATCAACGTCGGTTGGTGCGAATACGTCTGATGAAAAAATTGCTGAGCGTATTAAGCCCCTTGGTAATGTATGTGTAGAAGGTGATGATTCTTGCGGTGGCGCAGTAGTGGCTGCCGCTGCAACTGGCGCACGTTCTGGCGAAGATGTTTATAACGCTAGCTGCGCAGCATGTCACGCTATTGGTGTGGCTGGCGCGCCTAAGTATGGCACTAGCGACTGGACCGATCGTGGCGCCAAAGGTATAGACGAGCTATTAAGAACAGCTATTAGCGGCATTAACGCTATGCCACCACGCGGAACATGTGCGGCATGTTCTGATGACGAAATACAGGCTGCTGTTCAGCATATGTTAGACAGCGTTCAGTAATAAACGGACTCTGCTATAAAAAAGGCTGCTACGGCAGCCTTTTTATTTATGTTTCTTTTCCAGCTTACAGATCGTCAAACATATTTCGCAAGCTATTTAATGTGGCGCGCCCTCGCTGCTTGTTAACTTCTGGATTTTTCTCTCCATTGCCTTCTATTTCTAGATCTTCTTGTGGCAACTCATCTAAAAAACGGCTCGGCGCACAATCTAGTAATTCACCAAATTGTTTGCGTTGTCGCGCCAAAGTAATGGTTAAGGTGCGTTTTGCCCGCGTAACACCGACGTAAGCCAAACGACGCTCCTCTTCAATATCACCATTTTCTATGCTGTTTCGATGAGGTAATAGTTCTTCTTCCATTCCCATCAAGAATACATGAGGGAATTCCAACCCTTTAGAGGCATGCAGCGTCATTAACTGCACTTTATTGGAGTCATCTTCCTCTTCTTGTCGATCTAACATATCAATCAATATTATACGGGCAATCGTTTCCTCTATACCTGCTTCAGGATCATCTTCTTGTAAACGTTCTAATGTACTTTTTAGTGAGTCAATTAGAAAAAATACATTATTCATGCGTGTTTCGGCCACTTTGTCACTTGACGCATTTTGCCGTAGCCAACCTTCATAATCGATGTCGTACACTAAATCCTTAATTGCTTGAATCGGATCAGACTCATAACATTGGCGATATTTTTCATGTAACCAACGAGTAAATTGCCGTAGTTTCTCAACAGCGGCGGGGGGAAGCACTTGCTCCAAGCCTATTTCATCACACGCATCAAAAAGACTCACCTGCCGCTCAGACGCATACTCGCCTAATTTTTTGAGCGTACTTGGACCAATTTCTCTTCGTGGAAGGTTAATGATGCGCAAAAACGCATTATCATTATCCCGATTAACCAGCACTTTCAAATAACACATCAAATCTTTGATTTCTGCGCGAGCAAAGAAGGATGTACCACCCGATAATTTATAAGGGACCTGAAAAGCTTGAAGCTTTATCTCTAATAAACGCGCTTGATAGTTACCACGATAAAGGATGGCAAAATCACTGAAGGGAGTATGTTTACGCAGGTGTTGATCAAGAATCTCTGTAGCTATACGTTCACATTCAGCATCTTCATTGCGGGTGTGGATAACTCGGATGGGGTCGCCTGGTCCCATCTCACTCCATAAGGTTTTTTGAAATACATGAGGGTTATTAGCAATTAACGTATTAGCGGCTTTGAGGATACGGCTGGTAGAGCGGTAGTTTTGCTCAAGCTTAACAACTTTAAGGCTGGGGAAATCAACCTGCAATTGCTCAAGGTTTTCCGGCCTTGCACCACGCCATGCATAGATCGACTGGTCATCATCCCCAACAACCGTTAACGCCCCGCGATGTCCAACTAGCTGTCGCACCATACGATACTGGCAGAGATTGGTGTCCTGATACTCATCCACTAACAAATAACGAATGCGGTTTTGCCAACGTTCAAGAACATCAGGATGCTCATCAAAAAGCTTTACCGGTACTTGAATTAGATCATCGAAATCAACAGCATTGTAAGCACTCAGATAGCTGTTATAGGACTCATAAGCGCGGGCTGCTAGAATCTCTTGCGGGCCGACCGCTTGAGCCTCTGCCTTCTCAGGGCTGACCATCTCATTCTTCCAATTTGAGATCATATTTCTAACAGAATCTACCTGATCGCTATCTTCATCATTATGCAACATCAAGTCTTTTAGGAGTGCTTTACTGTCTTGATCATCAAACAAAGAAAAGCCCGATTTTAATCCCAGACGTTTATGCTCTTTACGGATGATATTCATACCCAAATTATGAAATGTAGATACCGTTAGCCCTTTTCCTTTACCTTGTAGAATCTGTCCTACCCGCTCTTTCATTTCACGAGAGGCTTTATTAGTAAATGTAACGGCTGCTATATGTTTTGGTTCAACACCACACTTTTCCACAAGATACGCAATTTTTTGTGTAATTACGCTGGTTTTACCCGAACCTGCGCCTGCCAACACCAGTAAAGGGCCACTGATAAATTTCACAGCTTCATTTTGTCGTGGATTTAACTTACTCATTTATCTTAAAAGCCGCCAAATACTTGATAATTATCATTAAAATTCAAAACGCTCATCTAAAAATCACATTCAAACACTTGTTTTCCTAGCGAATACTTCGTGTTACAGTGAGATCTGAATCAGCTTTATATTATACAAACTAAGCAGTCGAAGCGGTTAGGTCTATACTATTATTATTAATAATAGATACCCGGTAGTATTCGATAATGCGGTATCCAAGCATAATGCCTATTAAAATCCTTATATTCTCTCCTCAATCAAGGATGAAGGAGCTATTGGAATCGCGCCGCCTTCAATTAGATGTGGAGCTGGATTCTGTTGATAATCTCGATGCATTAGCGCATAGGGTGGCTGAAACTCATCCAGATATCATTTGGATTTATGCTTGTCCGCAACAAACACTTAGCTCGCTAGACTCATACTCGCCCTATCTGCATAAGTTACCGACTCCCGTAGTACTTGCCTATGAGAACATAACGTTAGAAGAAGGCAACCAACTACTCGCAGCATCGTTCTCTGACGTCATATCACTTGAAAACGCCTCAGATGACACCTTTAACCGAAGCTTCAGATTACTCAGTAAAATCAGTCACAAAAACGCTGAACTAAACACACTAAGACATACTGATTTACTAACATCCTTACAAAATCGCGCCAGCTTTTATACGCGCTTACAACAAGATCTCGATCGCATTCACGTAGACAGCGGAGCATTAGCGCTCTTCAGTTTAGATATCGATAACTTCAAAGCCTTCAATCAACGAATGGGCTATACCGCCGGCGATCAACTACTACTTGATCTCAAGAACCGAATCCTTAATTGCGCTCAGAATTTTCCCGTATTCAGAACTGCCGGAGATGAGTTTTTTATCATTATTACTGGCTTGTCTTTTGAAACCACGAAAGAAGCCGCTAATCATCTACTAGAAACGATGACTAGCTTGTTATTTGCTAGTTTTAATATTGCTGAACAAGATAATGTGATTGGTATCAGTATTGGCGTCACATTCTCCTCAGAAAGCAGAGCTAGTATCGATGCTCTAACTAATCAAGCCAATCAAGCCCGCTGCCGTGCTAAGCGAGTACATGGCTGTAGCTTTTCTATTTATGAACCCGAAAAAGATGTTGTTCCCGTTAATGATGGTTTACTCGAATCAGATATTTGGACGGCACTTAAGCAAAAGCAATTTGAGCTTTATTACCAACCACGCGTTGATTTACACTCCGGCGAAATAGTAGGAGCTGAGGCATTAATGCGCTGGAATCACCCTCTTCGAGGGCTCATCATGCCAGATGATTTTATTCCTGTATCAGAGCACACCGGGCAAATTATCCCAATGGGTTTTTGGGCAATTTTTCAATCGGGTCGTGATCTTAAAACTATTAAAGAGGCAGGTTTTAGTTTATCGAAATTAAGTGTGAATTTATCTTTTCGTCAGTTTCAAGATGACCATTTAGCACAAACCATTCATCGAATTATTGAAAAAGAAAAAATCGACACTCGCATATTAGAGTTCGAATTAACCGAATCAGCATTGTTTAGTGATGATCTACATGTACAAAGCAGCATTGGCGAACTTAGCAAAATAGGAATCGACTTTTCGCTAGATGATTTCGGCACAGGGTATTCTTCATTTGCACTCTTACAAAAACTACCTATCAGTGCACTCAAAATTGATCGCTCTTTTGTTGCTAAATTACCTGAAAGCTCTGATGATGCAGAAATTGTTAGAGCCATCATCAATTTAGCGCATAATCTTAATATGGGAGTGGTTGCCGAAGGCGTTGAAACCAAAGCCCAGCTTGAGTTCCTCATACAGAATGGGTGCGACCAAGTACAAGGCTACTTTTTCAGCCCGCCGGTTCAATTAGAAAAGTTCATGAAAATGCTGAAGACCCACTAGCTAACTTTTAAAGCCCAGCATCTCATTACCCTTCAAACTTGTAGTAATTGCGAATTGGCGCTGGTTCGCTCCCATCCTATTCCTGGAAATATTTCTTACGGACTGTTTACTGTTGGGGGAATTCCATACATCGTTCACCATTAATTGAATATGTCCAAACGGATAAAAAACGCTATAGAAAACCTACAAAGAAACATAACAAGGACGCAGCTTAGCTTTGCGTTAGCTTTTCAAAAAAGGAAATAGTATGGATTTAATACATAAATCAGATGAAGAGATTATGCGTGTCGTTACGCCGATCATGGACAACCTGATGGAAGCTTCAACTGAAATTAATTACGAAAAGCATTTGCTCAATCACACTGAAAGAGCAAAAAAGACATTATCGAAGGAAGCGTTAGAAATGATGTGCAAATCCTATCAAGCTGAATTTGGTATTTTTGCCGATAGAGAGCTAATGGGTATTGCTAGACACCATAACTATATAAACGTTGTTTGGAAGCAAAAGATGTCAAAATCACAAGATGAGTTTTTGGCTATATTGTGCCTTGTCCAAGAAGGAACACGGTATCTTGTCGATAGGTGTTGGATAGACCTATGGCAACCCCAAAGCTAACATGCACTTCAACTCGATGAGCTGAAGCATATGAAACGAGAGAAACAGGGTTAGGTTATATAACCTAATAATTTAGCCCATTATGATCCAGATATTTATAATTAAAACAATCACCTAAAACGTTTCGATAAATTAAAGAACTCTAAGTATGTCATTCTGAGACCTGTCATCTGTCTTACTATTGAGGAGATATAAAGTTTAATAGAACTATATATGGAGTGTATTAATGATTTTATCTTTAATGAAGAAACTCATACCTAACATTTAGAGACATACATTAATTGCTAGAATCCAAGAAAAATACATTTAAAAAATGTGTACTAGTCAGATAAATGTTCAGCTAAAAAATCAATCAATATTCTTACCCTTCTGGGTAAATTACGACTAAGCGGGTAGAGTGCAGATATAGTGGTTGGTTGTTGATAATATCGAGTGAGTAATAGTTGCAAAGCACCTTCTTCAACATGTTTATTGAACAAAAAGCTGGGACCAAAACCGATACCCAAGCCATTTAACATTCCGTCAACAATTAATGTCCCGTCATTACTGGTTAGATTGCCTTTTACTTTTACCGTGATTGATTCACCACTAGGCATACGAAAAGGCCAAGCACGATTCAATTTTGAATCTCCATAGATCAGGCAGTTGTGCTGTGTCAGATCAGCGGGCTGATCTGGTTCTCCCCATTTTTTTATATACTCAGGAGATGCAACTACCTGAAAAGTACATTCTGCTAACCGGCGGGATAACAGACTGGAATCTTCCAGCTGACCGACCCGCAGAGCAATGTCGATACCCTCTTCCACTAAGTCTTCAACCCGCCCACTGGCAATGACATTCAAGTCGATATCTGGGTATTGATGCTGAAACTGAATCAACAGCTTACTAACCTTAGAGATGATAAGACTTTGAGGTACCGTTATGCGGATTTTTCCTCGAGGTGCACTTTGGCTGTCCATTATTTCAGCACGAGCATTTTCAGCCTCTGCGATGATGAGTTTGCAGTGGTTGTAAAATTGAGAACCTTCCTCTGAAAGATTTAGCTTGCGTGTTGTGCGGTACAATAAGCGAGCGCCTAAGTCTCTCTCCAGCAGGGATACCTGCTTACTAACAAATGATTTAGAGAGCCCTAACCGTTCTGCCGCCGCTGTAAAGCTCCCCGCTTCCACAACGACAGCAAAGGTTTCCATCAACGTTAAAGTATTCATATTAGCACCTATCAGAAAACAATCTATTTACTCATAGACTATATATCAACCCATAAGAACACAATAAGCTTAACTCATATGCTTTTCTAGGCTTTAAGTGCTAACAACAGTCTTATAAGGGTTACTAATGAATACAGTACACGTTGACGATCAGAGCTATGGAAAATTAGCGAAAGTGCTTCACTGGGGATTGGCCCTAATGCTAATAGTGTTGATCTCTGTCGGCACCTATATGACAGGGCTAGATAAATCAGACCCTAGTCGTTTGCAGATTATAGGGGTGCATAAGTCATTTGGTGTAATCTTCATGCAACTTGCCATTCTCCGTTTGATCTGGAGCCGTATCAACCAATCACCCGCGTTACCCGAAGTGCTAGCTGGTTGGGAGAAGATTCTCTCGCGCACCGTCACTGCTTCCCTATACATATTAATGCTCGCCATCCCCTTTAGCGGATTTGCCATGACTAACTTTGCAGGGTTTCCCGTCAATATATTTGGTTTGATCGAGATGCCGCAGCTGTTTAATAAAAATATAGAAATGGCAGATCTAGCCAAGCAAGCTCACTGGATTTTAGTCTACACATTAGTAGCCGCGATATTCATGCATATTGCTGGGGCACTTAAACACCGTTTCCTAGATGCTCCGGAAGCAGATGTACTTCCCCGGATGATGCCATTAAAGCCACGCATCTAGTATTTTTAAAGTTGAGGACAACGCAATGTATTCACTAACACTTCATCATCATCCACTGTCTGTCTGCTCAATGAAAGTTCGCCTTGCCTTAGAAGAGAAGGGTTTAGATTGGTCCTCTAATGTAATCGACATTGTAGGAGAGCAGGAGCAGTTAGAGCCATGGTATGTAAAGTTAAACTCCAATGGAGTTATACCTACGCTGGAGCTTCACAGCAGCGAAACAGAAGTAGTGACTAATTCAGCCAGTATTATTCGGTTTATCGCATCGTTGTCTGAAGGTAACGCTCTGCTGCCTGCCAATAATCGTGACTTCAAACTAATGAATAAATTAATTGATCTAGCAGATGATGTAGATCTTCAGATTCTCAGTTATGCACGCCACCCCTCTATGGAAAAGTCTGAAAAGATTCTGGATGCCCGTATCGATAAATCGTTATCCCTGGCTAAACAGCATCCCGAGCTTAGAAGTAACTACCTTGCTTGCGCTGACAGATCTGAAAAAAGTAAAAAATTCAGAGTAAATACAAATCATATTAAAGACATTGAACAAAGCGCTTTTAAGTCCCTTTCTTTTACTGAAAAACAGCTGAACGGCAATACATTCTTACTGGGCGATACCTACTCTCTGGCAGATGTAATATGGACAGTGGTGCTTTCAAGACTTGATTTACTCGGCTATACCGACTGGATTAACGGTAATAGTTTCCCGCTGCTAACAAGTTATTACCAGCGCGCCCAAAATCGAAAAAGTTTCACTCTCGCACAGGTTCAAAATGAGTGGTGGGATAAATAGTTCCTAATAAAACAACGGAGAGAAATGCCATAGAAGGCAAAAAAAACCTAATCTACTTTTATTTTAATAACTATATCAATCTGAGAGAATCATTATGAAGAAAAAATTATTTACTTATTTGTGTTCAATTATGTTACTTAGTTTCTTTTCAATATCTTCAGTATTCGCTGAAAATACTGATGCAAGAACGACCTATGCAGTTGTATGGTCCATAGATACAAATAATGCCGAGCTTTTCAATAATACGATCGCCGCTCATTCTACGGAAGTGCTAGAGTTATGGAAAAACGGCACTATAGAAAATGTATATATAGACAGTATGAAAACACATGATGTTGTCAGCAAAGGTGACACTGCTAGAGTAATGTTTTTCATTAAAGCAAAAACAGATGAAGAAGCTAAAAAAATATTGAATGGAATGCCTCTAGTTAAAAA
>NZ_JADGEV010000047.1 GCF_016744175.1 Neptunomonas sp. | reverse complement strand
GCGTGGCTCATGAGGATTCTCTGTCGTTGTTCGGTGTAGGGAGCTGTTTTTGTATAAATTATAGAAGAACCATACACCAAAGTTTATGATACATAAAGCGCGCCATTAGTTATAAATATTGTATCCCTTGCGAGTTTACTATAACCTTATTTACTTCAGTTTATTGGCAAGAAATATTTGCGCTTATGTTTACTGAATTACCACTTTAGTCTGTTTGATAGCACGATATTTATGGCGGATCTAATCCGCCTTTTTCTATTTCCGCAATAATCTTTTGCCAAATTACAGCCTGTTTTAAATATCTAATATTCGGTAAAGTCAGCCCTTACATTTGCGAAAGGAATCTTGATGTTTTTACCCACCTCTCTGGCAACCATACTTGTTCTTGCATCAATTGTTGCTTTGGGCCCCCTTTCAACAGACATGTACTTACCTTCGTTACCTCGCTTAACGACTGAACTGAATGCATCCATTGATCAGGTACAGGTTACTTTATCGATATTCTTTGCAGGATTTGCGGTTGCGCAACTTCTTTATGGCCCCTTAGCTGATCGCTTCGGACGCAAATCTATTCTTCTAGCAGGTTTAGTACTCTTTACAGCGGCATCTTTTGGCTGTGCAACAGCCACTACCATAGAAGAGTTGATTCTATTTCGCTTTTTGCAAGCGCTTGGCGCTTGTGGTGGACCCGTGTTAGGGCGCACGATGATTAGAGATATCTACGGCCCTACGCAGTCAGCTCGAGTCCTCTCAATGATGGGCACCATTATGGCGCTTGCACCGGCTGTGGCGCCGATCATTGGTGGTTATATGCTTTTAGCTTTTAACTGGAGTGCCATTTTTATATTTTTAGGTGTTTATGGCGCTATTGTTACATTTATTATCATGTTCAAAATTCAAGAGTCGCTACAGCCTGAAAATGTAAACAGCCTTCATCCTTTGACTATTTTAAGAAACTACGGTCAACTGCTCCGCAGCCGTGTCTTTCTCGGCTACACGCTGTGCTGTAGCTTTACATTCTCCGGTTTGTTTTCATTTCTCTCAGGCTCATCGTTTGTATTAATTGACTTTTTCGGTGTACCTGAAGCCAACTATGGATTTTATTTTACTGCCATAGTACTCGGCTACATGACTGGGGCTCAATTAAGTCAAAGATTAGGTTCTCGTTTTGGCATTAACAAAATGCTCGTTATTGGTACATCACTGGCATCACTCTCTGGAGGCTTAATGTTTGCAGCCTCCTTACTAGAAGCTCACTACCTATACTGGGTTATTGGTTGTCAGGTATTTTTTATGGTGGCCGTCGGCATGGTTATGCCACAAGCAATGGCAGGAGCGATGGGGCCATTTCCAAAAATGGCAGGCACAGCATCGGCACTACTAGGTTTCACTCAATCAGCAATTGCTGCGGTGGTTGGTCTAGTCGTAGGCCACAGCCATACTGGCACCCCTACGATTATGTCTGCCAGCATTGCCTTGATGGGTGCGCTGGCTTTATTGAGTTACCTATTCATCATCAAGCCTATACCACCTGAAGTATAGAAGACGCTTGGCAAAGCAGCCGTTAGAGGATTATCCTGATATCAATCAATAAGGAGAAAAGCATGCTGATTCATCCTCAAAAGTCCTGCTTATTAGTGGTCGATATCCAAGAAAAGTTAGCTCCCGCCATTCATGAAAAAGAAATGCTGATCCAAAATAGCAAATGGTTAATAGAGATCGCCAATATTCTTAATATCACCATCATGACATCAGAACAGTACCCTCAGGGTATCGGCCGCACAATAGATGAATTAAAAGAAATTCTACCAAAGGATCAGTACATGGAAAAAACACATTTTTCCTGTATGTCTGAACCGACTTGCCATAAAAAAGTTCACGATAGCAACCTAGAGCAGATGGTTATTATTGGAATGGAATCGCATGTCTGTGTGATGCAAACAGCGATTCAACTAAAACAACAAGGACTAGAAGTTTATGTTGTGGCCGATTGTGTATCTTCTCGCAACCCCAGCGACAAGTTATACGCGCTAGAAAGAATGCGCAGTTGTGGTATACATATTGTGACTCGTGAGATGGTCGCTTTTGAGTGGATGCAAAAATCAGGAACAGAAACTTTCAAGCGCATCAGCAAAGAATATCTACGCTAGGCCTCTAGGGGCAGAGACAGCTCTGCCCCGAATAGTAAAATATCTCGAAATCCCCAAAAAAACCCATACTTTCGTCTGGTATCAAATACATAACAGAAAAAATTATCGGGCATAACTCTATAAAATTCCAGCCGATAATTCTAATAACTAAAAAAACGAAAAAACCCCTGGAGACTAGTGTATATGCAATCAATTATCGATTCTTTAAACGGAATCATCTGGAGCCCTGCTCTTATCTATTTGTGCCTTGGTGCAGGCTTATTCTACTCAATTCTTACTCGCTTTGTTCAAGTACGCATGTTCGGAGAAATGTGGAGACTACTATTTTCTGGCAGCAGCTCAGACAAAGGAATTTCTTCTTTTCAAGCCTTAGCGGTGTCTCTTTCAGGCCGTGTTGGTACCGGTAATATCGCTGGTGTTGCAGCTGCCATTGGTTTTGGTGGTCCTGGTGCAGTTTTCTGGATGTGGGTTGTTGCTTTTCTTGGCGCGGCAACGGCTTATACTGAGTCTGCTTTAGGTCAGATTTATAAAGAAGAACACGAAGGCCAGTACCGTGGTGGTCCAGCATTCTATTTCGAAAAAGCAATGGGCCAAAAATGGTTTGCATGGATTTTTGCCATTGCCACTATCTTAGCCTGCGGCGTAATGCTTCCGGGCGTACAGTCTAATGGTATTGGTAATGCAGCAGAGCTTGCGTTTGGTTCAGGCGGTTTGGTTAGCACATCGATGGGTGACCTAAGCCTTACTAAAATCATAGCAGCGATCAGTATCGTATTGGTTCTTAGCTTCATTATCTTCGGCGGTGTGAAACGTATTGCTAATTTCACTCAAATTGTTGTTCCATTCATGGCGCTGGCTTACATCGTAATTGCTTGCTCTGTTATTGCACTGAATATTGAGCAATTACCTGATGTTATCAGCATGATCTTTGCTGATGCATTCACTCCGATGGCCGGCATGGGCGCCGCAATTGGTTGGGGTGTAAAACGTGGTGTTTACTCTAACGAAGCAGGACAAGGTACTGGCCCTCATGCTGCAGCTGCAGCTGAAGTTGATCACCCTGCTCAACAAGGGTTGGTACAAGCGTTTTCTGTTTATATTGACACCTTATTTGTTTGTTCTGCTACCGCATTTATGATTCTTATCACAGGCGCTTATAACGTACACGGCGTTGGCGAAGGCGTATTCTTGGTTCAGAACTTAGCAGCAGACATTGCCGCTAACAGCCCTGCATACACACAAACTGCCGTTGAGCAGGTACTACCTGGCGTAGGTAAGCCATTTATCGCACTGGCTTTATTCTTCTTCTCGTTTACAACTATTCTTGCTTACTACTACATTGCAGAAACTAACCTTGCTTACCTAAAACGTACACTTAAGTTGCCTGGTTTTGATTTTCTATTGAAGTTTGTATTGCTCGCTGCCACTTTCTACGGAACAGTTAAAACTGCCAACCTTGCATGGGGTCTTGGCGATGTAGGCGTTGGCTTAATGGCGTGGTTGAACATTGTTGGTATTTTGATCATATTCTTCATCTCAAAACCAGCGATAAAAGCGCTAAGAGATTACGAAGCACAACGTAAAGCTGGTGTAAAAGTATACACTTTCAACCCGGAAAAATTAGGCATCAAAGATGCAGACTTTTGGGTAAAGCGTTATGCAGAATCTCAAGAAAAGGCACCTAAAAAAGATAATGATTAATATCTAAGTTCTTTAAAAAGCCGTTGTTTTCAGCGGCTTTTTTATATCAACACCCTTTCCTCAAACATGAGTCTAGAACAGACCATTCCTCATCGCTTATTAAGCAAATAAGCACACTAAATCTTGCACATAAAGCATTATTCAACTTTACTGATATTGAATATTAATTCATAAATTGCTTTGCAAAGATTCTTCGATGGTTCAATTTTTACGATCAAGATATATTTGTAAAAGCCTTTGCCTAACGGAGTTTGCTGATGCATACACCTGAAGCAAGTGAACTTCACCTTCAAGAAAGCACCAAGACTCACAATACAATTGTTGAGCTTATGCAGAACCGACTTCTTTGGAATACCGACCTAGAATCAGCCTTAAAAATCATAACTATACGATGCGCCATTGCATTAAATGTGAATCGCACGAGCGTATGGTATATGGTTAACAATCAATATCTTGAGTGTCAAATTCTTTACGATAAACTTCAAAAAAAAACCTACAAGGGTCAGCATTTACTATTTCAAAAGAACCCTGCTTATTTTGAGGCCATTGAAGCTAATCAAATTTTAGATGCTCACGATGCTCAAAAAGACCCTAGAACTAAAGCGTTTGCAGACAGCTACCTTATTCCTTTAAACATCCACTCAATTCTTGATGCATCTTTTCGTCACGAAGGACATACAGAAGGCGTTGTATGTTTTGAACATACCGGCTCTGCACGTATTTGGAGTTTTGAAGAACAAACATTTGCTGTTTCTGTTTCTGGTCTAGTCTCAAACTTAAGAATTTTTTACGCCTTAAAAGACAGCGAAACTCGATATCGCCTTCTCTATGACCAATGTGGCGACGGTGTCTTGATCATTCACAACAACCAGATAATGGATTGCAACCAAACTGCAGTAAACATATTCGGCAATTCAAAGGCAGATATTATTGGGCGGACTATCGACCACTTATCGCCTAAATATCAACCAGACGGCTCAGACTCTTCCCAAGCATCAAAAGCGTATATTAATAAAGCACTTCAAGGCCAGGAGCAAAGCTTTGAATGGTTACATCTTCGTTTAAACGATAAGCCATTTTACACTGACAATAAACTTAACCGACTTGAAATCAACGGACACCCTCACCTAATTTGCACGATCCATGATATTAACGCTCATAAAATAGCAACCAAGCAAATTATCGAGCTCAACTCATTACAAAAAGCGATTTTTGATGGAGCTAAGTACAGCATTATATCCACAGATACTAACGGCACTATTCAAACCTTTAATAAAGCGGCAGAAGAAATGCTTGGCTACACTGCCCAAGAAATGATTGGCAAGGAGAGCCCTGCACTCATTCATAAAGAATCAGAAGTTATCGACCGCTCCAAAGAGTTAGCAGAATTATTAGGCCTGCCTAGCATTTCCGGTTTTGACGTCTTTATTACTTTGTGTAAAGAAATGAGATCAGAAGAGCGTGAATGGACTTACATTCATAAATGTGGAAAAGAAATCCCTGTACTACTATCCGTCACCGCGCTACACAGTAATCATAATGAAATAACCGGCTACTTGGGTATCGCCTATGATATTACTCAAAGAAAGCAAGCCGAAGAAGATCTAAAAAGCTCACAGAAAGAACTTGAATACCAAGCGCACCACGATTCACTCACCGGCCTACCCAATAGAGCACAACTGCACACTACGACCAAACAAGAGCTACATAAGGCAAGTGAAAACAATCAAAGCCTAGCTTTAATGCTATTAGATTTAGATCGCTTTAAAGAGGTAAATGACACTCTAGGGCATCACATTGGGGATCGATTGCTTCAAAAACTGGCAATAAAGCTGAATAACGCAGCACTTCAATATAAAGCGCTGCCATTTCGCTTGGGTGGAGATGAGTTTGCCATCTTGCTTTCAGGCCTGACCTCGCACAACCACGCATATGTGCTTGCAGAGTTCATCAATGACAGTATTAAACAACCTTTTGAAATAGACGATGTTACTTTAGAACTGGGAGCGAGCATAGGCATTGCCTTGTACCCTGAACACGGGAGCAACAGTCATGACTTACTCCGCTGTGCAGATATCGCTATGTATAATGCAAAGTCGCAATCCTCAGGCGTATCTATCTATAACCTAGAGCAAGACTCCCATAGCCCACGACGCTTACAGCTGATGGCAGAGTTAGGAGTCGCTATTCGTGATGCGCAACTCATTTTGTACTACCAACCTAAAATTGAGCTTAAGAATCAAAAATGCATCGGCTTTGAAGCTCTCATTCGATGGGAACATCCGGTACTTGGAATGATCCCGCCTTCAGAGTTTATACATTTAGCCGAAATGAGTAACGCCATTCATTCTTTAAGCCTCTGGGTGATAACACACGCGATACAACAACTTAAAAAGTGGCAAGGACTTGGGATTTACTTACCCATTGCGATTAACCTATCAGCAAGAAACCTCATCAACCAATCACTACCCGATATTATAAAAAACTTACTAAAAGAGTATGATGTTGCTGCTAAATGGCTAGAAGTTGAAATTACTGAAAGCGCCTTTATTAGTGACCCAGAACGAGCAGAATCTGTCACACGCGAGATAAGCAAACTAGGGATTGCACTCTCTATTGATGATTTTGGCACGGGTTATTCATCACTAAGCTACTTAAAGCGACTGCCCATTCAAACATTGAAGGTTGACCGTAGTTTTGTCGATGGAATGCTATCAAGCAAACAGGATGCTGCCATCGTTCATTCCACTATCGGCCTCGCTCATAGCTTTGGCTTAACCGTTGTTGCTGAAGGTGTCGAAAACAAGGAAACATTAGACGCCATAACCCAGCTCAATTGCGAGCATGCCCAAGGTTATTTTATATGCAAACCGGCTCCTGAAAAGCAAATTTTAGCTTGGTACTATTCACAATTGAGCACCTGAACTCTTCTTGATGTCTATCAATTACCTGAACCCAGCATAGGTCTACAGTGTCCGGTTTGTAGAGGAGAGCCCAAGACATGACAACAAGACCAAATCCTGCCAGAAGAGCGTGCCACTTACAGCCCGACATACTCGTTTATACAATAGAAGATCGGCTTTATGTTAATTTAACCGACCGCTGCACCCTAGCTTGTCACTTTTGTCCAAAACATAACGACAGTAAAGAAGTGCATGATTACAATCTCACTTTGTCACAACGCCCCGACCAACAACTCATAATCGACCAAATTGGCGACCCTACACGCTATCAAGAAGTAGTATTTTGCGGTTTTGGCGAACCAACTTTACGCTTAAAAGCCCTAATAGCGGTAGCAACGGAAGTAAAAACGAAAGGAGGAAAAACCCGATTAAATACGGATGGATTAGCTAATCTTTTTCATAAAAAAGATGTTGTACCGCTACTGGCTAGTTGTATTGATGCTATGTCTATCTCATTAAATGCTCAAAATGAAGAAGTCTATAAACAACATTGTGCTCCAAGTTTGAAAAACAGCCATTTCGCTGTTCTTGCTTTTCTTGAGCTAGCAGCCCATGCGATTCCAGATGTAACAGCCACGGCAATAGATGGTTTAGAAGGAGTAGATATCCTTGCTTGCAAAAAGCTTGCTGAAGATCGCGGCGCTAAATTCAAAGCAAGGACATTAGATGTTGTGGGTTGATACTCAACTCACACGTATTCTTGGCTGTATTTATCAGATGATACTGTCTGAGCGGTTCTACTACCTAACAGACGTAAGAAGCTAACAGTATCGGCACTTTTCATCGGAAACCCTAAAAGGAAGCCTTGAGCATAATCACAGCCCTGCTCTTTCAATACGGCTAACTGCTCTTCAGACTCAACACCTTCTGCTACAACCTCTAATCCTAGCGATTGCGCTAAGGCTATTGTTGCTTTTACAATCATCTCATCATTTGCATCATGCAACATATCACGAACAAAGCTGCGGTCAATTTTCAAGCGACATGCACTCAATTTCCGTAATGTCACCATAGAAGAGTAACCGGTTCCAAAGTCATCAATCGCTATCTTCAGACCTTGACCAACATAACTCTCTAACAACTCAAGCGTTTTACTTGAAGCATCCATACACGCTGATTCGGTGATTTCAACCTCAAAATGGTGCAATGGAATGCCTGAAGATTTCAGTAAAGAAAGGAGGCACTCAACGCCCGACTCGTTACTTAACTGAACAGGTGAAATATTAAAGGATACGGTTCCAAATGTTAATCCGCTTTCAAGCCAACGCCCAACTTCTAGACAAACATGCTGAGCCACCCAAATGCCAATATCATCAATCATCCCACGCTTTTCGGCAACAGGAATGAACGTTAATGGTGATATCAAACCTTGCTCTGGATGCTCCCACCTTAAGAGAGCTTCAAAACCAACTAGTAAGCCACTCTCACAATCAAACTGGGGTTGATACACCATATACAATTGTTGTAAAAACCGTGCACTACTGAGCATATGTGCCAGTTCTGCTTCTTTTTGAACACGCTCAGTCATTTCTGCCTGATAAAAAACAAACCGACCACGCCCCTGCTCTTTAGCGCGATACAACGCAACATCGGCACGAGAAATCAACTCATCAACTGAAATATCATAATCGCACACAACAATACCAACACTCGTATTAGTTTTGAGCTTGTTGCCAGCCACATCAAAAGTGGCGTCAAAACAACCAATTACTTTTTCAGCTAAAATGGCAACATCTGAAGGATCATGCATATTACTCTGCAAGATAGTAAACTCATCTCCCCCAAAACGTGCAAACGTATCGCACGCCCTAAGCACACCTTTAATCCGGTTTGCGACCTCTATCAATAATTGATCACCTGCGGGATGGCCCAGAGTATCGTTTATCTCTTTAAAATGATCTAAGTCCAACATTAATAAAGCACACGTCTGCTTATTTCTTCGCCCTAACAACAATTCATGCTCAAAACGATCAAGAAACAGTCGTCGGTTAGGGAGCCCCGTCAGCGAATCATGAAATGCTAAATACTTAATTTGCTCCTCAACTGCTTTTCGATGAGATATATCATGAAACGTAACAACAGCACCCACAACCTCCTCATTCTGATAAATAGGGGAACTCCAGTACTCGACAGGAAATGATTTGTTATCCTTTCGCCACAATACATCTGATTCAATTCTATAACTTTCACCATTACGAATTGACATCAACATATAGCAGTTTTCTTTCTCTATCGGCTTACCGTCAGCACTAGAGTGAGATATTAAGCTGTGGTTATCTTTACCAACAAGTTCTTCAGAATCATACCCAAGCATCATGGCTGCAGCAGGGTTTATAAATGTCGTAATGCCATCTACATCTAACCCAAAAATCCCCTCATTACTGTGTTCTAGTAACAATCGAGATCGATCCTCAGCTGTTTTGACTGCATTCTCATAGTTCAATCGATCACGAATATCTTTGAAAACCGTAATCATATAAGTTTTATCATGATGAACAAACGGACTAGACGACACTTCTATAGGGACTTCTTCACCGCTTCGCAGTAAATGAGTCGTCTTAACTGCAAGAGTTTTTTCGAGTACCTTCTTCCATCTTTTTTGTAGCCTACTTTGAGTAAAAGACGGATCCCAATCAGATATATGAGTTTGATAAAGCTCAGTGGCACTCACACCGAAATGTTTAATCGCTGCCGAGTTTGCATAAATAATTCTAAAATTTTCTTCCGGAGAAGAACAAATAAGCGAGTCTAAACTGTGATCTACCATCGCATTTACAAGCGATAATTGCCCACTCATCAATGTGTGCTCTGTGATGTCTCGGCTAACGCCTAACACTCCTTGCCCTATATCAGGAAGGTTTAATGGAATGCGTAACGTATCCAATAACACCCTACGACCATCTGGATATGTAACCCACTCATCATGTCGAAGAGGCGTTTGATTTTGTAACATTTCTTTATCAAAAAATTGAAACCCATTCGCCGTCGTACTATCAAACAAATCAGCATCTGTTTGGCCAATAATTACCTCTTCGGCAACATCACTAAAGACTTCGAAAGCTTTATTACAGCCTACGTAAGCGGCATTGCTATCTTTAAAGAAAATCAAATCAGGAATCGAGTCAATGAGAGTACGCAAGCGCCTTTTCTCTATCCGCAATGTTTGTTCAGATAGTCGCTGCTCGGTAATATCCGTTCCTGAAGAGAGAATCCCGACTCTAACACCTTTGGCATCTTCTAAAACGCGGTTATACCAGAGAATTAGCCGTTCATTTCCGCTCTTTGTAATTACGGGTTTTTCAACTTGCTGATTCGGAATTTTCTCGCAACTCATTAAGCGGTTATAAGCAGATTGAGCAATACCTCTACCGTTTATTGGTAAGAAATGATCAAACCAATTTAAACCAATTGCATCTTCTTGCTTAATATCCAACAGTTCACATGCAAACCGGTTAAGCAATGTCACATGACCATCTAGATCGAGCGTCACCATAATGACTCCCGCAATATCTAGATAGTGGTTTGCCCTTTGGTGCTCTTGCTGCAACGCTTCTATGACAGAACCTTGAGTAGCATAATCTGCCACTAGGCCTATTCCATATTCGCTATTAGTTTTTGGCAAAAACTCTATGTGGCATTGCTCAGCTTCAGCGGATAACAAAGAGAATCGCAAAGGCAATTGGTTTACATCATATGATTGTTCTTTCTGATTATTTAGCGAGCGATCAACTGATACAGACACTTCTTGATAATGGCCTGATGTATCCAATAAGCGCAAGACAAGATCGCTAGGGAATGTAAATAAAGCTTGCCATTGAGAAATTGCTTTTTGCCAAGACAACGTATCATCAGGGCTCATCATCACCGAAAGAAAAGCCCCCCTCTCCCAGACAGATAATGCATTTCCGAGAAACAGACCCGCGCTGCGGTCTATGATGCTAAATTGGTCATGTCTGATATCAAAGAAACCACTCATAACCCAAATGCCATTTAATGACACATGTAAATGCTCAGACGAACCCGTACTCATCAATCACTCTTTTTTAATTATTATTAGAATCCACAAAAAATGGCTTTGCCTTACTATAAGCTGAATTATACCACTCATCGTCAGTATGAGGAGACTTTAGTGTGAGAACTCTATGATTCTATTTTATGAATAACAGCAACTAAAGGAATATCCTCCCTATAGTTGCTGTTTTTGACAGGTTAAATGAAATACGTCTTTAAAGGAGGGAAGCCGTTGAACTCCACAGAGCAATAGCTGCTGGTATAAGCTCCTGTTGCCATCCAATACATTCGATCACCAATTTCCAACGAAAGTGGTAATTCATATTTATGGTTTTCGTACATAATATCCATACTGTCACACGTCGGTCCAGCCAAGACCACTGCTTCTTCTTCTCCGTTGCGCTCGGTATAGATGGGATACTTTATACATTCATCAAGAGTTTCAATGAGGCCATTAAACTTGCCTACATCAGCATAAACCCAACGCTCTAGTGCTGTTTGAGATTTTCTTGAAATCAGCACTATCTCTGAAACAATGACACCCGAGTCACCCACTAGCGATCGACCGGGCTCCAAAATCACTTCCGGTATAAGATCAGGAAAGTCTTCGGTTAAAAATCGTGTAATTTCTTCTACATACGTACTAAATTCATTCGTTTTTTGTATGTATTGCGCGGGGAACCCCCCTCCCATGTTGATCATTTTTAGCGCAATGCCATGTTCACTATACAGTCGCTCAAACACAACTTTAACTTTTGCTATAGCGCCATCCCAAGTATCAATTTCACGTTGCTGCGAGCCTACGTGAAAAGACACCCCATAAGGGTCTAGGCCTAACTCTTGTGCCAACGCAGCAAGCTCTATCGCCATTTCAGGGCTACAACCAAATTTGCGTGATAATGGCCAGTCTGCGCCTTCAGCGCCTTCAGTTAGTATTCGAATATAAACACGAGAACCAGGAGCACATTCGGCAATATTACGAAGATCTGCTTCTGAGTCTGTAGCAAAAAGTCTCACCCCTTTTTCATAAAAGTAGGTAATATCTTTGCGCTTTTTAATGGTATTGCCATAACTGCAACGACTAGGTAAAACATTACACTTCAGAACACGGTCTAGCTCAAAAACAGAGGCTATATCAAAGTTAGAACCTAGCTCCCCCAACAAACTGATCACTTCTTCAGCAGGATTAGCCTTAACAGCATAATAAACACTGGCATAATCAAACCCTTGCACTAATTCTAAATACTTTTCACGTACCGTATTTAGATCAACAACTATAAATGGGGTTTCCTTTTTGTCAGAAAAGGCTTTGATTTTATTCCAGTTTTCTGGAGCTAAATGTTCTGGATGTTTCACTGCTTACGTCACCTCACTATCGGTTTTCAGACTTAATACGAAAACAGCCCATAATGGGTCACCATTACGGGCTAAAATCTGACATTGACTGCTCTCATTATCAGATGAACAATCAGCATTTTGCGCGAGTATAAATTAAATATGAGTGATAGCAATAGTAGACATCAAATTCCTCCACCATGCGTAACTACTCTCTCAATCTCAGCAAATGACTTAGCCTCATACATGATTTCAAAACCAATTTTTAGTTTTCTCGATACATCACTGGCAGAGATAATACCGCGAATACGCTTCACCTGCGCCAAGCCCTCATCAATCACCAATATGTGTTGTTCCCCTGAGTCTTTTAGGGTCAACATAACATCGCCAATTTTGGAATGTATTAGCTGCTCATGAGTTAGCGCCTGCAATTGAGCTCTTGCAGCCATAACATGCTTAACCAACACGAACTCCCTTGATAAGCCATGTGTCTGCATATAAGACATTACTCGGCTACCCATAATATCGCGCGCGGTCACTACTCCGCTGATGCTGTTGCTTTCTGCTGTTGCGAAAAGCAGCCTAACATGCTGGTTTTTCATCCACTCAAGCGCTTCATCTATTTGAGTTTCTTGTGAAATAGTGACAGGTTCGACACGTTGAAAATCAGTCATGACATCAACAGCAGAGCTATTCAGACTAATAGGCGCTTGGACTTGCTCCGGGGAAAGGAGGTGCGTTACTTCTGCAATCTCCTGTAAACGAATATGACGAAATGCTTCCAACATAGCCGACCTCCTTCCTGTTATTTTTAGAATTTGAAGTCTATTAATAACAGCATAGCCAGCTTTTACTAAAAGGTCACTTATTTAAACCTACTAATAATACTGAAACTATCCCAACCCTATTCTAGTTATAAAACACACCCTCAGACATTAAAACAGCACTACCAAATACCTCGATCCGGTTCACTCCATTAGAGTTTGCATTAACATGTGTACCTATCAAGCTAGGGCGCCCCATTTCAATACCCTGCTCAATCATCCAACCGGCATCATTTTTTAACTCACTGCTTAAAGCCAAACTACCTACGAGTGCAGCAGCAGCACTGCCAGTTGCAGGATCTTCAGCAATACCAGCGATGGGGGCAAACATACGCATACGAATATCAGCACTTTCATTACTGTAGCTAAAAATGCATACGTCAGGTGCCTCATTACTCAAGAGTAATTCAGTCCACACAGACATATCCAAGATGGCTTGAGATACAGCTGAAACACTATCGAGTTCAATGATCTGATAAGGCACCCCACAACTGGCAACATAAGGAAACAATTTGATGTGCTCTACATCTAGCCCAAGCATGCGGGCAGCGTCACCAACAGATAAACAACTACTACTCATTTCAGATAGAACAGCAGTTGCAAACCGCGCCGAAACAGCACCATTAGCGTTTGTGGAATACTTTACCGGAACAGGCCCTACCTTTTCATCGAGTAATAATTCATATGCACCATTAACCCTTTCTAACCAACCTAACTGCTTCAGTAAAATTGCTGTTCCAACGGTAGGATGACCCGCAAAAGGAATTTCGCCCTGAGGCATAAAGATACGAATTGTCCAACGATTCAAGTCAGTTTTACCGGTAATAAAGACAGTCTCTGACAGATTTAACTCACAAGCAATATTCTGCATCTGCTCATCTGACAAACCACCAGCATCTGTGAAAACAGCTAGAGGGTTCCCACTAAAGGGACGCTCAGTAAAAACATCCAACGTATAGTATTTTAAGCCTTTCATTTTTTGTCCCCTTTCCCAGTGCATACATCTACTATGGCTATAAAATTGCTAGCAATACCCGTGAAAAGCCACTACCTGCTCCAGAAAGACTTACTCCCTTCTAAAAAAGCATCTTTACGGCTTACGCCAATATCTTTTAACGCACGTTCGTCTAGCGTTACCAACTCACGGCGTGAGCGCTGACGCTGCAGTAATTCATTCAACCTCAGCAAAAGCCGTCTAAACATTTCAATGATAATCATCACAGTATCCTCTCGTAGTTGCTGATGAATATCTTATGCCGTAAACTACAACCATTACAGATTCAGTGATAAATATTTTAAACAAGTACAGATAACCAATACAGATATCTGTATTGGTTATTTCAAATCGATCTGTCATGTCTGCTTTTCACCCATGCATCATGGCCTAAATAATAACGAAGGTTTGCCAATATGAAGCTTTATGAAAAAGTTGCTCAGACCATTTCCGAACGCATAGAGCAATCGTTTTATCAAGCGGGAGAAAAGCTTCCCTCTATTCGTGCTCTCAGTCTGGCTCATGAAGTAAGCATATCTACCGCACAAGAAGCCTATCGTTTATTAGAAGATCAAGGCTGGGCAGAGTCGCGCCCAAAATCAGGCTTTTATGTTATGAATAGACAAAAAGCCCCACAACAGCTTCCTGATATATCACGCCCGACACAAAAGCCCGTTGACGTTTCACAATGGGAAGAGGTATTAAACTTACTGTCCGCAAGCACCACACCAAATTTAGTACAGCTAAGTCGCGCGATACCTGACCTTAGCGCTCCAACGCTAAAACCCCTTACCCGCATCATGTCAGATCTTAACAAAAATGCCCAAGGCAGCATGCTCTCATATGAAGACCTTAGAGGAGCCCGCAGCTTACGCTTACAAATAGCACGCTTAATGGTAGATTCTGGTTGTCGACTACACCCAGATGACATCATTACTACCGCGGGTTGCCAGGAAGCTTTATCAACAAGTTTGAGGGCCATAACAGAGCTAGGCGATATAGTGGCTGTTGATTCACCGAGCTTCTATGGATCAATGCAAGCCATCAAAGCTCATGGATTAAAAGCACTAGAAATCCCTACACACCCTGAAACAGGTATTAGTATTGAAGCGCTAGAGCTTGCCCTTGAACAGTGGCCTATTAAGGCCATTCAAATAACCCCCACTTGCAATAATCCTTTGGGTTATACCATGCCTATAGCGCATAAAAAGCGCTTATTAGAGTTAACAGCCCGCTATGACATCCCTATTATTGAAGATGATATTTATGGTGACCTGTCTTATATATCCCCAAGACCACCTAGCATTAAATCCTTCGATACTGAAGGGCGCGTTTTACTCTGCTCTTCCTTTTCCAAAACACTCGCTCCAGGCTTAAGAATTGGCTGGGTGGCACCTGGACGTTATGGCAACCAAGTTATGCATATGAAGTATGTTGTCACTGCCAGTACCCCAACATTACCACAGCTCGGCATTGCCGAATTCATTGCACAAGGAGGCTATGAGCGTCACATCAGGAAAATGCGAGCACAATACCATCAAAGCAGAGATGTCATGATTGGCTGGATTGAAAAGTACTTCCCACAGGGCACAAAGATCAGCTACCCCCAAGGAGGCTTCTTACTGTGGGTCGAACTCCCTGATGAAATAGATACAAGTACTTTAAACGAACTCACAATGACACAAGGTGTCAGTATTGCTCCAGGCGTTCTGTTTTCTGCATCAGGTAAATATAGAAACTGCATGCGGTTAAATTTTACTGACCGCCCATCAGAAAGAAATGAAAACGCCGTTAAACTGGTTGCTAGGTGTATTCGTGAGATGGTATCAAAACTATAGTCCGAACCTATAGATAACGGTATAAAGACACATCCAGCCAATGAGTGATAACACTTTTATCAAAACTTGACCAAAAAGTCAGAAAAGGCTTATTCTTATTCCAAGTAAAACCATCGGGTTTAGTGCACTAAAAAATATAAGAGGTGGTCAGTGATTCGTTTTTTACTCAATAATACTCTGCAATCAATTAGCGATATTGACCCTAATACAACCATACTCAATTATTTGCGCACCACAAAGAGCCTCACGGGTACTAAAGAAGGCTGTGCATCTGGTGACTGTGGCGCTTGCACAGTGGTATTGGCAGAAGTAAAAAATGATCAACTCACTTACCTCGCCATTAATAGCTGCCTTACCTTACTACCTGCGCTAAATGGCAAGCAATTAATTACCGTGGAAGCGCTTAAATCAGGAAGCCAATTACATCCTGTGCAACAATCTTTAGTAGATAACCATGGCTCCCAATGTGGTTTTTGTACTCCAGGCATTGTGATGTCCCTCTTCTCTTATTCTAAAAATGCGCAACAAGAATTCAGTAAAGCAAAAGCATTAGAAGCCTTATCGGGCAACCTATGTCGATGTACAGGCTATCAGCCCATTATTAACGCCGCTCAAGAAATAAATTACCCTAAAAATGACTGGTTTGATCAGCAACAACAAGAAACGATAGACACACTTAAAAACATCCAGCCACCCCAAAACAGTCCTGCCAACGATGCATTACTTAGTAAACACCAACACAGTACGACAAAAAAAGCTTTTGCGCCGGTAAATCTAACGCAATTAGATAGCTTACTTAAGCAGTACCCCAGTGCGCACTTGCTAGCAGGCGGGACTGATTTAGTACTTGATATAACACAGAAACATCAGTCTTTTGACGAGCTTATCTATGTGGGTGGAATCGATGAACTGCAACAGGTGAGCACACATGAAACTCATATTGAACTAGGAGCAGCCGTCTCACTTACTCAATGCCACACGATACTTGCTAATGAGTATCCTGACTTTGGTCACCTACTTGAACGGTTTGCCTCTTTACAAGTTCGTAACCAAGGTACTCTGGGAGGAAACATAGCAAACGCATCACCTATTGGCGACACACCTCCTGCGTTAATCGCCGCCGGCGCTAGTTTACAGCTCCGTCACGCAGGATCGGTACGTAGCATGCCATTAGAAGTATTCTTTATTGATTATCGTAAAACACATCTAGCCGCTGGCGAGTACATCGAAAAAATTATTATTCCACGCAAACCTAAGCATTCACTTTACAAGGTATACAAGCTGTCTAAGCGGCTAGATGATGATATCTCAGCCGTATGCGGCGCTTTTCATATTGAGTTATCTAACAACAAAGTTATCAGAGCTACTATTGCATACGGAGGAATGGCTGCCATTTGCAAGCGAGCCACCCAATGTGAACAAGAATTGATAGGACACTCATGGGATAAATCTAGCATTGAACGTGCTATGGCAGCATTAGGGAGTGATTACACACCTCTCACTGACTTTCGTGCGAGTGCACAGTACCGCATACACGCAGCGCGCAACCTCCTATTAAAATTCTGGATGGAATCACAACCCAATAGCTTGCCTACAAGAGTGACAGACTATGTCTAACCCTTCCGGTACAGCCACGACCAAATCTCAAATTGAACTTGAGCAACAGTTTAAGCAAAGCTTAACAACAGGGGTCGGAAGAAAAATCCCTCATGAAAGCGCTGCAAGGCATGTAAGTGGTGAAGCTTTATATGTAGATGATCAACTGGAATACCCCAACCAACTACATTTATATGCACGCCTTAGCGAACAAGCTCATGCCACCATTACACATATTGATACGACACCTTGTTACAAGATACCCGGTGTTAGATGTGTCATCACAGCACAAGATATCCCCGGACAGCTAGACATTGGCGCTGTATTTCCCGGCGACCCATTACTAGCAGATGGCACTGTTGAATATTTTGGTCAACCCATACTTGCTGTTGCCGCTAGTTCATTAGATATCGCCAGAGAAGCAGCCCTGGCTGCCATCATCGAATACAAACCAATCACTGCAGTGCTAGATACCAAAGAAGCCCTCAAAAACAAATCATTTGTCCAAGAGAGCCATCAACATAAACGTGGCCATGCAAAAAAAGCACTCAACAACTCAGCACATCGATTGCAAGGGGTGCTTCATATTGGTGGGCAGGAACACTTCTACCTAGAAACACAGGTGTCTTCTGTCATGCCATCTGAAGATGGCGGCATGCTGGTGTTTTGTTCCACTCAAAACCCTACTGAGATACAAAAGTTAGTCGCGAGTGTCCTCAACATACCCATGAACAAAGTGGTTATAGACATGCGTCGCATGGGCGGCGGTTTTGGTGGAAAAGAAACGCAAGCAGCAGGCCCCGCCTGTATGGCGGCAGTGGTAGCAAACATCACAGGGCAACCTGTGAAAATGCGCCTTCCTCGTGTTGATGACATGCTATCTACCGGCAAACGCCACCCTTTTTACATTGAGTATGATGTAGGCTTTGACGATAGCGGCAGATTACACGGCATTGAGATGCAACTAGCGGGCAACTGCGGCTACTCACCAGACTTATCAGGCTCCATCATAGATCGTGCTATGTTTCATTCTGACAATGCTTACTATTTAGGTAACGCACTCATTACAGGCCACCGTTGCAAAACTAACATGGCATCCAATACCGCCTTTAGAGGCTTTGGCGGGCCACAAGGCATGCTAGCAATTGAAAATGTGATGGACCATATCGCCCGGCATTTAGGTAAAGATCCGTTAGATATTCGTAAGCGTAACTTTTATGGTAAAACAGAGCGAAATATCACACATTACCACCAAACTGTAGAAGACAATCTACTAGACGAGCTGACCCAAGATCTCGAGCAAAGTTCTAGTTATGGCGAACGCCGCAAGGCGATAATGCTGTTTAACAAGTCCAGCCACATCTTAAAAAAAGGTATTGCACTCACTCCGGTAAAATTCGGCATATCTTTCACTGCCACTTTTTTGAACCAAGCCGGTGCACTTATTCATATTTATACAGATGGCAGCATTCACCTAAACCATGGTGGTACCGAGATGGGCCAAGGACTCAATACTAAGGTTGCGCAGATAGTAGCTGAGGAGCTCCAAGTAGACTTGGAGCGCATCCAAATTACTGCAACCAATACCGGCAAAGTACCAAACACATCCCCAACAGCAGCCTCTTCCGGAGCAGACCTTAACGGAAAAGCGGCTCAGGCTGCAGCAAGGGAACTAAAGCAACGTCTTATCGACTTTGCTGCAACACATTTTGGAGTGAACCCAGCAAGCATTCGATTCAATAACAACTTAATTCAAGCCGGCGAGCAATTCATCAGCTTTAATGATTTGGTGCAACTGGCTTACTTTGCACAAGTTTCACTTTCTAGCACCGGCTTTTATAAAACACCTAAAATTTTCTACGATCGAGACAAAGCCAGCGGGCACCCTTTCTATTACTTTTCATACGGTGCAGCGTGCTCAGAAGTTGTTATTGATACCTTAACCGGCGAATACAAAGTACTGCGTACCGATATTCTCCATGATGTAGGCGCATCACTAAACCCCGCCATCGATATTGGGCAAGTTGAAGGCGGCTTTATCCAAGGTATGGGCTGGTTAACGACAGAAGAACTTATATGGAACGAGCAAGGTAAGCTAACTACCAATAACCCTGCTGGCTACAAAATCCCAGCGATCGCGGATACGCCTTTAGATTTTCGAGTAAAGCTCATCGAGAATAGAAAAAACCCAGAAGATACTGTATTCCACTCCAAAGCCGTAGGAGAACCTCCTTTTATGTTAGGCATTTCAGTGTGGTCGGCAATTAAAGATGCAGTATCCAGCCTATCAGATTATCGCATTCATCCGCAGATAGACGCTCCTGCAACACCCGAAAAAGTACTTATGGGCGTACAGCGACTGCTAAAGCAAGTAGCAGAAGAGCACCTATCATGAACTGGTTAAATACGCTCAACCGCTTAAACAACGATGGTGTCGCTGCAATTCTTATTACCGTAATTGAAAACAAAGGATCAACACCTAGAGATGCCGGTACCAAGATGATTGTAACTTCAGATGAGATTTACGACACCATTGGTGGCGGCCACCTCGAACACAAGGCGATAAAACAAGCCCGCCAACTATTAGCAGAGCACTGTAGTTATGCGCAGTTAGAAAACTATGCATTAGGCGCCAGTCTTGGACAGTGCTGCGGTGGTTCCATCCAACTATTATTTGAACCCATTAACCCACCAGCATTACATATTGCTCTTTTTGGTGCGGGGCATGTGGCTAAAGCGTTGATTCCTTTACTGGGCAATCTTCCCTGCAAGGTGACGTGGATAGACAATAGACCTGAGCAATTCACAGAGACATTCCCCTCTAATGTCACTCGCTGCTTATGTGATGAACCAGTGGATAAAGTACCTGAGTTGCCTACTTTCAGCTATTGCTTGGTAATGACTCACAATCACCAGTTAGATCAAGCATTGGTCGAAGCCATCTTGAAACGGGGTGACTACCGTTACCTCGGCATGATCGGATCAAACACAAAACGACGCAAATTCGAGCATCGTCTACGCCACAAAGGCTTTAAAGAGAACACTATTGAATTACTACATTGCCCTGTCGGCCTATCAGAAATCTGCGGTAAACTCCCGGGTGAAATTGCCGTATCCATCGCTGCAGAACTCATTACCCATTACCAAATAGCCGCTACCAGAAATAAAACTAACACCGTTACCTTAACCCAACAAACAGCATAACTGGCACAAAATCAATGACAACAACCACCTCTTCACGCACGCACGCATACCGTGCATCCATTATTCACACGCTTGACGACCCAGCAAAAGTCGGCATAAAAAGCAGCTATCAGTACTTTAAAGACGGATTACTCATTGTAGAAAACGGGTTAATAAAGGCCATAGGCTCTGCTGAAATATTACTCCAGACACTAACGCCCGATACACCTATCACTGCGTATGAAAATTCACTGATAACACCCGGTTTTATTGATACGCATATTCACTACCCACAAACAGGGATGATCGCCTCTTACGGAGAACAACTACTCGACTGGTTGAATAACTATACCTTTCCTGAAGAACATAAATTTGCCGATAAAAGCTATGCAGACAATGTAGCTGACATCTTTTTAACTGAACTACTACGCAACGGCACTACCACGGCACTGGTATTTGGCACGGTACATCCGCAATCTGTAGATGCCTTTTTTGAGGCAGCGCAAAGTCGTAACCTGCGAATGATTGCCGGCAAAGTGATGATGGACCGTAATGCACCTGATACGCTTACCGACACACCGCAAAGCAGCTACCAAGAGAGTAAAGCACTGATCGAACGTTGGCACGGCAAAGACCGATTGCATTATGCCGTTACGCCACGCTTTGCACCCACCAGCAGCGATGAGCAACTATCGTTGGCCGGTAAACTGCTGAACGAGTTTCCTCAGCTGTATATGCACACTCATTTAAGTGAAAATAAACAAGAAATAGAATGGGTAAAATCCCTATTTCCTAATCAAAGTGGCTACTTAGATGTATACGACCACTTTAACTTGCTAGGCGAACGCTCCGTCTTTGCCCACGGAGTACATCTATGTGATGAGGAATGTAAACGCTTAGCAGAAACCGACTCAGCCCTTGCCTTTTGCCCTACGTCCAATCTATTTTTAGGCAGCGGCTTATTTGACCTACCTAAAACAGAGCAACATAATATTAAGGTAGGCCTTGGTACTGACATAGGCGCAGGCACTAGTTTTTCGATGCTACAAACACTCAACGAAGCCTATAAAGTTATGCAGCTGCAGGGGAAAAAACTCAATCCGTTTAAATCACTGTACTTAGCCACGCTCGGAGGCGCACGCGCACTTAAATTAGAAGATAGGGTAGGTACTTTACTACCTGGTACAGAAGCCGACTTTGTTGTACTCGACTATCACGCTACGCCGCTTATGACTTATCGCATGGAGCAAACAACATCACTTGAAGAACAGTTATTTGTTTTCATGACACTGGGAGATGACCGAGTGATTAAAGCAACTTATGCTATGGGCGCTCCCGTACACACACGAAGCTGATAACCTTTACACTCCAGAAAAATAAAAAATTGCTGTTTTCTTATACGTTTCAATAAGATGAAATACCATAAATTACACGTGGGTATTAATAAGAGCTCCTGATAATTATTATGGGAGAACACCCCTAACTTGAATACACGGTTAGGCTATCAGAGAGACTTTATGAAATTAATCAAGTTATTGGTTGGAGCTGCACTTATTTGGTTAGGTATTGAAAGAATCGCTATTGAGTATGGTGATGTTGTAGGTTGGGTTTTGCTAGCCATTGGGGTATCAATCATTTTCTCAGTCTTTTCTTCAGGTAAGAGCTCGAGCTGGGGCAGTAGCGGAGATTCTGACTGGGGCGACTCAGGTGGTGGTGATTGCGGTGGTGGTGATTAAAAAGCTAACTTCAGTAGCAGTAAGGTTCCTTATGAGTCATAAAAGCATGATTGAAAGAGGGCAATAAAATGATTAGAGAGACAACAAAGTCCGATTTCGAAGAGTTCTGGCCTTGCTTTGAACGTATTGTCAAAGCTCAGGAAACTTATGCTTTTGAGCCGGACATGAGCTATGAAGACACATTTCACCTTTGGTGTAAGACACCCTTAAAGAGTTTTGTACTTGAAGAAAATGGAAAGGTTCTCGGCACATACTTCCTCAAGGCAAACGCCCAAGGGCCAGGTAACCATATCTGTAATTGTGGATACATGGTCAACGAACACGCTCGTGGTAAAGGTATAGCAAAAAAGCTTTGCGAACACTCTCAACAAACAGCGCTAGCGTTAGGGTTTAAGGCCATGCAATTTAACTCTGTAGTTTCAAGTAATAGCGTTGCTGTAAACCTTTGGAAAAAGCTAGGCTTTACTATTATTGGAACGGTCCCATTTGCTTATCGACACAGCAAACTAGGTCATATAAACAGTTATATTATGCATAAGCAGCTACGACTATAAAGCAAGCCGATGCAACTTTATTGAGTAGAGGAATGCATATAAAGGAGAACAATCAAATGCTACCGGCTGTGCAAGAAAAATTTGATAGCTACCCTAAGCCTATTAAAACCCATTTAATGGAAGTTCGTGCTTTGGTAATGGATATTATTCACGAAAACAACTTAAGCAAATGTGAAGAGGCGCTTAAATGGGGAGAGCCTAGTTATATCGTCAAAGGAGGCAGTACTGTGCGTTTAGGCTGGAAACCAAAACATCCCGGACAGTGCTTTGTTTTTTTTAAT
This sequence comes from Neptunomonas sp., assembly GCF_016744175.1. Taxonomy (GTDB): domain Bacteria; phylum Pseudomonadota; class Gammaproteobacteria; order Pseudomonadales; family Balneatricaceae; genus Neptunomonas. Next base: position 8,803 of record NZ_JADGEV010000047.1, on the reverse strand, counting down.
TGTAAAACGAAACTCATTGACACCTTTCGAGAGTTGTATTCCAGCACCCTTGAATTCCAAGGTAATCGGGCAATTGTATTATCCGTAAATGAACCCTTGCCACATAGTACACTGCGACACTGTATTGAGCTTTCCTTAACTTATAAATCCATCAAACACTTACCTTTACTCGGCGTATAATTGCAGTAGGCAGCCCACAACAAAGCTTCAGTCGAACACCCTTCCTATCGTATTTTCACAGCTGTACCAAAAAACTATTCCTGCATAATATTCTGCAGATTATTATTATTTCTAATGCGGTTAATTTCTTAGCAGCATTTTAAGCTTTACGCCTTAACATATATCTACAAAATTGAAGCGATGCACTAAATAGGACGTAAGCATAAATTACCTATAACTCATGCCTATTTAGCTAGCCAATTATTAACAATTTATTTTAAAAAAATACATAATTTTCCCTGCACTAACACGCTTTTTTAGTACACTTCTTATTACACCATCGACACCACCAAATAGAAGTTGGTTTATAAGGTAAATGTGATGAAGAAAAGCCTAGTTTGGAAAATGATGCTCCCTATTATGGGGATATTTCTTGTATGCCTTGTAGGTCTGTATTGGCTTATTCCTACACTGATACAAAGTAATGCCGAACAAGAAGCCACGATTAGTGCTCAAAGAACCGCCACTCAATTTAAAATTGTACGAGCCTATTACACAAAAAACGTCATCTCAAAAATTGTCGGAAAACATGATATTAAAGGCTCGATCAACCACGAATCAGAACCAAACAGTATTCCGTTACCCGCCACAATGATCCATAATTTAAGCAAAGACCTGCAAGAAAAAGACATTAATTTAAAGCTTTACTCAGGTTTACCTTTTCCGAATAGATCATCACGGGTACTTGATGATTTCGCAAAAACAGCATGGGAGCGCTTAAGTAATAGTAGTGCTAACGCAGATGTATTTTCTCGCACTGAAATGATTAATAATGAGCCTTTCGTGCGTGTTGCTGTTGCAGATAGAATGGTTGCTGCTGCTTGCGTCGCCTGCCACAACTCGCATCCAGATACACCAAAGAATAACTGGGCTCTCAATGATGTTCGTGGAGTATTAGAAGTCTCCGTCCCCATTGCCTCTCAAATCGCGAACGGAAAAACAACGAGTCTATATATTATTGGCGTTCTCTTTGCTTTCCTGCTGATTCTATTAACGTCCCTATTTATTATTTATCGCAGCACTATTGGCAACCGTTTAAACATTTTAGCAAATACTTTGCATGACATTGCAGCAGGTGAAGGTGATCTCACTAAAAAACTTAATGCCAACGGTAAACATGAACTTTCTCGTGTAGGTGCATCTTTTAACCTCTTTACTGAAAAGCTGAGCGGCACAATTACGGCGATACAACAAAGCAGCCAAGAACTCACAAGTATTTCCACTTCTTTACAGCACATTCAGCTGAAGAACAGCAAATCCATATCTCTTCAAGATAATGAAACGTTCCAAGTGTCATCAGCCGTAGAGGAGCTGTCTTCAACTGCACTTAATATTGCAGAAAATGCAACAAAAACAGCAGATGCAACAACAAATACAGAAAAAGCCACTCAGGAAGGCTTTAAGACGGTTGAGCTCAGTATTACCTCAACACAAGAGCTTGCTAATAATATTGAACAAGCCACTGTCGCAGCAACGACCTTACAAGAAGATAGTAAAAATATTGGCAACGTTTTAAGTGTCATTAGCGAAATAGCCGAGCAAACAAATCTTCTCGCTCTCAATGCTGCAATTGAAGCGGCTCGTGCAGGAGAGCAAGGGAGAGGATTTGCTGTTGTTGCCGATGAAGTACGTACGCTTGCAGGCAGAACTCAAGAATCAACAGAGAAAATCAAAGGGATCGTTGAAAGTTTACAGTCATCGACCAAAACCATGTCTAACATGATGTCTACAAGTGAGGAACAAGCCCAAACAACTGTATCTCTCGTAGAAAATGTAGGCCAACAACTTCGCGGCGTACTCGACCAGGTAGAAACCATCTCAAGTATGAATATTCAAATAGCCACCGCATCGGAAGAACAAGGAACAGTTGTAGAAAAAGTAAACTCAAATGTTAATGCTATCCGTGAAGTTTCAAACCAGAATTTAGAATTAACTCAAGTCACAGAGCAAGAGATAGAAAAACTTTTAACGCAAGTCGAAGCGCTCAATCAACTTGCATCACATTTTAAAATTTAGATATAAAAGCTATTTTTTGCAGCTGCTCAATTAAACTTTTATTGAGCGGCTGCGAATCTCCTCCCAACCTAACAGTTAAGCTAAGTATTTTTCATTAGCGCAAGTGTAACCCCGCATTATTCAGATCGTATAAAATTTTCTTCAATCCTTTTAACATGTTGAAAAGCACTCAGTAATAACAATATGTTACCCTCTAAGCTCGTTAAAGAAACACAAAGAATTTTATTTTACTATCACTTACTCCAACCAACTCATTCATCGTACGGATACTCTAAATGAGATGCTTATTACTCTCTTTATTACTTCTCTGCTCAATAAGTGTTCAAGCATCATGCGTTATTCTCCTGCATGGCTTGGCAAGAACATCGAGCTCAATGGAAGCTCTGGAAAGCAGTCTCTTGAAAGAAGGCTTTACACCAATAAACAATGGCTACCCATCTAGAAAGCACCCAATTGCTGTGTTATCTGAGTTAGCGATCATACCTGCTCTCAAACAATGCCCAAAAGAGTTGACAGTTAATTTTGTTACTCATTCACTTGGAGGAATTTTAGTACGACAATACCTAAGCAAACACACAATAGATAATTTAGGTCGAGTAGTGATGCTTGGCCCACCCAATAAAGGAAGCGAGGTTGTAGATAAGCTTCATGACACACCTGGGTTTCATTTCATAAACGGTGATGCAGGCTTACAGCTAGGGACAGGAGCGTTAAGTATTCCTAACACTTTGGGGAATGCAAACTTCGATGTTGGTATTGTTGCCGGTACAAGAAGCATAAACTGGATATTATCCTCACTCATTCCAGGCACTGATGACGGGAAAGTCTCTCTAGCAAACACAAAACTAGACGGTATGAATGATCATATCGCGATGCAAGTAACACATCCTTTTATGATGAAAAACAAAAAAGTGATTGCCCAAGTCATTAACTACTTAAAGAAAGGCAGCTTTATGCATGAACAAAATCAATAGCAAAAGAGGTTAGCTTTAGTAAAGTACATATTGCATGTTCAAAATGGTATGAAAGAGATCCTTATATATGACTAGCAAATATTTCCCGCATGTACTTGCTGTAACCTATTTTATTTTTTCGATTGCGCTGGGTATCAACCCTGTTGCCCGTGATGTATGGGTTGCTGAAATCATACCCGTTATCGTGATTTTTCTTATTTTTGTTTTGACATTCAACAAATTCCGTTTCAGTAACTTAGCCTACGCCTTGGTTTCTATCTGGATCTTTTGGCATACAATTGGCGGGCATTACACTTTCGCTAATGTCCCTTTTGGATGGGTAACAGAGATGCTAGGGGCAGAGCGCAATCACTTTGATCGGATAGGCCACTTTACTATTGGGTTTTATGCATTTGCTATGGCCGAGTGGTTATTACGCAAAGGCTACTGTGGCTTTAAACTCGCGATGACATTTAGTTTGTTCTTTATTATGAGTGTTGCTGCTGCATACGAAATCATCGAGTGGTGGTATGCAGCACTTGAAGGTGGCGACGCGGGCGTAGAGTTTTTAGGCTCTCAAGGCGACATATGGGATGCTCAAAAAGATATGTTATCCGATACACTGGGCGCTATTACCTCGCTCCTACTTTTTTACTTTTATCGGACGGACAAAAAACGAGATATCTCATAAAAAGATAATCTAAATTAACAACAGAGAGTTTAGTGGCTCTCTGTTATCCGCTCCATAACATTGCTAACCACCGTATCACAGCGCTCACCGGCGAACTCAAATACCTCTAACCCCGCCGCTTGAATGTGTTGCTCTAAGTGGCTGCGCAAAAGTTTTTTTGCCCGAGAGAAACGCGTTTTAACCACATCTATTGGTAAGTCCAACGACTCAGCAGTTTCTTGTGTTGATAACTGCTGTACACCTCGTAATACAAACACACTGGCATAGCCATCAGGTAATTGGTCAATTGCTTGCTCGATAATTTTTGCCAGCTGCCCCTGAGCTAGCACAGCTGATGGTCCTTCGTTATTCAACTCAACCGGCTCATGATCTTGGGTAGAGCAAATATCAACAAGCTTGTTCCTACGTATTCGCATAAGCGCCTCATTGCGTACAATACGAGATAGCCAACCAACAAAGCCTTCAGGGCCAGTAAACTGCGCTATTTTTTCATAAGCAATCACGTAACTGTCTTGCAGCGTATCCATAGCATCCGCATCACTTTTACTTAAACTACGCGACAAGCGATACAAGCGCTGATTATAACGCCGCATCAATGGCTCAAAAGCCGCTGAAGAGCCTGACCGAACCCGTCTAACTAACTCTAAATCAGTCTCTTCCTGTAGGCCTGCAAGAGCAGTATCCATTAGTAATGTTTGTGCTGAATAATCCATTGTTCATACCTTACTTAACGACAATCATTATGATCAGTTTTGAGTAACTCAATATAATCAATTAACTGGCTTCTCACATTAGCATCCGTTATACCGTCAAAGGTCATTGACGTACCCGGCACCATAGCCGCTGGACTTTCAAGAAACTGATCTAGCGTCTGACGATCCCAGCGCAGTTGAGACGTTATTAATGCCTCACTGTACTGAAACCCTTTCTGACGAGCTGCCAACTGACCAAACACACCACAATGCTTAGGGCCTGTGCGGTTATAAGATGGAGAGTGACATCCCATACACATAACATAATAAGGCGGTGCCGCGTATGCACTGATATTAAAGCTGCAGAATACGTAGCATGTAAATACCAACACTACACGGCAAGCACTCATGAAAAGAAAGCCCCCGGTACCGGATTAAGCCCTAATACTTGTCTCAACACGGCCCAATGCATGGCTTCATCAGCAAGAATACTCGCAGCAGCTTTGGACAACTCTCGCTGTTCAAATAAAGGAATAGCACCAGCATAAGCACTAACGGCTCCACGCTCTAAAGACGCAGCAAAAGTTAATACATCAGTCTCAGTTTTCAATTTGTCTACAGGAAACTGATATATGGGCTGCGGACCTGCGGCCTCTCCTCCTAAGGAACCCACTGCTTTAGAAAGCGCATCAATATGTTCTTTATGATGTCCCTGAAACTGAATCGCCACATTGAGTATAGCTGAGGATAATAAACCGCTTTCTGCACCTACTTGATAAGCGGCTACCGCTTCATGCTCAGCAGCAATTGCTGTATTTAAGATTTGTATATCAAGCTTCGTTTGCTTATCTGACGCGCTAGCAACTTTAGCATTGAGACCAGATAACATAGAAATAGCCATTGCTGACAATGTTAGCTGCCCTCCTGAACGTAAAAAGCTTCGACGGTTAGCTGTTTCTTTCGCTGTAGTGGATGCTGCTGGAATAGTATTTCTTGATAATGAAGTTTTCGATGTGAAAAATTGATCTGACATAGGTTTCTCCCGTTAAGCCATATTTATGATCTATACCCATAAAGATGCTCCGCACGGAAAAAGGTGACAGATATTTGAAAATATTTATTTTCCTAATAAGTTAAGAGGCCGCGTAAGGTACTTAAGATGGCTACTTCTGCTCTTATGTCTCGCCTAATTCGATTCTTTGCAAATACAAGCGCAGCAACGGCGGATGAACAACCAACGTATAAAGACACAAAACAAAAACTAAGCACAACATCTCAAACCTATAAATGTAGTCTGCGGGGATCATCAGTACTAAAGCAGCAGACACTGCACCACGCAAGCCACCAAGCATCATTATATTCTGCCACGCAACAGGGAGCGGTTTACGTATCGAGCTCAATAACAACGAGCCACCATAAACAACCACAGCCCGCGACACTAGCAACACAATAACGACACCAGGAAGTGCCCAGTTAATCGGAAAATCATGTGCTCCGGCGGCTGTTCCCAGTGAAAAGAATAAAACACTGCCAGCTAACACCTCTAAGTATTCCCAAAAAGAGGTAAATAGCTCACCCTCTTTAGGTTGAATTCCTGCTTGGCGACTGCGGATAAATGCAAGAGAAGCGCACAGCACCGTAATAACACCTGAAACATGAAGTACACCTTCTCCCAATAAATAACTGCCATACGCCAATAACAGTGTCAGTGTTAAGCCAGGGAAGCGATTCTGTTCCCCCCAATGGAGTACCAATTTTCCAGCCAACCAGCCCAATGCCAATCCAAGAGGAATAGCGCCGGCAATGGACCAGACAAATTGCAGCAAGGCCTGACTCAATGATAGCGGCGCATCGGTTAATACCAGCGCTGCCATTAAACTAAACAGTACGATGGCAGTTCCATCATTAAAAGTAGACTCACCTTCTAGCAAAACATTTAATCGTTCTGGAATCGAAAAGCGCTGAAAAATAGCCGCCACCGCAGAAGGGTCAGTCGCCGCAACTGCTGCAGCAAAGAACAGGCCATCAGCCAGTGGGATAGACATTATCCACGAGAGAGGAATACCGATCAGGAACAATGTCAAAATAACGCCCAAGCCTGCGAAACAGAAAATAGGTAATGCATCCTTCTGAAGTGCAAGGATTGAGGTGTTGCGAGCACTGGCGAAGATAATAATAGGCAGCAATAACCAGATAACCAGCTCTGGCGAGAGCTCGATAACAGGTAAGGTAGGTAAGTAATTGTGTTGCACAGAGCCGTAAACCACACCGGCCAATAACAGCCATGACTCTGGTGGTAAAAAACTACGGGAACTATAGTGGCGCAAACAAGCAACGAAGAAAAGAAAAGCACAAATGCCAACAAGAATGAAAAAAATCGGTTGATCTTGGGCGCTCATAATCTAGCCCTCTTGGGTTTTACCCGGTTCTAGTTTTACTCAGTTACTCCCTATTCTAGCTATTCCATTTTATCTGTCGCCGATACCCCTAGCAGAACTCACAAAGACGATAATCATCAGAATAAGCGCTACATCCTTAAAAATCTACCGATAAAGATGCACTTCGAGTTATTACAACAGCTCCTTGCCACCGTAAACCTCAGCCAACTCATCAAGCTGTGAGCTAGTTGCATCAAAGCCTTCTTCAGAAAAATAATAAGAAACTTTAACCTTATCAGCACCGCGAAAGAGTTTTACCTGCACATCGGCAACATTCCATACTTTTAACGCATTTAAAAAGCGGTTTGCCTGCTGGCCCGTCACAAAGACATATACAATTTGTGTTTCCATAAAAACTTCTGAACGCTAAAAACGCGCAGTGTGGCACATGTTTCTAAAGAAGGCATTTCGTTTTTTTTAAATTACGAATATATTCATCTATAATGGTACAAGAATATATTCGCTGAAATTATTCTTCTCCTTTATCTATCTACCTATTCTTTATCGTACCACCACTGCTAAATGAGCTTATAGAATGGATATAAAACAGAAAGAGCAGCGCGCAAAAGCTTTCGACTATCTATTTGATTCTGTTGTCATTACAGACTTACAGGGCATCATCACCGATTGGAACAAAGGCTCTGAAGAGCTATACGGTTATTCTCAATCAGAAGCCATTGGCCAACCGGTCTCTATACTCCATGTACCAGAAGACTCTGTACACATTACAGCAGAAGTTATAGCCGCTGTTGAAGAGTTTGGTAAGTGGACAGGCGAAGTACAAATGCTAAAAAAGGATGGAGCAATTGGTTGGATTGAATCTATGTGTGTACCCTTGCTCGATGATAACAATCAAGTTATTGGCGCACTCGGCATTAATAGAGATATAACAGAGCGTATAAGAAAATCAGAACACCTCACACAACTTGCGCACTATGACCAACTAACTCAAACCCCAAATCGTTACTTGTTGCTAGAGCGAATCTCGCACCTAATCAACCAGTGTGAAAGAAACAAAAGTAACTTTACGCTGCTATACATTGATTTGGACAAATTTAAGATTGTAAATGATAGTAAAGGCCACGCATTTGGCGACAAAGTCTTACAAGAGGCAGCTCGTCGCATGACAAAATCAATACGTAAATCAGATACATTAGCGCGTTACGGCGGTGATGAATTCATTCTATTGTTAGAAGGAACCCGCAAAAGAGAGAATATCATTACCATTTCTAAAATATTGATAGATACACTTAGCAAAACATTCAAAATAGATAATGACACTGTAGATATTAGTTGCTGCATAGGTATTGCGACCTACCCTTACAATGGATGCACCTCTGAAGAATTACTTTCTTTTGCGGATGATGCGATGTACAAAGCCAAACATAAAGGCGCTGGTACTTTTCACTAAACACAGAAAACACTTTATGAACAAAATACTCAGTCTTGCCGCGGCTCTGACTTTCGCTATTTTAGTGACTGCATCTGTTACCTTTAACTACACTCCCTTTTGGCTGTTAGCTGCTTATATTGTGATGAGCCTCATTACCTTTGCCTTCTATGCTCTAGATAAATCTGCATCCATCAGCGGCCGCTGGAGAACAAAAGAAAGTACTTTGCACCTATTATCACTTGCAGGAGGCTGGCCGGGTGCGCTATTTGCCCAACAAATATTGCGCCATAAATCATCAAAGCGAATGTTTATCACCGTTTTATGGATTACCGCCTTATTAAATATAATCGGCTTTGCTTGGCTACATAGCGTAGATATTAACTCTTTCTAAAAACGCTATG
>NZ_JADGEV010000046.1:6134-32045 GCF_016744175.1 Neptunomonas sp. | reverse complement strand
ATTAATATCATCAGCAAGTGCGCTTACACCTGAGCTGAACCTGAAACTAACTGGAGCATACAGCCCGTCTTTTGAATAGGACAGCCACAGGTTAACCGAGGAATGTCTAGTGCCCCTGAATTGCTAAAGGACTGGTCATCAGGCAGCGGTAAACGCCGCATTTGCTGTAAGTGTATTTAACAGCCGACAGAGACAGATGAAGTAAACGACCTTGCTAATGGTTTTATTATTGGCCGCTAACGCGGCCGATAAGAGTTACTTTGGCCTATTTACTTGAGAAGGCTCATATGTGTTATACGTAAATAGCCACGGTTTTTAATTAACTTTTGCGCTTTCTTTGTTTCTTTTAGCCAGAACCATTCAAATATGTAAATAGGCGATATTAAAAAGAAAAATAAAGATGCTCTTTGGTTAACAAACTCTAGTAAAGGGCTCATAACAAATAATACTGAATATAAAGCAATTACCCCCCAAAATAATATGAAATAAGAATGAGCTTTAATGGTTTGAAACATTACAGCGTCTTGATTGTATCTTAGCTTACGAATAAGGCGTAATTTAACTAAGCGTTTTTTCCTGAAATACCCTTTGATTTTTGACGGTGCAATTTTAAATAAGAGGTGCCCAATAAATATAAATAGCTTATCAATTTTTGGTGATATTTTAGGAAGAATATATGAAACAAGACCGCCACCGATAAGTCCTAATATTAAATTGCTATCCATGTACTCCAAACTCCATCTTTACGTATAACGCCCTCGTTAATGGGCAAAATTTAGTTGGCTAAAATTGTTGAGGAACGAAACACAGCCAACTGTATTTTGTCCAGATTTAACAGCTTGTTATAAAGCTACTGGTAAACTCTACCGTTATGCTTTAACCAGCCGCCAATATGATTACCATTTGGATCTTTGTGAGTCCAATGTACTACACCACCTTTGTTATTCCACTCATATTCACCATAAAACTGAATAGAATCACCTTTTGAAATAGAGTTAATTCTTGGGGCAAGATCGATATTGTGAGCAATTAGAATAGTTTGACCTGAAGACAATTTTAGAATGAACTTTTGATGGCGAGAGCCTTGATTGTCATCTTTTAAAATACGAATAACAGTGCCATTACCTTTTACTTGGACATCACTCCTCTTGCTTTTATAAGCTTCATTTAAAGATATAGCTTCGGCAAAGCTTACCCATAGTAAAAAGGTAAAAACTACTGAAATTGATACTACTAGCTTTCTCATGTGCAAAACTATCCCTAGCTTTATAGACATAATGACTCCCACGAGGTGCTGACCTCCATTTTCGTGGGTTAGCTGTAAGCCAGAGCCATACTGTATTTGTTAACAATACACATTGGAGGTCAGCATGATTAACAGTAGCATAATTTTTATCGGCTTAGACACTCACAAAGAATTTGTTGAGGTCGCCTATGTGGAAGATGATCGCAACGCTAAGGTCACTCACTTGGGCAGGGTTCCTAGTAGCAAACTTTCTATTAAAAAAATGGTACGTCAATTTCAATCTAAATACCCCAACGCCACGCTTCATTTTGTTTATGAAGCCGGCCCTTGCGGTTACTGGGTCTATCGATTACTCACGAGTCTCGGCCATCCTTGTTATGTAGTAGCGCCCTCTCTTATTCCTAAAAAACCGGGAGAACGGATTAAAACCGATAAGCGTGATGCGATGAAGCTCGCTCAGCTTTTACGTTCAGGGGATCTAGATCCTATTTATGTTCCCGAACCAGAAGATGAAGCCATACGTGATTTATCCCGGGCACGTGAAACGGCGATGAAGGACCTTAAAGATGCTAAATATCAGCTCAAAGCATTATTACTGCGTAACAATATCAAGCCGACGGTCACGGATAACTGGTCGCAAAAACATCTGCGTTGGTTAACAGAACTCATCTTGCCTTACCCTAGCCAACAGATCGTTCTCCAAGAGTACATACAAACGATTACTGAGCGTGTTAAACGGCTAGAGCGTTTAGATAATGAGTTGATTCATCAGGTGAAAAACTGGCGCTATTACCCCGTTGTTAAAGCGGTACAAGCGATGCGAGGGGTTCGGTTATTAGTGGCGGTGGGGGTCATTGCCGAACTGGGAGACCTCACCCGTTTTGATCATCCCCGCAAACTCATGAGTTATCTAGGGTTAGTCCCTAGCGAACATTCCAGTGGAGGGCATAAGCGACAAGGCAGCATTACTAAATGCGGAAATGGACGAGCCAGGCGCTTACTGATTGAAGGTGCACATAGTTATCGCTATAGCGCGAACATCTCGACTGAGCTACAAAAGCGACAAGAGTCGCTGAGTAAAGAGATCGTTGATATTGGTTGGCAAGCACAGTTACGTTTATGCAGGCGCTACCAGCGATTGATAAAACGAGGTAAACACTACAATGTCGTGGTCACGGCCATTGCGCGAGAGATGATTGCGTATATCTGGGCTATCGCCAGAGAAGTGGTGCTATCGCCTGTTAATCCTATCAATCGTTTATCACGGGTGCCTGCATAATGATCAGTTTTGAGTTAGTGCATCGGATCGGGCCACGGCAGTGGCATAAGCTCCGACGGCGTTAGGCAGGCAACTACGTGAGTAGTTGATCCTCGAACATAGACTGAAGATCGGTGCCACGACGGAATAAGTAAGGTAGGCGCTGCTCATTGAAGAATGAGTAATCCACGAATACCAGCATGAAAACCGACGACATTACCGGCCTCATTCGATGTGTTAACTCATCCTATTTTGAGAAAAAAGCTTTAAAGAAAAAGCAGGTATTAGTGTGGGTGAACTTGACAGTGGGAGTCATACCAACGCCGCCATAACCGGCAGCCGTGCGCGAAGCGCGCTTTAGGCTGTCCAGCCACAAAGTGGCGATGGTTGATGGCCTTGTTAGGCGCTGCTACTTTTTGTAGGCGTGAATCCATAACCCGGCCTCAGTTAATTCTGTTGCGAACTGCCCAGCTTGTTCAATAGCTGAAAGAACACCCTTTGTATCTTGCTCGATAATATACCCAACTCCGGCTTTTGGCTTAAAAGATGATGGTATGAATATTGATTCAATCCATTTGTACTCAAAAGGCTGAAACAGACCGTCTTGAAATCTCTCGGCCATGAGCTGAGATTCTTGTGGCATAGGGTAGTGAAGTACATTGTCACTATCTATGAAATGCCACTCGGATCTTTGCACCTCAATGTTCGAATTCGCCACAGCTTTAAACATGCGCAACCACTTTGAGTTACTCATGAATGACACCGAATATTGCGAATTGTGCTTCTGGTAATCGTCTTCCATGCTTCGGACTTCTCTTGCGCCTAACATTTGTATATATGGGGGTCCGTGTATCTACCCGCACTGTCATTAATTAAAAACGGATGTAATCGTTTGAAAAGGAAGGAAAATCTTTAGAAATATAGATGCCTCTTCCGTGGCAAACCGCGCATGCGTGTGAACAATTGATATACGGGGGTCCGTGTATCTACCCATGCCAGACATCCATCTGTCTGATTTACTTATATTTTTAACTCAACCACTGAAGCAATACAAGCATTTGTGCCGTTCTAATTTATGTAAACAAGCATAAATATTGCCAACCTATAAATACACTGTATAAACGCGGCTCTTCACCGATCGTAGTGAGATGGTTAATATGATGCTTCAATGATTATTGGAAGAATCATGAATCAGCTACATCTCTATAATCGTATTCTCAATCTTACGTCTCCCTGGTCTGTTTCCGCTGTCGAGCTCAATGAAGCGAATGAACATATCTTAGTGACAGTGTCTTTCAACAAAGCGGCTGAACTCTGTTGTCCTAAATGCTCACAACCTAGCCATTTATATGATGTGAGAAAACGTAAATGGCGCCATCTCGACACCTGCCAATTTCAGACCTTTATTGAAGCTGATATACCGCGTGTAATTTGTTCTGAGCACGGTGTCTTAACGTTACAAGTTCCTTGGGCTGACGGTAGCTCTCATTATTCTAGAATGCTCGAAAACCATATCGTGTCACTTGCCCAAAGCACTAGTTATTTAACAGTGAGCAAGCAAGTTAAGCTGGTCGTGCATAGATAGGATCATCAAGCGGGCTGTGGTGAGAGGGCTCTCTAGGCGCTGGAAAGTGGATTGTCGTCATTTGAGCGTAGATGAGACATCCATCAGTAAAAGGCATGAATACATCACGATATTGAGTAATAGCAAAGGCCAAGTATTAGCCATAGCCGATGGGCGGGCTAGCCAAAGCCTCCTCATGTGTTTTAAAGCCTTCCTATACAATTCCTATCGAAAGCTCAAACGATATCAATGGATATGAGTCCCGCATACATCAAGGCTACTAAGCATTTTTTCAGCGCTAGATATCGCCGAATGATTTCTATTGATCATTTTCACATCGCTAAACTACTGACAAAGGCCGTTGAACATATTCGAAAAGAGGATGCAAAAGCCTTACCTAGCTTAGAGCGTATGAGGTTTCATAAAGGACGTTATTGCTGGCTGAAAAAAGGCACTGCATTAAGTGAAGGGACTCTACATGAATTGAACTACCAAAAAACCTTAATGATAAAAACGAGCATGGCATGGGTACTCAAAGAAAAAGCGAGGGACATTTGGTATGGAGTTGAGCCCCCGACACGGTGTAGCTGGGGGAAATGGTTCCGTCTCGTAAGAGAGAGCGGCTTGAAACCATTAGAAATGGTCGCGAGTACTATTCGTAAACACCTTGATGGAATAATGACATCAATGCGCACAAAAACATCAAATGCGAGAGCGGAAGCCATCAATAAAAATATTAAAAACGTAGGCCGAGTAGCCCACGGATTTAGAAACAAAGAACGCTATAAATCAGTTATCTTTTTACGGTATGGAAAACTGACAACAGAGTTAGCCCACTAGGAACGGTGAAGAGCCATGTAAAAACAGTATCAGCATTGTTTTTATCCACAAGGAGTGTGGTTATGAGTAACAGCCCTTTTTTAAACAACATCAGACGCGAAATTCGACTGCGTGGTTATAGTCTGCGTACTGAAAAAACATACATTCAGTGGATTAAAAGATACATATACTGTCATCGCTTATCTCACCCCGAAGAAATGGGCACTAATGAAGTAAGGCAATTTCTTTCATGGTTAGCAAATGAGCAGAGTTTTGCTGTAAATACACAAAAAACGGCGCTAAATGCACTAACTTTTCTTTACCATAAAGTTCTTAAAGTTGAGCTAGGTGATTTGGGGATCCATCATGCTAAACAATATTGACGCCTTCCTGATGTACTAACAAGATCAGAAGTAACATTAATATTTAATCAGCTGGATGATAGGAACAGACTCATTTTCTCTCTATTGTATGGAAGCGGGCTACGCATAACCGAGTGCCTAAGGCTCAGGGTTCAAGATACAGATAACAAACAAGGAGCCGGCCCCTCTCTTCCCAATGCCTTAAGTAAAAAATACCCTAATGCTTTTAGGCATGCATTTTGCGGGCACTTCCAGCCCGCTCGATGAGCTAACCCTATAATGCTTTTGCTAATAATTCAAAACTGCGTTTTCTTGATTCGAAATCGTGTGTCACCGTAACGAGCCCTACCTCATCTGTTTTCCAATATTCAGAGACTTGCTCTAGTTGATTGGCACATTCTTCTGGAGAGCCAAGCGTAACCGAGTTGATTAGGCTCTCGTAATAGCTCTGGTCTGATACAGGCAACTGCTTTAGTTTGTTTAATGCTTCTTCTGGGCTTAGCCAAGGGTTACGTACGCCGTGGCGAAACGCCATAACTTTCCAATACGCTTGCGGTGCTGCAAGGAAAAGTGCTTCTTCTCGTGTGGGAGCACATAACGCAGAGATAGTAATCATGGTATGCGGTGTGCCGTCATGCCCTGATTGTTGATAAGCATTTTTATACTCATCCATGATCGCGATGGTTTGGTCATCCGGACTTATAAACAACCCTAGCGACATACTAAAACCCATCTGCCCGGCAAAGGCTGCACTGCCCCCGCTTGTTCCTAGCATCCAGAGCTCTGGACACGGTTCATCACTTGGCATCACTTTAAGATCATTGAAAGCATGACCTTCTGGGAAACCATCTCGTAAAAAGCTACTCATCAGTTGTGTTTGTTCTGCGTAACGCTCGCCATGTGTTGGCTTATAAGGGTACGCCAGCGCTTGGCTTGCGATACCATCCCCGCCGGGCGCTCGGCCAATGCCTAGGTCAATTCGTCCGGGGAATAGCGTTTCGAGCATTCTGAACTGTTCAGCGACCTTGTAAGGGTTATGATTTGCTAGCATAACGCCCCCACTACCCACCCGAATATTTTTGGTAATACTGGCAATATGGCTGATTAGTACTTCAGGACATGGCCCAGCAAAGCTGTTGCTGTTGTGATGTTCTGCCAGCCAATATCGGTGATAGCCTAACTGGTCGCACGTTTGTGCTAACTGGGCTGATAACTGAGGGGCTATTTCTGGTCCTCCCGTGCCAAGCTGTACGGGTGATTGATCTACAACGGTGAGTTTAATTGTCATTTACTGGTACCCGTTTTAGTAAAACACTGCATCGGTTCTGGCATAAGCGACTGCCCTTAAGTGATCAATTGATATAAGCACAAACAAAAGCACACCAAACAAGTGTAATGCACGATTTGCTAGTGACCAACACCAATATTATTTGTCAGCTTTTTTTACATAATAAGCTTCACATTCAAACACTCGCTACCTAATTACTTATTTTCAGGAAAATTTTATTTTTCTGGCATTTTAAATGCACCTATGAAAATAGGCCGTTTGCTTGACCATGAATACTCCAATAAAGCTGAGCATAGCCTCAGAAAGGAGCGGGATATGAAAACTAAACGAATAAACCTTAATCGACTGCTAGTGGCGTCAACAGCCCTTGCCGCAGTTCTGACATCTGGACTCAGTATCGCAGGCCCAATTGTGACCGACTGGTCATTTTCAACAAATGCAACTTTTACAGCAGCAACTTTTGGTTCTGGGACAGGGACGACAAATGGTGGCACAGCATTGCCAGCATCAGATTATGAACTATCTTGGGGAGCCGCCGCCGGTGACTTTCAAAACCCAACCAATAATTCAGCACAAAATCGAAGCGCTATGACCATTGGCGTACCTGGCAGTCTCACTGGCGGTGGACCTGCAACAGGTAACGTCCAAACCGTCATAGGTGGCGGGATACCTACAGGCGCAGAGATTGGTTTAGGCATTAACATTACCCACTGGAACAACCCTCTCAGTGGATTATTTTCTACACTCACCGGTGGGACTATTTTTGATACGCTTACGCTAACGCCTACAGCACCTGTACCCGGCCCTGCTGTTAGCGCACCTGATTTAACTTTTGATTTTAATTTTGCAGAAACATCTAATGGAGGGCCTTGCGCCAGCGGTACACCCACGCCTTGCGGTGACCTTTTCGGTATATTCGGTGCACCCACTCTTAATCAGATGTTCTCTTTCGATGGTAATGCTTATCTAGCCAGCATTTTGCTCTCAGATGGACTAGGCGGAGCTTCCCCTCTTGGAACACTCACGGATGACCAATGTTCAGCTATTAGCTTTGGTTCTGGTTGTATAGGCTTCCTTACCGCTGAAAGCCAGGCAACGACCCTGCAGTTTGCTTTTGCTGTGAGCACCGACCCAATATTCGATGTTCCAGAACCTGCTACTTTAGCCATCTTCGGTTTAGGGTTAATCGGAATCGGCTATAGCAGCCGTCGAAAAAGCGCTTAATCGAGCATGCTTTATAACCTTTAAAATAGCCATAAATTAAAGGCGCCTACTTTTAGGTTCCTTTATTTTGTGGCACTTCTACAAGAAACCCTTAGCGCTTAACGATTACTCTAATCTGAGTTCTTTCACATGCAGTTGCAGCTCAGGGAAGAATGCTAAAAATCCCTTTTCTATTTCGTTTTGGTGAACTGTTATCTCTTCTATCGATCCATAAAAAGTATGATCAAACCGTATTCTGCTCGCAATCCGATCCAGAGCAAAACCAATCCCTTGCAATGTTTGATAGGAATCAAACCATTGCTGCGATACTACCCGCTGGGTAACACGCTGCATTGGTTCAGGCATTAGTGCTTGCCCCTGCGTAAGTGATTGATAATACACAGCACTGCTATCTTCAAAGCTAAGATGACTGAATGAATTCCAATGCTTGATAAGATAGTGATCAAACACCACATCCAACATAATACCTGCAAAGCGCTTTCGCTCTGCACTCATCAAGCTTTTAAGCTGTTTAACAATGGCGTGATTATCCGTGTAACGATCTACAGCACGGTGATTGAACAAACCGTTTTTGACTGGCTCAGGCAGCTCAGCAACTACCACACCTTTGGCAAAATCGCCTAAGAGATTACCAACACGGGACTCTGTGCTAGGCTGAGCCAAAAATAGATGTGCTAGATAGTTCATCGTATTTTCACTGTTTAAAAAGTTTCAATTTTTTCATCCACTTCAGAAAATGCTAACTGCTGAAGAATTCTTAAGCCCTCTTCCAGTGAAACAAGATCTTTTGCAGCACTGATGCAAATCCTCACGGCTTGCGGCGCTGGGTAGTTACCAACAGCGAAGCTCTCTGCAGCGGTAATCAGCACTTTTTTCTCCTCCGCGGCTTTGACAAAGGCACTGGCCCGCCAATGTTCAGGCAATACTAGCCACACAAAAAAACTATCAGCTCTGGCCGAAAAATCTAACGCATTAAAGATGCTACTCGCCAAGTCAAAACGTACCTTTAACGCTTCACGCTGCTTAGCTAATAATCGAGTAGCCGCACCCTGCTGAATCCAACGACAGGCTATCTCGACCATTAACGGTGGCGCCATCCAACAACTGGCTCGCAAAGCGGAGGCCGCCCTATCCCGGTAGGCTTGTGGGGATATAAGAAAACCTACCCGCAAACCTCCTGCCAATCCTTTTGAGCAACTACTGATATAAAAAACACGTTCTGGCGCCATGGATGCTAAAGACTCTGGCCGGCTTTGCACTAGCGATGCTGAAACATCATCTTCGATAATCAGCAGTTGGCACTCATCAGCCACGGCTATCAATTGCTGCCTTCGCTGCAACGTCATCTGTACATTGGTTGGGTTATGCTGAGTGGGCGTGCAGTAGATCAAACGAGGGTTATATTGGCGGCATAGATCAGTAATAGAATCTAATAAAATACCCTGCTCATCCATCGGTATTGGAATAACTTTAAGGCTGAGCTGCCGCGCAATTGATTTTAACCCAGGATACGCCAGCCCTTCTGCAAGAATCGTATCACCTGGGCGGCACGCCGCTATTAGCGCAAGTTGGATCGCATGTTGCCCTCCATTACACAAAGTGATGCTATCAGGATGAGGGGCAAAACTACCGTAACTTATCCACTCAGAAATTACCTGGCGGTGATGCTCAAACCCACCATCTGGGTGATATTCCAGCATATGCGCAAGCGTGTCTGGATCATGCTGCAATTGTCCGAGTGTTTCTGCTAGTAACTCCTGCTGCCCTAACCTTACCGGTAAGCTCACCGTCAGATCGATGAAGCCCTCACGTGGATCAGGGATCAAAAATTCATCTCGTACTTTGGAACCTTTCTCATTTACATAGGTTCCACTGCCAACACGAGCAGAGACTAAGCCACGGCGCTCAGCCTCAGCATACCCGCGCGTTACTGTGCCTAATGTCACACCCAGCGCATCTGCTAGCTGGCGTTGTGGCGGCAATTTTTGCTGCGCGATCAGCTCACCATCATCAATGCCTGAAGCAATCGCTGTTGCCAAGGCTTTATAACGCGGCCCTGTATATTCAGTTAAATCGGGAATCCAAATTGTCATGGTAACAATAAACCAATTGACTCAAAAAAAATGAAATATATGATGTAAAAACAACACAAAAGGAACGATTTACAACAATCAACAATAATTGTACCCATACAATTCAATATTTCAAGGATTTATCATGACGACAGCACTGTTCAACCTCGATAGCTACCAAACTCAAGTAAGCGCTGTCGTCACTGCGGTCACAGAGAATCATCTTGAGCTTGATCAAACACTTTTTTACCCACAAGGCGGTGGCCAACCCGGCGACCAAGGCTGGATAACAACGCCATCCGCTAAGTTAGAGGTAGTTGATACGATTAAAGGCGATGCACCTAACCGTATTTTACACTGCATTGATGGAGATACTCAGCAGCTTTGTGTGGGCGATAATGTACAAATAGAGATCAATTGGCCACGCCGTTATCAATTAATGCGTATGCACTCATGCCTGCACCTGCTTTGCTCTCTCATTCCTAAAGGTGTAACTGGCGGTTCCATAGGGTTAGAAAAAAGCCGTCTTGATTTTGACTTAGGCGAAGCCAAGCTAGACAAAGAGCTACTTACCCAACAACTAAATGAACTTATCCAATCAAGCGCAGCAGTCACCACCATGGCGATAAGCGATGCAGAGCTAAAACAACAGCCTGAGCTGGTTCGCACTTTATCAGTGCAACCGCCAGCAGGAACAGGCTCTGTTCGTATGGTGAAGATTGATGGCGTAGACCTTCAGCCTTGTGGTGGTACTCATGTCGCTAATATAAAAGAGATAGGCACAGCCAAAATTAGCAAAATAGAAAACAAAGGCAAGCGCAATCGGCGTATACATCTGTTATTGGAACCGCAGTCATGATCATTGAATTATTATTAGCCAACATACTTTCATTAATAACCTTTGCCTTTACGACCTCTGTCACACCAGGCCCCAATAACTTGATGCTGACAGCTTCTGGGGCAAACTTCGGCTTTAAGCGGACTATTCCTCATATGTTGGGGATTGGCAGTGGTTTATTTGCACTGAATATATCAGTCGCTCTAGGGTTTGGTCTTATTTTTGCCACATACCCTGAGCTACATAGTTGGTTACGCTGGGTCGGCGCTTGTTACCTGTTTTACCTTGCATGGAAAATAGGCTCGGCTAGTGGCCCTGGAAAAAACAACTCATCTAATAATGTTCCTTTTAGCTTTATCCAAGCCACAGCTTTTCAGTTTGTAAACCCTAAAGCATGGATCATGTCCATAAGCGCTATGACAACATTTACATTACCGGGCGATGCGTACCTACAATCGGCCTTTTATGTCGCGCTTGTTTTTGGGGTTATTAACCTACCCACGATCAGCCTTTGGGCTAGCTTTGGCATGGCAATTGGGCGCTACCTATCAACGGCTGTAGCTTATCGACGGTTTAACATCTCGATGGGCGTTCTCACAGCTAGCTCTGTTGTTTTACTGTTTATCTAAGCATTTTTATACGCGGCTTTTATAAGCTTCTTATGTAAACTCTTTATGTAAGAAAGTTATTATATAAGCCGCTACATTTTCATCTCTTAAAATACCCTTCTTTAAAGGGCAATATCAGCAGTACCCTGATAATAAGTGCGTTATAATCTCATACAAATTCATCGGGCCTGTATTCTCATACAGGCTTATTTGAGAGCCTGTAATGCACGACCTTCAAGCGACCAGTATTAAATACCAACACAACACCCTCTCTGTGCTTGATCAGCACCAGCTCCCTCACGTTGAAAGCTGGCTTCCTTGCGAGTCCGTAGATGCAATGGTCGCTATGATTCAAAAACTGCAAATTCGTGGCGCGCCACTTATCGGCATTGGTGCTAGCTTGTTGTTAGGGCATCTAGCCACTAATGGAGCATCAGCTTCAGTGCTACAAAGTTCAGCAGACATTTTACGTGCTGCTCGGCCAACGGCTGTTAACTTGATGAACAATATGGACAGCATGCTAGCCGCTCTACAAGCATCAGGACCTAACGCACTACCCGCAGAGGCTGAGCGGTTATTTCGTGAAGATGTCGCTTTGTGTAACAGCATAGCGACTCTAGGTGCAGAGCTTATTCCTGCCTACGCCAATATTTTAACTCACTGCAACACTGGAAGTTTGGCAACCGCTGGCATAGGCACTGCTATTGGTGTGATCAATGCAGCCCACCAGCAGGGCAAAAATATTCATGTGTATGTAGATGAGACCCGCCCGCTATTACAAGGTGGCCGCCTCACTGCATGGGAAATGAAACAGTTAGGCATAGCCCATACGTTAATCTGCGATAATATGGCTGCACTACTGATGCGCGACAAGAAAGTAGACTGTATTTTAGTGGGCGCTGACAGAATCGCAGTGAACGGTGATTTTGCTAATAAAGTTGGCACTTATTCATTAGCCGTGAATGCCCACCACCATAATGTGCCTTTCTATGTAGTGGCACCCAACACTACAGTAGATGTTGAATGTATGAGCGGTGAGCAGATCCCCATTGAAGAACGCACCGCAGCTGAAGTACGCGGTGTTAGTGGTAGTTTTGGTGATATTTGCTGGAGCCCAAATCAAACGCCCGTTTACAATCCAGCGTTTGATGTTACTCCTGCAGCCCTTATTACTGGCTGGATTCTTGATAAAGGTGTGTTTAATCAAGAGCACATTAAGAAAGGCGTGTTAAAAACACTTTAATTGTTGCCTGCATCTTTAAACATTTGAGTTAAACTCATATCATGCATGGCTTTTTAAACGAGCAGAACGAGAGTAATCAGTTTGGCAGTCACAGATTTTATTCCCGGCCAGCGCTGGATCAGTAATACCGAAGCAGAACTAGGCCTAGGTATGGTTACATCTAACGCAGATCGCCGCGTCACCATTGTTTATCCCGCCGCTGAAGACGAGCGCACGTACGCCACCGACAATGCTCCTGTTAGCCGGGTCGAATACCCGGTTGGCGACACTGTCAGTAACAGTGCAGGTATTCAGATCGAAATTACTGAGCGTATCGAGAAAAACGGCTGCTTTATCTATATTGGCAATGATGCTGAAGGTGATGAGCATATCGTGCCGGAAATTGATCTGGACAGCCATGTGCAGTTTAATCGCCCTCAGGATCGTCTTTTTGCCGGTCAGGTAGATAAGCTTAGTCGCTATAAGCTGCGCCTTAACACTCTCGAACATCAGCACGCGCAACAGAAATCAGAAACTTATGGTTTATCGGGTGGCCGCGTACAACTTCTGCCGCATCAGTTTTACATCGCTCACGAAGTAGCTAACCGCTACGCCCCACGTGTGTTGCTTGCCGATGAAGTTGGCTTAGGTAAAACCATTGAAGCCGGTTTGATTCTACATCAGCAACTTATCAGCGGCCGTGCTAAGCGTGTATTAATTACCGTACCTGATAGCCTCATCTATCAATGGTTGATTGAGATGATGCGCCGTTTCAATCTACATTTCAGCATTATGGATGAACTGCGCTGCACGGCACTTGAGATGTCGGGCTCAGAAAACCCTTTCGACTCTGCTCAGTTAATTTTATGTGGCCAGTCATTTATCAATAACAACGCCACACGCGTTGAGCAAATTCTCGCTTGTGATTGGGATATGCTGATTGTTGATGAAGCACATCATTTGGTGTGGAGTGAAGAAGCACCTAGTCCGCTATACACCACGATCGAAATGCTCGCGAATGTTATTCCTAGCTTGCTGCTACTAACAGCAACACCAGAGCAGCTAGGCTTAGAAAGCCACTTTGCGCGCTTGCGCTTACTTGACCCAGACCGCTACAGCTCTTTAGAGCAATTCCGTGAAGAGCAAGCTCATTACACCGAAGTAAACACGCTGGTGCAAAAGCTGCTCACCGAAAACGGTATTGCACAGCTAAGCTCAGATGCACAATTCCAAGCGGAGTTAAATAGCTTCTTAGGTGAAGAAACAGCAGCCAAGCTCATTGCTGATGCTCAAGGTGAGAACGCCGAAGAAGCCATCCAACAATGTATTAACCATTTGTTAGACCGTCATGGCACAGGTCGCGTTTTATTCCGTAACACACGTGATGCAGTACATGGCTTCCCACAAAGAATTCTTATTCCTCATCCGCTGCCTATGCCTGATGAACTATCATCAGATATGGTCGATTTTTCTTTGGATGAGATCCTTAAGCCTGAATCTGTATTAGGCGATGACTGGCTGGAATTTGACCCTCGTGTTGAATGGCTAGATGGCTGGCTTAAAGCTCACCGTCACGAAAAAACACTACTGATTTGCGCGCGAGCCGAAACAGCACAAGCACTAGAAGAGCACATACGCTTACGTAAAGGTGTCCGCTCAGCTATGTTCCACGAGAAGATGACACTCATCAACCGTGATCGTGCGGCTGCTTACTTTGCCGACACCGAAGAATACGCTCAAGTATTGATTTGTTCAGAGATTGGTAGTGAAGGCCGTAACTTCCAGTTTGCACAGCATCTGATTATGTTTGATTTGCCACTCAACCCTGATCTATTAGAACAGCGTATTGGTCGTTTAGACCGTATTGGCCAGAAAAACGATGTGCAGATTCATATCCCTTATTACGAAGACAGCGCACAGGCTATTTTACTACGCTGGTTTGACGAAGGTATAAATGCTTTCCGCCATACCTGCCCTGCCGGCCAAGCCCTCTTTACACAATTTGAAGACACGCTAGTAGGCCTATTACTTGATGGTGCTGACGAAGAAACTTTTGAGGATCTCATTGCTGATTCGCAGCAAGCATCACAAAAAATTCTTCTCGAAATGCAGCAAGGCCGTGATCGCTTATTAGAAATGAGCTCATGTCGTCCGGAGCAAGCCGCTCAACTCATTGAGTCTGTTGAAGATACTGAAAACCGCCACCAGCTCGTCGAGTATATGGAACACGTCTTTGATCAATTTGGCGTCGACCAGCAAACAAATGGCTTGCACTCTGTCATCCTGCAGCCTACCGACCAGATGATTTATCATCGCGTGCCTGGGCTACCTGATGAAGGGTGTACTGCAACTTTCTCTCGTGAAGAAGCACTTAGCCGCGAAGATATGCAGTTCCTTAACTGGGAACACCCAATGGTAACCGGTGCTATGGAAATGATTACCGGCAGTGAATTTGGTAATACCGCTATCTGTACGGTCAAACTTCCACCACTGGCGCCTGGCACTTTATTGGTTGAAGCTGTGTTTGTTCTTTATTGCGCGGCTCCTCGCCACCTCAATTTGCAGCGTTACCAGCCACAAGCAACTGTTCGCGTCGTGCTGGATAACAACGGCAATAACCTAAGCGCAATTATTACGCCTGATCATTTAAATAAATTAGGTGAGCGCGTTAAGCGTCACGCTGCTCAAAACCTGATTCGTCATGGGCGAGAGCAAATCAGCGGTGTTTTGAGCAAGGCTGAAAACGTAGCCGAAGCCCAACAAGAGAAGCTGATAAAAAGTGCTGTCGATAAAGCTGCATCAATCCTCAATGAAGAAGTGGAACGATTAGAAGCGCTAAGCAAGGTGAACCCTTCTATCCGAGCGGAAGAGATCACACAATTACGCGCAGATCGAGCCAGCATCCTTGAGCTACTGGGTGCTGCTAAGTTGAAGATGGATGCGGTACGCGTGGCGGTTGTCAGCGACTAGTCCACACTGCTTCAACAAAAAATCCGCTAGGAGAGCACAATGAGTCTAAAGGACTGGGGTCTGGCATTACTCGTTGTGCTGGCTTGGGGGGTTAACTTTGTTGTTATCAAGTGGGGGTTGGATGAACTCCCTCCCCTGCTGTTAGGCGCTTTGCGATTTATGCTGGTTGCCTTTCCCGCCATCCTCTTTATTAAAGTCCCAAAACTACCCCTTAAATGGCTACTCGCTTACGGTGTAACCATCAGCTTTGGCCAATTTGCACTGCTCTTTAGCGCTATGCACTTGGGCATGCCAGCAGGCCTGGCCTCACTGGTACTTCAAGCACAAATGCTATTCACCATGATATTCGCTTTTATATTTTTAGGTGAACGCTGGAAACTACCTCAAGTGCTCTCTCTGATCATTGCAGCGGCAGGCTTAATTCTACTAGCAACACAAACGCCCGCCAGCAAAATGACCTTTATTGGTTTTGCGTTAACCATTGCTGCTGCATCCAGCTGGGGTATGGGGAATATTATTAATCGAAAAATTGGTCAATTGGGTAATGTTAACTTGATGGGCTTAGTTGTTTGGAGTGCACTGATCCCACCGATTCCGTTTTTACTGCTCTCTTACAGTTTTGAAGGACCCGAATTAATGTTCTCCAGCTTACAAAACATTGGCATTAAATCTATCGCTAGTGTCTTTTATTTGGCAGCAGTTGCCACTATTTTTGGCTACAGTAGCTGGGCTCACTTACTTAAACAGTACCCGTCATCACAAGTCGCCCCCCTCACACTACTTGTGCCCGTCATTGGCTTAGTGACAGCGTGGATAGTCTTAAATGAAACACTGAGTATCATTCAGGTATTTGGCATTGCGTTAATTATGGGCGGCCTACTCGTTAATGTTTTTGGTCATAAACTGCTACCCAAAAAATAAAGCCGAGCATTATAGCTCGGCTTTATTAGTAACAAACATCCCAAAGAATTACTCTTTTAACTTAACCACTAGCTGATTGTCGTCGATCCTGACAAAAGCTACGCCATCTGCAAAGCTTTTCCAGAAACCTTCCCCACCGCCATATTGCTCGACCAGATCAATATTTTTCAAACTACCCATCCAGGCGTTAGGCAAGGGCACTCCCCACAAACTCACTCCACGCAGTTTGACACTCGGACGATCATTATTAAATGCAATCTCGACACCCGCATTGATCCTAACCGTTTCCCCACCTAAAATTGGAAAGTCCGGATCCACAGGAATAAGCAACTTAGCACTGGCTAAATTATCAGAAAGGTCGACTGCAAAACGGCTGGCCAAGTCAGGGTTTTTAGCAATTAAACTATTCAGCTCTTTCTCTGAAAACTTAACTTCGCGACTCGCACCTGTCTCTGAATATGCTTCAGGCTGAAGCGGTTTGTTAGGGTCTGATTCAGCCGACCCATCCTCTACCTGAATGCCAAAGAAGCTTAGTTTTTTATCAAGCTTCTGCTGCTCACCCGAAGAGAGGCTCACCGGACTAAATGAAGAGGGGAAATAAACCCACTTAACAAAGAGGCCACCCAGAATAATCGCCAAAAACACAGCCAAAAAAACTGTTAAAAAAAGCGGAAATCTACGTTTTGGTGCAGCAGAAGGTTGGATATCACTTTCCATAAGAACGCCTGTATTTTTCATTGTTACTATCAAAATACAATAAAGCGTCCACGGTGAACACAGCCTGTATCAACTCTTATTTCATGCCTAGCGTCCACTGCTCTACCCACTCTGTTTCCTCTGCTTCGAGGTAGGCTTGCTCAAGTAATTCTTGTGCCCACGACTCTTTCTTAGCGAGATGGTTAAGGATAACAATAGCGGAAACCTTCGCAGCAGTGACTTCGCTCCACATTGTCGTGCCTAAACAACGCCAGTGATTAGGGTCAATATGCTTAGGTCTCTCGACCTGCTCTTTGCAGGTTTCGCATACCATTAAACAATGCTCGTACGAAGGGTCATTAGCGACAGGAGGAACTTCAAAGATGCTCAGCGGTTCTCCACTGGCATCACACAGCTCACAATGTGCTCCACAACGGCGCACCAAATCTTTACCAAACATAGTTAGGTTATGGTGGCGTTCCTGATGTTTATCACGTCCTTTTGACATGGTATTAGTTACTCATCAAATAGCGGGAAACGCGAGGCAATATCATCACCTGTAAAATCTGCGATCCAGCCATCGGGGTTATTAAAAAAACGAATCGCGGTAAAATGCGGCTCTGAACCCATATCAAACCAGTGTTTAGTCTGATCAGGCACCGACAACAAGTCATCTTTACAGCAATGAATCATATAGACTTTATCTTCAATATGAAGATAAAACATGCCTTCGCCTGCAACAAAAAATCGTACTTCGTCTTCTGAGTGAGTATGCTCATTCAGAAATTTCTTACGAAATTCGTTTTTTTGCGGGTTATCCGGTGTAATGGCTGCAATATCGACAGTTTTATAGCCTTCTTCTTTTACCAGCTCTGCTATTTCCTGATCATAAGCCTGCAGAATTTCTTCATGAGACATCTCAGGTGTAATCGGGCAATTAGTCACCCAACGCTCAAAACGAATGCCAACAGCAGCCATCGTACTTTTAATAACATCGCCATCATCACTGCTCAGTATTGGCTGACGGGCGTCACTATCTTTATATACGGTTATAGCACTCATCACTCACTCCCAGCGTTAAGACTTTTACAGTTTAATTGACTCAAATGTACTTGCCACACTATGCACGGAATTTTCTGGAAACTCGTCACGCGCCAATAAACAAGTTTTCATGCCTGCCGATTGTGCCGCATCCAGTTCTTCGACGATATCAGACAAAAAGAGAATGCTTTCAGGCGGCTGCTGTATTATCTTAGCAATTGAAGCATACGCAGACTTTTCTCTTTTATGCCCGGTGGTTGTATCAAAATAGTGGCTAAAAAGCGGTGTTAAATCACCAAAATCACTATAACCAAACAATAACTGTTGAGCTTTAACCGATCCAGACGAAAAAACACTTAACTCGATACCTTGTTCATGCCACAGCTTCAAGTATTCATATGCGTCTTGGTATAAGTGGCCGCTAAAATCTTTATTCTTATAGCCCTCAACCCAAATCAAACCTTGCAACGTTTTTAAGGCAGTTACTTTTTTATCCTGATCAATCCAATGAATAAACGCCTGTATCAACGTTGCTTGATCTGCATCAGGGGCACCTAGCTCTAGCTTAGCTTCTGCCATAATGCATTGCATCGCAGGCTCGTCCCAGTGGCCTTTTACAAACTCAGCTAGTGCCTGGCGTGCATAGGGGAAAAGTACATTATGTACGAACTGTATATCCGTCGTGGTGCCTTCTATATCTGTCAAAATCACTTTAATGGTCATGTTGCGTCTCTATTTCCGGCGCCTTATACGTATGAATAGCACCGTCATCAGTCAATTTAATACACTATTTTTTTAACAACATCATGTCGCGCTGGCAGGCAAACAGAAACTCCAACCCTTCAAGGTGCCTTCTTGCCTCGATCATATCTCCCCCCCATGCATAGAGTCCGTGCCCTCTTACCAAAAAACCCCACCGTAGCGGTGACTCTGCCCATGTATTTTTCAGCCGTTTCGCTAACAATTGCATATCCTGAGTATTATCAAAAATATGGACAGCTATAGTGGCATCATGCGTGCAATTTCCAGATAAAGACTTTTGCATCTCATATCCGCTTAAAGCCAAAGTATTTGATACCTCTAAACGAGACAATACCGTGGATGCAACCGAGTGCGTATGCAACACCGCACCGATATCACTATCAAGTTCATAAAGTGCAGTATGCAGCAGCGTTTCAGCTGAAGGCTTTAATGCAGAGTTAATGGCTTGGCCGTGTAAATCGACCTGTAGCAGATCGTAAGGCGTTAGCTCACCCTTGTGACGCCCTGATGCCGTCACCCATGCTGATATAGCATCAATGCGTGCTGAGAAATTCCCACCCGTGGCGGGACACCAGCCTTGCGCGTCAATCCACCGGCCCGCTTCAACAATAGAGTGTGTCAGTACATCAGACATCAGTAGCCGCCATTCATCATTCTATAAAAAGCGATAGTTTACGAGAAGTTACTGAATTGGCGAAGAAAAACTGAAGGATATTTTCAAGAAACACATAGAAAAGGGGCGGTCAGTCAGACAGCCCCTCAGAACCGAAATGATTTCGGTTATATAAGCCCTAAGGCAAAAATATGCTGATAGCAATCTAGGATGAATTAGCATTTTTCGTCTTAGAGCTTACCAACAATTGTTCTCAGTATATCTTAATTATGACAGAGTCATAGATCTGATTTTTCCGGACATACCCTAAAATGAGTGAATAAATTTCACTCTAATACACTACACCCGAAACGCCTTTTGGCACTTCTTTTGCTGTTTGCTTTAGCTGCACACGGATCATACCAAAATTAAATATCATCAAGGGGCGCATCAACACAGTTATTCGCTGTCCGGCAAACCATCAAACTCTTTTCTTTTACCCTCAAACCATTCTGTCATTGCATCTGGTTTTTGCATCAGCTGCCGCATGTCATCCATTGCCTTAAGGTGAGCAGCATCTTTTTGTTGAAACATTTCGACTCCATGCTGCTTACTTAACTCTGCTATTTCTTCAAATGTATTAGCATAAAACTCTTTTTCACAAGCCCCACCCAATTGCTTACAGCTCATTGTTTTCATAGATACCACCTTGTTATTTTTCTACCAATACAGATAACATTTCACAGTACTATCAGCAATAATTAGAGCATTATTACAAACCGACATATTACGCATATCCACTGAGTCCATGCCACAGCTGATTTAGCAGTTTGTTTATGTGTAGCGCGGTATTAATTCCGTGCTCAAATGTTTCTGAGTCAATATTTCTAAAAGCGGGAAGTGCCGCTACAGCCTTAGGGGAGACCAAAAACTCTGACACTAACGCTGCTGCATCCAGCCAAGGAGTTCCCAGCCCTGCATACTCCCAATCAATAATGATTAGCTGCCCAGCACTACTCAGTAAATTTCCCTTATGCAGATCATGATGCACAAGACAGCATTCAACAGCGACGATTGTGTTCAACTCTAACATTAATGCACGTATGGAGTTCAGCAACACCTGCGCTTGTGAGCTATTGTCTAGGTCATCTATTTTTTCTTGATATGCATTCCATAAAGCATGGTAATCATAGACCGGTAGGCTTTTGATACTCTGGAAACCAGATACGCAGCCTAATATCTGGGCGCGCAATTCAGCTACGGGGGTACTATCTACTGTCGTGTAGCGTTGCATAAGCAACCATCCCGACTGGGTTTCATCTGGTAACTCTTGCTGAAAAATAACGGGCGCCCATGATTCACTGCCTATCTGGTTTAACACTTTCTCTTCTCGCTTTCGACAAACACCCAGCACCTGTTGTTCTGCATTAACACGCAGCACAACTGCTTGCTCTTGATAAGAGCCCGTATAAAGCTGGTTAGTTGTGCCGGCGTGTAGCAATGGCTTCCATTGCACACTTTCGGACAATTGAATATTGATGTTTGCAAGCAGCTGGCTCTGTTTCAAAAGTCACCTTGGTCATTAGCGGGAGGTTACATATATGCTATATTAGCGCCTGTTATCGGGGCGTTGGCTTAATAGCCTAACTGAGAGTGTACCCGTCGAACCTGATCCAGTTAATACTGGCGTAGGGAATAAAGGAAAAAATGAACAAACTATTCTCGTTACTAGCTGCCTGCGGGCTGGCTACATCGGCACATGCTGCAGACCTTACCGTGTACACCTATGACTCTTTTGTTTCTGAATGGGGGCCAGGACCACAACTAGAAGCTGCGTTTGAAGAGAGCTGCCAGTGTGATGTAAAGTTTATTGCTGTCGATGACGGTGTCAGCATTTTAAACCGCTTGCGAATCGAGAAAGATAAAACTAAAGCAGATGTTCTGCTTGGGCTAGATGATTCACTCACAGAAGTCACTCGCCGCGAATCTCTTGTACAACCTCATGGCATAACGTTGGACGGGTTAAAACCTGAGTTGCAATGGCAGGATCAAGATTTTATCCCGTACGATTATGGCTTTTTCTCTTTCGTTTATAATACGAACAAAGTGAAACAACCGGTCACTTCTTTAAAAGCATTAATTGATTCAGGCGCGTCTATTATTTATCAAGACCCACGAACAAGCACACCGGGGCAAGGACTCATGCTTTGGGTGAAATCCGTTTATGGTGATGATTCAGCCAATGCTTGGAAGCAACTTGCTTCACATACAGTGACAGTTACCAAGGGTTGGTGGGAAGCTTACAGCATGTTTCTTGAAGGCGATGCAGATTACGTACTAAGTTACAACACATCACCCGCCTACCACGCTGTTACAGAAGAAAAGCAACAGTACAGAGCCGCCGCTTTTTCCGAAGGACATGTTGCTCAGATTGAAGTCGCGGCTATTTCAAAATATGCAAAAAACCCTAAGCTGGCAAAACAGTTCCTTAGCTTTTTAATATCGCCTCAAGCGCAGTCTATTATCCCAACAACAAATTGGATGCTCCCTGTTATCGATAATATTGAGCTTCCAGAAGCCTTTGATGAGTTAATTCAACCAAAACGCATCGGGTTTACGCCAAAGCAGATAGCAAAGCAGCGTAAATCTTGGATTCGTGAATGGCGCTCTACTGCCAACTAATGCGTTTATATTTGTTGGCTTATGCAGCTATTTTCTCCCTTACTATTCTGTCTTTTTACGGACTCATCAATTTTGGTGACGAAGGGCTTGATACCGCTCTGCTGCAGGATAGCTATTTCTATGCAATCCTTGGCTTTACACTAAAACAGGCACTATTAAGCGCGTTACTGTCTGTCGGGATAGCCATCCCCATTGCTCGCTCTTTATATTTTTTACCCACATTGCGCTTTAAAAAAATGTTCTTAACATTTTGCTTACTCTGCTTTGTTACACCAACACTCATTGTGATTACCGGTCTAGTTGCACTATTAGGGCGCTCGGGTTTTCTTACACCATCACTGAATTCTGTATTGAATAACTTTACGGATAGTACATGGAACCTTTACGGATTCTCAGGCATATTAATTGCTCATGTTTTCATGAATATGCCGCTAGCTGTCAGAATTATTTATCTACAACTACAAACAATCCCTGACAACAGCTGGAAACTTGCCAGCCAACTAAAACTTAGCAGGCGCCAATGCTTTAGCATTGTTGAATGGGCGGTGCTAAAAAATAGCAGCATTTTATTGTTTTGCTTTATCTTCGTACTTTGTTTTAACAGCTTTGCTGTTGTGCTCGCTCTAGGTGGAGGCCCTCAGTCAACAACCTTAGAAGTCGCTATTTACCAAGCACTAAAATACGACTTTAATATTCCAGAAGCACTCACATTGGCGTGGACACAATTAATTGTCGCCGGAGGGCTTTACTGGCTCATTACACGTGGCGGTGGCGTATCTTGGCAAAGCATTGAATCCAGCCAATACAATTGGCGTCCTAACCTAAACGTTAACACACGCTTTTGGTTTACATCACTTTATGGCTTTTCTTGGCTGATATTACTATTACCTTATTTATCGCTGCTCCCCGGCTTATTCGATAGCGAGCTATCCAGTAAAGACCTCAAGGCTATAGGTCGTTCGGCGCTCATTAGTATTGGCTTAGCAGCAACCTCGGCAAGCTTAGCCATGGCTCTGGCCTTTGCTCTACTTCGCCCTATCAGACAAGCAGCCTTAAAAGCTCATAGCAAACGCGTATGGCTATATGAAAGTTTGGCTACACATTCACTCGTCGCCCCTGCCATGGTGCTCTCAGTAGGCTTGTTTGTTTATTTACTACCACGTATTGATCTAGACCGCTGGGGCATCATCTTTGTTGTGCTGCTAAATACCGCGCTGGTTATCCCTTTTGCTGTTCAAAAACTCAAACCACGGCTACTTCAGTTTGATCAACAATATGACCGCTTAGCATGCTCACTTAAGCTGACACAACACGCGCGCTGGAAAATTGAGTGGCCATTTATAAAAGAAATCTATCTAGCAACGATGGGTTTAGTACTGGTGTTAGCAATGGGAGATGTTGCTATCTTTTCTATTTTCGGCACCACCGACTGGACTACTCTGCCCTGGTTAATTTACGGTTATGCGAGTAGCTACCGCATCACAGAAGCGAGCGCTGCATCATTTCTTTTACTCATGCTTTGTGCATTCTTCCTGTTTTTCCTGGAAAAGCTCTCTGCACATAAAGTTGCTCGCAAGCGCCTGATTGATCACAGCCAACCGTATAAAGGCGAAACACATGCTTAAAATACAAAACCTTCTCCTCGAATTAGACGGGTGGCCGCTGCGTTACACTATGCAGATTGAAACAGGTGAAATAGTCGCGATACAAGGCGTAAGTGGCGTTGGGAAAACAACATTACTCAATCTCATTGGTGGATACCAAACTCCAGATGGCGGCAGTATTGAATGGAACCAACAACCACTCACATCCCTAGCCGTCGAGGAGCGCCCTGTCAGTATTCTTTTTCAGGATCACAACCTCTTTGAGCACATCAGCGTTATAGATAATCTCTGCCTTGGCTTTGAAGGGCAGGCACCTTTAGCGGCTATTAAAAGCGCATCAAGCCATTTAGACGTTGCGCAGCATCTTGATAAAAAGCCCGCTACTCTTTCCGGAGGGCAGCGCCAGCGTATCGCACTGATAAGAACATTATTACGTCCAGAACCCATTGTATTGCTCGATGAACCCTTCGCAGAACTTGACCCTCTTACACGTGAAAAAGCAGCCCTATGGTGCAAAGAGCAAGCTAAAGCTAATAAAAAAACGGTTTTACTGGTTACGCATCAGGACGAAGACGTAGATAGAATGGCAGATAGAAGAATCACTCTCTCTTAGTAACCAATAGATGAGAAAGTATTTGGGAGCTAATCTCGGTAAAAAAAGTCTACCGTGCAACATTGCCTGCCCATAGAAAAGCACCTAAAAACGTTTAGGTGCCTCATCACGATAAGCTTTTAGATAGCGCCCTGCACCTTCCAATGCACTGTCTCACCGGCAAAGAAGGGAACAATCGGTTTACCATTAGGCAATATAATTTCAGAAGGAATAGTCCAATCTTCACGAACGAGCGTTAAGGTGCCGCTGTTACGTGCCAACCCATAAAAGTCTGCTCCGAAATGACTGGCAAAACCTTCCAATTTATCCAACGAATCCAGCTCTTCAAATACATGCGCATATAGTTCAATCGCGCTCCATGCACTGTAGCAACCTGCACAACCGCACGCATTCTCTTTTGCTTCTTTGGAATGCGGTGCAGAATCAGTTCCAAGGAAAAACTTAGGTGAACCAGATTTTACTACTTCACGTAACGCTTGCTGATGTGTGTTGCGTTTGAGTACCGGCAAACAAAAATTATGCGGCCGTACACCACCAACCAAAAGATCATTTCGATTTAAAAGAAGATGCTGTGGCGTAATGGTAGCCGCAACATTATCTGAAGCACCCGCAACAAACTGCGCAGCATCAGAGGTAGTGATATGCTCAAATACAACTTTTAAATTAGGAAACCCCTCAACAATATGCACCATCTTCTGATCAATGAATTCTTTTTCTCGATCAAAAATATCAATATGGTGATCCGTTACCTCACCATGCACTAAAAGCAACATACCCTGCTCTTGCATCACTTCAAACACAGGGTACAAGGCTTCCAACTGGCTAACGGCTGCCGCTGAGTTCGTGGTTGCACCTGCAGGATACATTTTAGCCGCGACAGCACCCGCTTTTTTGGCAGAAATAATGTCTTCGGCCGACGTTTGGTTGGTAAGGAAGAGAGTCATTAATGGCTCAAACTTGCTCCCTTCAGGGCGTGCTGCCAAAATACGTTGTTGATAACCCAGCAATGCCTCAGCATTAATAACGGGCGGTACCAGATTAGGCATAACAATTGCTCGATGAAAACAACGAGCCGTTGCTGCTACTGTTTCAGCTAGCATATCGCCATCACGAAGATGTAGATGCCAGTCATCCGGAGTTTGTATCGTTAACGTAGTCATACCTTACCTGCTAATTAATTCGACTTAATCCATAATTATACGCATATTAGACAAACATAATCATTAGCTGCTGCCGACTTTTGCATACCGGTTCGTAACAAATAGCATCAGCGTTCCTTGCAGCAGTCGCTGTCACATGCTAAAAACAAACTTACTTACTGCCCATGTCACTTTTTTTACATATATTATTAAAACAATTAATTGAAATGCCGATCTTGTGCTATTAATACAAAATAGACATAATTATCCGGCATAATCATATGCAGGTATTTGATGATAAATTCAAAAGGAATTGAAAATCATGGAAGAAAAAGCAGCTTACCCATACACATTTACATCGTTAGTTAAATGATTACAGAAGAAACTTTG
>NZ_JADGEV010000046.1:0-6034 GCF_016744175.1 Neptunomonas sp. | reverse complement strand
GCAAAATACAAATCATCATATGAAGTGCGACTAAAAAAAGAGAGTTGGATTGTAAAACGAAACGGAATGATAACTGCTAATATTAATTTATCTGAAATTGAATACTATAAATTTACACATAATTTAGTAGAACTTCATACAACTGATAATGCAGTTTTTAATATAAAGCTCAATAAATTAAGCACTCATGACTCTAATTATATAACTAGTATAATAAAAGAAAATTTTAAAAATATAACTTCATACATTCCAAGTAATATTAATCATGAAAGTCTCAATACAAGTGAGCCTACTGCACATAGAAATACCGAAACAATAAACAGAATCCCTGAAAGCGGCGAGCCAATAACGCCGACCAATACTAGCTCAACACGAGGAAGCCTAAAAACAAATGCTTCCGTTACACGTATTGATGTCAACGCTGGTTTTAAAGATCTTATTTTTTATTCAGCTATCATAGCGATACTGCTGTCTTAAGTTACCTACAGTATCTATCTTGGTGACATTTTTATTCCTGATTTTCCAGTTGCTCGTCACACATACACAGCTATTGTATCTTTTTTTGGAGTTTGTTTTTTATTAATATTTTTAACATCAAGAACACCTATCAAAAAATCACCTCTGAAAATCATTATTATATTACTTTGCTTGGTTTTAACTCCACATTGGTGGAGAACAAATATCTCTGTTAATAATTTATCGCACCAGAAAGGCTGCTTAGTTTCTACCGAATCAGGCGACATCGTAAAGCATAACTTTAAAAGCGGAGAAGATACGATTCCTTATATATGGAAAATACCTACTGAATTCCGCTACAAAAAAGAGCACCAAAGTAAATGTTTTATGGTTACGTATTATAAGTTCCTAGGGAATAGATATATTTACTCAGCTAGGCTAACCAAAGAAAAAATATAGTGGTGTAATATACTCCCTCACTGTGACGTTGATCATGCAGGTTTGTGATTAGGCATTCTTGAGGTCTGCTAAAAGAGAGAGTGTGGCCTATTTTTGACTTTAAGTCTTATAAGTCAATAGCCTTGGGATTAAAAAATATACTATCAAGATCACGAAGTAATTCCCACGCTAATGGCCTGAGCTAAGAATCAGGCTCGAATGAACTCGTATAGCAGAATGAACATATGATGGAAGTCATATACTTGTGCTACTAAACGTCGCGACACTAAATAAACGTGCCCAAAAATGATAATTCAGGTAGTATTCAGTCTTAACGAAGGGACGCGGATAATCGCAAGCCATAAGGAATTCACGTGAGAAATATCCTCATCATCAGTCAAGACACTAACGGCTTGAAGACGATTCAGGAACTCTTATGCGACTACAGCGTTACAATCCATAAATCTGTAGATTCAAACGAATTATCAACGAATACAGATTTAGTCATTGTCGACACATCAGCTTTAGAAAATACACACTCTCTAATAAACGAGTGCGCTGACCTGAATATACCCACTTTCCTTCTATCAAGCGATAGCGTTGATAAGACAAGATCAACTGCGCATAGTTATGGGTTTTCTGATTTTATACTGTCACCATTTCAGCCATCTATTGCTCTTTCTAAAGTTAAAACACACATTAACCTAGCAGAAATGGTTCGCTCCTTTAACACAAAAACGACGACTCCTGACACCCACGAGAACAATTTATTAGCCGCACAAGATGCTGCTATTTTATGTCTCGCTGCTGTTGCTCGAGTGCGGGATCATTCGACGGGTAACCATATTCTGCGAACACAACACTACGTTAAAGCTTTAGCAGAACACTTACGCTACCACCCAGATTATGCACACGAACTTGATAACGATGACACCATAGAAGTGTTTTACAAAACAGCATCGCTACATGACATTGGTAAAGTAGGAATCCCTGATGCCATTTTACAAAAGCCAGGGAAACTAACCCCTGATGAGTATGAGATAATGAAAAGGCATCCCACTCATGGTTATAATGCGATTCACACAGCCGAGCACCTACTCGCAAGAGAACTAAAAGGCAAAGCGGCAAGTTTTATCAGAATTGCACAGCAAGTAACACTCAGCCATCACGAAAAATGGGATGGTAGCGGCTACCCACAGGGCTTAAAAAGTAACGATATTCCTATTGTCGCTCGCTTAATGTCTGTAGCGGATGTCTATGACGCCATAATCTCCAAACGCCCCTACAAAAAAGCACTAGAGCACCGTACCGCCAGCTCTATTATACAAAAAGGTCGAGGCACATTTTTCGATCCAAACGTGGTTGATGCTTTCCTCGATTTAGAAGACACTTTTGATAAAATATCGTACATTTTAGAGGACTACTTTCCTTCTAAAGCGGATGCCTCTTTGCATTCATTTGATGAGTTAATGTTTTAAAATATTACACTTTTTTACACTCCAGACACAAAAAACCCGCCATTAGCGGGTCTTTGTATTTAGCGTTAAGCTGCTCTCATTTTAAATAGATATAGATGAACTTATACCTCTTGGCTACGCAAGTAATCATCATACGTACCACGGAAATCAACAATACCTTTTGGTGTTAATTCTAAAATCCTTGTTGCCAACGAAGAAACAAACTCACGGTCATGACTGACAAAAATTAATGTTCCAGGATAGTTTTCAAGCGCTAAGTTTAATGATTCGATAGACTCCATATCCAAATGGTTAGTCGGCTCATCCATCAACATAATGTTAGGACGGGTCAACATCAACTTACCAAAGAGCATACGCCCTTGCTCACCACCTGAAATAACTTTTACAGATTTGTTAATCTCTTTTTGCGAGAACAGTAGACGGCCTAAAGTGCCACGAATAACTTGCTCATCATCGCCTTCTTGCCCCCAGTCTCCCATCCAATCAATCAAAGATTTCTCTTCTTTAAAATCTGATGAATGGTCTTGAGCATAATAACCAAGTTCTGAATTTTCTGACCACTTAATCTCACCTGCTGTAGGCTCCACGTCACCTACTAGGCATTTCAGCAAGGTAGTTTTACCAATACCGTTTGGCCCAATAATAGCAATGCGCTCACCTACCTCGATCATTAAATCTAGACTTGAAAACAGCTCACTATCATAAGCTTTTGATAAACCTTCCACTTCCACCGCCAAACGGTGCAATTTTTTATCCTGCTCAAAGCGAATGAATGGATTTTGACGACTAGAAGGCTTAACTTCTTCAAGCTGGATTTTATCAATTTGTTTCGCACGAGAAGTCGCTTGCTTTGATTTTGAGGCATTAGCAGAGAAGCGACTAACAAATGACTTGAGATCCGAAATTTGTGCTTTTTTCTTGGCATTATCAGATAACAAACGTTCACGCGCCTGAGTTGCAGCCGTCATATATTCATCATAAGAGCCAGGATATAAGCGCAGCGTTCCATAGTCTAAATCTGCCATGTGAGTACATACACTGTTCAAAAAGTGACGGTCATGGGAGATGATGATCATAGTACAATTACGCTCATTCAATACTTCTTCCAACCAACGGATAGTGTTGATGTCCAAGTTGTTGGTTGGCTCATCGAGCAGCATAATATCCGGTTCGGAGAATAGTACTTGCGCTAACAATACTCGCAACTTCCAACCCGGAGCAACTTCACTCATCAAACCATAATGTTGCTCAATGGGAATATCTACACCTAAAAGTAGCTCACCTGCACGCGATTCTGCCGTGTAACCATCCATTTCAGCAAACTCAGACTCGAGCTCACCCGCGCGCATACCATCTTCTTCGCTCATGTTGGGGTTAGCATAAATCGCATCACGCTCGGATTTGACCTTCCACAGCTCTTGATGCCCCATGATGACAGTATCGATGACACTGTACTCTTCATAGGCAAACTGATCCTGCGAGAGTTTCCCAATACGCTCACCCGGTTCTTTTGAAACCGTTCCTGATGACGGCTCTAAGTCATTTCCCAGGATTTTCATAAAGGTAGACTTACCACAACCATTGGCACCAATTAAACCATAACGGTTACCTTCGCCAAACTTTACAGATATGTCTTCAAAAAGAGGCTTAGCGCCAAATTGTATGGTGATGTTAGCGGTTGTAAGCAATGTTCTATTCCGAGTTCAAGAAGATAAAAAGACCAGCCTCAGCGTATTCACGAAGGGCTCGAAACGCAGATGAATTATGACATAAACCAAGTGACAGCAATAATCATTCAGGCCTTATGAAACATAAAGAGTGCCCATCAAGCAAACACTCAAAAATCTGACATTAAAAAAGGGTGAAATCGTTAGATTTCACCCTTCTTGTATTCCTCGTTAGAGGAATTCTTGGCGACTTACTCGATTAGTGAGTAAATCTACGCAGCTCTATTTATAGAGGAACGATGTTTTCAGCTTGAGGACCTTTCTGACCCTGAGTAACTGTGAACTCAACTTTTTGGCCTTCAGCCAACGTTTTGAAACCAGAGCTGTTGATAGCGCTGAAGTGAGCGAAAACGTCTGGACCTGATTCTTGCTCGATGAAGCCGAAACCTTTAGATTCGTTGAACCATTTTACTGTACCAGTAGTAGTAGACATATTAGTATCCTATTAAATCAAGAGTAATTAAAGCCTTAAATAAGGCAGGTTTTGCTGGAAGTGTTGCTATTACTTATGAAAACAGGACGTAAATTTAAAAATCTAACATCGAATTGGCATGCATAAATATAGGACGTACTTTCAAGCTGCAATCATTATATACCCCTTATCAGTGCTGTCAACTTATATCCAACAAGTATTTTATTAGCATTGCTCACTCTCTATACCTCAGTAACACACTCAGATATTTCCTTTAAAAAGAAACAATTGGATATATTTCTAACCAACCACTCCTCGTAACGCCTGTGTTTGTTAACCGAAGTGGCTCAACCAACGCTGTGCTAAATCTTTTCTAAGATTGATAGGTAGTTCCACTATTTGATTCTCTATCGTGTTTTCACAGATATAATTAATTGCAGCTATAATTTCACCTTGTACCAAATAGATATAAGGCCCTACTTCTGCATTATGAATAAAATTAATGGCATCACCTCTGTTCGCCAAATGAAAGTACTGCCCCAATCGCTCATAGCGTGAAACATGTTCTGTAATTCGGCTCACCGTAAAGTTATTGCTAGCTTGCACTAGATCCAACTCATCATCTGACGATGTTACTGAGAAGATAAAGGCCCCGTTTTTGACTCGATTAAAATCGTGGTTATTAAGAGACTGGTTTCCCGTCGCACAAAACACAACATCACTTGTTTGCAACGCCTCTTCTTTATTAATCAGGTCAAACCCCCTTGAGCGCGCCTCAATCGCACGAATAGGATCTATTTCAACCACCTTGGTATTAATATTTTTTGCATGTAAAGCTTTTGCTATTGAGCGGCCAATTTTACCGTAGCCGAATACAACGGCAGTCCCACCGTTCATAATATGATGGCATTCACGCATCAAGGCTTCTGCAGAGTACACAATAGACTGGCCAGTAAGGTAATCTTCAGGGCCTTTCAAAGGACTACGCGCCAATGAAAGAACCGGTACAGGGAGTTCAGGTACAGCGGCGTATCGCTTATGACCATTTTCTGTTACTTCCACTACACCTTTCAGGCGGGACTTCAAGCGTGGTATCAATTCAGGTAACGAAGCCGCAAAATAGCCACCGATATCAATAAGCACTAACTCACCTTTTGGTACAAAATCATTGAGAATCGCCGCCATTACTTCAACTGAAGCTATTTGAGGGCGACTTTTAATGACAACCTGAAAGCGTTTTTCAACTTGCTCCAGTGTTGCACGACAAACACTTTTGGGCTTCGGGAGTATCATTGCCAACGTCCCCATGCGCTGTAAGCAATCCAGATATATTTGCGGGTTATTTAGTAAATGCGTTACAACAACTAGACTCAACTCAGACCTTTTTTCTGGTTGTATTTCTTCAAAGAAATGTGCGCCCTTTATAAACAGCGGATTCATAGCTGTACTCCTTTTAAGCACGTTAAGAATGAATTCTATTCTTTGTGTAAAAGATTGCCGACAGAAGTACAAACGTTTGTTTT
>NZ_JADGEV010000005.1:18239-138657 GCF_016744175.1 Neptunomonas sp. | reverse complement strand
CCTAAGGCTTAGGAACAACAAATTGACGACGCTG
The DNA here is from genome assembly GCF_016744175.1 of Neptunomonas sp. Classification (GTDB taxonomy): domain Bacteria; phylum Pseudomonadota; class Gammaproteobacteria; order Pseudomonadales; family Balneatricaceae; genus Neptunomonas. The sequence goes on along the minus strand of NZ_JADGEV010000005.1, from coordinate 138,623 downwards.
TTGCTGTGGGGCCTTGGCCGCTTCACAAGCCTCTGGATTCCATAAACATTTCTCCGCTTCTTTATCATCATAGATGCGCTGAAATACTGCATTTTCTCCTTTAAGGTCTGATTTTGATAACACTTTCCCTGCTCTAAACTCCCTCACAAGCGGTAAGGGTGAAGGGGCTATCACTGTAGGAGGAGGTAAGTCCGAAGGTTTGTTTATATAAGAAATTTCAGACATGGGCTCAGAATCAAATACACCACGCTTTTTCCTATGATAGGCTGTTTTTCCATTATCGATACCTTCAGAGTAACCTGAAGGCAAAACAACATCATACGTAATGAGGTTGCTCTGTGTAACAACTAGCTGCTCTCCATCTGCTAGGGAAAGCTGCATAACAGCAAACCCTATTATCAGGCCAGAGAACCAGCGTTGCTTTACCATGACATTTCCATGGGATATATAGACTCTGCGTAAATCGCTAATTCTTCCAACACTTCTCTCTGATGAGTAGTAAGGTCAGGATCTTGATACAAACCATTCAGGTGCTCATAAAATTCCTTCATTGTTAACAACCCCCGCTTATCTTTCACTAGTAGCCTGTCACTACGGTACTGCTCCCACTGCGATTGCTGCTCATCAGTAAGTGTCCAAGGATAGTTACGAGCACGGTAACGAAAAAACATCTCCTCTAGTCGAGGGTCTTGGAATGCAAACTCTAACTCTGCAAGCGTATTAGGGTCGCATTCACGCACCTGCTGCATCATCTTTTTATCAGTGTCATTAAAAAAACCACCTGAATACAACATATGGTCAGGATCACCATCGGATTCAAAACTGTCTTCACTCATTACATCGGCTAATTTTGACTTTAATTCAGGATAATTTCTTAAAACAGCTAAATGAGATCGACACTCATCACCAATAATAGAAAAACGTGCCGCTTCATCCTTATTCAACATACCGGCGGGCGCCAAAATAGGACACTTATTAATATGAACTTGTTTTAGAGCAATCACAGGATCAGTATCTGTGCGCTCTTGACTAGGCAAATACATATAATGACGGATATCTTCCACTGACAAGGTCAGTAATGGTGTAGGATCTACTCGTAAATCCCATACAAGCGTACTGTTCTTATTAACAGGATGCTGTATTAAAGGCGCTATGACTGCCAAATTACCTAACATGGCAGAGTACCGGGATGATGCATGGAGAACCGGTTTCATAGACGTTACATCTAGCATGCGCTGAGCTGCTGCCTTATCCTTATTTGATAATACAAACTCATACAGTTTTGGTTGTCGCTCTTTAATCAGTTTAGCCATGGCAATTGTTGCATAAACATCTGATAGCGCATCATGAGCATGCCCATGATCAATTCCATTAGCTTTTGTAAGATCTTCAAGACGTAAGCTCGGATTTCCGTCTGCATTGTCCGGCCAAATTATCCCCTCAGGGCGTAATGCACGCGTTAACCGCAACATGTCAATAATATCCCAGCGAGAACAGCCATTTTGCCATTCACGAGAATATGGGTCGAAAAAATTACGATATAAGGTATAACGTGTGACTTCATCATCAAAACGAATGCTGTTGTAACCCACAGCACACGTACCTGGTTTAGAAAATTCAGCATGTATTTGAGAAATAAATTCAGCTTCGCATAGGCCTTCTCGAATTGCTTTTTGAGGTGTAATACCAGTAATTAAGCATGCTTGAGGATGAGGCAACACATCATCAGCCGGCTTACAAAATATCATAATGGGCTCATCAATGATGCTTAGGTTCTCATCGGTACGAACCCCAGCAAACTGTACAGGACGATCTCTTTTAGGATCGATACCAAAGGTTTCATAATCGTGCCAAAAAAAAGTGCGTTCCACTGTCATTGTTTTCAATTATCCGTGATAAATACTAAGTAAGCAGGCTATAATAACAGGCAAATAGTATCAGATTTGATAGGGAGGATTACACATGCTGACCAGTCAAACAACAGAACATCGTTGTCCATGCGGATCAAGAAAACCATTTGCATTTTGTTGTGAACCCTATATTGAAGGTCAAAAGCTAGCACCAACAGCCGAACAACTCATGCGCAGTCGTTATACGGCCTTTGCACTCGGTGCTATTGATTACCTTATAGACACTACTGCTCCTGAGAAACGCGATGCTATAGATCGCGCTATTATTGCCGAACAGATCCAGTTTACGACATGGACTGGACTGACAATACTCAACAAAGAAGCCGGTCATAAAGATGATAGTCAGGGTATGGTTGAGTTTGAAGCTTCATTTGAAACCGAAGAAGATCAGTGCGTTTTACATGAATGCTCAAATTTTTATGCTAAAGATGGTAAATGGTTCTATCTAGATGGCAATGTTGAAGTCAGATCAATTGCCTAATTTAAAATCATGCCAACAGAACAGTTTAATCAGGTGAATATGAAACATCCCTGATTAAACTTGCCGTCAAGGCTTTTACTGACCACGCCAAGCCCTTAGAATAGGTCTCCCCATTCATCTGGACATCCATCGTCCAGTTTTGCTAATACAAGAAATCGTTCATGTTATCTAAGTTTTTTAAGCCTAAGTGGCAACATACCAATCCAGTTACTCGTTTGAATGCTGTTAAAAATTTGAGCGACGAACATGATGATCAATACCTTATCCTGTCTGATTTAGCTACTCGAGACCCAGACATTAATGTTAGACAGGCAGCAATAGCTCAGATCACGAGCGTTAGTAACCTAATTCAGCTTTTAAAAACCCCTGATGCTGATGCTGACACAATAGAGACACGTTTAGTTCATAAGCTGAACAATGATACCAACCCACAAATACTGTTCGATCGACTGACTAAGGACATCGAACAAGCACTCATGTGGCGAATTATCAGTCAAACGTCTTATCAGGATTTGCAAATAGTTTTGGTCAACAACACCGATGACCAGAACCTATTACTAGAAATAGCTACATCTTCAGTGCCTATCAGTACCCGTAAAACTGCAGCGGGGCATATTTCACATCCTGATTTGATTGAACAACTGCTAAAAATAACGAAACAAAATGACAAAGCTATTTATCGTATCATGCGCGATAAATTGAATGAGATTCGTGAAAAAGAGAAACAACAACAAGGGCTACTTGAAAAAGCCAACGTAATTATTGAGCAAACAAACCATCTTTCCCATTGCGAGTGGTACCCTCTTTATCCAGCAAAGCTTGAAGCACTGAAGCAAGAGTGGAGTCAACTCCCTCTCGCTACAACAGAGTCTTATCAATCACAGTTTTCTGACGCATGCAGCACATGTCAGAATAGAATTTCAGCTATCGCTGATGTAGAAGCAGCAAAGATACAAGAAGAACTTGACACTAAATTAGCTCGCGAACAAGTTGACACACTATTACAACAACTACAGCATTTCATCACGAGCACAGAAAACATCCTATTTTCTCAACAAGATGAACAGGTTATATCGCTCACACAAGAGCAAGATAATTTTAAAAATCAGTGGGAAAGTATTAGTAATATGGCATCAATTGGCCAACAAGATTTATACAACCAACTGAACGGAACACTAAGCAAAATTAGCACGCATGCAAGATCTGTTGAAGGTAAGCTAAATGAAATTGCTGAATTTTTACTGTTAAGTGAACGTAGCAACTTCAAGAAAAAGCCTCTTCAAGAGCAATTAAAGCAGGCAAATAAAGTTCGAACAAAAATAGCATGGCCTACAAATATCGAGCGCCCGGCACCATTACTACAGTTAGATGTCGTCATAGAACACATTATCAACAAGAAACAACTAGAAACGATAAAAGCCACGGAGCTGTCTGAAAAACTACAGACTCAACTCACCCACCTTGATAGCTTAATTGAGAAGGGTGAAATTAAAACTGCAGAGAAAATATCCCGTAAAGCAACCGAACAACTGTCACAACTTAAAGGCTCTTCTAGAGATGCTTTTGAACAACAATTTAAAAACATAAACACTCGGTTAGATGAGCTCAAGGACTGGCAAGGCTATGCCGTAACTCCAAAAAAAGAGCAGCTTTGCTCCGATATGGAGAACCTTGTCTCAACGGACATCCCACCACAAGACAAAGCAAAGAAAATTAAGCAACTTCAACAGCATTGGAAATTGCTAGATGCCACCGATCCATTTCATTCTCAAGCTATTTGGAAGCGCTTCAAATCAGCTTCAGATAGTGCATACGAGCCATGTGAGGCATACTTCTCACTACAAAATGAAGCCCGTCGCTACAACCTGCAACAAAAAGAGCATATCTATAAAGAAGTAGCCGCCTACCTTCAGCAAATAGATTGGGAAAACTGCGATTGGCGTGCCATTGAGCAAATAATCCAGACAGCTAAGCAAGAATGGCGCCGCTTCACTCCTGTAGACAGAAATCCAGGTCAGACACTGCAAGTAAAGTTCAATGAGTTACTTATTGATGCAGAAACACGCTTCCAAAATGTCAAAGAAGCCTCAATGGCAACTAAAGAGAAGCTAATTCTAAATGCCGAGTTATTAACGACAGCCGACGATGTAATAGACGCTGCAGAGCAAGCAAAAAACTTGCAGAAAGACTGGAAAGAGTGCGGCCCAACATTTCATAGTCAAGAACGTAAATTGTGGAAATCTTTTAGAGTTCACTGTGATGTTATTTTTCAACGCTTACACGATCAAACACCTTCACGCGAAGCAGCACATGCAGCTAAAGTATTGTTAAATCAATTTACTGATGAACTCTTAAGTTTTGAAGAAGCACCACTTCACACGAAGAAAAAATCAGAACACATTAACGAAGCACGCCAGCTGATTGAACAATTCAAAGATACCTTACCTGTTAAAGACATTGAAAGGTTCAATAAAGCAGCACGCTATTTGGAGCAGCAAACCAATGCTCTCAAACGATTCTTAGAACATGCTGATAATATTCAATTGCAAGAACATGCTTTCTTGTGTGAACAATTTGAAACACACCTTCTCGATAATTCAGCAGAGAAAGCAACAGAAGAATTTTTTGCTAGTTGGACACTGGCCTCCAACAACAGTTTGCATGAAAAAATTCACAAGCGCCGTCAACAAATAGAATTAGTAGCCTCTGGAGACAACAGCCTTAATACTTTGCTAATTAATGCTGATAACGCACTACGTGAAATTTGCATACGCTTGGAAATAGCGCTCAACATTTCCTCTCCAGACCAAGACCAAGCATTACGAATGGAATACCAGATGCAACGTTTACAAAAGGCCCTGGAGCAACAACAACAGCCTGTAAACCTTATAGACATCAAAAAGCTGGAGCTAGAAGCCTCCACTATTCCTTTTAGTAAAATGAATGAAACATTGAGTAAGCGTTTCGAAACACTCATCGAAACTGTATTTGATTAAGAAGTTATTTCTTAACAACAAAAAACCCGCTTAAGAGCGGGTTTTTCTATTCTCACAATGGTGTCATTAAGACATGTGAAGACCACCATTGATAGACATATCAGCACCTGTGATATACCCAGACTGCTCTTCAGCCAAGAAAGTTACGATACGACCAATTTCTTCAGGTGTACCAAAACGTCCTACCGGAATAGTAGAGCAAATTTTCTGCTGAACTTCGACAGCAATTTTAGCTACCATCGGTGTCATTACATAACCCGGAGAAACTGTATTAACAGTAACACCTTTAGAAGCAACTTCTTGAGCCAGTGCCTTTGTGAAACCATGTATACCGGCTTTAGCGGCAGAGTAGTTACACTGTCCAAACTGGCCTTTCTGTGCATTCACAGATGAAATATTGACAACACGACCAAAGCCTTTTTCCAGCATTGGATTAATGACCAAACGAGTCATATGGAACATTGAATCCAAGTTTGCCGTTAGAACTTCGTCCCACTGATCCCAGCTCATTTTCTTAAACTGGCCGTCACGAGTGATACCTGCATTATTAACGAGTACATCAACTGTACCACCTGTTAGTTCTTGCACGGTAGCAATACACTCTTCGCAAGAAGCTGTATTTGTCACATCACCATAAGCCACATGAATATCATAACCATCAGCTTTTTGTGCTGCTTGCCATGCTTTTGCTTTTTCGTGATTACCACCACTGTTATAACCTGCTACTACTGTAAACCCACTATCCGCCAGACTTCGGCATATTGAAGCACCCAGCCCACCAGTACCACCTGTTACAAGAGCAACCAACTTACCCATATTCACATCCCTTTTCTTTCAATTTATTGTGTTTTATATAACTTACTTTTTTATTTTTCTAAGAAGTCTTAGAACCGATCATAGACCTAAGGCTTCCATTTAATAATATGACTTTGGTTTATAGTCTTTAGGATAGTATCTGATTGTTAATGATTAATGATAGGCCTGAGTTATCTTAAAATCATTGATGCACCGCACTCTTTGCCATCAACAAACGACTGACACTTCTATACGCTATCCATGAAGCGGCGGTATTTGCCAACACGAATGCTACAAACATTGCCTGCAAGCCCCATAGTTCATTTGCTATCCAAGACATAGGTATAAAAAACACAAATAAACGCAAGATGCTAATACGCATCGCTCTTAAAGGCTGGTGTAACGCATTTAATGTTGACGCACTCAAAAAAATGACCGCCTGCATCCCAAATCCAAGTGGCACAATACCCAACCACATGATTAAAGGCCCTTTGATCAATTCAGAGGCTGCGAATAACTCCGCAATAGCGTCCTGAAATAGCAACAACATCAAAAATACTAAGAACTGCCAAACAAGTGCAAACTTAATGGCCCCCTGATATGCAGAGATAACACGCTGTATCTGCCCTGCACCAAAATTTTGGCTAACAAAGGGCGGGAGTGTCATCGACAAAGCCAAACACACCAACAAAGAAAGTGACTCAAGCCGGTTCCCTACCCCAAATGCAGCTACAGCTTCTGCCCCATGTTGAGCAACCATTGCTGTTAGTACTCCTCCTGCTAATGGCGTCATCATATTAGATAAAGCAGCAGGCAAACCTATTTTCATTACTTTTAACCAGTGTCCGAGTATTCTCCCAATGACAGGTTTCATCAGTACTATTAATCGATAGCGCCGATAAAGAACATAAATAACGATGACAAATACACATGTCCAAGAGATCACGCTTGCCATAGCCGCTCCCTTAATACCAAACGCAGGTACCGGCCCCCAGCCAAAAATGAACAAAGGATCCAATATTAGGTTAAGAGCGGAAGCCCCTCCCATCACAAGTGCAGGTGTTTTAGTATCCCCTCTTGCACGCAAGGCACTGTTGGCGACCATATTGGTAACTACAAAAACAGCACCAAACCACCACACTCCCATATAATCAAGAATGTAAGGCAATTGTTTAGCTGTCGCTCCCATCACCGTAAATAAAGGCGCCATAAAGAGCTGCGCAACCAAACTAATACACAGCACCACAATGAGAGTCATCATCAGATTGTCTGTTGCAAGCTCAGCCGCTTTTTCTTGCTGGCCCTGGCCTATTAACCTGGCCAGAGTTGCAGATGTACCTATTCCGAAACCAATAGCCAAACTGACTACAGAGAAGGTTACCGGAAAAGTAAATGCCAACGCAGCCATCGGCGCGGTCCCTAAAAGGGAAACAAAATAAATATCTGCTAAATTAAACAACATCAAACTAACAATCCCTACCATCATCGGTAAGGTCATGCGAAGAAGTGTTGGACGTATAGTATCTTTAAGTAAATCAGGCGTAGCCATAAAGAGCTCAGTTTAAAGTAAGAAGCTATCCTAACGGCTGCTAAGCAAAAGAAAAACCGTCATAATGGAAGAATATGTTCCCAAGATGCAATCAAACGGATAATTAATGAATTTAATTCTTTTTACTGAAGATGATTTTTGCAATACGGACAGCATTTGCTTACGTGATAGACGCCATAAACATATATACGACATTCATCAAGCTCAACCTAACTCAGTATTACGTGTTGGCCACATTAATGGCCTTAAAGGTACAGGACAAGTTATTGAAATTGATCATCAAAAAGTCACATTACAAATAAACCTTACTATAGCCCCCCCAACCGCACTGCCTTTAACACTATTACTAGCCTTACCAAGGCCTAAAATGTTAAAACGCATTATGCAAACAGTAAGTACTATGGGCGTAAAAGATATTTATTTACTGAATAGTTTCCGTGTAGATAAGAGCTACTGGTCAACACCACTTTTATCAGATAGCGCGATTCAAGAACAACTTCAATTAGGCTTGGAACAAGCGGGTGATACCCAAATGCCTTCTGTACACATAAGAAAACGATTCAAACCTTTTGTTGAAGACGAGCTCCCTGCGATTAGTGCCAATACTAGAGGCTTAGTAGCTCACCCCTACAATGCCATTTGTTGTCCAGAAGCCACAATAACACCGACGACACTAGCAATAGGTCCAGAAGGAGGTTTCATTCCATATGAAATTGAGAAGTTTCAACAATCAGGACTAACCCCTTTTCATGTTGGCGAACGGATTTTACGAGTAGAGACTGCCATTCCTGCCGTTATTTCAAGACTCTTTCCTGTTATTTAATCTGACGCAACGTTTCCTTAAAACCTTCTGCATCTATGACATGAATCATGGAACATAAACTTATAGGATAATGGTATTGAGAATTATACTCATCCGCATTGACATTACGCATGTTAACGATAATAATTCGCGTTACCTTTAAGGCAGCTTATTGCTTAACCAAATTATTTATTACAGATTAGGGTAAAAATCATGTTACGTAAGTCTCTGTTTGCATTCGCCACCCTCACGACCGCTCTTAGTTTCAACTCAATGGCACAGGCAGAAGAAGTTAATATTTACTCTTATCGCCAGCCCTTTTTAATTGAGCCGCTGCTAAAAGCATTCTCAGAGGAAACGGGTATCAAAACTAATGTTGTCTTTGCAAAAAAAGGTTTACTCGAACGCTTACAACATGAAGGCCGCAATTCACCAGCCGACATTTTATTAACTTCCGACATCGGCCCTTTGTTTGATGCAACCGAAAAAGGCCTCTTCGCGTCATTCAATAGCGATATCGTTAACACAAATGTACCTCAACAATTTCGTGATCCGGAAGGCCGCTGGGTTGGTCTTACATCCCGAGCACGCTTAGTTTACTCGTCTAAAGAGCGCGTTAAAGAGGGTGAAATTACTTCTTATGAAGATTTAGCGGATCCAAAATGGAAAGGCCGTATTTGTACTCGCAGCGGAAAGCACACCTACAACCTGTCTTTGATTGGCAGCATGATTGCGCATCATGGTGAAGAAAAAACTGAAAGCTGGTTAACTGCAGTGAAAGGAAACCTTGCACAAAAACCACAAGGAAACGACCGAGCACAAGTAAAGGCAATAAAAGAAGGCGTCTGTGATCTTGCGCTAGGCAACTCTTATTACTTTGGCAAAATGCTAACCAATGAGAAAAACCCAGAACAAAAAGCATGGGCAAAATCAGTTAACCTAGTTTTCCCGAACCAAGCTGATCGCGGAACTCACATGAACATATCGGGCGCGGGGATTACAAAAAATGCTCCACACCCTGCTGCTGCACAGAAATTAATCGAATTCTTAACTCAGGCAGAGTCTCAAAAATTCTATGCTGATGTTAACTTTGAGTTTCCAGTACGCCCAAATACTAAACGCTCTGATCTAATCGAAAAGTTCATGGGTGATTTCAAAGGCGATTCTATCAATTTACAAAAAGTATCAGCTCAACGTTCTGCTGCTGCAAAACTAGTTGATAAAGTAGGTTTTGATAATTAAGACGAACGTCTTTTGTTGACAAAACACTAGTGACTTTAACACATTAAAACGGTAGTCTTCGCGGCTATCGTTTTATTGCTCTGGCTAATGAATACACACTCAGTTACACGTCCAATTAATGCTAGCAATACTACCGGTTGGTACACTAGCAGTTGGGGAGCCGCATTATTAGTTGCGCTTCCTGTTCTGTCGGTGTTCTACCTGGCTTTATTTCCAGAAGAAAATATCTGGCGACATCTTGCCGACACTATTTTGCCTGTTTATATAAGCACCACACTCAAACTACTGATAGGCGTTGCTACTCTATCCGTTATTATTGGCGTCACGACTGCATGGCTGGTTACTATGTGCCAGTTTCCTGGAAAGCGATTTTTTGAATGGGCCTTGCTGCTACCTTTTGCCGTACCGGCCTATGTGATTGCCTATATTTATACTGACATCCTCGAATTCTCTGGCCCTATTCAGGGTTTTTTACGAGGTATATTTGGTTGGCACACTGTTAAAGATTACTGGTTTCCTGAGATCAGATCACTTCCAGGTGCTATTTTGATGTTGACTCTAGTCCTATACCCCTATGTATATTTAATGTCCAGAGCGGCATTTTTAGAACAATCAATGAGCCTCAAAGATGCCAGTCGCCTCATGGGCTGTACTCCATGGCAGAGCTTTTACCGGATATCTTTACCCATTGCCCGTCCTTCAATAGCCGTTGGTTTAGCATTAGTTTCCATGGAAACACTCAACGATTTTGGAACAGTCGACTACTTTGCAGTGCAAAGTATGAGTGCTGGCATTTATGATACATGGCTTAATATGGGGAACTTAGGCGGGGCTGCTCAGATAGCAACTATGATGATGATTTTCGTCGTTGTACTTATTGCTCTTGAGCGTATTGCGCGTGCCAAACAAAAGCAATTTCACAGTACTGATCGCTTCAAAGCAATTCAAGCTTATCCTCTAAACCGCCTACGTAGTATTTTTGCTTTTTCCGCTTGTTTACTGCCAATATTACTCGGCTTTATAATTCCGGTTGCACTATTAGTGGCCTACTCTATCAGCCATTTAGACCAATTTTTTTCTACAGACTTTTTACTGCATGCTGGCCACAGTTTCTTACTATCTGGAAGCGCTGCCATACTGTGCTTAATTCTCGCTGTTCTATTAACCTATGCTAAGCGCCTAAACCCCAATAAAATCGGGCTAGTTTCTGCAGTGCGCTTCTCCAGCCTAGGTTATGCTTTGCCTGGAGCGGTACTCGCTATTGGTGTCATTATTCCACTAGCCGCATTTGATAATACCGTTGATGCATGGATGCGATCTCAGTTTGATATATCAACAGGGCTTTTACTAAGTGGAACTATTTTTGCTGTTATTTTTGCTTATTGTGTTCGTTTTTTAGCGGTAGCGTCCGGTGCTGTCGATAGCTCGCTAAACAAAGTAACTCCCACAATGGATATGGCTTCTCGTTCATTAGGAATGTCTCCAGGCAAAACGCTTATAAAAGTTCACTTCCCCCTCATCAAAGGTGGGTTATTAACCGCTATGCTAGTTGTATTTGTTGACTGCATGAAAGAGCTTCCCGCCACCCTAATTTTAAGGCCGTTCAATTACGATACGCTAGCAACTTTTGTGTATCAGTACGCTTCAGACGAGCAACTAGAAGAATGTGCATTAGCGGCATTATTAATAGTACTGGTAGGAATTATCCCCGTTATACTGCTAAGCAAATCTATTACAGGCACTCGTTCAGCACATTAAGCAGAACAATTTTTCTATACGGGAAATACGATGGGTCTATGAACTGCCACTTCAATCCCTACAATATTTCCAACCTTAAAAGGCAACAACTCTCTGACAATCGCCGATACCGTACGACCTGAGTCCAGCTGAAGTTGATAGCGTGTCGCATCTCCCATAAACTCTCGACTCAACACAGTCGCTTTGGCGTGCCCATCGTTATCAACAATCGGGGAAATATCTGCTGGCCTGATAAACAAGTTCACAGGGTGTTGCTGTGGGACTAATAACGGCTCAGCAAATTCAAGTAATCCTAATTCAGTCTGCACCTTAGTTTCAGAAACACAAACGCCCTCAAACAGCTCTCCTTCTCCTACAAATTTAGCCACCTGAACAGTTTCAGGTCTGTAATAAAGTGATTCAGCTGTTCCCCACTGTTGTAACTTTCCATCTGCCAATATTCCCAAAACATCACTGATGACAAATGCTTCTTCCTGATCATGCGTTACAACAACAGCCGCAATTTCCTGTTGCTTAATAATATCGCGAACCTCTAATGAAAGCTCTTTGCGCATCTCAGTATCTAAATTTGAAAATGGCTCATCCATTAATAACAATCGTGGTCGAGATGCCAACGCTCGAGCCAAAGCAACACGCTGCTGCTGACCTCCAGAAAGTTCATGAGGGAAGCGTTTAGAAAGATCTGGCAGCCTCACTAATTGCAACATAGTCTGAACAATATCATTCTTTTGTGACTTGCTTTTGCTCTTTAAACTAAACGCAATATTATCTGCAACACTTAAATGAGGAAAAAGAGCATAGTCTTGGAAAACCATGCCCATCTGGCGCTTCTCTGGAGGTAACGTTGCACTTGAAGAAGAGAATTCGCGTCCATGCATGCGAATAGAACCCGCTGTAACCGTATTAAAGCCAGCTAAGGCTCGTAATAAAGTTGTTTTCCCACAACCACTTGGTCCTAATAAACAAGCAATCTCACCTTCATTGATTGAAAAGCTAACACCTTCAACAATCAATTGATTTGCATAAGCACAAGAGAGGGACTCAACAGACAGCAATGAAGACATTTAATACAACCGAATATGCTTATATTTGAGAACGTATAATAGATGAAAACATTTAGCAGTTATAGCGTTAATACTGAGCCAAATTTAAGCGAAGAGACGTAGCCACGCCTTAAAAGCGATCTCTATATGATGAGTTATTGGATTGCCTCTCAGTTAAGCCTGATATAAGGCTGGGAAGCACTTGATTAGCCTGCTAAGGTCTTCTGGTCTGTCGACATCCCATACACAAGCGGGTTCACTCCACCTTACACTTTGCTGCTTAAGCTTAACTCTGGTTTGCGACATGACGTTTTCAGTGCCCCATTCAATATCAGAGAACAAAATATCAAATTCTCGATTACTCTTCTTAAAGCCTACCAACGCATAACCACCATCTTCAGCGGGTAAAAAAACTGCATCGTGGCTTTCTAGTGCGCGACCACACTCCCCTAATAAGACTGTGTCTATAGCGGGGCAATCACTACCCACCAGCATTGCTCCTTCTTCATGATGATTCGCCAAAACATCAGTCAGCGCATTTTTCATCCGCTCACCAAGATCTACGCCTTCCTGAAGCTTATGCGTCAAGGGGTAGGTAGCTAACAAGTAATCAATAAAAGGATGGACACTCCCTTCTGGCGTAAAGAGATAAATAGGAAAACATGCTGATTCTATTGCTCGCTGGACTGTGTGCTCCACTAAGCGTGAATGTAACTGAGCAGCGCCCTCGGCGCCTAATGCAGGTATTAAACGCGTTTTGGCTACTCCTGCTACTGGCGCCTTAGCGAAAATAATTAAAGCGGTACTCATTTATTTTGTTTCTCTATTGGGTAGCCATAACGCTGCGCGAGCTCTTCAGGTGCGTCCCCACACCAGTACGCCAACCTTAGCAACCACATTAAGAAAATCGTCTTAAAAACGCCCTTCTCAGCCCAACGACGGCCAGATGTCTTTACTTTCTGTCTAATACAATACGGTTTTGTTTCTCGAAGAAGTCGCCGGGATATTTCAATATCTTCCATCAACGGTTGATCCGGGAAGCCTCCCACTTTATCAAACAATGAGCGGCTAACAAATATCCCTTGGTCACCCGTAGCTATGCAGGTCGCTCTGGAGCGATTATTCATAAAAAAAGCAACCACAGGCAGCATCCAGTGCTTTCCTTCAATCGTCACATCAAAGCGTCCCCAGAAATCACAACTATCATGGCTAACAAGTAATAGTTCCATTAGGTTACTAGGGGGTTCCGTATCCAGATGTAAGAAAAAATACAGCTCAGCCGAGGCGGCTTTAGCTCCCTCATTCATCTGCTTAGCACGGCCAGCAGGTGACTCCACAACCTTATCAACCCATGAACTGGCCAGATCTACACTACCATCTTGGCTCCCGCCATCGACCACAATAAGCTCACATTGTGAGCGAAAATGCTGTAGCGATTGTAGCTTTGAAACAATAATTTCTGACTCATTCAATGCCGGAATGATAATCGAGACTACTGGTTTTGTTAGCACTGTCATCAACACACCTAACGCGTTGAGCGCCACTTTTGCAGAGGCAGCTTAAGTAATGCTAAAAAGCCTAGAGCAGATTGTTGCCGATGTTCAGACAAACCCAATTGCATTTGCTGATGATTATCCTTGGGTTCAACCGTGTAGGTTGAAAAAAGCCGATCCCAAATAGACAGAAAAAAACCATAGTTGCTGTCTGTTTCTTCCTGATAGACAGAATGATGGATACGGTGCATGTCGGGAGTGCAAAAGACCCAGCGAAGAGCGCTATCTAGCCTCGACGGTAAACGGATATTGGCATGCGTAAAAATTGCTGAAGCATTCAGTATAATTTCAAACGTAATAACCACCAGGGGATCTATTCCCAACACTACAATTATTAAGGCTTTATAGATCAGAGATAATACAATTTCTACCGGATGAAACCGCAAAGCAGAAGTCACGTCTAGATCCAGATCTGTGTGATGAACTTGATGTAGGCGCCACAACACAGACCATTTATGTGTAATCCAGTGCTGGCACCAAATAGCCATATCCAGCAGTAAGAACCCAACTACCGACGATATAACCGTCGGAAACTGCAACCAATAAAACAAGCCGATTTGTTCCTGCTGGGCCCACACGGCAGTGGTCACCGCAATGGCCCCTACAGTCATGCGCACAATCAAGGTATTCATCAAGATAATAGCTAAATTTATACGCCAACGCGTTAGTCGGGATTCTCGCCAAGCTCGCTTTGGGCGTAACCATTCAATACCGGCACACACCACAAAAGCGCCCAGAAAAAAAATCAGTCTAAATGTCGCTTCATCTTGCACGTCTAGCTCCTACGCCATGCATGAAAACGAGCCAACCATACCATGATTTTGGGCGAAACATGTGCTCGTTTCCACTCACCTGCAGCGTATTTATTGGCCTCTGAAAAAGTGGGATAAGTATGGATGGTTCCCAATAGCTTATTCATACCTAAACCGTACTTCATCGCCAAGACAAACTCAGCTAGTAACTCAGCACTGTGCTTACCAACAATGGTTACACCTAAGATTTTATCTTTACCAGCAACCGTGATGACTTTAACAAAGCCGTGATCATCCCCATCAGCAATAGCACGGTCTAGATCATCAATACCATAACGTGTCACTTCATAAGCCAGACCTTGCGCCTTCGCTTCGCTTTCACTCAAGCCAACGCGTGCCACTTCAGGGTCAGTAAATGTCACCCACGGAATAACACGGTAGTCCACTTTAAAGCGCTTAAAACCACCAAACAGAGCATTTACTGCGGCAAACCATGCTTGGTGTGCAGCAACGTGAGTAAACTGGAAAGGCCCGGTAACATCGCCACACACGTATACATTTGGAAAGCGAGTCTGCATAAAACCATTACAGTCCAGCGTTCCATTTTCACGTGTTTCTATACCTAGCGTTTCAAGACCAAATCCGCTGGTGTTGGCTTCACGCCCTAGTGCTAACAACAACTTATCAAAGGGTAGCTCGACAGTTTCTCCTGCCTGCTCCACAAGTAAGTAAGCCTGCTCTTCTCGTACGACCACTTCTTTAGCCGTACTAGACAAGTGCAGAGTAATGCCTTCATCTACAAACTGCTGCTGGACCAACACTTGAGCGTCTCCGTCTTCTCTTGGCATCAAGTGAGGTGCGCGCTGCACAACACTCACATCACTGCCCAACCGGGAAAATGCTTGGGATAATTCACACCCTATTGGTCCGCCACCTAATACGATAAAAAGCTTCGGTAATTCGTTAAGTTCCCACAAGGTGTCAGAAGTAAGATAATCTACCTGATCTAACCCTGGGATATTAGGAATGCGTGGACGCGCGCCTGTGGCAATGATGACGGATTTTGCTGACAAGGTTTGCTGCTCACCGTTCTCTTTCGTGACCGATACTTCCCAAGGAGAGACAATAGTGGCGCATCCTTGGATGACATCCACACCGAGATTCGTATAACGCTCAACGGAATCATGTGGTTCTATCTGTTCTATAACATTTTTTACACGCCCCATGACTGCAGAAAAATCAACTTGGGGTTCAACTGACTGAATTCCAAACTGATCGGCTTGTCGCATTTCATACGCTTGCCTAGCCGAGCGAATTATTGCTTTAGAAGGTACACAGCCCGTATTTAAGCAATCTCCTCCCATCTGGTGCTTTTCAATAAGTGTCACTTTAGCCTTCACCGCTGCAGCGATATAAGCACTCACAAGTCCACCACTACCCGCGCCAATAACAATCAGATTAGTATCGAATTTTTTCGGTTTATTCCAGCCTTCATAAACCTTACGAGCTTGAACAAGTTCTACAATTTTTCTCGCAATGAGAGGGAATATTCCCAACAAAGCAAATGCACCAATAATCTCAAACGTCAAAATACCCGATAAAGAATCAATTTTAGCCAATTGAGTACCGGCATTAACGAACACCAAAGTACCCGCTAACATTCCTAACTGACTCACCCACCAAAATGTTTTGGCAGGCATTCGTGTAAGCCCCATTAACAAGTTGATCATAAAGAAAGGGAAAATAGGAATCAGGCGTAAAGTAAACAGGTAAAAAGGACCGTCTTTTTCAACACCCTCATCAATCGGTGCGATAGAGGAAGCAAACTTACTGCGCACCCAATCACTGATTAAATAGCGAGAAGCTAGCATCGCTAAGGTAGCCCCTAACGTTGAAGCAAAAGAGATCAGTATGCCTCCCCATAGCAACCCAAAAAGTGCTCCGCCGGCCAGCGTCATAATAACGGCACCGGGAATCGACAACGCAGTAACCAAAACATAAATAAGGAAAAATGTAACACTAGCACCAACAGGGTTCAGGTCTCGCCAAGATGACAATTCTGTCTGTTGAAATTTAAGATTTTCCAGCGTCAACAATGAAAAACCGCCGGACTGCCAAGTTATCAGCAACGCAACAATAATGACTAATACGACTAACAAACGCTTCATCGGTTACTCCCGATAATAATTATTTAGGCTAGAGCCTTACCTAGCAATACTGTTTCAGTAGGCTCAACGCTCTTAACTAGAGACTTAATGAAAATATACTTAACTCAGTGCACCACCACAGCTTGACCCTTGACCCGCTGTACAACCGTAGCAATGGTCTCCAATCCGTATTGCACTTTCTTGTAGTCCTTCTTCGAGCAAAGCGCCTAAGTGAACAGGCTCACGACTACTACCTAAAGGCATTTTTAGCTGCTGATTAAAATCACAATCATGCACAAAGCCTTGCCAATCAACCGACACTAAAGAACGACACATAAGACTATCCAACGTTGCTTCATTAAAAGAAGCACGTAATAGATCCATATAAGGAAGAAAGGTCTTTTTAGAAATGAGCATGCTGCCAAAACGTTGGATAGGCATATTTGCTAGCGTAAACAAATTAGAAAATTGCACACCATAGCGGGCATATAACTCAGATTTATAAGAAGCCTCTAAAGCTACCTGTTCCGGCGGTAAAACAGGACCTTGGGGGTTATAAACAAGGTTAAGTACTTTGCCTGAGTTTTCTTGAGCATATCCAAGTTTATTGAGTTTTGTTAACCCTTCTATGCTCGCTAAGAAAGTACCATCACCGCGTTGAGCGTCAACATTATCTTCTAAATAACAAGGCAGTGATGCCACCACTTCGACATCATGTTCAGCTAAAAACTCCGCAAAATCTTCATAGCCAGGCTCACAAAGAATGGTCAAGTTACAGCGATCTATGACCTTTACGCCTAACTTACGTGCTTCAATAACTAAACGCTTAAAATGCTGGTTCATCTCTGGTGCGCCGCCCGTTAAATCGAGCGTAGTGATGCCAAACTTTTCAACAAAGTCCAACATCAACTGCATCGTTTCCCAATCCATCTCCTCGGTGCGTTTTGGGCTGGCCGCCACATGACAATGGAGACAAGATTGATTGCAGCGATAGCCCAAATTTGCCTGTAACGTATCCAATTGAGTACGCTTTATGGCAGGAAAGTCTGTCTGAATCAGGTGTGGCAGCATTTCATGCATATGAGGTTCTCTTTTACTTTTTGATTTATTAAGGTTAGTCGAATGAAATACCGAAACCTTACATTTCTTTTAAATAATATTTTATCTATTAAAAAACAACGAAGGCTATCGTGACATAACAAGCTGAAACGAAAATGAAATTTAAATCTTTTGAGGCAATTTAAATGAGATAAGCCACGCTAAAAGCAGGAATAGCGACGATATCCACAAACACGCCTCCAATCCATAGAGTTGATACACTCCACCTGAAAGTAACGTACCCACCAGTCGCCCCATTGCATTTGCCATATAGTAAAAACCGACATCCAGCGAAACGCCGTTTTCTTTGGAATAACTCACGATAAGATAACTGTGCAATGACGAATTCACGGCAAAAAAAGCACCAAACAGCATCAATCCGCCAATCAAACAGGGCTGTAGCCATTCAGCCGTAAACCGCACATCCATACTCACGCTAAGGGTAATAGCCATCAATGCGGGAATTATTAAGAGCGGAAGCAACCAAGCGACGGCCGTCCGGCCATCCGGCACTGTTCCAGATCGCTTGCCTGTTACATAAGGAGCCAGAGACTGAATAACACCATAGCCAACCACCCAGCAAGCCATAAAACTACCGACCGACCAATGATCCCAATCAAGGGTCTCAGCAAAAAACACAGGAATCGCCACGACAAACCAAACATCTCTGGCGGCAAAAAGAAATAATCGTGCAGCAGATAAAACGTTTACAGCTCGGCTTTTTGAGAATATTTCTTTAAATTTCGGCTTACTTTTGGTTTTACCTAATGATTTCTTTAGATTCAAAATCGATATCATCCAGACAATAAGTAAACCAACAGCCATCATCAAAACTGACGAAGTAAAACCAAACAGTGTCAGTAGTACACCACCCAGAAAAAAGCCCACGCCTTTTAAAGTATTTTTAGAACCGGTTAACAACGCTACCCATTGATACAGCTTGCCCTGAGCATCTTCTGGAACGAGCAGCTTAATGGCACTCTTGGCGCTCATTTTATTGAGGTCTTTCGCAATACCCGATAATGCCTGCGCGGCCATCACCCACGCAACCGTCAACCACGCAGCGGGAGCCGCTAGCATAATGAGCGCCCCTACTTGCAGTATCAGCCCGACATTCATTGTCTTATTCAAACCAAGGCGAGCGCCCAACCAGCCACCGGCTAGGTTAGTTATCACACCAAACACTTCATAGAAGAGGAATAAAAACGCGATATCTAATGGGGAATAACCCAAAGCATGAAAATGGAGCACCACCAACATGCGTAGCGCTCCATCCGTCAATGTAAAAGCCCAATAATTGGCAGTGATAAGCAAGTACTGACGGATATCAGAAGAGATTGATGCAAACATGGAGCAATTACTTCTGATCAATCAACCCGACCTTTTTGACCAATTCAGCCGTCCGGTTCGCGTAACCCCACTCATTGTCATACCAGATGTACACTTTTACCTGCGTACCATTCACCACCATAGTTGATAAGGCATCAATAATACCTGAGCGAGGATCTGTCTTGTAATCAATAGAAACGAGTGGACGCTCTTCATAGCCAAGAATCCCTTGTAGCTCTCCTTCTGCTGCGTCTTTAAATAGTTGGTTCACTTCTGCTTCAGTGGTTGTTCTCTCAACTTCAAAAACACAGTCAGTTAGAGAGGCATTGGCCAGCGGTACGCGAACAGCATGGCCATTTAAGCGGCCTTTTAACTCAGGAAAAATATGAGTGATTGCCGTTGCTGAACCCGTCGTCGTTGGAATCAAGCTCATTCCGCAGGCGCGCGCTCTACGTAAATCTTTATGCGGCGCATCCAAAATAGTTTGTGTATTTGTGACATCATGAATGGTGGTCATCGAACCATGACGAATTTTTAGGTTTTCATGAATCACTTTAACTACAGGAGCCAAACAGTTAGTCGTGCATGATGCAGCCGTCACAATATCGTGGAGTTCAGGGTCGTAGAGGTGGTCATTTACACCGAGCACGACATTAAGTACACCCTCCTCTTTAACAGGTGCACTCACCACCACGCGCTTTATTCCTTGATCTAAATACCCCTGTAACAGCGCTTTGGTCTTCATTTTCCCTGACGCTTCAATAACGATATCGCACCCCGACCAGTCAGTATCCGTAATAGCTCGGTTATGGCTCACGGTTAAAGACTTATTACCGACAAAGATACGATAACCTTCGGCTCTTGCATCATGCTGCCAGCGCCCATGCACAGAATCAAAATTTAGTAAGTGAGCGAGCGTAGGTGCATCTCCACCTGGGTCATTAATATGCACGAACTCAATTTCAGGCCAGTCCCATGCTGCACGCATTGCCAAGCGGCCAATACGCCCAAAACCATTGATACCCACTTTAATCGTCATTTTATAATCCTTAATACTTTTCTACAGAGCGCTTATACACGCGATTATGCGATCGCTAACCAAGCTTCAATATCTGATCTATGCGGAATAGAACCCGAGTGCATTAACTGCTCATCGATCACGACAGCGGGTGTACTCATCACACCATATTCCATAATAACAGCAAGATCTGTCTCTTTCATGACAGTCACATCTACACCGGCTTCAGCAGCCAAGCGTGTAATAATCTCTGCTGTCTTTTCACATTTACTGCAACCAGAACCTAATACTTTAATAATTTTCATATCATGATTCTCCCTCAGTTATGGTCAAACTTCTTATAAATACACTCAAGAGGACACTTTAAAAAGCACACTATGTGGCTGTTATTAAAAACAACCCTATACCATTAAAAACCCATCCTACCAGTGTAAAAGCACATAACAGTAAACAAAATAAAATAGCTAATAGCTTCCACTGCATTACTTGTTTTAGCAAAATGAACTCAGGAAAACTCGCCGCTACAGTACTCATACAAAATGCTAACGTAGTCCCTATCGGCAAACCTTTAGTAATGAGGCTTTCCATCACAGGGATAACACCGGTTGCATTTGAGTATAAAGGAATGCCTAAGCCAACAGCAGCAGGCACAGACCACCACTGCCCTTGTCCTAAATTCTGAGCAAACCAACCTTCTGGTACAAATCCATGTAGTGCAGCCCCTAGCCCAACACCTACAATAACCCACTTCCAAACCCTGCAAAAAATATCGACCAGTTCATCTTTAGCAAACTGATGACGTTCAGACAAACTTAAACGTCTACTCTCACCTTTAACAGCAGACTGTTTAGCTTCCATATAAGCTTTTGCAGCAAAAGGTTGCAGCATTTTTTCTGCCTTAATAAGATCCAGAAAAACACCACCGATAACACCAACAGAGATGCCAACTACAATATAGATCAGCGTAAACTTCCAACCCAGTAGGCTACCGAGCAACACAATGGCAACTTCATTAATTAATGGAGATGTTAGTAAAAATGACATAGTAATTCCTACAGGGATCCCCGCCGATGTGAACCCCAGAAAAAGAGGAATACTAGAGCAAGAACAAAAGGGAGTTACCGCACCAAAGAATGAACCCATGAGATAACCCACAAAACGGCTTTTACCTACTAGCCAACTACGTACCGATTCAACATTCATTGAAGCTCTTAGTAACGCAATCAGGTAAATCATTACCACCAATAGAGCAAAAATCTTAGTGGTATCTTCAATAAAAAAATGCAGTGCGTCGCCCAATTTAGTCGAAGCGCTCAAGCCCCACAGGTCGTACACCAACCAATCTGCCAATAATGTGAAACTATCTAACATAATGCACCTGCCTGTTTACTTAGTACTGCCATAGCTCAACATTTAATATTGCAATAGCTTATACCAGCAGAATAGCGCGACCTTTAGCATTACAGCATTGATTTAGACGAGTATATTGTCTGATAATCGCCCGAAACCCATAGTTTATACAAAAGAACAACAAAAACAAAAAAATCAATAAATATCAATAGCTTAAAAAGATATAATTTTTTTAATTATCAAGTGAAAAATATACGGCCGATTTTATTTCTCCAGAAATGCCGACGAAGCAAAAATTATTCTTTGTGTTTAGGCTAGCCTCGAATAAAATAAAGCTCGCCTTCAATCCATACCGGATTGAACTATCATTCAGTGCGTTATTTACGCGGTCTGCAACGGTTGGAGACTTACGACGTTGTCATCGAACGGTAAAATTACATTACAAGGGTTTAACAACCTAACCAAGAGCTTAAGCTTCTGCATCTACGATGTTTGCTATGCACAAACGGCTGAACAAAAAGCTGAGTATATTGAATATATTGATGAGCAGTACAATGCTGACCGGCTTACTGAAATTTTAAGTGAAGTCTGCGACATCATTGGTGCCAACATTCTTAACGTAGCCCGTCAAGACTATGAGCCCCAAGGTGCCAGCGTTACTATATTGGTTGCCGAAGAGCCATTAAAAGACTCAGATGATGTTGATAAGACAGAGCAGCCAGGTCCATTACCTGATTCAGTCGTTGCTCACTTAGATAAGAGTCACATCTGTGTTCATACTTACCCAGAAAGTCATCCAGATGATGGTATTTGCACCTTTAGAGCAGATATAGAAGTGTCTACCTGTGGCATTATCTCTCCACTAAAAGCACTCAACTACCTGATACACAAGTTAGAGTCCGATATCGTTACAATCGACTATCGAGTACGTGGCTTTACCCGTGATGTGAAAGGTGTAAAACACTATATCGATCACGACATTAACTCTATTCAGAACTTTATTAGCCAAGATATTCATGACCAGTACCGAATGCTTGACGTAAACGTGTATCAGGAAAATATTTTCCACACTAAAATGATGCTAAATGATTACGATCTAGACCAATACCTCTTCGGAACTACGGTTAATGATTTAAAAGATAATGAAGCAGAAGAAGTATCTGAACGTCTTTTCAAAGAGATGAATGAGATTTTCTACGGCCGCAATATGCCGGATATGAAAAACCACTAAATAAAGCACATTCCCCACTTTTTCTACATAAGGCCAGTCTCAGTTAGCTGGCCTTTTTTTCGATGCACCTAAATGAAAAACCTACCTAGAAGTTCAAATTACACCTAGTAAAAAACATCTAGAAATTACGTTAACGTCTCCTCATTACTCACCTTAAACATGTAACATTAACGTGCTTACTTTACCTAACAATCATTAAAAACAAAGCATATTCCAAAAAATTATATTATTATAATCAAAATCACAAACTAGATTATGATCACGCTGCGAAATACTACCCTAAGTCGCTGCTCCGTCTACGTAAACAGCTTTGCCAGCTAAAGCAATGCAGAGTTACTCCGGCGTGATGCTAGAACTCATTTGAAATAACCTAGTATTTTTTGTGAAAAACTAATAAAGATATTTGACGCTCAGCATAAGGATTAACAGTATGTTTAAACGTTATTTGCCGATCTTAGAATGGATGAAAGTATACGATCGCCAAATGTTTAGTAGCGATGCCACAGCTGCCATAATTGTTACAATAATGCTAATCCCGCAATCTCTCGCTTATGCTTTACTGGCAGGATTACCAGCAGAGGTAGGCTTATATGCCAGTATCCTACCCTTAGTCGCTTACACTATTTTTGGTACCAGCCGCACCTTAGCTGTGGGACCGGTTGCTGTTGTATCACTCATGACTGCTGCTGCAGTCGGCAATATTGCTGCACAAGGAACAGAGCAATATTTAACAGCGGCAATAGCATTGGCTTTTATATCTGGGGCTATGTTAATTCTCATGGGTATTTTTAAATTAGGATTATTTGCGAATTTCCTAAGCCACCCTGTCATTTCTGGTTTTATAACAGCATCGGGACTAATTATTGCTGCTAGCCAACTTAAGCATATCCTCGGCATTGACGCTAGCGGACATAATCTACTTGATATTGTATTAGCACTGGGAGGCCAAATAGCACAGACGAACCTTCCAACGTTAATAATGGGCATAGGTGCCATCACTTTTTTATTTTGGGCAAGGAAGCATTTCAAAAATTTATTACTTAACCGCGGACTTAATGCTCGACTTTCAGATCTAATTGCGAAAGCAGGCCCTGTCTTTGTTGTTGTCATCACAACGTTAGTTACTTGGGGAGGGGATTTACAAAGCAATGGTGTGAAAGTCATTGGCGATATTCCTCAAGGACTCCCCTCATTAACACTTCCTTCATTTGACCACGAACTTTGGCAACAACTGTTTCTATCTGCATTACTGATTAGCGTAGTAGGGTTTGTAGAGTCAGTGTCAGTAGCACAAACACTTGCAGCCAAACGCCGTCAGCGGATCTCTCCAGACCAAGAACTTATAGGTTTAGGTACATCTAATCTCGCTTCCTCATTTTCAGGAGGTTTTCCTGTTACCGGAGGCTTCTCTCGTTCGGTAGTAAACTTTGATGCGGGAGCGGAAACACCTGCCGCCGGGGCGTTTACAGCCGTAGGTATTGCGCTTGCAACTCTACTGCTAACGCCTTTAATCTTTTTTCTACCAAAGGCAACACTCGCGGCTACCATTATTGTTGCTGTATTGTCTCTCGTTGATGTTGCTGCCCTAAAGCGTACATGGACATACTCTCGCAGTGACTTTTCAGCCATGCTGGTCACAATAACAGTCACACTTGTTCAAGGCGTCGAGCTAGGTATTATTGCTGGCGTAGGACTTTCCATATGTCTTCATCTGCACCGTACAAGTAAACCCCACAGTGCTTTAGTTGGCCAAGTTCCGGGAACCGAGCACTTCAGAAATATCGATCGCCATAATGTAAATACCGACGAGCACATTCTGACACTACGTATAGATGAGAGTCTATATTTTGCTAATGCACGCTACTTAGAAGATAGAGTCTATGAGTTAATTTCACAAAGCCCTGCTATTAAACACCTGATACTAATGTGCCCTGCTGTAAATCTCATTGATGCATCCGCTTTAGAGAGCTTAGAAGCTATTAATGCACGCCTTAGAGACAGCGGCGTTATTTTTCACCTCTCAGAAGTAAAGGGACCTGTTATGGATAAACTAAAGCGCAGCCACTTTTTAGATGACCTTACGGGACAAGTATTTCTTAGCCAATTTACGGCATGGGAAGCACTACGCACGCAAAAAAAAGCACCACTTTAGACCTATAAAAACACACCTACAGAAGGATTGTTTACAAGCAGACAACCCGTCAAATTAATCTGTATTATTCTGACTCATCGAGCACAACCGAATGAGGTTTATCAGCACAATACAGCACAACAACAATTCTGCACCTCAGCCAAGCGCATCTGCTAGATTCTTAGCTATGCTGCAAGTCGTGTTACTGACAATCTTGTTCGTTACACTATTCTTCGCACTGTACCCTGATAACACTTATGCAGCCTCACAAGAGCAGAAAAGTAGCTTAGCAAAAAAAACAGAGAAGCCACCACTGGCTCACGCCCTCCCCATTCGCACCATCTTTCCTAAAGCAACACGTGTTGGAGAAAAGCAAACAAGCCTTCCAGTGTATCCAGTCTTCCAACTGGACCAGCTACTTGGTTACGTATGGCTATCTCACGAGATAAACAATCTACCGGGGTTCTCTGGACAACCGATTAAACTATTAATAGGTCTACAAGCAAATGGGGTATTCAGCAAAGTAAGAGTGATGGAACATCATGAGCCTGTGTTCCTGCATGGCTTAGGAAATGAAGCTTTAGATCAATTTACAGATCAGTACGCCGGGCACTCAATTAAAAAACAGGTCATTATATCCAGCGCTAAAAAAAGCAAAGCAACATCTAACGCCGCTGGCGCAGTCTTCTTTGATGGCGTTACAAAAGCCACCATATCAGTCATGATTGTCAACGATGTAGTATTAGCGACGGCACTACAAGTTGCGCGCGACAAACTTGAAGGCTTCTCTCTTCCATCCCAATCAGCTTTGCGTAAAAAAATCACAACCCCAGTAGAAAGCATGGACTGGACAAGACTCATTACTAGCGGACTGGTGCATCAGTGGAATATTGCTAGTGATGATGTATTTGATCTATTAGGAAGACAATACTCAGATTATAGACACTTCTTTGATTTAGGTGATCACTCTGCAGACAACCCGGATACTTTCACCGAGCTTTACTACGCCTATCTAAATGCACCGGATATCGGCAACAACTTGTTAGGAAAAGCGACTTATGAAAAGCTCATGAAAGAACTCTTACCCGGAGAACACCTCATCTGGATAGGCTCCAACGGTTTATATAAACACCTTGCTGACGATTTTATGCCAGGAACCGTTCCTTCTCGATTATCAATTCATCAAGGAGGCCTCAATATCGAAATTAAAGATACCAACGCACCTGATGAAGAGAAAACGCTAGCCAGCACAAATGCACCTCACATTACTCAAAGTGCAATTTTTAAAATTAGAGATATAGCCAATTTTGACTTAGGGGGGGAGATCCTTATAGGGATGAATATTAACCTCCCTCGCAACCACCTCATTACTGATTCTTTATCACTCACCAATACGGCCCAGCTTCCAAACTCCCAATGGATACCGGTTGACGTTAAACAACAGACACAAACACCGTTGTGGATAAGAATTTGGCAAGACCGAATACCACAAATTGTTATTTTATTAACATCATTAGTGATCTTATTCATAGCCTTTATCAAACAAGAAAAAATCAGTCGAAACGCAGCAAGGTTTCATCAGTTTCGCTGGGCTTACCTTTGGTTTACGCTTTTATTTACTGGTTACTACGCTCAAGGCCAGTTGTCTATCGTCAATATATTCACACTACTTCATGCTATCGGTGATGGCTTTGATATAACCATCTTCTTACTCGACCCCATCATTTTTATTCTTTGGGTCGTTACTTTTATTAGCCTATTTATTATTGGACGTGGTTTATTTTGTGGCTGGCTATGCCCTTTTGGTGCACTTCAGGAGATAGCATCTTGGTGTGGGAAAAAACTCGGTATTAAACAAATTCGAGTATCAGAAAATAAGCACAGAAAATTAATCTACCTTAAATACCCAATACTGATTGGGTTAGTCGCCGTTTCTTTCTATGAGCTAAGTCTGGCTGAAAGGCTCGCTGAAGTGGAACCCTTCAAAACCAGTATTACTTTAGTATTTGCCAGGCACTGGCCATTCGTACTCTATGCGCTTGCGCTACTGGTTTGCGGAATGTTTATCCACAAGTTTTACTGCCGTTATCTTTGTACGCTTGGGGCAGGATTGGCAATACTAGGCGCTTTACGACGCTTTGAATGGCTAAAGCGCATTCCCTTTTGCGGGACACCCTGCCAAACATGCCATAACCGCTGTGAGATCAAAGCTATCAAACGAGACGGCGAGATTGACTACAACGAGTGTGTACAGTGCCTAGAATGTATTGTGATCTTAAACAGCGATGACCAATGCGCAGATACATTATTAAAACGTAAAAAACAAAAGAGAATTAACTGCATAAACATCGGTGCATCTTAACTAGATTACGTACTGAGCAACTCAGATGACAAAACGTTATACATGATAAAATAGTGAAGTGATGGCGCGACAAAAACCAGAAAAGAAAAAGTCCGTTAGTATAATGGTCGGAATGATAGGATTCGAACCTACGACCCCTTCACCCCCAGCGAAGTGCGCTACCAGGCTGCGCTACATTCCGAAAACTATACTAACTCTTTATTCAGCAAGATTAGACCTGCTCCCCTTCTAGCTGAGCTTTGAAGAGGATCGATATACTACCCTAAGGTGATGATTCTGTGAAGTTTTTTAGCGACCCGATTTAAGGGTTTTCAAAATATCCTCAAGGCCACTAATAGTCTGCCTTAAAAGCTGCTTATAGCGAAGGTTTTCATCATTTCCTTGCTGGCTTCCAAACCACAGTTTGGCACCACTAATTGTGTACCCCTGCTCGTGCAGTAAGCTTTTAATCTGTCGTATCAGCAATACATCTTTTTGCTGATAGTAGCGTCGATTGTTACGCTTTACAGGGTTTATCTGTTCAAACTCCTGCTCCCAGTATCTCAGCACGTGTGCTTTCACATCACATAACACCGACACTTCACCAATAGTGAAATATCGTTTACTGGGTATCGCAGGTAGATCAGGCTGGTTCGGACCTAGTGTCTGCATAGGCGTCTACACGGTCCTTAAGTTTTTGTCCTGGACGAAAGGTAACAACCCGGCGTGCCGAAATAGGCACCTCATCACCCGTTTTAGGGTTACGACCGGGACGCTGGCGTTTGTCGCGCAGATCGAAGTTACCAAAACCTGATAACTTAACCTGCTCATTCGTTGCGAGGCTTTCACGTATTTCATCAAAAAAGGATTCAACCATATCCTTGGCTTCACGCTTGTTAAGACCTAACTCATCACACAAACGTTCTGCCATGTCTGCCTTCGTTAAAGAACTCATGAACTCTACCTTTGCTATTTAATCTCTTAGTGTCGCTCCGGCACCGCTATCCAGTGCTGCAAGCACAGATTGTACAGCTGTACTAATTTCTTCTTCATTAAGAGTGCGCGATGGATGCTGCCAGGTCAAGCCCAAAGCAATACTTTTTCGTCCTGCTTCAATACCTTGGCCCTGGTATACGTCAAACAAGGTGATCTGTTTTAGGTACTTACCAGCATTTTCTTCCGCTATTTCACGTAGACTTTCATACGCGACAGCTTCATCAACAATCAGCGCTAAATCGCGTCTCGACTCAGGAAATTTAGACAATTCAGAGAAACGTGCAATACGCCCCTGCAGCAGGCTTTCCAAGCTAATCTCAAATAGGTAAACCGGTCCACTTACATCTAATTTCTTAGCCAATGACGGGTGTAGCGCCCCAACCATACCAACAACCTCACCACCACGTTCAATACGAGCAGTTTGACCTGGGTGCAGTGCAACATGCTTATCCGCAACGAAAGTAAAGTGGTCACCTGCACCGCCAAGATTAAGGACTGCTTCGATATCGCGTTTGATATCGTAGAAATCTACAGACTGTGATTTACCTGTCCATGATTCAGGATCACGTGTACCTGACAACAAACCCGCCAGTACATTTTCTTGCACAAGCTCATCATTGATTGGCAAAAATCTTTGACCTGTTTCGAACAAGCGCACACGAGACTGCTGACGATTCTGGTTATATTGCAAAGCTTTAACCAAACCAGGCCAGATCGTCGTTCTCATTACGGCCATTTCAGCAGAAATAGGATTCGCCAAAGCTAATGCTTCATATTGATTATCAAAGAGCTTTTGAAGACCCGTCTCAATGAAGCTATAAGTGATTGCTTCCTGATAACCAAACGAAATCAAGGTGCGACGTACGTCATGAATGGCTACTTTTGATTCATCATTGGACGTAAATGGCAGTGCTGCCGTTGGCAATTTTACGGGTAAATTATTATATCCATAAACTCTGGCTAGCTCTTCGATCAAATCAACTTCGATACTAATATCAAAACGATAAGACGGGATAGCAACTTGCCAACTAGCATCTGCAGTAGCTTCAATTTGCATACCTAATCGCGTAAGAATCTCTTCAATTTCAGCTGCTGGCATTTCGAAAGCCAGCATAGCATTTACTTTACTATGGCGTAATTTAACTGAACGTGCTTTAGGCAAATGCTCTTCGCTAATCGCTTCAGAAATAGGACCAACATCGCCCCCTACAATATCAAGCAACAGCTGCGTAGTACGCTCAATCGCATCATGCTGCAGCTGCCAATCAACGCCACGCTCATAGCGGTGCGATGCATCAGTATGCAAACCATAAGCACGCGCTTTACCGGCAATAGCGATTTGATCAAAGAAAGCACATTCTAGGAAAATATCCTTTGATTCGGATGTAACGCCCGTACTTTCACCACCAAAGATGCCAGCCATAGCAACAGGACCATTGTTATCAGCAATAATTAGCGTATCTGCGTTTAACTCAACTTCGTTGCCATCAAGCAATGTGAGCTTCTCACCCGCTTGAGGCATTCGCACCTGAATGCTGCCCTGTAGCTTATTAAGGTCAAACGCATGTAGCGGCTGGCCTAGCTCAAGCAAAACATAGTTAGTAACATCAACCACAGGGTCGATAGAACGAATACCCGAACGGCGTAGTTTTTCAACCATCCATAACGGTGAAGCTGCTGTCATGTTCACATTACGAATCACACGCCCAAGATAACGAGGGCAAGCAGCAGGCGCTTCTAAAGTTACTGAAAAGGTATCATCGATAGTTGGCGCTACAGGCTGTACATCAACAAAGGTAACCGGCGCCTTATTGAGAACCCCTACTTCACGTGCTAGCCCTTTAATGCTCAGGCAATCACCACGGTTAGGTGTTAAATCAACATCAATAATCTTGTCGTCTAGGTTCAAATACTCACGTAGACAAACACCGGTAGGAGCATCAGCAGCCAACTCCATGATGCCGGCATGATCTTCAGACACGCCAAGCTCATCTTCAGCACATAGCATCCCAAAAGACTCAACTTGGCGAAGCTTAGCCTTCTTGATCTTAAACTCACCGCCTTCAGGAGTAGGTAATAGCGCTCCAACTTTTGCATACGCGGTTCTTAAACCTGCTCGCGCATTAGGTGCACCACATACAACCTGATGAGTATCCGTTCCATCACTTACCGTACAGACCTGAAGCTTATCGGCATTAGGATGCGGCTCGGCAGTCAATATTTCAGCCACAATGACATTAGAAAAATCAAGAGCAACTGACTCTACTTCATCGACTTCAAGCCCTGCCATCGTGATTTGATCTACCAGCGCTTGCGTTTGAATAGCTGGGTTTACCAGCTCACGTAACCATTTTTCACTGAATTTCATGCTACTATCCCGAAAGTCTTTAGTTTACTGCTCAATAATGAAATCAACCGGCTTGAATTAGTTAAACTGATTCAAGAAACGCAGATCATTCTCAAAGAAAAGACGCAAGTCGTTCACGCCATATCGCAGCATTGCCAATCGCTCCACACCCATACCGAACGCAAATCCGGTGTATACTTCAGGATCGATACCAGACATTTCAAATACTTTAGGGTGCACCATGCCACACCCGAGTACTTCAAGCCACTTACCATCACCGCGATCAATATCCACTTCAATTGAAGGCTCTGTAAACGGGAAATAAGAAGGGCGGAAGCGAACTTTCACATCTTCCTCAAAGAACTCACGCAAAAACTGCTCTAATGTTCCTTTAAGGTCTGCAAAGCTAATATTTTTATCAATCAACAAGCCTTCAACTTGATGGAACATAGGTGAATGCGTTTGATCATAGTCACAACGGTAAACACGCCCAGGGCACACAATACGGATAGGCGGTTGCTGCGTTTCCATGGTACGCACCTGCACACCAGAAGTGTGTGTACGTAAAAGGGTGTTGGCATTGAAATAGAAAGTATCATGCATCGCACGCGCAGGATGGTGCGAAGGAATATTCAAGGCTTCGAAGTTATGATAATCATCTTCAATTTCTGGGCCTTCAGCTACGCTGTAACCAATACCAGCAAAGAAAGACTCAATACGCTCAAGCGTTTTAGTAACAGGATGCAACCCACCTAAACTCTGGCCGCGACCAGGCATAGATACATCGATAGTTTCAGATGCCAGCTTCAACTCTAATGCAGCGCTTTCAAGAAGCTCTTTACGCGCATTTATTTGCTCGGCGACCTGCTGTACCAATTCGTTAATCTTTGCTCCCGCTACAGGGCGCTCTTCAGCGCTGAGCTTACCTAAACCTTTACGTAGTGCAGTTAACGGACCTTTTTTTCCTAGGTAGTCAACACGTACCTGATCCAGCTCCTGAACACTATTTGCTGCGGCTACGGCAGTACCCGCTTGTTCCAGAAGGCTTGTCATGTTTTCCATTTCCGGCTCCAATTGATTGGGAGGAATATGAGAGTGTAATACTCGAAAATACAGTTATTCTGCTGAATTATCATGAAGCAGTTCAGCAACAAAAACTCAGCACAATAACCGAAAAAATAGGGGAAGAGTTTGCACCCGTCCCCTATTTAAAATATTGCTGCTATTTAAATAAATAGCTACCTCTCGAAAGAGGCGGGTGCCTTATGCCAGAGCAGCTTTCGCTTGCTCAACAACAGCAGTAAATGCAGCCTGTTCGTGAACAGCAAGATCAGCAAGTACTTTACGGTCGATCTCAACGCTAGCTTTTTTCATACCAGCGATCAAACGGCTGTAAGACAAACCATTCAAGCGTGCCGCAGCATTGATACGTGCAATCCACAGAGCGCGGAACTGACGTTTTCTTTGACGACGGTCACGATATGCATATTGACCAGCTTTAATAACAGCCTGTTTAGCTACGCGGAATACACGGCTACGTGCTCCGTAATAACCTTTAGCCTGCTTTAGTATTTTCTTGTGACGGCGACGAGCCTGAACACCACGTTTTACACGAGCCATTCTTTACCTTCCTATATTCAATTCTGTTAGTGAAAAAACGACTTAGATGTACGGCAACATACGACGGACCAAAGCGCGGTCTGCAGCATGAACCTGTAGCATCGGGCGAAGCTGACGCTTACGCTTAGTGCTTTTCTTGGTCAGAATGTGACTTTTGAAGGCCTGCTTGTGCTTGAAGCCATTTGCAGTCTTTTTGAAACGCTTTGCCGCACCGCGGCAAGATTTAATCTTAGGCATTACAAATCTCCACGCATTCGTTAGTTTTTTTCATTCGAGAAACGACAAAACCCGCTCCTACCTAAGAGGCAGATACGGGTTAAGCTGCTTTACAAATTACTTCTTTTTCTTCGGGGCGATCACCATGATCATCTGACGGCCTTCCATCTTAGGACGCTGTTCAACAACCCCTTGCTCTTCCAGATCTTTTTCGATCCGTAATAGCAAGTTCATGCCCAGTTCCTGATGAGCCATCTCACGACCGCGGAAACGTAAAGTAACCTTAGCCTTATCCCCTGCTTCTAGGAAACGTACCAGGTTGCGTAGTTTTACCTGATAATCTCCATCTTCCGTCGCAGGACGGAATTTCATTTCCTTGACCTGAGTCTGATGCTGTTTCTTTTTAGCTTCAGCCTGCTGTTTCTTAACTTCGTATTGGTGTTTACCAAAATCCATCAATTTACAAACAATTGGATCCGAGTCAGAAATCTGTACCAGGTCAAGTTCAGCCTCTTGCGCCATGTCAAGAGCCTGATTAATTGATACGACACCTACTTGCTCACCATCAGCACCGATTAGGCGTAGTTCATGAGCTTTAATATGTTCGTTAATGGGTGTGCGATTATCACGACGCGCACCTCTTTTATTATCGCGCTTAATTGTTATATCTCCTAATAATTATTCGTAACCCTTCTGATCCACATCTTTTGTCAGAAAGTTGGTGAATGCTTCAATACTCATTGAGCCAAGATCTTCACCGGTGCGTGTTCGTACTGCTACACAGCCAGTCTCAACTTCTTTGTCACCAACTACCAAAAGGAAAGGAACCTTCTGAAGAGTTCGCTCACGGATTTTAAAGCCGATCTTCTCGTTTCTCAAGTCCGAAACAGCCCTAAATCCATTATTTTCTAGTGTTTTTACCACATCTTGGCAATATTCAGCCTGTTTGTCCGTGATATTCATCACAACAGCCTGTACTGGAGAAAGCCAAGCAGGCAATGCGCCCGCATAATTTTCAATCAGAATACCAATAAAACGCTCAAAAGATCCAAGAATTGCCCGGTGTAACATTACCGGTGTTTCGCGTTCGTTAGCTTCATTAACAAATTGAGCTTCCAAACGACCCGGCATTGAGAAATCGACTTGAATTGTACCACACTGCCAGACACGTCCGAGGCAATCTTTCAAAGAAAACTCAATTTTAGGACCATAGAAAGCACCTTCACCCGGTAATTCCTGCCATTCAAGCTCGGCAGCATCAAGAGCATCAGCTAATGCTTTCTCTGCTTTATCCCACACTTCATCAGAACCTACGCGCTGTTCAGGGCGGGTAGACAGCTTATAGATGATCTCAGTGAAACCAAAATCAGCATAAACTTCATGCAAAAACTCGATAAAGCTAGCTACTTCAGACTGAATTGCATTTTCAGCACAGAATATATGTGCGTCATCTTGGACAAACCCACGCACACGCATAATGCCATGTAAAGCACCTGAGGGCTCGTTTCGGTGACAGGAGCCAAACTCAGCCAAACGTAACGGAAGATCACGATAAGAACGTAAGCCTTGATTAAATACCTGAATATGACATGGGCAGTTCATTGGCTTAATAGCAAAATCTTTGCTTTCAGAGTGTGTCGTAAACATCTGATCTGAAAACTTATCCCAATGTCCTGACTTTTCCCATAAGCTACGTTCAACGACTTGCGGTGTTTTAATTTCTTGGTAGCCATGCTTAATTTGTTTGTTACGCATGTACTGCTCGATCTGCTGATATAGCGTCCAACCGTGTGGATGCCAGAACACCATGCCCGGTGCCTCTTCCTGCAAATGGAACAAGTTAAGCTGTTTACCTAGTTTACGGTGATCACGCTTCTCTGCTTCTTCTAAACGGTGCAAATAAGCTTTGAGTTCTTTTTTATCACCCCACGCCGTACCATAAATACGCTGTAACATGGCGTTGTTAGAATCGCCCCGCCAGTAAGCACCCGCCACCTTCATCAACTTAAAGGCTTTGATGTGACCTGTAGAAGGCACATGAGGACCACGACATAAATCGATAAAGTCGCCTTGCGAATAGAAAGAAAGATCTTGGTCAGCGGGTATAGCACTCAACAACTCGACCTTATAAGCCTCTCCCATTTTCTCAAACATGGCGATACTTTCGTCGCGATTCATAACTGAACGACTAACGGGCAAGTTTTGCTTCGCTAATTCACTCATTTTCTTTTCGATCTTTTCTAGATCTTCAGAGGTAAATGGGCGCTCATAAGCAAAGTCATAATAAAAGCCGTTTTCAATAACTGGTCCAATCGTTACCTGAGCACCAGGAAACAAAGCTTGCACAGCCATCGCCATTAAATGCGCGCAAGAATGGCGGATTACTTCTACGCCTTCTTCATCACGTGCCGTAATAATTGCTAAATCTGAATCCTCATTTATAACAAATGAGCTATCAACCGGCTGACCGTTTACTTTACCAGCCAAAGCCGCTTTCGCTAGCCCTGCACCAATATCAGCGGCAACATCAAATACAGAAACAGGATTAGCAAACTCGCGCTTGCTTCCATCGGGAAGAGTAATAACAGGCATCTTTATTCCTTGCTTATCAGTGGTGACCCCTACGACAGGTCACTTCTATATCAATATGTTAAACGCATCGTACACACTAGGTACGTAACGCTGGACGCGCATTTTATCAAACCCCAATAATATTGCTATGCACAAAAACCTAAAAACACCACTAATCAGTACTCTCGAGTAAATTTCGGGTGTAAAGAATATGTTCTGAGGCCATTTTTCTTGCCTGCTCTGCATCTCTTTTATGAAGCGCTTGATAGATTAGTTCATGTTGTAAACGAATCCCGTCAGGGTATCGACCAAATTTAATCAACGTCCGATTAAGCACACCATAAATGGCGTTAAAATAGCGATTATAGAATATCTGACTAAATGATGTGATTAACACGTGGTGACTAGACTCAGCGATCATGGTATGAAAACGCAAGTCAGCCTTTGCCTTATCCAAGGTAGTCAGCCCTTTACTGCGCACCTGCATTCGCTCAAATTCTCGCGCAATATCCTCCAGCTGCTGATCAGTGGCACGCAGTGCTGCAAAGTATGCCGCCTCTCCTTCTAGAAAAGCGCGTGCTTCCATTACCTGAAGCTGAAAAGCGAGGTTATCACCGACCCCTTCTACTGGCATATCAATATATTGCGCCATCACATTTTGACAAATGCTTCTACCGCCGTGCGCTGTTGAAATTAAGCCCTCTAACTCCAACTGCTGAACGACCTCCCTAACACTTG
Organism: Neptunomonas sp.; assembly: GCF_016744175.1. Lineage (GTDB taxonomy): Bacteria > Pseudomonadota > Gammaproteobacteria > Pseudomonadales > Balneatricaceae > Neptunomonas. The sequence continues at coordinate 102,609 of NZ_JADGEV010000005.1, read as the reverse complement.
AGCGCGCCAAGGAAAATTCATCGACTAACTGGCGCTGAGATGGCAGCGCTTGACCGGGGATGATGCTGCCCGAAATAATTTCTTGTCGCAGAAACCGATCGAGCTGCTGCTTTTTAGTAAGCACTGTTAACATCTGCTTCTTGCTAACTTGTTCTTCACCCATCCTTACCTCTTTATACACCAACCATACTCTTGGTCAGACCAGTTCCTAACGTAGCATATATTTTGTACAGCACTTTGCCTATCTTTGTAGGCATACAAGCACCGTATTAAATATAAAAATTAACGAACAAGAACCTCAGGTACACACCATGCACGCATCCGAAAAGCCAATTAAAGTTGGCCTGTTTGTCACTTGTCTGGTCGACATGTTTCGCCCTAGCATCGGTTTTGCAACTATTAAACTTCTCGAGAACGCCGGCTGCAAAGTCTCTGTTCCAGAAGCACAAACCTGCTGCGGGCAACCCGCGTTTAATTCGGGCGATAAGAAATCAACGCAAGACATTGCCCGCCAGACGATTCAGGCCTTTGATGGCTACGAATACGTCGTAGGCCCATCAGGATCGTGCATTGGTATGTTACATCATTACACTGAACTCTTTGATGAAAACGACCCTTGGAAAGCGCGCGCCGAAGATCTAAAAAGCCGCGCATTTGAGATCACCTCATTTCTTACGGATGTGCTGGACTTCAACACAATCCTTAGTAAATACGATGCCAAAGCCACCTATCACGACTCTTGTGCAGGTTTACGTGAGCTTGGTGTTAAACAGCAACCGCGTAAACTACTCGCCAAGGTTGCTAACTTAACCCTTAGCGAAATGGAAGAGTCAGAAACCTGCTGCGGTTTTGGTGGTACTTTTTGCGTCAAATACCCAGATATCTCTAACCGCATGGTAGAAAACAAAACATCGAACATTGTTGATTCTGGCGCTACCACCTTATTAGGTGGTGACTTAGGCTGTTTGCTCAACATGGCGGGTAAGCTCAAACGCCAAGGCCACAAAATTGAAACACGTCACATCGTAGAAGTACTTGCAGGCATGACTGATGAGCCCGCTATTGGCGATGCCGATTACGAACTTGGCCAACCGGCATAGGAGATACTGTCATGCAAATCACTAGCCCCGCATTTAAAGAAAACGCACGCATCGCCTTACACGATGCCGGCTTACAAAAAGCACTAGGTAACCTTAAAGAAGGTTTCCCTGTAAAACGCTCTACTGCCGTTGCCCGAATGCCTGAATTTGAACAGCTTCGAGATGAAGGTACGGCTCTTAAAAACCATATACTTGAAAACCTAGATATCTACTTAGAGCAGTTTGAAGCGAACGTCATCAAAAATGGTGGGCATGTGCACTGGTGCCGTACACCTGAAGACGCCTGCAAAAAGATTCTAGATATCTGTAAAGAAGTAGACGCAAAAACAGTCACCAAAGGTAAGTCGATGGTCTCTGAAGAGATCAATCTTAACGACTACCTAGAAAAAAACGGTGTAGAACCGATTGAAACAGACTTAGGCGAATATATTTTACAGCTACGTGGCGACCACCCTAGCCACATTATCGCCCCAGCTATTCATCTCAACTTGGAAGATGTCTCTGAAATCTTTCATGAAAAGCACAAACGCCCTAAATCAAGCGACCCAAAAGTACTGATGCAAGAAGCACGCGAAATGCTTCGCGAGAAGTTTGCCGGTGCTGATGTAGGCATTACTGGTGCAAATTTTTTAGTTGCTGAAACAGGATCCAGCATCATTGTCACCAATGAAGGTAATGGCGATTTAACACAAACATTACCGAAAACTCACATTGTTGTAACGTCCATTGAAAAAGTTGTTCCGACACTCGAAGACATGACACTCTTTCTGCGCTTGCTAGCTCGCTCAGCAACCGGGCAAGAATTTACCGTGTATAACACGTTATCGACAGGGCCACGTAGAGCAGGAGATCAGGATGGACCCGAAAACTTCCACGTGGTCTTAGTCGATAACGGCCGTAGTGAAATGGTAGGCAGTGAATTTCAAGAGATGCTACGTTGCATTCGATGCTCAGCGTGCATGAACCACTGTCCTGTTTACGGTGCCGTTGGTGGGCACAGCTACGGATGGGTTTACCCAGGCCCCATGGGCTCAGTGCTAACCCCACAAATGATTGGAATTGAAGAGGCAGGCTTACTACCCAACGCCTCTACATTCTGCGGAAAATGCGAGTCGGTCTGCCCTGTACGCATCCCTTTACCTAAGCTGATGCGCCACTGGCGCGAAGATGAGTTCTCTAAGCACTTAAGCCCTAAAGCAGTACGCTGGGGAATTGGTGGCTGGGCCTTCTTTGCTAAACGCCCAACGCTATACCGCTTACTTTCGATCAGCTCAAATCTGTTTTTACGTGTGATGGCTGGCAAAAAAGGACATATCAAGAAGATCCCTCTGGCAGGTGGTTGGACCGATGGTCGAGATATGCCTGCACCAAGAGGCAAAACCTTTATGTCTCAATACAAATCACGCAAACAGAGCTAACGGAGGATATGTTATGAGTAAAGCAGAAATTCTTGGCAACATTCGCCGCGGCCTAAAACGCGGGGAAGCCACACAAGATCAAAAGCAAGCCGTGGCCAACCGGATCAACAAACATGCGCGTAACTTAGTGCCACAACGCGCGCAGCTACCACACGAACAACAAGTAGCGCTCTTTATTGAAATGGCGACAGAGGCCGCCGCTCAGATATACCAACTAGAGAGCATTAACGACGTTCCAAAAACCTGCGCTAGTTGGTTACAAGACCATCAGATCGACACGCTAGTAACCGCCAGTGATGAAGCGATCACCTCACTTGATTGGAGCAGTGCTACCGACCTTGCTTGCGTACAACGCGTTGCTGAAATAGGCGATGCCGCCAGCTTAACCACAAGCTTTGCTGGCATTGCAGAAACAGGCACACTTATGCTGCATTCGGGAGCAACCAGCCCAACTACACTCAACTTTTTGCCTGACAACCACTTTGTGATCTTGAAGAGATCCGACATTGTTGGACCCTACGAAGATGTCTGGCAAAAACTGCGTGAGACAACCAAAGGTGACCTGCCACGTACCGTTAATATGATTACCGGCCCTTCACGTAGCGCCGATATTGAACAAACACTACAAATGGGTGCACACGGACCTAAAGACCTTATTATCTTGTTGATTAATGACTAAGCTTTAACCTTAACTGCGAGCCTTGAATTTGCCACAAAAAAAGGGTGCCAACAGGCACCCTTTTTATTAACAATACTGGCTAGCTTTTAGAAGCTTTCTCGATTGCAGCTCCGCCTTTTTTGAGATCCTTACCAATCCCTTCAACCGTGCTACAACCCGACACAGCAGCCGTTAAAACGATAGCCACTAGAGCGATATATATCTTTTTCATTCACTGTCCTAATATTTAACACTGTATTCCAAGCGGTATTTAAAACAACCTTGCAAACAATCATCCATAACTAAGCAAACTGTAACCTGCTACCTGTCTTCGCGCAACAATGCATCAAGCTCATCAACCATATCTGACCAATCCGCATCATTAGCCCGACTCTCTTTTATAAACTGAGCCTGCCCTTTCGTCCAGAAAACAGCCTCTTCAAGGGAGATACCTTCATCGACAGAGTGGCTACTAATAAATAATTCAATATCATTTTCTTCTGCAGCCAAACCCAGCTGAAGAAACAGATTAGTAAGATTGTGCTTTACCGTATCCATGCTTCACTCCTTATCCAGCTCTTCATAAAACCTTTACAAATGTTTTTCAAACATCGTGTAATACCAAGGATGCAAAATTAGACCGTAGCAAGGCACATAAATTCATTTAAAAACGAGCGCCATATACCAAGCAATAAGAAAGACTCTGATATCATTAACCACTATATTTAAGCGCTTACTTCTATTCCCTTAGTTCTCAACCAGATGGAATCCCGCATTGTCTGACTCTTTTTATCTAAAACCCATAGCAACCACCGAATCGCTATATGAAATTAAAAAGAGCCGATTTTATGTATCCATCACACCGCTATCCACTGTTGTAGCAGCCCGTGCTTGTATTCAGCAGGCAAAAGCAACAACCCCATCTGCCAACCACCATTGCAGCGCATTTATCACCAGCACACCTCACGCAGAAGATGGCTTTGGTTACAGTGATGACGGCGAGCCTTCCGGCACGGCAGGCAAGCCGATGTTTAATGTCCTACAAGGCAATAACGTGGGCGAAGCCTGTGTAATCGTCACACGCTTTTTTGGTGGTATAAAACTAGGCACCGGCGGCTTAGTACGCGCCTACTCCACCAGCGTGAAAGAGGCTATAACACAGGCAAAATTTGAAGAAGTACATCCCAGAGTAACGGTTGAGCTTACCTACCCCTATACGCTCTCATCAACGGTAGATACCATACTGCACAGCTTCGACACACAAATAATCGACAGCCAATATGCAGAATCCGTAACGCTTAAAATCAGCATAACGGCAACGGTGGTTAACGAGCTCACACAACAAGTACAAGAGCGTGGCAGAGGGTTATTGCTGATAGAAATGCTTTGAAATTTATCTATGATACGCATGAGTCTTCTCAAGAAAATAAAGCGGTCATTATCTTCTTAACGTGTTAACTTTTATTAAACTTGGACACCAGCCAAACAATCCAGAGACAACCATGACTGATAAAATAAATGACGATGCTTTACTCGCTCTTAAGATTGCTTTTACCTATATGCCTAAAGCGATTGAAGTGACTAAATATGAATACGGTGATCGCTATGAAGCGGTGCTGGAACATATTGAAAAGGTAAGAGAGACTTTGCTGATCAACGATGTTGATCCTGAAGAGGTGTATGGCGAGATAGACCCTGATAATACACCTAATTCCTCCTATTAAAAAAGCGGCACACGATTAATATCGTATGCCGCTTCTGTTCTAGCTGGTCTATAAGGGTGTTGTAAACTTATAGTTTGTCAGCTGCTACGTTTTTGATTTTTGGCCAGTTTTTGTTAGCGGCTGCCAAGTTAGCAACGGTGTTTTCAGACCAAACTTCTTGTACAACTTCGCTTTTCTGTACGTACAATTTACCGTCAATCAATTCAAACGCTTTACCATCAATCGCGAACTTTTTACCTAGTGATGTACCATATGCGCAGTATCCACCAAACTGTGGCTCATACTTCTCTGGGTTAGCATTAAACGTATCGCGGTTTGCTACTGATGAGAAATGGTAGATAGCGCCATTGTGGATTGAGCTAATATTTGAGTTACCTTCGACAGGAGCATTCTCAGTAAAATAGGCAACAGCATCGTGCCCTGCTAGAGTTACGTTGTTTTCGTCGGTTTGCACTTCAACACCTGCAAAACTGATGCTGCTGATAGAGAAAGCCGCTAGCAATGCTAGAGTCTTAAGTGGCGCTAGGATAGATGAGATTTTCATTGTTGTAGTCCTATTTTGCGTTGTGAGTTAGAGTTAGTTTTTGCTAAACAAGCACACAGTCTTGATGAAATGAATTTTAAAGAATCCTACATCAATCAATAGGTTCGATTTACCAAGAGTTATGTCCGATCGTCTATGAATGCTATAAACCAACTACTTGATACCTTAAGAATTGAGGCCAATGTGCATCACAATGGCCAGTACTGTGGCGACTGGGCGGTAGATACCTCTGGATCTCAGAAAATGACATTTCATGTGGTTTCTAGAGGAAAGTGCTTTTTCAAGTTTGATGGCGAAGCCATTGAGCTCAACGAAGGTGATGCCGTATTTATGCCTTCTGATGCGCAGCACTGTGTAACCAACCTACTAAGCAGCAACCTTTCAGTAAATACAACCGAAGCCTTGCCCATGACGCAAGCCGTAGAGGAAGAGTCTACGGGCTTGGTCTGCGGAAACTTTGCACACCAACACCCTATATTTGAAAAATTAGTTAAACAAATGCCTAAGCTAATTGTCGTTCGGCATAACGATAAGAATGCTATTGGGCGTATTGTTGAATTGATTTTAGAAGAGTCACGCGGATCAAACCAGCATACTAATGTGCTCTTAAACCGTCTATCTGACTGCCTATTTTATTTATTGGTGAGAAGCCATCTTGATGTGACCAATGGTGTATTTGCAGCCTTTGCTCATCCACAACTAAATGCCGCTATGGAATTAATACACCAACAGGACTGCAGCCAACGCTTAAGTTTGGATGAGCTTTCCTGTGCTGCATCTATGTCTCGCTCAGCCTTTTCTAGCCTATTCAAAGAGGTTGTTGAGCAATCGCCGATGGACTACTTAACACAATGGCGCATGACCCAGGCATATCGCTGGTTAGCAGATGAAGGCATCACTACTTTGGATGCGGCCTTACGCTGTGGCTATGAAAGTGAATCATCCTTTTCCAAGGCTTTTAAACGCGTTATGGGAGTTGGCCCGGGGCCCGTTCGTTCCGGAACTGAATAGCACCTATCAATAAAAAATAAGATCTCAAAGAGAACACTACAGAAAATTGCTTCTTATATAAAAAAACGGCCATCACCAAAGGTGATAGCCGCGAAAGGTCTTTTGCTTTAAAAGTGTTTTACATCGCTACCGATGATTACTTGAAATGATACAAGTAATCGATTTGCGCCTAGTCTTCGTATGTTTCAATACCGGGACAAGAGCAAATAAAGTTACGATCACCGTATACATTATCTACACGGTTTACAGCAGGCCAGAACTTGTTCTGACGTGTTGCCGTGGTTGGGAATACAGCCTCTTCACGAGAGTATGCACGCCCCCATTCAGCCGCTGTAATATCAGCCATAGTATGTGGTGCGTTGTGCAGTGGATTATCTTCCAACGTCCACTCACCGCTTTGTACTTTTGCAACTTCCTGACGAATCATGACCATTGCTTCAATGAAGCGATCTAGCTCAGCTTTTGATTCGGATTCAGTTGGCTCAATCATCAAGGTGCCTGCCACAGGGAAAGACATCGTTGGCGCATGGAAACCATAGTCCATTAAACGCTTAGCAATATCTTCTTCTGTGATACCTGAAGCTTCTTTGATTGGGCGAATATCAACGATACATTCGTGTGCAACTTTATTGTTACGACCACGGAAAAGAATCGGATAATGCTCAGCCAACTTCTCGGTCATATAGTTTGCACCCAGAATTGCATTCTGCGTGGACGCTTTAAGACCAGATTTACCCAGCAAACGGTTGTACATATAGCTGATTGGCAGGATTGCACCTGAACCATACGGGGTTGCAGAAACAGCACCCACGTTAGACTCAGAACCCTGTACTGCTGTTACCTTATGGTTTGGCAGGAAAGGTGCCAAATGGCTTTTAACACCAATAGGACCCATACCAGGACCACCACCGCCATGCGGGATAGCAAAGGTTTTATGCAAGTTAAGATGCGATACATCAGAGCCGATAACGCCAGGCTTAGAAATGCCTACCTGCGCGTTCATGTTGGCACCGTCCATGTATACCTGACCACCAAACTTATGGATGAGTGAGCAGATCTCAACGATATCTTCTTCATAGATACCGTGAGTTGATGGATATGTAATCATCAAGGTAGATAGGTTTTCTGCATGCAGTTCAGCTTTTTCAGCTAGATCTGCAACATCAACGTTACCTTTTTCATCACACTTAGTGACAACGATTTTCATATCCATCATGGCAGCAGATGCTGGGTTAGTACCGTGAGCTGATGATGGGATTAGGCAAACATTACGATGCCCTTCACCAATAGATTCCTGATACTTACGAATAGCTAGCAAGCCAGCGTATTCGCCGGATGCACCGGAGTTAGGCTGTAAAGAAACTTTATCGTAGCCAGTAATTTCTACTAGCTGCTCTTCAAGTTCCTGCAACATTGCGTGATAGCCCTGTACTTGATCATCAGGTGCGAACGGATGGATGTTCGCAAATTCAGGCCATGTAATCGGTAACATCTCAGCAGTTGCGTTTAGTTTCATGGTACAAGAACCCAGTGGGATCATACCGTGAACCAATGAGTAGTCTTTGTTTTCTAGCTTTTTCAGGTAACGCAGCATATCTGTTTCAGAGTGATAGCTGTTAAATACCGGATGGGTCAGAATAGCATCTTCACGGCGTTGTGCATCAGTAATACCTGTATCGCCAGAAGCAACACCTGCATCAATAGCAGCAACGTCTAGGCCGTGGCCATCACCTAGGAATATATCAAACAACTCAGCTACATCCGCAGCCGTCGTTGTTTCGTCCAAGCTAACGCCTAACTTATCAGTACCGATACGGCGTAAGTTGCAGCCTTTATCTAGTGCTGACTGATAAATAGCATCCTGTTTACCAGCAACATTCAACGTTAATGTATCAAAGTAGCTGTCGTTACCCTGAACACCTTTACCTTTTAAGCCAGTGGCTAAAATAGCCGTCAAACGATGGATACGTTCTGCAATAGTTTTCAAGCCATCTGGGCCATGATAAACCGTGTAGAAGCTTGCCATGTTGGCTAGCAGTGCTTGTGCTGTACAGATGTTTGACGTCGCTTTGTCACGACGAATGTGCTGCTCGCGTGTTTGCATCGCCATACGTAGTGCTTGGTTACCGCGTGAATCAACGGATACACCAATAATACGACCAGGAACAGAACGCTTTAGCTTATCACTAGATGCAAAGAATGCAGCATGCGGACCACCAAAGCCCATTGGTACACCAAAGCGCTGAGTAGAACCCAACACAACGTCTGCACCTAACTCGCCAGGTGATTTAAGCAGAATCAAAGCCATTGGGTCAGCGGCAACTGCCACCATAGCTTTTTGCTCTTTTGCTTTTGCGATCAATGACTGGATATCTGTAATGTCACCAAACGTACCTGGGTACTGTAATTGAGCACCAAATACATCATGCTCTGACAGTTCAGAATGCGGCGCAACCACCACATCAAAACCAAAGTATTCAGCACGCGTTTTGATAACGTCAATGGTTTGCGGATGAACATCGTCAGCCACAAAGTAGGTATTAGTTTTCTTACGGTTAGAGCGTTTGCACAGCGCCATTGCTTCAGCCGCAGCCGTAGCTTCGTCAAGCATGGAGGCATTTGCCAAGTCCATACCCGTCAAATCCATTACCACTTGCTGGAAGTTAAGCAATGACTCCAAACGGCCCTGAGCGATCTCTGGCTGATAAGGCGTATAAGCCGTATACCAACCTGGATTTTCCAACACATTACGCAGAATAACATTTGGCACTAGCGTATTGTGATAGCCCATACCAATGTAAGATTTATTAACCTTATTCTGCACCGCTAATGACTTCAGGTAAGCCAGTGCTTCTACTTCTGTTTCAGAATCTGCCATATCTAGCGCATCATCTAGACGAATTGAATCAGGCACAGTTTGTGTGATCAATTCTTCCAGAGAAGAGACACCAAGACTTTCCAGCATCGCTTGCTGGTCTTCACCTTGAAGGCCAATATGACGGCGTGTAAAATCATTTTTCTGTTCGAGTTCACTCAGAGTACGTTTTTCCACGTGCGTCTTACCCCTCTTCGCCTACATTAGCTTCATACGCTACAGCATCTAGCATATCGTCTAGTTCTGCTGTGTCAGAAAGCTTAACTTTAGCTATCCAGCCATCTTCAAATGCAGATTCATTAATTGTTTCAGGTGCATCTTCAAGCAGTTCGTTAACAGCAACAACTTCACCGCTAACTGGAGAATAGATATCTGATGCCGCTTTTACTGACTCAACCAAAGAGAACTCTTCGCCTTTTTCAACAGCGCGACCTACTTCTGGGACTTCAACAAAAACTACATCACCTAATAATTCTTGAGCATGGTCAGTAATACCAATAGTAACGGTACCGTCACCATTATCCAGAACCCATTCGTGTGAAGCTGTATATTTCAAGTTTGCTGGAACACTACTCATGATGATATTTCCTATCTTAATAATCAGTATCAGATGAACTGCCTATACAGCCCATCTGCCTATTAAATAATTTATGCTTACTTAGCGATGTTGCTATTAACGGTAAAGCGGGAAACGCTGGCACAACTCAGTTACCTGAGCACACACCGCTTTTTCTACTTCTGCATTACCTTCTGGATTGGCAACAAGACCATCCAGCACGTCATTGATCAGATTACCAATCAGACGAAATTCTTCTACACCAAAGCCACGTGTTGTACCTGCAGGTGTTCCCAGACGAATACCCGACGTTACCATCGGCTTTTCAGAATCAAAAGGAATACCATTTTTGTTACAGGTAATACCTGCACGCTCTAGTGCATCCTCAACCTGATTACCTTTCAAGCCTTTGGGGCGCAGGTCAACCAGCATCAAGTGAGTATCTGTTCCGCCAGTTACTACAGCGCAACCGCGTTCAATCATCACTTCTGCCAACACTTTAGCGTTAGCTACCACACGATCAATATAAGCAGAAAACTCAGGCTGTAGCGCTTCACCAAAAGCAACCGCTTTTGCTGCAATTACGTGCATGAGTGGCCCACCCTGTAAACCAGGGAAAACAGCTGAATTAATTTTCTTACCTAAATCAAGGTCGTTCGATAAAACCATACCACCACGCGGCCCACGCAAAGTTTTATGCGTAGTCGTTGTTACCACATGCGCATGTGGCAGTGGGCTAGGATGAACGCCACTCGCTACCAAGCCTGCAATGTGAGCCATGTCTACCATCAGGTATGCACCGACTTTATCGGCTATTTCACGAAAACGTGCAAAGTCGATTTCACGTGGAATAGCAGAGCCACCAGCAACGATAAGTTTCGGCTGACACTCAACAGCTAATTTTTCAACCGCATCATAATCGATTCGCAGAGTATTTTCAGCAACACCGTACTGAACAGCATTAAACCATTTACCAGATTGAGCTGGACGCGCACCGTGTGTTAAATGTCCACCAGCATCCAAAGACATACCTAAAATAGTATCGCCTGGCTGTAGTAGCGCCATAAAGACTGCACCATTCGCCTGAGCACCTGAATGAGGCTGTACATTGATGTACTCACAGTTAAATAGTTTTTTTGCACGATCAATTGCCAGTGATTCTGCTTTATCAACAAACTCACAACCACCGTAATAACGACGACCCGGGTAACCTTCAGCGTACTTGTTAGTCAGCACGGTACCTTGTGCCTGCATAACCGCTTTAGATACGATGTTTTCAGAAGCAATCAATTCAATCTGGTTATCTTGACGATCGAACTCTTCATCGACTGCCGCAGTAATAGCGCTATCGCTCTGTGCAAGATCGCGAGTAAAAAAGTCAGCATGTGCAGCATCGCTGTACAAATCGGTAAGGCTCATATTTTTATTCTCTTGTTTGAAGTTTTTAATTAACACGCTACGACATTGACAGCTAAACCGCCTGTCGATGTTTCTTTGTATTTATCCTGCATGTCGACCCCGGTTTGACGCATCGTTTCGATAACGCTATCCAAAGAGACATGCTGTTCACCGGTACCACGAAGCGCTAAACGCGATGCGTTTACCGCCTTTAGCGCTCCCATCGTATTACGTTCAATACAAGGCACTTGTACTAAGCCACCAATTGGATCGCACGTTAATCCGAGGTTATGCTCCATGCCAATTTCAGCAGCATTTTCTACTTGCTGATTATTGCCACCCATCACTGCACATAAAGCGCCAGCTGCCATAGAACAGGCAACGCCGATTTCACCCTGACAACCTACTTCTGCAGCAGAAATAGATGCATTCTTCTTATAAAGCATACCGATAGCCGCGGCTGTTGCTAAGAACTGCTTAATGCCTTCGTCATTGCTGCCTGGCACAAAACGTACATAATAAGCCAACACAGCAGGAATTACGCCAGCGGCTCCATTTGTTGGTGCTGTTACTACACGACCACCCGCTGCATTTTCTTCATTAACAGCCATTGCATAAAGATTGATCCAATCAATAACGGTTAACTGGTCTTTTAAGCTATTTTCTGGGTTCTCGATAAGTTCTTGACGCATACCGTGAGCACGGCGCTTAATGCCTAAACCTCCAGGTAACTCACCGGTTTGCTCACAGCCACGTTTAATGCAGTCATTCATTACTTGCCACAAGCGCATCAATCCATCATGGATCTCCTGTTCGGTGCGCCATGCAGCTTCGTTTTGAATCACAACATCAGCAATCGTTATGCCCGCATCTTCAGCATAACTCACAAGTTGAGAACTGTTTTCAAATGGATACTTTAAGTCAACCGTTACGGCTGCGTTTCCTTTACCGTTTTCGTCTGTTTCAGCGTCACTTAAAACAAAACCACCACCCACCGAGTAGAAAATACCTTCATGTAGAATAATGCCGGCATCATCAAATGCCTGAAAACGCATACCATTAGGATGCTTAGGCAGTGAAACCCCAAAATGAAAAGGAATATGCTGTTCTTTAATAAAAGGAATGAATTTATGGCCTGCTAACTTGAGCACACCTGAAGAACGAATCTCTTCTATATAGTCGGGTACTTTATTTGGGTCAACCAAGTCTGGCTTCTCACCCATCAATCCAATCATCACTGCGATATCTGTCGCGTGCCCTTTACCTGTCATTGCTAACGAACCATACAAGCCGACTTTAACAGAGCTTACCTGATCTAGTTGCGCACGCTCTTGCAACTCTGCAAGAAACCGATTAGCCGCAACCACCGGGCCCACTGTATGAGAAGAAGATGGCCCGATGCCAATTTTAAACAGATCAAAAATACTCAACGCCATCGTGCTGTCTCCACTTTTATTTTTATCGTTATACGAACAACAAGGGGTTCTGAACCACTGATTTCAATTTAGATTAGCAACTTTGTTTCCTGAAATCAAAATAAATTTCCTATTGGAAACTTATAATTTTATACCTATATAGCATCTATATGATTTTTCTAGGCTTTTGTCTCTTATCACCGCAAATAGATAAATCAAGGTCGCTTACAAACAGCCGGGATTACTATTTTGGTGTTGCATGCTTGATCACGATAAGATAAATTCGTTTCCTATTGGAAACTTATTTCACATAAGTGAGATATGTTTCCAAATAATGAACTGGACTCACCAGTCGACTATAAAAATAAATTGTGAGGTGACTAATAGATGGAAATGCTAACTTCCTTAATAGGTGACATTAATAGCATCGTATGGGGGCCAATGATGCTGGTTCTCATTCTAGGTGTCGGATTATTTCTGATGCTTGGACTGCGCTTAATGCCTATCCTAAAACTCGGAACTGGCTTCAAGCTACTTTTTGAAGGCCGCAATACTAAGAAAGGCGAAGAGAAAGAAGGTGAAATATCACCATTCCAAGCTCTAATGACTGCTCTTTCTGCAACCGTAGGTACGGGTAACATCGCAGGTGTGGCAACAGCCGTATTCCTTGGTGGACCTGGTGCTCTTTTCTGGATGTGGTGTACTGCTCTTGTCGGTATGGCCACTAAATACTCAGAAGCCGTTCTAGCTGTCAAATACCGCGAAGTAGATGAAGAAGGCCGTCACGTCGGCGGCCCAATGTACTACATCAAAAACGGTTTAGGCGCTAAATGGGCTTGGTTAGGTACAATGTTTGCTATCTTTGGCGCTGTTGCTGCCTTTGGTATTGGTAACACTGTACAGTCCAACTCCGTTGCTGACGTCTTACAAGCTAACTTCGGTGTTAACATCTGGGTAACCGGCCTCATCTTAATGGTGCTCGTAGGTGCCGTACTTGTTGGTGGTATAAAACGTATCGGTAGTGTTGCGGGTGCTCTAGTACCTTTAATGGCTATCGCCTACTTAGGTGCAGGCCTGGTTGTTCTAGCGATTAACGCTGACGCAATCCCTGCCGCTCTTGACCTTGTATTCACTCATGCATTTACCGGTTCTGCGGCTGAAGGTGGCTTTGCAGGTGCTGCTGTTTGGATGGCAATCCGCTTTGGTGTGGCTCGTGGTATATTCTCTAACGAAGCAGGTTTGGGTTCTGCCCCTATCGCTCACGCAGCAGCGCAAACTAAAGACCCCGTTCGTCAGGGCTTAGTAGCAATGCTGGGTACGTTTATTGATACGCTTATCATCTGCTCTATCACTGGTTTGGTAATCATCACATCAGGTGAGTGGACTTCGGGTGTATCAGGTGCTGCATTAACCTCTGCAGCATTCGCTCAGGCTCTACCGGGTGTAGGTAACTACCTAGTTGCTATTGCATTGGCTATCTTTGCTTTCACGACCATCATAGGTTGGTCTTTCTACGGCGAACGCTGTATTGAGTTCCTATTTGGTGTTAAAGCAATTACTCCATACCGCGTTCTTTGGATCCTTGCTGTACCTGTTGGTGCAGGTGTAAGTCTAGATTTTATCTGGCTACTAGCAGATACCCTGAATGCCATGATGGCTATCCCGAACTTAATTGCGCTAGCTCTTCTTAGCCCAGTTGTGTTCAGGTTGACTCGTGAATTTTTCAATCGCGATAAAGCAGCTAACTCGCTATAAGTGATACCTAGAGGGAGCACACACTCCCTCTACTTTTCTTATCAAACAGTGGAAGCACTTGAATAACAAGTTAACCACCCTGTAAAGCGACACCCCAAATTACGACTAAGTAACACCCATATACAAACCCAATATTGTTTACTAAAAGATTTGTGGAGAATTAAAAATGGCTGAGATTCAATCAGGTAATCTAAATAAAACCGCTCTGTTTGACCTGCATGTTGAGCTCGGCGCAAAAATGGTGCCATTTGCTGGCTTCGAAATGCCAGTTCAGTACCCGCTAGGTGTTAAAAAAGAACATCTCCACACCCGCACCCAAGCAGGCCTATTTGATGTTTCCCACATGGGCCAAGTAAAACTGACTGGCGCCAATGCGGCGGCAGCTCTTGAAACACTCGTACCTGTTGATATTATTGATTTACCTGTAGGCAAACAGCGTTACGCTCTGTTCACCAACCCAGATGGCGGCATCATGGATGACCTAATGGTCGCTAATTACGGCGATTGGATCTATGTTGTTGTTAATGCAGCCTGCAAAGAACAAGATATTGCTCACATGCGCGCCAACCTAGGCGATGGCATTGAGCTAGAAGTATTAGATGATCGCGAACTTATTGCTATTCAAGGCCCTACAGCCGCTACAGCACTGGCACGCATTCAACCAGAAGTTGCTAGCATGGTATTTATGGACTCTCGTGAATTAAGCATCGACGGTGTTGACTGCATTATTTCGCGTTCAGGTTATACCGGTGAAGATGGCTACGAAATTTCTATCCCTTCTGCTGACGCTGATCGTTTGGTACGTTTATTTTTAGACCAACCAGAAATTGAAGCAATTGGTTTAGGCGCACGTGATTCACTACGTTTAGAATCCGGCCTTTGTTTGTATGGACATGATTTAGACAACTCTACCACACCGCTAGAAGGCAGCTTGATCTGGGCTATTTCACCCTGTCGTCGCGCTACCGGAGAGCGTGCAGGCGGCTTCCCTGGTGCAGATATAATATTAAACCAAATCACTAATAAAGATTGGACGCGCAAGCGCGTTGGTTTATTAGGCGAAGGCCGTGCGCCTATTCGTGAAGGTGCTGAGCTATTTGATACTGAAGGCAATAAGATCGGTGTTGTGACCAGCGGAACTTACGGCCCTACTATCGAAGCGCCTGTTGCTATGGGTTATGTAGAAACAGCATTCAGCAAGCTAGACACTCAAATCTTCGCTGAAGTTCGTGGTAAAAAACTACCTATGACTGTGTCACGCATGCCGTTTATAGAACAACGCTACTATCGTGGATAAGTTTTAATAGCGTAACTCTTTATAACAGTTAATCTTTTAACCGTTATAAAAACAGGTCGCGGTAAGTTTTACCGCGACCCTTTTCAGCACACCTTGTATTAATAAAGTGTATCAACAAAGCCCAACTAGCATCTTCCTGGAGAGCAACATGCATGAAAGCACGAGCCCTGCGCCAATGAATCCTTTAGTGCATATCACCATAGGAACACACGTTAATCAGGAAAATCGCTTACAAAGCATCGTTGTACATGAACGCTCATTTATTGGCGAGCTACAGTTAGATTCAGACCCTGATGATACAGCGCTATTAATTGCTGTCGGCGATATGCTGGGTGTCAAACAACCCTTAAGCGCATGCCGTATAAGCTGCTTTGGTCAGCTTGTTATTTTATGGCTAGATCACAACCGTTGGTTAATCCTACGCTCCCCAGGCGAGCAAGCGCCTCTTGAGCAGCTATTAGTAGAAATATGGGGACAAGACATAACACTCAATGAGCATGATAATAAGCTAACGGCACGCCTTAACGAGGCTGCACTTACCTATTTACTCAACTCCAGCAATACTCAGGAGTTTCGCACCGATAGCACTGACTACCGCCAAGCTAGTTTGGAAAAACTTCAGCAAGGTGATATCCAAATCCAATCAGTAGAAGCGGCTGATAATTATGAAATACTGGTACGAAAAAGCTGTGCTGATACCTTATTAAAATGGTTAAACGTCAGCTAAACAGGTCTTGCTGCGTATCAATTAAGGCACCAAGGGACTCTTCTTTAAAGCACAAGATAGCATCTATTACAGGCACTAACTGCTTCTCTACATAGTGCTCATAATCAATAGGCGAGCGTACCTGCTCAACCGGCTCAGGCCCACTGACTGTCATCACATAACTAACATGATGCCCAGGCTGATACGGGCTTTTAAGATCACGTTGCAGCCAATATTTTTCTGCTTTTAGAGCTGCCTGCACATGCGGTGGTTTCATTCGTACATAAGCATCCAAGGGCTGACGCAAGCGACGCCTATACACTAGTTGATCATCTAACCGCCCTTCCCGCAAATCAACAACTAACTGTTTTAGGAAAATCTGATAAGGCTGATCACGAAATACTGCTTCATATAAACGTTGCTGAATATTGCGGGCCAAAGGCGTCCAGTCAGAGCGCACATTCTCTAACCCTTTAAACACTAATAGCGACTCGCCATCGGGTAGCTGCTGTAAACCCGCATAGCGCTTCTTGCTACCCTTTTCTGAATGTCTCATACGCGGCATAAGAAAACGGCTAAAATGCGTTTCATATTCCAGCTCAAGATAGTTTTCTGTATTAAAACGCTGCTGCACTTGCTCCGACCACCAGTTATTTAAATACTCCGCCAGCGCCTTACCTTTTAGATCGGCATCTGAGCAGCCCTCGCCCAGCAAAACAAATACCGAATCTGTATCTCCGTAAATCACTCGATATCCAAAAACACGCTCAATTTCATCACGTGTTTGTTGTAATATTTGATGGCCACGCAATGTAATGGAGCCTGCTAAACGCTGATCAAAAAACCGACAAACGTTGGAGCCCAATACACCATAAAAAGAATTCATAATGATTTTTATAGCTTGAGACAACGACTTGTTATTATTCTTTTTAGCCTGATCACGTGCAGCCCATAGCTCTTCGATAATAGTTGGCAGAATCGCAGTATCTTTACTGAAGATCGCACCGTTAAATCCCGGAATAAGATCATCATCATTCGCCTGTGGCTTAAACCCATCTGCCAAGCCTGCTGGATCAATCTTAAAGGTGCGGATAATGCTCGGATATAGGCTTTTAAAATCCAGTACTAAAACATGATGATATAGACCTGGCTGAGAATCCATGACATAGCCACCCGGTACATCCATACCACGAGCTCCTGAGGCATACTCAGGCGCTACATAGCCTCGCCGGTGCAGCCTAGGTAGATATTGAAAGTCAAAAGCCGCAGCAGAACCACCCACCTTATCTAAAGACAGACCCGTTAAACGCGTCCGCTCTATCAGGTATTCCATTAGCTTTGTTTCGTCGAAAATATCCTGAACTAACTTACAGTCTTCTAGGTTATAGCGTGCCAGCGCTGGTTTATCTTCACGATAGAGGCGTTGAATTTCAGCCCCTCTATCATTAGCCTGATGAATCAATTTCCCACGTTTAAATAATTTCTGTGACACATACTCAAGCGAATAGCTTTCAAAATGAAATGTGGCACCTTTAAGCGTGTCGATACCGTCAATTACTAAACGCCCTTCAAGCCTCACATACCACTTACCCAACTCAGACTGTACTACTCGTAAGGGCTGCTCATCACGCCCTAAACGTAAAGGCACTTTGAGTTTACCGGCACGCTCAGCCAGCACACGAAAATCAAATCCAATCACATTCCAACCGATAAAAATATCGGGATCATATCGTGCTACTTGACGTACAAACGCTTGCAGTAGCGTTCTTTCATCTGGATAAAAACGCAATGTGTCAGTATCTTCGCCTTTACCCCGCATCAACACTAAAGACAGACCAGCACCGTACAGACCAATGGAATGAATACAATCTGCTTGCATGGTGGTTTCAAGATCAACCGACAAGACCTTGAGCTGAACTGGAAAATCATAAGGCTTTAAACGAGGTACTGAAGACGAAGACAGCGCGGAAGTAGAATGATAGATAACTTCTACACCACCAAAGATAAAACGCTCCATCAAGAAACGGTCCACTGGGCGAATATCTTCTTCCATCATAGGAATAGACGCCAGCGCTAAACGCTCAATCACTTCGCGCTGTATTCTTAAAGAAAAACAATAAAGACCATGTACACCGCGCTGCTCAAGATCATTTAATTTAACTTTCTCGAGCCGCCAACCATCTAACGCTTGAAGGCAATCGTTAGCTGCTTCAATAGATTCATCATGAACGAAGAATACCGATTCTTGCCCAGCGATACTGACAAGAGAAGTCCCCTGTTCAGTTTTAACCCAGTACCTAAGCTCAATACCGTTGGGCTGATCTTGTTGATGACGTGTTAAAACGAAGCCAAAAATGGAGTTCATTTATGAAGCTATGAAGACTTTTTAACCGTTGCTGTAGAAGTGCTTAAAGACCCGCTCTCAACAAATGGAGTAACGACCTCAAGCCCAGAGAATTCAGTTTCAAGAAGTGTTTGGTTTTTCTCTTGGAATAGCAACTTTAAATTCGGCCCCGCATCCATAGTAAAGTACACCTCAACACCCGCCTCTCGCAATGCCCATATCTTTTGCATGGCGACAACTGAATCTGGCTGCCAATAAAGCAATGGAGGCCATGAAGCAATCATTGTCGCGTGCATCGACATGGCATTATGCTCTGCAACTGCACCTAATTGAGAAAAACTTCCCTCACTCAATGCCTGATGTATTTTCTCTAAATCTTGAGCGGCCTGCGCTGGCCAGCTCTGATATAAACTAGCTGTTTCTACCGTTCGTTTCATTCCAGAACGTGAGTCCACCGCTTTAGCTGCAGTGCTCACTTTAACCAAACCAACTCTCAAATCTGGCCAAATAACGTCTAAAGGAAAAGCATGACTATCCATCCCATCTTCTTGCCGCCCCATTCGCCACTCTACAAAACCGGTATAAATAGAACGTGAAGCACTACCACTGCCCATGCGCGCAAATGCCGAAAGCACCGAATCAGGAAGCTGCAACTTAAAATACTGATTAATTGCTAAGGTCAAAGCAGCAAAGCCTGATGCTGAAGAAGCCAAGCCTGCTGCGGTAGGAATATTATTTCGAGTATCAATCACTAACGGGTAAGAACTTTCTCTTCGAAATAAATCGACAAAAGAGATTACTTTACTGGCAAAGGGGGACTCGACGGGCAACAACTGCCCATTAAGCATGACCTGATCTTCACCCGTTTGAGAAGGGCGTATTTGTGTACGTGTTCCCAAATGCGCCAATGAAATCGATAAGCTCGAATTTACCGGCAGATTTAGTTCACTCTGCCGTTTCCCCCAGTATTTACAAAGCGCAATATTACTAGGCGCAAAGGCTTCTGCATGATCGATTGATACTAGTTTTTTGGGTAAATAACGAGCAACAACATCAGATTTTTTGAAATTATCGATCAACATAACACTCAACCCCTACTCCACTAACGGCTACCGGGATCGCTTCATACGGCAACACTAGAGAATCATCTACACCTAATGCAATGACACAATCACCCAATCCAGAACCTGAAATTTTCGCACCAAAAATATTTTCCGATTGGCGCAATGTATAAATAATTTCAGACAGGACCGAGTCATTGACACCCAACGCATCCATTAACCCTTGATACATATTCATTAATAACCCGAGCGCTTCCCAGTTTTGTTTCTGGATAGCATCTTCAGCCTTAATAGTTGTGTCATTCATTAGTCGATAAATAGCCGTATATAAATCAGGAAGAGCCTCCATTTTTTCTGCAACAATCGCCAACACGTCAGGCGTTTTCGTTTTATAACCTGAATAGAATAAAGTAATAGGAAGCAAACCATTGAGTGCAGAGATATGTCGCGGCTCAATCGTGTAACCGATTAACCCGCCATACACGCTTGCAGCTAGATCGGTGCCAGAGCCACGCCCTTGGACACCATGAACAACCGCCAATGATCGATCGAATAACTGACGCTTGGTTAGATTTTCTTGGCGATACTCAGAAATAGCCTTCACCACCGCTGTGGTAACGGCCGCTGAAGAACCTAACCCGACTGTATGAGAAAATTCAGACTGGATATCCAGCTCAAACCCACACGACAGATCTTCAGCCACTTGCTCAATAGCAAAGAGAACAAAGCTTAGTCGCTGATCCATCTTCAAATCATCAAGGCTAGAACGGTAATCTGCAATGCTAGAGCGTATCAACACCGTTCTATCAGTTCTAGGTATCAGCGTTACCTGTATACGCTTATCAACCGCGCACGCTATAGCTCTATGGCCAAATAATACTGCATGCTCACCCATCAGCATAATGCTGCCGGGTGCCGTCACTTTAATCACCGATGTAACGTGCACCTAATGTATCCTCCTCAACTTTTCCCCATAGATATTGAGGAAACTCGCCCATCAACGTATTTACTACCGAGTCAGGAAGATAAGCTAGCACTAAACCGCCGGCCTCTCCTTTATGTGCACCTGCTCCACTGATTTTAGCCGCACCACCACAAACATCTATTCGCTGAACCAGTGCTTTTGCAGAATCAGGTACCACGCCTATTTGACATAACAAACGATGATTTTCTTTAACACATTCTATTACCGCTGATGGTTCAGCCAGCTGGCTTATCAAGGTAGCCGTCACATGTGAAAAGTCATTCCACAATTGTTTATCGTTTTCGAAACGGCTTCTTACATGCTGAACACACTCACCGGTACTTACTTGCGGCTTTCCTGTAAATACCCAATACCAGCCTTCACCTAAACTAATATTAAGCTGACTTACGATGCCGTTTTGAATGTGATTAATACCGCCATAAGTAACTGCTGCTGCATCAATTGCACTACCACGACCATGCTGTAGACGCTCACAAAACCTTACCATTTCAAAACGCTGATCTGCACCTAATGGCTTTTCAAGCAAACGTTCGAAAAGAACTAAAGTTGCTGCGATTGCTGAAGCAGAAGATCCCATCCCAGAACCCAGTGGCAATTCTGTTGTACTAGAAAGTCGCCCCGGTAATGGTAAGTAACTTTGCGTGGAAGCACGCCCAGGAACAGGAAGATGGTGCACCAACGACGACAAGGTATACATTAAAAGGTCATCAGGCTTTGTCAGAATATTTTGAATAGGAAGCAAGCCCTGAGCAAAAGATTCAAAACGAGAGTCTAGCTTCTCTTTCAGAGAACCCAGCGCATGCAAAGGGTAATGAACACCGGAAGAGATACCTGCAAACAAGGTATTAATGGTGTTACTTTCTGTAAGTGGTTTAAAACTTACGGTTGTGTGCTTTTGGATAGCAACCGCAACAGCTTGAGCTCCGTAGACAACAGAGTGCTCTCCACTCAGTATAATTTTTCCCGGAGCACAAGCACGCATCAAATAGCTACATATTCACGCTTATGGTGAGAAATAGCAGCAAGGCGAAAACGCCCCTGCGTATCAGATGGTATGGTATGAGCTTCACCATCTTTAGGGTCGGGGGCCTTATAAAGATTCAAGTATTCGTCATAAGTGACTTCTTGACGTTTATCTAACATTTCACGGTGTTGCTCTTTAAATAAGCACTCTTGATAACCGTCAACCACTTTACCTGAAAAAAATTCAGCGACACAGCCAGAGCCGTAACTGAAAAACCCAATACGTTTTTCAGCAAGATTGTCCTGACTGTTTTCCAATAGCGATGACAAACCTATATACATAGAAGCAGTATAGCTATTACCGATGATTCGGTTATAAGACAAAGTATCAGCTATTTGCTGTTCCAAACCGCTCGCATCTAGCTCGCTTTTATTCGCTTTAGCCAAATGCTGATGCGCTTTTTGCGCCATACGACTAAAAGGAAGATGGTAACAGAAATGCGCAAAGTCATTGAACGTTAAAGAACTACTCTCTCGAAAGTCTTCCCACGCTTTTTTCAATGCTTTGAGATAAATTTTTGTCGAGTACTTACCATCAACCAACGCAGTTTTACGGTAGTTGGGTCGCCAGAAATCCATGACATCTTCGGCATAATTACCCACTTCAGGGTCTATTTCCAGCACACGTGGTTGAGCCGTCACCATCATAGCAACAGCACCACATCCCTGCGTTGCTTCGCCAGGTGTATTTAGGTCATAACGCGCAATATCTGAAGCGATAACTAAAACTTTCTTTTCCGGTTGTCTAGCAACGAGGGCACATGCCATTTGAATAGCCGCAGTTGCGCTATAGCACGCTTGCTTTAACTCAACTACACGGCAATTATTATTCAACCCCAATAAACGGTGAACATAAATGCCTGCAGCTTTAGATTGATCGATACCGGTTTCGGTTGCAAATAGCAGTGTAGAAACCTGCTCTGCTTCACCACTTTGCACCAGCGGATAAGCTGCATTTGCAGCCATAGTCACGATGTCTTCATCGTGAGCAGCCATACTCATTTTCTCTTGGCCAATGCCTTGATAATACTTATCAGGGTCGGTCTCCTGGACCTTAGCCAATGTTCTCAAATCAAGAAAATAATTTGACGTATAAAAACTAATTTGATCGATACCAACAGATGACATATTTGAATATGTTCCTCAACGCTCTTCAAGAATAAGAGACTCGTTCCTGAATAACGACGCCACATCAGGCATTCCAAGTAAAAACATCGCTGTTACAAACTCCCGACGTAATCGCTCTATCACATCTATAACAGCTTCCGCCGACTCCATGGCGGGATGTAATAAAGGAGCCGCCACTCCACAAATTGAGGCGCCGAGTATAACAGATTTCACCATATCAATCCCATCCCTAACACCACCACTGGATACAAAAGTCGCTTGTGCTTGATATGGAGCCATTAACTTTAATGCTAATGGTGTTGGAAGTCCCCAGTCTTGAAAGGTAAGCCCAAGGTCATCACCCTTCTTTAACCTACGTTGATGCTCTATACGACTCCATGATGTACCACCTGTACCAGCAATATCAAAATGGGAAACACCCGCTTGCAAACCTAACTGAACATCGGCAGGAGACAAGCCGGCACCCACTTCTTTGAGCATAACAGGTACCGACACACCACTACAGACTTGAGCAATCTTGGCCGCTAACCCTTTAAAGTCAGTATCCCCTTCGGGCTGCACCGCTTCTTGTAATGGGTTCAAATGCAGATACAGGGCATCCGCACCTAATACATCAACGGCCTGCTGACACTCTATCTGGGAGAATCCATAATTTAGTTGTACAGCACCTACATTACTAATCAATACAGTTGTTGGTGCATGCTGACGTAACTCAAAGCTACTTCGCGCCTGATCATCAACAAACATAACCCTCTGCGAGCCGACAGCTAACGCCACACCGCAATGCTCGGCAGCAATGGCCAAATTAGTATTAATTTTTCTAACGAGGTCATGATTTCCTCCTGTCATGGAAGAAATCAGCAAGGGGAAGCTCAATGTTTTACCAAAAATTTGCATTGATGGATTAACATCTGCCAAATCTATTTCAGGCAGCGCTCGATGTAACAAATGAATTCGATCAAAATAGCGTGCATTTCTTTCTATCGCTGGATCACGATCAAATGCACGAATATGCTCAATCTTTCTATCATTCGTTGAATCAGTCATCACCGCTCCAACTTCAGATGCGCTTCCATCAACTCACCAGGATTGGTTTGAGCCGCTAACAATGAAAGCTCGCCACAGAGCACTGTTGCAGCACAAATGGCAGCTAAACGGCGCGCATTTTCACCAGGCTCACGAGATGCTTTACAACCGAGCTTGGCAAGGTTTTCTTCAACAAACCCTAACCCTTTACCATTTCCGACACTGCCTACAATTATATTGGGCAATGTACAGGAAAAGTACAGATCACCGTCACGCACTTCGGCGTGAACAATTCCCTGGGACCCTTCAATAATATTCGCTGCATCCTGCCCTGTAGCTAAATAAAAACCCAACAGCATATTGGCAAAATGCGCATTTGCACTTCGTAAACCACCCGCGATCATTGTTCCAATAAGGTTCTTTTTAATGTTCAAATCAACAATTTTTTCGGGTGTTGTTAGCAAACGACGTTCACACAACTCTCGCGAGATCATAATTTCACTCACAACATATTTACCACGACCTAAAATTCCATTAACAGCCGTCGCTTTTTTATCAGAGCAATAATTCCCAGAAATCGAAGAGTAACGTAGCTGAGGATATTCGCTCAACAACCACGGAATAATTTTATCAGCGGCATTGGTCACCATGTTATGACCCGATGCATCGCCGGTATTAAACTCTAAGCGTAAGTAAATAAGATTACCGACTATCTGACTATGCATATCAATTAATTTTGCAAAACGGCTTGAAGTAGATACCACCGTATTTAAATCATCTCGCCTAGACCTAATAGACTCCACTGATAAGTGGGCTGCCAATGCATCATCGGCTTCTAGCAGAATTGAGCGGGTCATACGCTCATCAACCACTGTTGTTTTAATACCGTCTGTCAAGACTGAGACGCGCGCGCCACGTCCAACTGAATGCCAAAGCGGCGTCTCATACGTCGCGAGAGGAATAGATAGTTTCTCATCTAAGACATGCCCTGAAATTTTCAGAGGCCCGACCCAGCGCATTGGTACTGGCGCTTGTAAAATTTTATGTGATTTCATAGTGACCTATATAAACAAAAAAGGGTTGCTTCGCAGCAACCCTCTCAAAGACTTCAAGCACGCGCGATTTTATCGGCGATACCTTTATATTGCAAACGTAGTATCAGGTAACGTCAAACAACAACACTCATATAAAAGAACTGGAGCACTTCTTATGATTGCGGCACAGGCTGCTTCTCTTTGTTTTCTATACTCAGATCTGTTGATGCTAACGAGCCAAGATCAACGTTTAGTAATTCCAACATTTCTCCCATCCCGTTAAGCAAGCGATACTGAGCCACTAAATAATCATACTTGGCTGCAATCATTGAGTTCTTAGAAGAGAAAACTTCATTTTCCGTATCCAGAAGATCTAGCAATGAACGCTGACCAATATTAAATTGTTTTAAGTATGAATCACGAGTTTGAGTGCTTGATTCAACATGCTGCTTAAAGAAAGTCAGCTGACGTCCCAAAATGTCATAAGCATTCCAAGAAAGCTCCACACTCTCAACGGTTTGACGTTCAGCGTTTTCCCGAATGTCCTTTGCTTCGTTAATTTGGTGGCGTGTTTGGCGAATTCTCGCTTTATCACTGCCTCCATTATAAAGATTGTATCGCACTCTAAACATGGCAGTAAGGTCTTCATTCTCACCTTCTACACCATCTATATTATCGTTCCAATTACGATCAACTTCAAAATTCAACTTCGGATATAATAAACTACGAGCAGAGTCATACTGTGATTCAGCTGCCTGAACATCCGCATCGGCTAATTTTAATGTAGGATGATTAACAAGAGCACGTTTTATAGAGTCACCTTCTGACTCAGGCAAAGACATTAAGTTGAATTCGGGAACTTCAAGATCGCTAGGAGCTTTACTCCCAACAACACGCTGATAAGAAGCTTGCGCATCACGCACATTGTTTTCGGCAGATAACACATTCACTTCAGCAAGAGCTAAACGCCCCTTGGCCTGCTGCAGAGAAGCCCGAGTACCTAGCCCTGATTCGGAGCGTCTACGAATTTGGTCATATACTTTGACATGGTTGAATAAAGTTACGTTCGCCTGATTCAACAACTCATGGCGCTTTATCACTTCAATGTAAGCACGTGTTGTTTCCAATGCCTTTTCTTCAGCAACTTCTCTCAAATGGTGATTACGCGCTTCTAAACGGAACGCATGACGGTCAACTTCACTATCAGTAAGAAACCCATCAAACAACATTTGTCTAAGGCTTATGCTTGCCTCACCTCTTTGCAACTCAACATCGCCATCTCCAAGGTTTGATGTCGATGTATTTTTAGTCCATTCATAACCTATGCCGGCTGCTATATCAATTTTTGGATAAAAGCCCCCCCTTGCTTGACGTACTTCTTCAAACACAGCATTACGAGCATCCATGCTTCGCTTCACTTCAGGGTTCGACAAGACGGCAGCTGTCACGACTTCTTCTAACTGGTTTGCATAGATACTTTGCGTTGAACCAAGTACAAAAGCAAAAGCAAATAAGGCCCTTTTTAGTATCACACCATTTCTCCAGGAAAATTACTATTTATGCAACTTGCTGCGTCATTTTCAAAACGAGTAACAGACGATCTTTTGTATCTGTTTTCTTTAAGAGCGCGGCAACATGTGCTTTTACTGTCCGCTCTGTAATACCTAGCGTTCGAGCTATCTCTTTATTTGAAGCGCCCGTAACCACATTATCGAGCACTTCTGATTCACGCCCTGTGAAGCCGTAACTAACCGATCCCTTATGCCCAGAAATAACTCCTGCCGCTTGGATGTTAGATAATACTTGTTTCATTAAAATTTGCGTTATAGAGGGACCAGCCCATATATCATTGTTAGCAACTGTGCTAATAAGCCTGCTGAATATCGCTTGGGATACATAAGTATTTATGTAACCACGAAAACCCTTCTCTAAATAAAAAAGCCCCTCGGCATCATCGGGATAGTCACTCATTGCAACCCACTTGATACTTGGGCACTTCACGCATAACTGTTCAAGAACATCATTGCTTAAGGCGCCCACATGTACCAGAACACATCCCTGATCATCCATCTTTTTTAAAAGCAACAGGTTTGGTTCTAATACTTCAACCTCGTGACCCTCTGCATATGCAGTCCAACGTTTTACCACTTCCTTATTGGCGGAAACGATATACAACTTCATCTTAATATTCCATTAACTCAAATATCAAAAAAGGATAGCTTAAAAAATGATATTCACCACAATCACACAGAATTTAAATGGCTATTATGAAACAAAGCACTGCGAAACATAACAAGCTTAACGTTCGGTTAATGCTCGATTTTTTCCTTTAAGTATTGGTTTCAACAAGTAATCCATTACTGTTTTTTTACCTGTCATAATATCAACGCTCACTGTCATTCCGCTGATAAGAGGCAAGAGTGCCTTTTCTTTACCTATATACGGTTTATCTGTTTTTAAGCGAACAATATAATGCGGCATACCTTCTTCATCTAATACCGTACTCGGAGAAACAAAGCTAACTTCTGCATCGACACCACCGTATATACTAAAATCATAAGCAGATACTTTAATCACGGCTCTTTGCCCTGCATTAACTTGAGCAATATCGGAGGGCTTTAGTTTAGCTTCAACCAATAACGTATCTTCCCACGGTATAATATTAATAAGCTCATCACCGGGTTGAATAACCCCTTCTATTGTATTTACTAATAGCTGCTTAACCGTTCCCTTTACCGGCGCACGCACTTCTGTACGCGTTATTTTGTCTTGCATACCATTCAGAGCTTCTTTCAAGCGCGACCCTTCTGATAAAACCTCGTTAAGCTCGGCTCGAGCGACACTGATAAATTGCAACTCAGCTTCAGCGAGCTTTTGCTTCGTTTCGCTCAACGAAGATTTAATACGAGGAATACTGAGACGAACCCCGTCTAACTCACCTCTTAGATCGTTAACTTGACGTCTTAAACGCAAAAACTCAACTTCGGAAATAACGCCCTCACTAACGAGAGGCTGTGTGATTTTAACTTCTTTATTTAACAACCCATAACTACGCGAAAGCTGCGTTTTCTTTGACTCAGCTTGACGTAATTCTTGACGTTTTTGAGCCACCTGCTGCTCTAAAATATCCAATGTTGCTTTTAGTTCATTATTACGCGCCACATGCAATGTCTGCTCTTGCACAATTAGAGCCTTATACTCCAGAGGAAAGTCATCAGGAATCACAAAAGGCTCGCCAGCCGCTTCAGCTTTTAATCTTGCCGCCTTCGCAAGCAACTCTAGTTCACGCACTTTATTCTCTTTAAATGAACTCGCAAACCTTGTGTCATCAATACGTAAAAGCACTTGCCCTTTTTCTACAAGATCACCCTCTGAGACTAAGATATCAGAAATAATCCCCCCCTCTAGGTTCTGCACTACTTGTAGCTGCTTAGAAGGAATAATTTCCCCTTCCCCTCTACTTATTTCATCCAACGTAGCCCAGTTAGCCCAAGCAATAGCGATTATCACAAAAACAACCATGCTCCAAAGAAGCATGCGAGCTCCTTTAGGCGTTTGCTCCAGCATCGCTTCACTAACACTGGGCATATATAACAAATCATCCGTAGATAATTTCTGATTCATAACATTTCCTTAACGCTGAATGTGCAGACGTCCCTGCTTAAGAGCGTCCAAAACCACTGCTTTAGGGCCATCAGCCACTACTAAGCCGCCGTCCATTACAATAATCCTGTCAACTAGCGACAACAGTGACATTTTATGGGTCACCAAAATGACTGACCGACCTTTGCCATATAACTCCAACTGCCCCCGGATATATTCCTCCGAAGCGTTATCCATTGAATTAGTCGGCTCATCTAAAATAAGAATGGAAGGTTTATGTATTAATGCTCGCGCTATAGCAACCGCCTGACGCTGCCCTCCTGACAATGCCGCCCCACGCTCCCCTACAGGCAAGTCAAAGCCTAAAGGGTGCCGATGTACGAAACTGTCCACACCCGCTAATGAAGCAACCTCTAACAACACCTCGTCTCCTACTTCAGGAGAGCCCATTACTATATTATCTCTTACTGTTCCGTCGAAAAGCATGATGTCTTGCGGGACATAACCTATGTGCCGGCGTAGATCAACAGGGTCAATCTGATTCAGATCTATGTCATCCAAACGAATAGAGCCACTATCAGGCTTATAAAGCCCCATAATCAACTTCTCTATAGTTGTTTTCCCCGAACCAATACGACCAATAAGTGCAACTTTTTCACCTGGATTAAGTTTAAACGAAGCTTTTTCAAGGGACACCTGCTCAGCGCCAGGGTATTTAAAATGCACGTCTTTAAATTCAATTTTCCCTGTTAACGTTGGTCGGTGCACAAACTGTCGATCTTTATCCCTCTCATCAGGGAGCTGCATAATACTATCGAGTGTTTCAAGTGCAGTACGAGACTGGTGAAAATTAGTTATTAAACTTGCTACTTGCGCCATAGGCTGAAGCACACGCCCAGTCAAAATCACACACGCGATTAGAGCGCCCATGGACAATTCACGCTCAGCAATAAGGTAAACACCATAAACAACCAAAGAAACAGAGCAAAGCTGTGTGACTAATCCTGCAAAATTCATTACCGAATTTGATAACATTTTTGCATGCATACCCCATTTGGCAATATACCCGACAGCTTGCTCCCAGCGAAGCTGCAAAGAAGAAGCTGCACGTTGTGTTTTTACCGTCTCCATAGCAGTTAAACACTCAACCAATGTTGAATTCTTCTCCGCAGAGGAGGCAAAAGTTTTTTCTACAGCAATTTTAAGCTTGCCTGTGATAAACAATGAATAGATAACAATAATGGGAACACCCACGAGCGGAACAATCACTAACGGACCGCCGATCATGCCAATAACGATAAGAAAGATCACAGCAAAAGGAAGATCAATCAAAATAGAGTTAGTCGTAGAGCTTAAGAAGCCTCGAATACTTTCAAATTCACGCAAATTATTTGAAAATGCCCCTACCGAGCGAGGCATTACGGCATATTGTAATGACATTACTTTTTCAAAAAGCATGGAAGATAATAAAATATCGGTTTTCTTTCCGGCCAACTCAATAAAGTAAGCACGTAACATTTTCAGACCAAAATCAAACAAGTAAACGATAAAAACACCTATCGCAAGCACCCATAAGGTTTCTATGGCGCTGTTTGGAACCACCCGGTCATAAACATTCATTACAAATAAAGGGTTCGCCAGAACAAATAAATTTATCAAAAACGATGCGATCAATACGTCTCTGTAAATTTTTGCAGACCGCCAAATAGTTCCCCAGAACCAATGTCCCTCTTGTTGATCTAACACTCGAGAAACTCGTTCAGTGAAGCGGTATTCTAATCGTACAAAAATAGCATGGCCGGAGTAATTGCTTTCTAAATCATCCAAGGACAATCGGTGAGCCCCGCCACTTTCTGGCTGGATAATGACGGCCTCACCTGTTTCAGTATCAATTTCTTGAAAAATACAGGCTTGGTCATCATTAAGTAATAAAACAACCGGCAAGGTAAGCGGCGAAATGCCGGATAACTTTCGCTTGACGATCCTGGAGGAAAAACCCGCTCTTTTAGCCGCTCTCACAAAGAGCTTGGGAGTCAGCTTATAATCAATAAGCGGCAACCCTTCGCGGAGAACATCAGCCGACATAGGGCGGTGGTTCTGCTGGGTCAAATGCACTAAACAATTAAGAAGTGGGTCTTGCACTGCATCCATTATCTTGACCAATATCTACGAAAGCCTACATACTAGCATGTATCTAAGTAACTGAAAGAAGAATGGTTTATGTTATATGCACTACGTAACTCAGAAGGTCGCATTACAGGCTTATCAGAAACTTTGCAAGAAGGCGCTGAAGCCGTCGATCTAAAAAACCCTGACGTTTTAGCTTTTCTATCACTCAACGACGGCGAAATGACTCCAGATGCTTATCTAGACAATTCAGATACAGGCATTGCCCGTATCGTTGAAGATTTGGTAGAACTTATGGTGTCACGAAACCTCATCACCTTCACTGATCTACCCGATGCTGCCCAAAGAAAACTACTAACACGCAAGCTAGCACGAAAGCTGATTAACCAGGATGATGACGAACAAGACGACAGAGAGAACACATCCATTTTATCTGATGATGACTCTTGGATTTAACGCGCTTCAATTCTCATCTGAATCTCAGAATAACGCTGTAAAAGCACCTTAAACCGCTTGTGTTGTTTTATTGAAAAAGCACCGAAATTCAATTGATTCAAGCGCAGTAAACAGTCTACCCAATCCTGAAGTGAAAGATCACTGCCTGCTTTAGGCTTTATTTCGAGCGTAACCTGGGTCAAATTAAGAACCAATGCAACACTTCCTTCGCGTTCTTTATCTGCCTGGCGAAATAAACCATTAGCACCCGCTAGGTCTTTATTTTTATATTTTTGCAACCCTGCCTTCATAAAAGTAACCCAAGCAGGTGTTTCTTTTGCTTGTAGCAACTGAGCCCTGATCAGCCTCACTTCATCAGAAAAAGACATACCGTCAGTAGCATCTACAACCCAATCCAACCAGCGCCACTGGTCAGCAATAGACATTTGCTTGAACAACTCCATTGCTTGGCGAATTTCTGCTTCCTCTAACTCCTCGTTCCCCAGCACTTTTCTCAACTCTGCGAGCACAAGATGGGCCCTAAATTGCACGGACATATCATCGGAGAAGTCCCTACTCACATCTTCCATTGCTCTAATCGCTTCAAGCTCAAGCTCTTCCTTCTTATCAGCTTTTACTTGGTATTGGGCTATAAGACAGCGCACTAACGAAAAATAATGATCAGGATGCTGAAACACCGAATAACGTGAATATTTCAATACCGCACGAAACGCCTCAATAGCCAACGGCCATTCTTCAGCGTAGGCTGCCAAATTACCCATTTCTGACTGCAACTGAGGCACCGTGGGTTGTAGCATCACAGCTTTACGCATTAAGGTGATTGATTGTGATACATCGCCGCATACCTGCATACTTCTCGCCAGCCAAGAAAAAGCTTCAACCGAAATATGCTGCTGATCTACAACTTGCTGTAAAATTTTAATAGCATCAGTATGGCGCCCCAGAAAATAAAACGACATGCCCTGCCCGACTTGCGCCCACACCTGTTTACGAGAAACAACGAGTTGACTAAACAGCTTTTCAGCATCCTGGTAACGCTTCGACTCCAATAAGCAAACACCTTGTAGACGCTCTAGGTAAACTCTAATACCGGGGTATACGTCAATTAAGCGCGCACAATAATCAAGCGCCATCCCCCATTCTTCTTTGTCCATCGCCTCTTCTACGCGATACACAACTTTTTTGACACGTTGCAATTTTTCTAACAGGTTTTGAATTTTCGCACGATCATATGGACGGGTGATATAAGCATCAGGCGCACTTTCAAGCGAACCTACGAGCAGAGATGATGAAGTAGAGTCAATAATCAGTAAAAAGCGTGTTTGGAAAAGACGTAATCGTTCAGCAAAAGCTTCCTGCACCAGTTGCAGGCCATTCTTCTCAGCTTTCCCCATATCATAAGCAACAAGAACAATATCAAACGCCTGCTCACGCAGGTAGCTAACCGCCATATTAACAGATGCAGCCCCTTCTACCTGCTCAAAACCCAAGCCCGACACGATATCTCTCAGCCCAGATAATTCATCAAGCTTATAGTCGACAATCAGAACTGATTTTCCGAAACGGCTGTTTGACATTAACTCGCATCTTTAAAAAACATAAACCAATATAAATCAGCCTATTAGAAAAACGCTTTTTATACAAAAAAACCCGCTATTGAGCGGGTTTTTTTCATATTTTACTTTTAGAAATCAATCCTCAAGCAAGTTACGACCTTTACCAGCAGCGATACGCATACGAAGTGCATTCAATTTAATGAAGCCTTCAGCATCTTTCTGATCATACGAGCCTGCATCATCTTCAAATGTAGCAATGCTCTCATCAAACAAGCTATCATCAGAACGACGACCAACAACAACTACATTACCTTTATAAAGTTTCAGACGAACATCGCCGTTCACATTACGCTGGCTATAGTCGATCATCTGCTGAAGCATCTTACGCTCTTCTGACCACCAGAAGCCATTATAGATCAACTTAGCATATCGAGGCATTAATTCATCTTTTAAGTGTGCAGCTTCACGATCCAACGTAATAGACTCAATAGCACGATGCGCTTTCAGCATAATCGTGCCACCCGGTGTTTCGTAACAACCACGCGCTTTCATACCCACAAAGCGGTTTTCTACGATATCCAAACGGCCAATGCCATTTGCGCCACCGATTGTATTCAGATTTTCTAGTACGGTTGCTGGAGAAAGCTCTTCACCATCAATTGCTGTAATATCGCCGTTAGTATAAGTCAACTCAATATATGTTGGCTTATCTGGTGCAGCTTCTGGAGAAACAGACCAACGCCACATGTCGTCTTCAGCTTCAGCCCACGGCTCTTCTAGAACGCCACCTTCATAAGAGATATGAAGCAGATTGGCATCCATTGAATAAGGTGATTTTTTCTTGTTCGTTGAGAAATCAACAGGAATATCATGCTCTTCACAATACGCCATCAGTGTTTCACGCGACGTCAGATCCCATTCGCGCCAAGGAGCGATAACAGTTACACCAGGCTTCAGTGCATAGGCACCCAACTCGAAACGTACCTGATCATTACCTTTACCTGTAGCACCGTGAGAAATAGCATCAGCACCGGTCTCATTGGCAATTTCAATTAAGCGTTTAGAAATAAGAGGCCTAGCGATTGAGGTACCTAACAGGTATTCACCTTCATAAACAGTGTTAGCACGGAACATTGGGAAAACAAAATCACGTACAAATTCTTCGCGCAGATCATCAATATAGATCTCTTTCACACCCAGCGCTTCAGCCTTAGCACGAGCAGGTTCAACTTCTTCGCCTTGCCCCAAGTCTGCTGTAAATGTAACCACTTCACAGTTATACGTTTCCTGCAACCAGCGGACAATAACCGATGTATCCAATCCACCAGAATAAGCCAGTACTACTTTTTTAATATCGGACATCAACAAAGAGCTCCACTGAATAACAGTTGTGCACAACCACAACTATGAGAATAGACTTTTCAAAGCGCGATATTGTAGCAGCTCTTAAGCAGAAGAAACACATCCATGATTAACGCTCAAGACGAATCGTCACGCGTCGATTTCGAGCACGGTTCTTTGCCGATGTATTTGCAACAACCGGGTAGCGCTCACCGTGGTATCGAGTAGTAAGCACTTTTTCATCAATACCTTGAGCAACAAAATAACGTGTTACTTCTTCAGCTCTTTGTTTTGATAAGTCGCGGTTTAAAAGCCTTCGCCCACCATTGTCAGAATGGCCATCTACATAAACAGACGCCACTCGATCGTCTGCTTTTATATACTCTATGATAAGATTCAAGCGATCTTTCGTTGAGTCAGAAAGGCGCCATTGTGCTGGCGGAAAAAGTACGGCGGTTCTTGCCACTTGTCGATAATTTACAGGCAGCAACTGATCTACACATTCAATATAGTTATTATAGGATTTCTGAAAGTTAGCTGCTGACAACCCTACACGCAGCACTTCGTTTGAACCCATCCAACCAGTCATTGTGAACGTCGGCGACATCCCACGATACAGGGACACCAACATCTCCCCAGCATAATCAGACTTAACACTCACAAGACGGTCACTTGCTTTCACATTTACTACACCGATAAGTTCAGGTGACACACCCGGCTGCCAAGCAGAAGCCTCTGCAACCAATTTAACTTTCCCAGACAAACTACCCTTTTGAGTAGGCAAAAGCTGAAAAACAGCTTTTTCACCCGCTTCATGAAAAAATCGAGCAACACCATAAGAAGGAATGACCTGTTCCAATCGACATGAAAATTGCGACGTTTCCACATCCCATGTCGACTGATCAATAGCCACCATAAAGGTTACCGCATGCACTGCATGCAGAGGTAACATAAACACGATCAAAAAGAACAGCTTAATTCTTAGTTTCATAATCCGGACAACAATTTAAGAGAAAACTTCCAACAGCCAAAGAACAACTATAAGCTCTAATACGAATATGGGACACTTCTGTTTGGCTAACATCAATTCTGGCTGCTAGAATGTCTCGAATGAAAGAACATTTCAAGCAGTCATTATTAAGGATACCTTTTGAGTAATAATACAATCTCTCAGTTAATGTCTGAGCGCTTTCGCGGTTATCTACCTGTGGTTATCGACGTAGAAACAGCTGGCTTTAATGCTCGCACTGATGCATTACTGGAAATTGCTGCAGTAACTCTGACAATGGACGAGCAAGGATACCTGATCATTGATCAAAGTTTTGTTGCTGAAGTTGAGCCTTTTGAAGGCGCCAATCTAGAGCAAGCAGCTTTAGACTTCACAGGTATAGACCCTTACGACCCTAACAGAGAATCAATACCTGAAATCCAAGCGATGGAACAGATATTCAAGCCTATTCGACGTGCGGTAAAAGCACATGGGTGTAAGCGAGCGATATTAGTCGGCCATAATGCTTCTTTTGATCATGGCTTTGTTAGTGCAGCGGCTTCTCGAGTAGACATGAAACGCAACCCTTTCCACCCCTTTTCAACATTTGATACAGCAGCGTTATCAGGGCTTGCCTACGGCCAAACTGTTTTAGCTAAAGCATGCGATGTTGCCGGCATTCCTTTTGATGGAAAACTAGCGCATTCAGCATTGTATGACACAGAAAAAACAGCTGAGCTATTCTGCGGAATTGTTAATCGCTGGAAAGACCTTGGCGGCTGGGACATGGTATTAGCTTTACAAGATCACGACGACTAGCTTAACGAATAACAACCTCGAAATTGATGTCTGCCATTGACTAGAGCAAAACACAAAATCTAGACATAAAAAAACCCGCCGCTTTAACAGCGCGGGTTTTTTATTGCCTCTAATTTATTACAGCTTATCAGACTCTGCTGTTAGGTATGCAGCAACACCATCTGGAGAAGCATTCATACCTTTATCGCCTTTATTCCAACCAGCAGGGCAAACTTCACCGTGCTCTTCATGGAACTGCAACGCATCAACTAAACGGATCAACTCATCCATGTTACGTCCTAATGGCAGGTCATTAACGATCTGCGAACGAACATTACCTTCTTTATCGATCAAGAAAACGCCACGAAATGCAACACCAGCATCATGCTCAACATCGTACGCTTTACAGATTTCATGCTTAACGTCAGCTACCAACGTATACTTAACAGGACCAATCCCGCCATCGTTGATAGGTGTGTTGCGCCATGCGTTATGCGTGAACTGAGAGTCGATTGAAACACCGATAACTTCAACGCCACGCTCTGTGAACGCGCCCATACGGTGATCAAGTGCGATCAACTCTGAAGGACAAACGAAAGTGAAATCCAGTGGGTAAAAGAATAGCAAACCACATTTTCCATTGATTGCTTCTTTAAGATTGAAACCATCTACAATCTCACCATTACCCAGTACTGCAGCAGCAGTAAAGTCAGGAGCCTGTTTTCCTACAAGTACGCCCATTGTTCTCTCCGATATCGTCCGGTTTAATATTCAAAAATAAGGATAGCAAAATGACTACCTTAAAAATTCTTACTCGCTTGCTGCGCTATCATCAGCTTCAGCAGCAGCTTTCACTAGAGTATCTAGTTCACCTGACTCAGCCAGCTCACAAATAATATCGCATCCACCTACTAGCTCACCGTTAATCCACAGCTGAGGAAAAGTAGGCCAATTCGCATATTTTGGTAACTCAGAACGAATCTCTTGGTTTTCCAAAATATTTACAAATGCAAATTTCTCTCCGCATGCCATCAGCGCTTCTGATGATTTTGATGAGAATCCGCACTGAGGGAAGCGAGGGGTTCCCTTCATATATAACAGGATTGCATTGCTATCGATCTGTTCTTTAATGGTATCAATTACGCTCATCTGGCTACCTTCTGAAGACACTGATGTTATTTGAGACTTATCATAATAAATTAGAAAAATTTTACCACATACCCAACCATATTACTCGGGTAAGGCATCAAAAAAAACAACACACAACCTGCCGCTTTTTTCTACTATTAGACCTTTTATGGTGTTTACCTCAAAGGATTTCAAGTTGATGATCCTTCATAGTTGCGAAAAAAGACTACTATCAATAGAATGATGTTCTTTAAATGGCAGCCATGGCTGCCTTTTTTCGTTGTAGGGAGAAAATAATATGGCGCAACAGCCTTTAATGAATACTTACAATCGACTCTCCGTCAGTTTTGAACGCGGAGAAGGCTGCTGGCTGTTTGATACTGACGGCAACAAATACCTCGATGCTCTTTCTGGTATAGCCGTCTGCGGACTTGGGCATGCACATCCTGCTGTCACACATGCAATTTGCGAGCAGGCTGGCCAGCTAATCCATACTTCTAATTTATACAAAATACCTTTACAAGAAGAGCTTGCTTCACGCCTTACTAACATTTCAGGGATGGATAAAGTCTTCTTTAGCAATTCAGGTGCTGAAGCAAATGAAGCGGCTATCAAAATAGCTCGCAAATTTGGTCATGCTAAAGGGGTCGACAAACCTTCCATCATTGTTATGGAAAACTCTTTTCATGGCCGCACTGTTGCAACACTGAGTGCTACTGGAAACCGGGCAGCCCAAGCAGGCTTTGAACCTCTTCTTAATGGGTTTGTCCGCGCACCATTTGACGATGTAGAGGCTATTCGCGCTATAGCCGCTAACAATAAAGATGTTGTCGCCATCCTAGTAGAACCTATCTTAGGTGAAGGCGGTGTTCAAGTTCCCGCTGACGACTACCTCGTTGAATTAAGGGCTATTTGTGACGACAATGACTGGCTTCTCATGCTGGATGAAGTACAAACCGGCAATGGTCGAACAGGTCGTTATTTTGCTTATCAGCACACCTATATCATCCCTGATGTTGTTACCACTGCAAAAGGCCTAGGAAACGGTTTCCCTATCGGTGCATGTCTTGCAAAAGGTCGTGCTGCTAGCACTTTCGTGCCAGGCTCCCATGGATCAACCTTTGGCGGCTCTCCACTTGCTTGCGCTGTTGGTTTAGCTGTAACTGACACGATCATGAATGAAAATTTATGTGAACGTGCAGCAACACTAGGAAAACGAATCCTCGATGGCTTTGAAGAGCAACTAGGTGGCACGAATTATATTAAGGAAATTCGCGGCAAGGGCCTAATGATTGCTATTGAGCTTAACGAAGCTGGCACAGAACTTGGCATATTAGCTAAAGTTAAAGGCATCCTTCTCAATATCACAGGTGGCGGTCATGTTGTTCGCCTATTACCACCATTGGTAATGACCGACACAGAAGCTGACCTGATGGTTAACACGCTTTCTAAGCTAATCAAAATTTATGCCGCTGACGAACGCTCTAAGCCTAGAAGCTAACTACTGCATTATTTCAACTTGGAAAGCCGCTTAGGCGGCATTACGGTATATGAATACAAGACATTTTTTAACACTTCAGGACCTTTCTTCTGAAGAGCTAAAACAGATTATTAAGCGCGCCATAGAACTTAAAGCCATTCGTAATAGAGGTGAAGTCTACTCGCCTCTTAACAACAAAGTCATGGCAATGATTTTTGAGAAGTCCTCGACCCGCACCCGCGTCTCTTTTGAAGCCGGCATGTCCCAACTGGGCGGCCATGCAATGTTCCTATCTTCTCGTGATACTCAGTTAGGCCGCGGAGAGCCCATTGAAGATTCTGCACGTGTGATTTCTAGCATGGTCGATATAGTGATGATCCGTACATTCGGTCATGACATTATCGAAACTTTTGCTAAGCACTCAACAGTGCCTGTTATCAACGCACTAACGGATGATTACCACCCTTGTCAGCTTTTGGCTGACATGCAGTGCTTCTTTGAACACCGCGGCGACATCAAAGGCAAAACGGTGACATGGATTGGCGACGGCAATAATATGTGCCACTCCTATATTAACGCTGCTGCACTGTTAGACTTTACATTAAACATTGCATGCCCAGAAGGGTTTGATCCTGATCCAGCCCTTGTATCAAAGCACCATGATAGAGTGAACATATTCAGAGATCCGAAAGAAGCAGTGAAAGGTTCACATCTTTTAGTTACTGACGTTTGGGCATCCATGGGACAAGAAGATGAGCAAGAAGCCCGTCTTAAAAGCTTCGAAGGCTACCAAGTAAACCAAACGCTAATGGATATGGCACACCAAGACGCTATATTCATGCACTGCCTTCCTGCACATAGAGGTGAAGAAGTCAGCCATGAGATGATGGATGACCCAAGATCTGTCGTTTTTAATGAAGCAGAAAACAGATTACACGCCCAAAAGGCACTCATAGAGTTCTTGTTAGTAAAATAAGAGTAAACGGCCGATCGACACTAAGATTGGCCGTCCCCCCCCTTTTCCGTCTACACTGTGAATATCTGGTATTTCATACAGCTCTATTTCAGGACTGATGCATGATTGAATTAAGACATCTCAAAACACTTTCAGCCTTAAGGGATGCTGGCAGCTTAGTCGAAGCAGCCGAACGCGTTCACCTTACACAATCAGCCCTATCCCACCAGATTAAAGATTTGGAAGACCGGCTTAATTGTTCGTTATTCATACGCAAAACAAAACCAATTTGTTTCACCTCTGCAGGACAACGACTACTAACACTAGCTGACGATGTTCTGCCAATGATACGTAACTCAGAAAGGGATATAGCCCGCCTTGCCGGAGGTGAAACAGGACGATTAAACATTAGTATTGACTGCCATAGCTGCTTTGACTGGCTAATGCCTACCATTGATCGTTTTCGCCAAAATTGGCCCGAAGTAGAAATGGATTTATCTAGCGGCTTCACTTTTCAGCCATTACCCGCACTAGCTCGAGGCGATTTAGATTTAGTTATAACCTCCGATCCCGAAGAACGAAATGGTATTACTTACATTCCTCTTTTTAGCTACGAGTCTGTTTTAGCACTCAGCAAACGCCACAAATTAATTTCACGCAAGTTCATACAAGCACAAGATTTAGCACACGAAACTGTCATTACTTATCCCGTCGACCAAAACCGACTTGACCTATTTACTCGCTTTCTTGAACCGGCTTCTGTTGAGCCCCACGCTATTCGCACTGCTGAGCTTACGCTAATGATTCTCCAGTTAGTAGCCAGTGGACGAGGGGTTGCCGCACTGCCTAACTGGGCACTACATGAATATTTACAGCGTGAATATGTGGTAGCAAGACCTCTAGGAGAAAAAGGCGTTTGGTGCACACTTTATGCCGCTATTCGCAAAGACCAAAAAAACGCTGAATTTATGGTCGACTTCTTAAGCACCGCTAAAGAGGTCTCCTTTAGCACACTAACAGGTATAAAGTCGGCGTAGATAAGCTTTGTTTATATCTGCCATCACACATCAATAACTCTGTAATCAGTACACAGAGTTATTGAACAACAGACCACTTAACAATTTATTTATTACTCGCTTCATATTCATCTAGCGCTTCTTTAGCTGCTCTAAATGCTTCTTGAGCTGCCGGTGCACCGCAATACACAATGGAGTGCAATAACACTTCTTGGATCTCTTTCGGTGTGCAACCATTATTCAGCGCGCCTCGAACATGCCCTTTCAATTCTGCCGGTGCCTTAAGCGCAGCCAGCATACCAATAGTAACCAGAGAGCGAGTACTTCGAGGCAAGCCATCGCGCTGCCAAGTAGATCCCCAAGCATGCTCATTTATCCAATCCTGAACAGGCTGCGTTAGCTCGGTTGTATTGTCGATAGCACGCTGAACGAACTCCTCACCCATCACTTCTGTACGGACCTTTAACCCATTTTCATAATCTTCTCTCGACATACCATTACCCTCGTTGCAATTTTATGATGATTAATTTGCTTAAAATGACCCAAAGGTTACACCATAGCAGCGCTAGAAATGAGCTTTATACCTGCTTAAACCCTTACTACAGGCACTATCAACTCTTCTCAAACACATTTCATGACTTCAACACTTGTTTATTAGTGATGATTCCTTACACTGTGTTGCTCTTATAAACCCTGATGATATAGACGGATCACCATGACTATCTGGACCCCAAGCAGCTGGAGAAACAAACCCATTGTACAACAACCAACCTACGCAGACGCCAACAAGGTTCGTCTTGTAGAACAACAGTTGGCAGACTTTCCTCCCTTGGTGTTTGCGGGCGAAATCCGCTCATTACACAAAAAACTCGAACAGGTATCACAAGGTAAAGCCTTTTTACTTCAAGGCGGTGATTGTGCCGAAACCTTTACCGAGTTTAATGCCAATAAAATTCGCGATACATTTAAAGTCTTATTACAAATGGCTGTCGTCATGACATTTGCAGGCAGTGTTCCTGTGATTAAAGTAGGACGTATGGCAGGACAATTTGCCAAACCTCGCTCTTCTGATGTTGAGACAAAAGATGGCATTACATTGCCTACTTACCGCGGCGACATCATCAATGATAACGCCTTCACACCCGAAGCACGCATCCCAGATCCAGAGCGTCTATTAAAAGCATACAATCAATCAGCAGCCACGCTTAATCTTCTACGTGCTTTTGCTCAAGGCGGCTTTGCTGATTTGCACCAGGTACACCGCTGGAACCTTGGCTTTGTAGCAAAAAGCCCATTGGGTGAAAAATACCAACACATGGCCGACCAAATTGATCAAACTCTCGCCTTCATGGAGGCGTGTGGCATTCATGCAGAGAACACTTCGCAGATCAATGAAACGGCGGTTTATACCTCTCATGAGGCGTTATTACTAGGCTACGAGCAAGCGCTTACTCGCCAAGACAGCATAAGCCAAGATTGGTATGACTGTTCTGCTCACATGCTCTGGATTGGTGACAGAACACGCCAAGCCGATCATGCTCATGTTGAGTTTCTACGCGGTGTACAAAATCCAATTGGTATCAAAGTAGGTCCAACCACAGCACCAGATGACCTCATCCAGCTGTTAGACATACTAAACCCCAACAACTTGCCTGGGCGCATAACACTGATTGCTCGGATGGGCGCCAAACAAATTACCGATAAACTGGCGCCTTTAGTAAGAACAGTCAAAAGTGAAGGGCGCCATGTAGTATGGAGCTCTGATCCAATGCATGGAAATACCATGACAGCGACTAGCGGTTACAAAACCCGCAGTGTTGACGCTATTCTGGAAGAAATCCAAGGCTTCTTTGCAGTTCATCGTGCCGAAGGAACACACGCAGGTGGTGTTCACTTAGAGATGACGGGCAATAACGTTACTGAATGTATCGGTGGTGCATTTAAGATTACTGAAGAAGGTTTAGCGCATCAATATGACACTTTCTGTGACCCTCGACTTAATGGAGAGCAAGCACTAGAACTTGCTTTCATGATTACTGACACAATGAAAGCTGCAAGAAGTCAGTCATGAAAGATCAACATGACGAACTCTTAAACATTCTTAATGCCATTTCAAGCGAAATGGCACTTAAGAAATTATGGCAGTCTACGCCCCCGGCTGATGAAGCCCTTAGCAGTACCCAGCCTTTTTGTGTTGATACGCTAACATTTTGCGAATGGATACAATGGATAATGCTGCCAAAGCTAGAAAGCATGGCCCAGTCTAAAGTCCCACTACCTAACAATAGTGATATGTTTTCGATGGCCGAAGAGGCATTCAAGCGTGCCGAGCAAGATACAACAACCTTGCTTGGTTTAATTTTACAACTAGATAACTGTTTACGTACTGCTCATTAGAACGAGAATAGTTACAGCAGAGAACCAGAGTCTGCTGTAACTTTCAAAGTTCATATCGGCAAGTCACTGCTTGTATAATTACAAGCGCAAACCTTCCAATACAATTTCATTGTAACTAACAACACCCATGACAGCCCCATCTTGAATGACCGGTGCAGTAGATAAGCCGAAGTTCTCAAACAACCTAGCGCAATACTTCACATCCATTTGCGGATCTACAGCTACAACCGGCTTTGCCATCACCTCATAAACATTCACTCGTTCAGGAGCTCGGTCTTTCGCTACCACCTGCTTAGCTATGTCAGAGATAAGCAAAATACCATACTCATCGTCATCGTGGCGCTTATTAATAATTAAGACAGACGCCTTACGGGCCTTGAAAATATCCAAAGCCTCACGAATAGTCGTTAACCCATCAACCATTCCATAATCTTGGGTCATTACATCACGTACGCGCACAATGGTATGTTCGCGGCTCATAGCTCTTCCTCCACCACATCAGACAATGCTTCTATTTGGTGCGCCACACCTACTGCATCTTCAACGTCTAGTTGAATAGCGATTCCTCGCCCTGGGGCCTCATCAAAACCAGCAACGTCTGAGATAGTTTCTAAAATCTTACGACTTAGGTGCTCCTCAACAATAAACAACAATACATCACGCTGAGTTTCTAAGGACAAACCAAAAAAAGTCTTGGTCTTAACGACCCCCTCTCCTCTGGCGTTGTTAATAATAGTTGCCCCTGTCGCTCCCGCTTCTCGTGCAGCCTTCATCACTGTATCGGTTTTACTGTCTTCTACAAACACCAACAAAAGTTTGAAATGCATCTATTCACTCCTTGCTGCCAGCCAAACTGGCAGACTCGCTTTTCTTAGCACGTTTTTCCATCCATTCAATCATTTGCGCGTAACCCATTACGGTAATAATAGGAAACAAACTAGCAAAAGCAATCAGACCAAAACCATCAATTAAAGCACTGCGCCCCGGTACAGTTTCAGCCAAGCCAAGACCTAGCGCAGCCACCAACGGCACTGTAACTGTCGAGGTAGTTACACCACCAGAGTCATAAGCAAGCGGGATAATTAACTTAGGCGCAAACATAGTTTGTGTCACCACAACAATGTAGCCACTGATAATAAAC
The DNA here is from genome assembly GCF_016744175.1 of Neptunomonas sp. Classification (GTDB taxonomy): domain Bacteria; phylum Pseudomonadota; class Gammaproteobacteria; order Pseudomonadales; family Balneatricaceae; genus Neptunomonas. The sequence goes on along the minus strand of NZ_JADGEV010000005.1, from coordinate 58,565 downwards.
CAATGAATTGGGTAACCTGTAACGATTCGCCATGCCCCCAATGAAATGCCGACAGCCACGCCTAAAGCAACAGCTAAACGTAAACCCCATACACCAATTGCACCACCGGATACTTCATTGGCTTTAATCGCAACAGCAATGAGTGAAGGCTCGGCTATTGTAGTACTCGCACCAATAGCAAAAGCAAAAATATATACCCAGTAATAATCGCTCCAGTGCAGCACATCACCAACAGAGGACCCCCATTGGCGAAGAAAATCAGGATTTGTCAGCTGTTCAGCCATAAGTCGACCAATAGGAAACAGAGCCTTTTCCAGCCCTAACAAGAATAGAGCCAAGCCGACTAGTACATAGACAAAACCAATAATGACTTTTTTAAGATTAGGAATACGCCTACGAATAACCAGAAATTGAAAACCAAACAGTATCACGGCAATAGGGATAACATCCCTAACGGTTGATTGAAGTACAACCCAAAACTCATTCAATAAACCCAACATCAAATCACCATGCCGTAAGCCATCACAAAAATCATCGGCGTTAATGAGGCAAATGCGATCAAACCAAAGCCATCTATCATAGGATTACGTCCCTCAATAGCAGACGCTAATCCAACCCCTAAAGCAGTTACCAAAGGCACCGTTATAGTAGAGGTTGTAACACCTCCTGAATCATAGGCAATACCAATGATTTCTTTGGGAGCCAGCATAGTCATAATAACAACTAAAAGGTACCCACCGATGATCATCCACTGAATAGACCAGCCTTTTAGAATTCTTAGCACCCCCAAAACAATCGCCAAGCCTACAGAAAACGCAACGGTTAGGCGCAGGCCCGAGGCATAGCTTTCTTGTGCTGCTTTATCAATGGCTATCATCCCCCCTTCCGCAGCAACAGTAGCCGCCTCAGCGGCCACCGCTATTAACGCGGGTTCGGCGATGGTTGTACCAAACCCCAATAAAAAAGCAAAAGCGAGCAACCAAAAGACACTACCTTTTCGGGCGAATGCATGAGCCATGCTTTCACCGATCGGAAACAATCCCATTTCCAACCCAAAAATAAAGAATGTCAGCCCCAAGACGACACACAACAAACCTATCACCAACCCTAAAAAGTCAGGTATGGGCTGTTGCAGCACAAGTAGCTGAAAAAAGGCAATAACAAGAATAATTGGCAGTAAATCTCTTAAACTACCTAACATTGAACGAAAAAGTGCGACCATTCCTACTTTCAATTTCCTTAACACGTCCCTAAGACTAATATACTGTTTAGTTTAGCTTTTTTTTATCAATCCGTATCGATCCAACAGAAAAAATCAAATAAATCATTCTTATGTAATTAAAGATAAAACTAACTCACAAGCACGACTAGTTAAAAGCACGACATTAGTATAGTAAGAATATAACTGCTCTGGCATTGCTCGTAATGATTTACTATCTACGGGAGAGGCTACAGCTAGTTTCTTCCTCGCAATTATCATGACATGCATAATCCCTGCAATACCTATTCCTTTGTCCATAATGAGTGCCTATCCTTTTTTATTACTTCGCTTTCAATATGCCTGACAGATATCTAGGTTAATGAAAAATAGTACCTAGCCCTCCTATAAAAAAGAAAAGACTATCTATGTTGAGAAACATAGTGCTTCCCTTGAGCGATCAAGCTTCCTCACTAGGGACGACAAGCTTCGGCTTTAAATTCTTGCTATGCTTTTATGACGTACATGATATAAGTGAAAGTAACGATTCTACGTTTCTGACTAAGGCCATTAACAATGGACCAAAGTTTTTTTGAGCAGTTTTTAATTATTCTACTCAGCGCAGTCATTGCCATAACATGCCTGCGTTATTTACAGCTGCCTCCGATACTCTCGTATTTGTTGGTAGGCGTTGTTGTTGGCCCGTATTCTCTAAACCTCGTCGGGTATACAGACACCATCCACCTACTCAGTGAATTAGGCGTAGTTTTTCTGTTATTTATGCTCGGGTTAGAGTTTTCATTACCTCGCATGATTGCTATGCGAAAAACAGTATTTGGGCTGGGGTTTCTACAGGTTTTAAGTACGAGTCTTTTAATCTTACTAATTGCCATACTTCAAGACATTCCTCTAGCAACTGCCATTGTCATTTCAGGTGCTTTAGCCTTGTCTTCAACGGCCATCGTGACGCGCGAACTAATACAAGCCAATGAACTAAATACAGGCCACGGCCAAATCTCTATTGGGATATTGTTATTCCAAGATCTAGCTGCAGTTTTCTTTCTTATTATTGTGCCATCCCTTAGTGGTCAACAAGGCATAGACACACAAAGCCTAATGATCATGCTGCTTGAAGGTATTGCCTTACTATTAATTCTTCTTCTGCTAGGAAGAACATTACTACCGACACTGTTTCACGAAGCAGCTAAAGCCCACTCTGATGAGCTGTTTGTTATGATGGCATTGGTCGCAGCACTAACCGCAGCATGGCTTACTCATACTGCGGGCCTTTCTATGGCTCTTGGAGGCTTTTTAGCAGGAATGATGCTTGGGGAGAGTAGCTATAAACACCAACTGGAAGCTGATATTCGCCCCTTTAGAGACCTCCTCCTTGGGTTGTTTTTTGTATCCGTCGGTATGCAACTAAACTTAGTCGCCTTACAACAAAACTGGTTTTGGGTAATCCTAATTACAGCAAGTTTACTCACGCTTAAAACGTTAACCACCACTGGACTAGCTTTTGTACTGCATAAAGACCTAAAGAATGCTTTTAGGGCAGGGTTAAGCCTTTCTCAAGGAGGCGAATTTGGTTTTGCCCTACTAACACTCGCCATGAGCTATCATCTGGTTAGCTCACAACTCAACTCTGTGATCACCTCTACTATCATTCTCAGTATGGTTTGCACCCCGCTGCTCATAACTCTAGGGCGAAAATTATCACACTATTTGAATTCACAGGAATTACCATCAACACCTGACCCCTTTACGCTAACGCATACTCTTCAACAGGAAACACACGAACTAAATAACCATGTTGTTATTTGCGGATATGGCCGTGTTGGGCAAGTTATCACTCGTTTTTTAAAGCCTCTTAACATTCCCTACGTGATTTTAGATTCAGACCCGCTTCGCGTTAGGGAATCAGCTGCCGCTGGAGAGCGCATCTATTACGGGGATGCTAAGCGCCATGACATAATGAAATCAATTGGCGCAGATCGAGCCAACCTGATTATTATTACCTTCCCCGAGGAAGAGGAAGCACTTAAAACACTAAACAGCTTACAGAATCATTTAACACATGTGCCAATACTAGTACGCACAAGAGATGACTCTATGCTGGAAGCACTTCAAAACGCTGGTGCTACCGAAGTTATCCCTGAAAAATTAGAAGGAAGCTTAATGCTTGTTTCTCATGTATTAACCATGCTAAAAATCCCTGCTCCAGAGATTCGTGAGCGCATCCGCAAAGTACGTAGTGAACGCTATCAAATGTTGCAAGGCTATTATCACGGAACACGTTCAAAAAAAGTGGATGATGAAGGCGCCCCTAATACCATCCTACACCCGATTTTTCTATCTCATGATAGTGCAGCCTGCAACCAATCCATCGCTGCACAAGAGCTAGAACACTACCACTCCAGTATTAAGCTAATACGTCGCCAACAAACATCTCTACAAAAACCGACTGGCAATACAAAACTATTGGCAGGTGATGTCCTCATAGTCCAAATGCCTGCTGACAAGCAAGAACTCATAGAAAGTAAACTATTAGGCGGCTGAACAATCTTTCAGTTACTGATAAAATAGTGCTTTTTTATATCATCGTTAACGAGGCTTGTATGTCCCAATTCAATAGCATCAGTGATCTCCTGCGCAATAGCGGAGCACAATTTCGCATTTTTGATATGGGACGTCGTATTTCAAAAATAAGCAGCGGTCAATTTGAAAAACTAGAACAAGGAATGATCCCTTATCCCTCTCCTTACCTGCACCATGCTTGGTTAGCACTGATGCTTTGGAACACCAAAGATAAGCAACAAAACGTTGTTTGGTTCTTGAAATTCCCACTAGACGAACAAGGCTTTTTAGTGCAAGCCGTTCGTGATGATTTTTTAAATCGTTTAATGCAAAACATTAGCCAGATGTTACAAAAAGAAAACTTAGACCAAACCAACGATGCCTTGAAAGACAACCCGTTTTCTTTCACTCCCGACCAAGAAAAAATGGCAATGTTTCATGCTCAGTCTGCTGTCATTATTAACCAGCCTCCCAGCCAGTTTTATAACGACACAAAAACATACTTTAGTGGTGATATTGGGTGGGTGAATTGGTCTTCAATTGGTTATCAAGGTATTGCAGACTTAACTGCTCGTATAGAAGAGGGCAACAATAGCGCTTATTTACTGAATGCTATTCCACAATTACCAACCGAACCACTTAGCGCCCTTTGCACCTGTCTTGAACATATAGAGATAGACCACCGTATCGCACAAGCACTATCAAAACGCATAGAACAACTTTTACAACAAGAAAACGGTAACGTAAACCTATTAGCTTCCTTATTACGCGGCCTATCAAATAGCCACAATGAAGAAGCCAAAAAAGCAACAATTCACAACACACTGAGGTCGCCCTACGCACAAAAAGCAGAGGTGCTGGTTGCCATCGCTACTCGGTGCAATTTATCACTGCAATATCCAGAGCTTCTGAGCCTATACCTTGAGAAACTTGCCATATCTGAAGCAGGGCAAACCGGATTTTCTCGTATATTGGCAGATTTGATGTTTATTCCAGTGATGCGGGTACTCATTCTACAAGCTTTCAGAAGCCCGGAGCGCAGTGATAGCCTAGCAAAAGCTATCGGTGAAATGTTTGGTGCTTCATTTGAGAGCGATACTAAAAGTACAACAAAAAACTAACCTTTAATATCTGTACTCTCAGGAAGTGTTACATCTAAACCTTCGCCTTTGATTTTCTGTTCGGCTTTCTTTTGATAGGAGGCCCGAGCACGAGAGCCTTCAGGCTTAGTCAAGTAATACAACAATGAAGAAGCCTTTTCTTCGCTGATAGACTGAGATTGACTCCATTGCTTAATGAAAGCGTATAAAGTTGCATCTCGGTTATCTGTAATCCCTTGAGCATGTGGTTGGTCTAGCACTTCCCCCTCTCGGAATCTACGAGCAACCATTTCATAATGGTAGGAGAACACCGGGAAAACAGCTCGCTCTTCTTCCGAACGGATACGAAACCATTCAGTTTCACGGCCTGCATGATAAACAACGGGATGACTCCAAGCATGTTGCGTTGGCTGGTTAGCATACCGACAAGCTTCCAAATAAGCCTGCCTAACACCAGGAATACCATCTCCTGCGCCAATTGTTTCCAGAGTATTCAAAAACTCTGAAACTGTCGGCATCCACGCAAGTGTTTCTTTACAACGATCAACGGCTGCCACTAACTGGGCTTCTGAAAAAGAAGCAAGGCTTAACGCCCACTCCCTTTTAGCTATTCGTATTTCATCTTGGGTTTCAAAACAACTTTTGAATTTATGTCCATATATCGCCATAAATCGAGCAAAAATCATATTTACAAGCGCCTTTGTCTCAAGGCTGATCGGATCAGACTGCCCTTTTTGCTTTGCCGTCTTTTGCAGCTCACCAGTCGGTGTCTTTGATATCCATGATGGCTGCTGTAACCCGTTTGCGTTTTTCTTTAGTATCTCGGCGGGTGTTTTCATCATTTTTACCTGAACCTGAAGTATATCGTTGCTGCTCGTTACGCTGCTCTCTGGCATCACGCGTCTGCTTTTGAACCCATTCGCGTTTAATCCATGCTAAAAATTTTTGATCCCAGTTACTCTCTTTACGCTCTTTATCAATATAATAAAGAATAAACTCATCCAAACATGTTTCAACAAACTCACGCGGAATTTGATGGCGCGGCAGGATAGAAAAAAACATCTCTGAAGGAGTCCAGCCGAGATGCATTACGTGAAGTTGTTGATTTCGTTTTTCGTGGCGATCAAACGTCTGCTCTAATTCATCTTTTTGACGGTTCCATCCAATACTACCACCAAAAGCAGGAGCCGGCCCGCGATCTCTCATGGTGTTACGCGAAGGTAAGGGGCGCCTAGGGTATGGGGGTGGCGTTTCCAACACTGGCAGCGTTGCTGTTGAAACCTGTTCTAACGAGCTCTTTTGATAAGGTTGACTTTGAGGGGCCGTTATTGAAGGTGAACTAACATCATAATTTACTTCAACACGTGATGCATGAGTCGCTAATGACTGCGAATCGTAAACTGATGGTGGCGGGCGTTTCGAGCGAGATATTACTTCGGAAATGCGTACCGAACCGCTAGTGTTCTTAATGACGTGAATCGATGTTTTCTCTGATAACACTCTAACCAATTGGTCAACTGTCCCTACCTCCCAAAATTCAGTTACACGCTGCCATTGTTGTGCAGAAAGTACAGCAGAGGAATTACCTGACTCATCTGTTATACCCGTAACACCTAGCTGCTCATGGCAGAGGTATAAAAGTAACGCAGCTTCTACGCCGAGCTCTCGCGCTAACGATGGATAAACAAATAGCGGTTTTTCCGGAATCTTAAACGACATTCAAATACCAAAAAGGGTTAGTACTGAACCACAACCCTCATTGGCAATGTTCCAGCGTATCATTATCTGTTCTGAGCGAACTCTTCTACCGCTCGCAAAATATCACTTCGGCTAATTTGCCCTACCAATTTACCATCTCGCGTAACAGGTAAACGACGACGGCCTTTATCTATAAAGATTCTAGCAACTTCAATAATATTTTCATCGAAATTGATTGTTTCAACATTTGCCGTCATGCAATCAGCAACACGTCCACCCACTTCTTCTTCATGATAAGTAAGCGTTAGGATAGCTTTTAAGCAGTCAACTTCAGAAATCAAGCCGACTAATTCACCTTGCTCATTCGTTACCGGCGCACCTGATATTTTGTATTTCAATAAGCTGTTAATAGCTTCAAAAAGGTCAGTGTCAGGATGAAAAGTTACCAACCCGGTAGCCATATAATCTTGAACTTTTACAGATTTTAACATGTTACACCCTCCAACCTGATATCAATTTCTCTTGCTAACATCACTTTTCTTATTACATAGTAATTCAGCTAACAGACAACACATATTGATTTCAGTTAAAAACAACAGTTTTATTTCCATGCACCAATATCCGGTCTTCCAGATGCCAGCGCAAACCACGTGACAACACATTTTTTTCTACATCACGACCTAATCGAACCATCTCTTGCGGCTGGTTTTGATGACTGATACGAATAACATCTTGGTCGATAATTGGTCCTTCATCGAGATCCTGAGTAACGTAGTGGCACGTCGCTCCAATTAATTTAACACCACGGTCGTGAGCCTGATGGTAAGGCTTTGCTCCCGCAAACGATGGCAAAAAGCTGTGATGAATATTTATAATTTGATGTGGGTACGTATCACATAGTTCATGCGGAAGAATCTGCATATAGCGAGCTAAAACAATCACATCAGCGTTATGTTCATTTATAAGAGCTTTGACCCTATCAAAGTGATCTTGTTTATTATTTTTATCAACGGGTACGTAATGGTAAGGAATATCATGCCATTCAACCATTGTTCTTAGATCATCGTGATTCGAGATCACACAAGGAACATCACAGAACAACTCTTTTGAGTGAAAGCGATACAATAAATCAGCCAAACAATGTGATTCCCTGCTAGCCATCAAAAGTACACGTTTAGGCACACCAGAGTCAGTAATTTTCCATTCCATCTGAAATGACTGCGCTATAGGCGCAAAAGCATTTATTAATTCTTCAAGCTCAAACGGTAAAGAGGCAGCAACAATCTCTACTCGCATAAAGAACCAACCAATGGAAGGATCCGAATGCTGGTTAGCGTCAGTAATTGAACCGCCGTGGCTAGATATAAAGTTACTGACCATCGCTACTACACCTACTCTATCAGGACAGGACAGCACTAATCGATATCGACGTTCCATTGTTTCTGTATTCCATTCAAAGTTAAAGAATTATGACAATAATAATAGCAGCTTAAATACCATTCAGGCATTCAATCTTTACTGATTCTATTACCAATAAGGACTATGTCTTGCCACCACTCTACTATTTTCTTCTTTTCTAGCTATGATAAGAATAAACACAAGTACCGGAGTTGGTTTTTATGCATTTGCCCCCCGAGCGTATGACACCATTAAAAGCGTTACGCCTTGGGATTGACACCCATAATGAATTAATTATTTATCTTCGTGCGGACTCTCCCGTCTGCCGCTCTGAAGGCTTTTCCGCTATGTCTCGGGTACTTGTATCATCCGAAGAGCATCACGCGATAGCTACGCTTAATATTGTCACTGGCGATTTATTGAAAAAAGGGCAAATTGGTTTTTCTGAACCCGCTTGGCTACGCCTGCAACTAAATGACAATGATGCCATATGGCTATCACACCCCAAACCCGTTCAATCGATTTCCTATGTTAGAGCAAAGGTATACGGGCATACTCTCGATGAAATGGCTTTTCAAAGCATTATCAATGACATCGTCGATGGTCGTTATGCAGATGTGCATGTAGCCGCTTTTGTTACCGCATGTGGTGATAAAAGCCTTAACAATGATGAAATTACTGCACTGACACATGCCATGATTAAGGCGGGAAGCACCATTGACTGGGGGTTGCCCATTGTCGTAGATAAACATTGTGTTGGTGGATTACCAGGAAACAGAACAACGCCTATTATTGTTCCAATTTTGGCAGCCTGTGGTTTAACCATGCCAAAAACATCTTCTCGTGCCATTACATCACCAGCAGGCACTGCGGACACAATGGAAACGCTCACTAACGTTTGCTTATCACAAGATGAAATGCGAAACGTTGTTAAACAAGAAGGAGCATGCTTAGCATGGGGAGGGTCGATGCGACTAAGTCCCGCTGACGACTTACTCATCCAAGTTGAACGTGCGCTAGATATAGACAGCGAAGGTCAGTTAATTGCATCAGTACTTTCTAAAAAAATTGCTGCTGGAGCAACACATGTATTAATTGATATCCCTGTTGGAACAACAGCAAAAATACGTACCCCAGAAGCAGCAAAGCAACTCGCCGAAAGCTTTAAAAGTGTTGCGAAGAAGCTAGGGTTAATCCTAAAAATATTGATATCAGATGGCTCTCAACCCGTCGGAAAAGGTATCGGGCCAGCCCTTGAGGCCTATGACATTCTTGCTGTTTTACAAAACCACTCTGATGCCCCCGTAGACTTAAAGCAGCGTGCTTGTATGGTAGCGGGCGCCATGCTCGAAATGATCGGTTACGTAAAGGCAGGCAAAGGGCTACCGAAAGCACTAGAAATTATAGAAACTGGACAGGCTTGGAAGAAATTCCAAGCGATTTGTCATGCACAAGGCGGGCTTCACGTCCCACCCATCGCGTCTTATCGTTATAGTCTTGTTTGTCATTCATCTGGGGTAATTTCTGGAGTAGACAATCGAAAACTTGCCCAAGTAGCTAAGCTTGCTGGAGCCCCCGCAGATCCAGAGGCGGGTGTTGAATTCTTCATAAAAATAGGTCAACACGTTGAAGCGAATCAAATTCTGATGACCATTCACTCGGCCAATGCAGGAGAATTGAACTACGCTGTTGAGTTCCTTAAAGAGCACAAAAATATAATCTTGATTGAACCTGGAGAAAAGACATGTCATTGATAGTTTTCAATTTAGATTCTGATGCTTCTCTTTTTGACAGGCTTGCAACAGCCATGTCTGCGAATAAAGGTGAACTAGAGCAACGAAAGTTCCCTGATGGCGAATCCTACCTTCGCGTTCTTACTGATTGTAAGCTGCATGATGTCGTGATTTTTTGCAATCTATACCAACCCGATAATAAGATATTAAGGCTTTTATTCTTAGCTTCCACCTTAAAGGAAATGGGCGCGAATCAGATCGGACTCATTACCCCTTACCTCCCTTACATGAGACAAGACAAGCAGTTTCATCATGGCGAATGCGTCAGCTCACGCCCCTTTGCAAAGCTCTTATCAGGCTCGATAGATTTGTTAATAACAATGGACCCTCATTTGCACCGGTATGACTCGCTTGACGAGATATACACATTAAAATCGCGCGTAGTGTCTGCCGCGCCATTAATTGCACATTGGATCCAACAGCATATCTCCAATCCTTTGCTAATTGGTCCAGATATGGAAAGTGAACAATGGGTCTCAGAAGTAGCGCGTCTAGCAGATGCACCTTTTCAAATACTAGCGAAAGTTCGTCATGGCGACACTCTTGTCGAAATATCGCCTCCGGAACTAGAACCTTATGCAAACACGACCCCCGTTCTTATCGACGACATTATTTCAAGTGGCAATACTATGCTGGAAACCATTCACCATCTCACACTAGCGAAGATGAAACGACCTGTCTGTATAGGTGTACATGGAATTTTCGCTGAAAGTGCATTTGCACAACTCCAGCAATTTGCAGACGTAATAACCACTCAGTGCATTTCTCACCCAAGCAACAAGATAGATATTGCGCTCGCGTTAGCTGAAGCTACGCTCTCACTGATAAATGAAAAGAGAGACGAGACCCCATGTAAACTTTAAACAACACACTGTTCCGCTACCAGCCAGTTCCCAAAGAGAGCAATTAAATTTAATCTTTCGCTATGTCTTTTAATAATCGAGCAAAACTACATGAACCCTACAATTGATCTACTTAACAACCACCGGTCTATTCGTACTTTTAAAGAGCAAGCTGTTAGCCAAGAAATAATCAACACACTTGTTACTAGCGGACAAGCCGCTGCCACCTCAAGCTTTATCCAAGCATGTACTGTCATCCAAGTGGAAAACCCGCAAAAAAGAGAAAAACTAGCTGAGTACGCTGGTAATCAAAAGTATGTGCAATCTGCTCCTGTTTTTTTAGTCTTTTGTGCTGATATGAATCGTCATGAAATCGCTTGCAACATGCATAATGAGCAAATGAAAAGTGGCTTTACCGAGCAGTTCATCACCGCCACTGTTGACTGTGCTCTCTTCGCTCAAAATGTTGCTATTGCAGCTGAGTCGTTGGATCTTGGTGTTGTGTATATAGGTGGTATTCGCAACAAGATAAGTGATGTCTGTGATTTACTCGACCTTCCAAAACTAGTTTACCCTGTATTTGGAATGTGTATAGGTTACCCAGATCAAGAGCCTGAAATTAAGCCCCGCTTACCGCTACCCATTGTATTAAAAAAAGATTCTTACTCAAATATTCAAGATTCTGAGCTTTTGGCCGATTACGATAAAGCCATTCGCGATTATTACCTTTCACGTAGCGGTGGCAATAAAGATATGAGTTGGAGCGAACAAATTGCAGGGATGCTAGTAAAAGAAGCTCGACCACACATGCTCGATTTTTTACAAGAGCGTGGTTACCTACTTAAATAATTTACGAGTATTCCTTGGCAGGTAGAATTCAATACTATACTGCATTGATATTAAGGGTGCTTTATCAGTGAGTATTAATGGACGCACTAGACAATCTGAAGATAAATTTATCTCCAGATCCAACACCATCAAGTAACGATTCACAGCCCTCTGTTCAGGACTTGAATCGCTTACTTATTTTGCAGCGAGATTTACTCGAAAAAATCACGCTCAATTTACCATTGGAAGCAGTGTTAGATGGCCTCTGTCTGGATATTGAAAAGATTGTGGGCTCTTGTCATGTGTTCATTATGCTACTGAGTAATCGTGGCTACTTAGATTTGCTTAGTGCTCCCAGTATCCCGAAAGCACAAACCCACCTGTACAACCATTTATTTCCTGAACCGGATGCTCGATCAAGTGGGACTGCCGTTTTCTCCGACCAACCTGTTTTTGTGATAAACACACATACTGACAACCGATGGTCAAAACATCAAAACCTCGCGATTTCAAACAACATTGGCGCTTGCTGGTCGTATCCATTGCACGAGTCAGCAAACAAACCAATGGGGAGCATTTCAATTGCAAGTCCCAGCCCAAGAAGCCCCTCAACATTCCACGCGAGGCTACTCGAAAGTGCGGCACATATTGCGGGTATCGCCATTTCTCGCCACATTAGCCATACGAATCTAAAAAACTCAGAGCAGCGCTTTTCACATATAGCGTCATCCATTCCTGGGGTCGTATTACAAACTGAATTTGATCTACAAAATAATCCTTACTTTACTTATGTAAGCGAAGGAATAGAGAACCTCTGCGGCATCACGTCTCGTGAAGCAATGCAGCATTTCTATGGTGTTTGGAAATGTCTACATGAGGATGATCGTAGCCGTGTCGCGAAACACTTAACAAATCAATCCATTGAAGAATCACTCTGGACAATAGAATGCCGCTTAATTGATAAGCGGGGCAACCTGAAATGGATTCATTTAGCATCGACTCCCGAATGGGATAAGCACAAGCGGCTCAAGCGCATAAACAGTATTGTTTTAGATATAAGTAGCGAAAAAGAAGCCAACGCTCAACTTGAATTAGCGGGTATCGCATTCGCCTCTACCAATGAAGGAATAATGGTTGCTGATAGAGATAACCTAATTGTTGACGTTAATCGTGCATACTGCGAAATGACAGGGTTTTCACGAGAAGAACTTATTGGAACAACACCTTCACTCCTGAATTCTGGTCGGCATGAAGTACAGTTTTTTGAAAATATTTACGACACTATCAAAGAGCATGGTTTGTGGCAGGGAGAACTCTGGAATAGAAGATCTAACGGAGCAGTCTACCCTCAATGGTTAAACATTAATGCGGTATATAATGACCAAGGTGAACTAACACATTATGTAAGTGTTGCAGCAGACGTTACTAACATAAAAGAGTCAGAAGCAAAGCTGCGACACATGAGCCAACATGATGCATTAACAGACTTACCCAATAGACAGTTGTTTAAGGTTCTCCTTGATCATGCGTTAGAACACAGCAAAAATGACCAACACACCGTTGTCATGATGATCGACCTAGATCGCTTCAAGCATGTCAATGAAACCATGGGGCACCAAGCGGGAGACCAATTACTTATTCAGGTCGCACGACGTTTGCGAAATGTAATTGCTGATAGCAACCTTCTTGCTCGCGTGGGAGGAGATGAATTTGCCGTTATGATAGAAAACTGCCCTCATCAAGGAGAAGCAGAACGCATTGCAATGCGTATTGTGAATGCCTTGGAAGGTGCTGTTGACCTCGACGGACATAACTTTTTCACAACCGCTAGTATTGGTATCACGCTGCATCCTGAACATGGCTTTGATGGCGAAACCCTTATTAAAAATGCAGATACGGCCGTCCACCAAGCCAAAGAAGATGGCCGAAATAACTACGCCTTCTATCAACCAGAGCAAACACAATTCATTGAACAGTGGGTTCGCCTAGAACCGGAATTACGAAGAGCACTTGCACTTGGCCAGTTTAAGGTTTTCTATCAACCACAAATAGATGCAGTGACAGGCCACATTTCGGGGGTAGAAGCCCTACTACGATGGCAGCATCCAGAAGACGGATTAATTGCGCCGGGTATGTTTCTTCCAATTGTCGAAGAAATAGGTCTCATGAACCAAGTAGGAAACTGGGTATTAGAACAAGCCTGTGAGCAGGCCGAAAAGTGGAAAAAGGCAGGTTATCCAAAATTTCGCATTGCCGTCAATATCGCTGGCCAGCAAATATTAAGCCACTCATTAGTAAATACCATCAAAGATTTACTCGCCAAATATGATATGGAAGCAGATCAACTAGAGTTAGAAATTGTTGAAAATATTGTTATGAAACATGCCGATGCAGCCCAGCCCGTTCTAAATGAATTACGCAATCTCGGTGTACGCTTGGCACTTGATGACTTTGGAACAGGGTACTCATCTTTAAGCTACCTTAAAATGCTGCCTGTTCAAAAAGTTAAAATAGATCAGTCTTTGGTAAGAGATATTCCTGATGACCCTAACGATGAAGCCATCGCTCGAGCCATTATTGCGCTCAGTCATAGTTTAAATCTTAGTGTCTGCGCTGAAGGCGTAGAAACTGAAGAACAAAAAGCTTTTCTAAGAAATGAGAATTGTGATCAATTACAAGGCTACCTCATCAGCAGACCCATTCCAGTTAACGAGCTTAATCTATGGCTGGATCAACAAGCAGCCCGCACCATAAAAAACTAAATTTTCTGATGCAGCAACCCCATCCATTCAGTAACAGCTTCCTCTGGGTCTGGCGTTTCACACGCATCAATTATCAACATTTCTTGCACTTGTTTTGCTTGTAGCTCAATCATTAGCTCATTTATCTGGCGACCACCGTCTGCAAAATTGTCATACGAGCTATCACCTAATGCAATCACCCCATATTTCAAGTGCGCTAATGTCGGCAGACTATCTCGCAACTGCTGATAAAACGGCAGCAAGTTATCAGGAATTTCTCCTTCGCCTATCGTTGCCGCACATAGGACAAAAATATCAGTCTCTTCGCTAAGAACATCGTCAATCGACGGGCGGCTAATAACTTTCACTTGATGCCCTAACGCTTCAAATTGGTCCGCTGCATCTTCTGCTACTTGCTGAGCATTTCCATAAGTAGACCCGACTAAAAACTTAACGCTTGCCATTCCTATACACCTTACTTGCCTTCACATATATTGACGCCACACTATATGTAAAATCGTGCAGACTAAACACCTGAATTTCACAGGGAAATCTTTTTTTAGCGTTAGCGATAAAATCAGATAACGCTATACTGATTATATACTTAATACATGTAGGGGTGTTTTTATGGGAAATCAAAGTCTGTCAAAACTGCTTCAATCGTGGGAAGACCACGCAGCTAAGGTAAGCCAGCAAACAGAACTCAACGTTTCAATCAATCAAAGTGATACGGTAAGAATAGCGGCGCTAGCGGAAGTCTACAAACTTCCAGAAAATGAAATTATTGCTACGCTCATACATGAAGCGCTTAACGAACTAGAAGCAAAAATGCCCTATATACCTGGGAAGAAAGTTATTCGAATTGAAGACGGCGACGAAATTTTTCAGGACACAGGCCCAATGCCCGGCTATTTAGCTGCCCAAAAGCGTCATATGAAAAAGTAATTTCATAAGTTAGGTATTGTATTAGAAAGCATGATCACCGAGAATTGTTACTTTATAACATCACGGTCTGTTTTTAATGCTATCCGAAATCCCTACAAATATTATCACTGGCTTCTTGGGTGTTGGCAAAACAACGGCACTAAACCAACTCATATCACAAAAACCAGCAAACGAAACATGGGCCATTGTTGTAAATGAATTTGGGCAAATAGGTGTTGATCAATCTCTATTGCCTGACGAAGCAGGACTTCAAATAAAAGAAATTGCAGGAGGGTGTGTGTGCTGCGCCTTAGGGCCTGCATTAACAATTAGCCTAGCAATGCTGATACGCCGTACTCAACCAGACCGTGTCATTATAGAACCCACCGGATTAGGTCACCCCGAAGGGTTAATCGATATCCTTCAGGGCGAATCATTCAAGGATGTGCTTTCACTACGTAGCATTATCTGCTTGTTAGATCCTCGGGTACTGGAGCAACCTGAAGTTTTACGCCACCAATCTTTTATTGATCAATTAAACCTTGCTGATATTGTTGTTTTAAACAAGTGCGACCTTGCTACCCAAGAACAAGTAGAGGAAGCCCAACAGCTGTCAGAACAAATGTTCCCTCCAAAACAACATATTATTCAAGCTACTCAAAGCATATTTCCTATTCAGTTGTTAGATTTAGCGCGAAATACAACGCTCACATCAAGCCACCCTGATGCACACAAAAGCCAGCAACCCAGCACGTCACTGCCCTCACTTTTTCTTGCTGAACCAGGAAAACCCATAAGAAAAACAGGATCCAATCAAGATGCATACAGCTGCGGTTGGGTTTTTCATTCTGAGGACCAGTTCGATCATGATCGTTTATTAGAGTTTTTTACGTCACTTAACCATATTTGGCGTTTAAAAGGCGTTTTCCACATTGGGCATGCCAGAGTATTATATAACCGTGTGCATAGTGAGATGACAACACAACCTATCGCTTGGCGGCGAGATTCAAGAATCGAGATCATCACTAAAGTGGAACTTGACTGGAATCTGCTTGAAAGTGAACTCATCAACACGATAAAAAAATCACCATCTTAATATACGATGAATAATCATTTTCTCAACTGCCCCCTTATTAGAAAAGGCTGGTATAATGCGCGCCTAATATGATATTTGGTTCGAAAAATGTTAAACATGACTGCCCATAAATCCCGTGCTTCGAAACTCATTACCTTATTAACAGTACTCACACTTTTTTTGAGTAGTGTTTCGCGTGCTGAAGAAGCTGTCTGGGAATACGAAATGCAGCCAGGAGACAATATCTGGAAAATAGCGCATGAGCTATTAACAGACTGGCGCAGTTGGCAGGAAGTAAAGCAGTTAAATAATGTAGACAATGATCGCTTAATGGCGGCAGGTACCATTCTTAAGATTCCTGCATCAATGATCCAGCGTCGCCAAGCAAGTATTCAGCTTATTGAAGTCTCAGGCCCTGTCACTTTGATTAGTGGGCAAGAAAAGTATGAACAGCCACTCTCTAACCAATCTCTCAAGGTTGGAGATGTAATAAAAACAGGCTCTAATGCAAGCGCACTTCTAAAGTTTGAAGATGATACTCAAATTTTACTGAACCCAAAAAGTGAGTTCGTCATCAATCAAGCGAGCATCATTGGCTCTAATAGAAATGTAATAAATATTAATGTTCTTCTTAAATCGGGTGAAGCTGAAGTTCGTGCAAATCCGATTAAAGCTTCCGGGTCGCGCTTTATAATCGAAACACCTTCAGCCTTTGCAACGACTCGTGGCACAGTATACCGTGTGCGAGCCAGCAAAAACCAAACAGCCGCTGAAGTTACACAAGGAAAAATTGACGTTACCAACACCTTTGGTAGCACTCAAGTAGTTCAAAAATTTGGTACGTTAACCACGAAAAATACCCCCCCACAAAAACCAATACGCTTGTTAGCAGCACCTGCTGTTCCTACGATTAAAACCATTCAGTACTTACCGGCACGATTAAGTTGGAATAAAATCAATGGGGCTGTTTCATACCGCAGCCAACTATCAGATCAAAAAGAATTCTCGCGTATACTTCTCGATAATTTGGCAAAGCCTGAAAAGCTAAATATTCCAGCTTCCTTAAAAGATGGGAAATACTGGCTACGAGTCAGGGCGGCAGATAAAGAAGGCCTGCAAGGTCTTGAGTCACTACAACAATTCATTGTTGCGGCTAGACCTTTTCCACCAACTATACAATCACCACGCCCTAAAGCTCCTTTATATGAAGGCGATATTACATTCGTATGGACTCAGCCTGAAGAAGCAAAAAACTACCGTTTTGAATTATCTCAAGAAGAAAATTTTGAGACGTTGACTGAATCCGCTCAAACGCTAAACGATCAAGAAACCACTATTACAATTCCAGAACCCGGTGCTTATTTCTGGAGAGTCACTAGCATCAACGCCCAAGGTAAAGTGGGCCCTGCGGGCCATACCAATAAAATAACAGTGCGTCCGACACCTGCCACGCCTGATTTAAAAGAACCCGTTACGAGCGAAACAGAGCTTGGGTTTTCTTGGAAAGAGGACGCTGCTTCAGTTAGTTACCAGATTCAACTAGCTAACGACAAAAAATTCAATGATATTATTGCTGATAAAAAGGTAAATGAAGCAGAAGCCGCTTTTGAAAAACCTATGTCAGGCACCTACTACATGCGCGTTCGTGGTTTTGATAACGATGATTACGCCGGTAGCTGGTCAAGTGTGCAAAAAATAAAAGTCCCTATTGATAGCTACCTTCCTGCTATTATCTGGAGTGCTTTTGCTATTCTCATTATGCTGTAAGTGACAACTACTCACTAATGAATCTATTTCGCCAAAAGGATATCGGCTTCCTGCTTTGTCAGGCATTTGTGCTAATTATCGCATTTATGCCTGTTCAAGCCTCTTTTGAAAATTTCTTCTACGACCTTTTTACTCAGAAGGAACTGAAACAGTCCAGCAACGAACTTGTCATGATTGATATTGATGACAAAAGCTTAGAAGCGTTAGGACGATGGCCCTGGCCCCGTTATCTACACGCCGAAATGATTAGCAAACTGAGTTCGGAAGGCGCGAATATCATCGGCTACAACATAGCCTTCGTAGAACCAGATAACACCTCAAACTCCAGCGATACGCTACTTAAACAAGCCATCACCGAACACGGCAAAGTGATTCTGCCTATTTTTGCAGAACGCGGCTCTCTGATTTACCCATTTAGGGGAAAAGCAGCAATACCTGGTAGCACTCTCGGTCATGTAGATGTCGAGGTAGACAATGATGGTTATGTTCGGCGCACCTTTCTTAAAGCAGGTATCGATAGTGCCGAATGGCCTGCATTTGGCCTAGCGGGCTTACATGGACTGCCCTACACCGGCTTTTTACCCGGAACACGCAGCCCATCATCTCGTGTTGGCATCAATAGTAAGTGGGTTCGTGATTTAGAGGTACTTGTGCCCTTTCACCGCAACCCAAAATCTTATCAACACTTCAGTTTTATTGATGTGCTAGAAGGCAGTGATTTTGAAAACGAATTTAAGAACAAAACGGTTTTTGTTGGAATCAAAGCAACAGGATTAGGGCCAACATTTCTCGCGCCCATTAAAAATAGCCGTGAAATGCTATCAGGCACAGCCCTGCAAGCAAATTTATACACTGCCCTTAATAACAGCTCCCTGTTAACACCTATCCTATCAATTTGGGGAGTATCGTACGCAGTATTAATTACAGCCTTGAGCTACAGCCTTCTCTTCTTTTTGAAACGCTTCCCAATCATCAGATACATTGGCATTGCTGTTGGTATTTTCTTGCTAATACTACCTGCCATAGCTATTAAATACGGGTACTGGTTACCTCTTTCTCCTGCTGTTTGCGGTGTGGGTCTCGTCCTTATTATGCTGATATCTAGAATGCTAAATCATGCAGGCATGCAACGGCGAAACGATAATATTACCGACCTTTCTAACCACCGTATGTTTGAAGAAACATTAAAACTAGAGTGGGAACAGAGTTTAAGAAAACGCACTCCACTTTCCTTAATTTTACTAGAAATCGATTATTTCAAACGCTTCGTAGACACATTTGGCCCAGAGCGTGGTGACTGGCTTCTCGCTCGGATTAGCCCTATTTTGCAAAGTCATAAGCGGAAAACTCGTGATTTTGTAGCGCGTTATGATGAGGACACTTTTGCGATCCTTTTACCAGTAACCCCTAACAACATTGCACTTTCTATTGCCGAAAAGATTAGAAAAGATATCGAAGAGTTACAGATAGAACATACAGGCTCAGAGTCCGCAAAAATCATTACGGCAAGTATAAGTATTGCTACAACACAGAAACCAACGCTATCTAGTAGCGATGACAACATGGACTCCTTCGTTCTCAAAAGCTTAAAGGCCGTATCAAAAGCTCACTTACAAGGTGGAAACTGTCTATACAATACTGAAGTCGACCATTAACAATATGATACACATAAAAAAAGCGGCTTAAGCCGCTTTTTTTATCGTCTAAATACTATGCTATGCCTGCTTAGCAATAATATCTTTCCATTTTGCAGGGCCTGTATTGTGAACAGACTCACCGTTAACATCTACGGCAACTGTCACAGGCATATCTTTCACTTCAAACTCATAGATAGCTTCCATCCCCATCTCAGGAAATGCCAGCACCTTAGAGCCAACAATAGCCTTAGATACAAGATAAGCTGCGCCACCCACTGCCATGAGATAGACCGCTTGGTTATCTTTAATAGCTTCTATCGCCACAGGACCACGTTCAGATTTACCAATCATACCTAGCAAACCAGTGCTTTCTAAAATCTGACGTGTGAATTTATCCATCCGTGTGGACGTTGTAGGGCCCGCAGGACCAACCACTTCATCACCCACTGGATCAACTGGGCCAACGTAGTAAATAAACCGGCCTTTCAAATCAACAGGAAGCTCTTCACCATTGTTCAGCATTTCAATCATGCGTTTATGGGCAGCATCACGACCGGTGAGCATTTTACCGTTAAGTAGAACCGTCTCGCCTACTTTCCAGTCTTTTACATCTTCAGGCGTAATTTCATCCAAGTTCACACGACGAGTACTTGCTCCAACTTCGAAGGTCACTTCAGGCCAATCATCCAAGTTAGGCGGAGTAAGGACAGCAGGGCCATTACCGTTTAGCTTAAAATGTGTGTGACGAGTTGCCGCACAGTTAGGAATCATTGCAACCGGCAAAGAAGCTGCATGAGTTGGATAATCCATAATTTTCACATCTAGAATCGTCGTAAGACCACCCAAACCTTGTGCACCGATGCCCAGCGCATTTACTGCATCCATGATTTCAAGACGCAATTCTTCAATGCGGTTCTGAGGCCCACGCTCACGCAACTCATGAATATCAATAGAGCCCATCAACGACTCTTTCGCTAATACAGCAGCCTTCTCAGCCGTTCCACCAATACCTATACCCAACATGCCTGGAGGACACCAACCAGCACCCATAGTAGGAACTGTTTTAACAACCCAATCAACAATGCTGTCAGATGGATTTAGCATTACCATTTTAGATTTATTTTCAGAACCACCGCCTTTGGCTGCGATATGAACTTCTACTTCGCCACCCTCTACTATTTCATAGTGAATAACAGCAGGGGTATTATCTTTTGTATTTTGGCGCTTTCCTGCAGGGTCAGCCAAAATTGAAGCGCGCAATACATTATCCGGATGCATGTAAGCTCGGCGTACGCCTTCATTCACCATATCGGTCACACCGATTTTGGCATCCCACTGAACATCCATTCCTACTTTTAGAAATACGGTAACAATACCCGTATCCTGACAAATAGGGCGGTGTCCTTCAGCACACATACGTGAATTAATAAGGATCTGAGCCATGGCGTCTTTAGACGCTTGGTTTTCTTCTTTTAAGTATGCTTCGTGCACCCCTTTGATAAAATCAATCGGGTGATAGTAGGAGATAAACTGTAATGCATCTGCAATGCTATCGACGAAATCGTCTTGGCGAATAACGCTCATTCGAGGCTCTCCACTGCTCTGGTTCTATATTATGATATGACTCTAATGAGTCTATGTGTGGCTGGATTATACACCAAATCAATCACTGTGCGGGGTTGGGCGTTAGTCTTAACCTCGTGTAGAAACAAGGTTAAACCCAGAGCCATTAAAAGCTACTTGAGCATGAACGCAGACACCAATGTAACTTTGTTCCTTCCGTTTTCTTTGCTTAGATACAATGCATCATCGGCACGTTTTAGACATTCTTCAAATGTTACACCCGTTGTACATTCAACCACGCCAAAACTAACTTGCACTGCATAATTAGTATCGTTTTCTACCTTCACTTCTTTCTCAAAAAATTGACGGAGTTTATCAATTTTTGAATATGCTGAGTTCCCATCGACTCCCGGCAAGACAATAAGAAACTCCTCTCCACCCCAGCGCGAAATAATATCCGCTTCACGTAACCTAGACCTAAAAAATAACGCGACTTCACGCAGAACGTGATCACCCTCAGCATGCCCAAACGTATCATTAATTCTCTTAAAGTAATCAATATCACCTAGCGCTATGCTCACTGGCTCCCCCTTCCTGGATGCTTGCTGCATAGTTTTCAATGCGACTTCTGTTGCCATTCGGCGGTTATAGAGTCCTGTCAGGCTATCTAACGATGCTTGCTTATTCATAATCTCCTCTTGAGTAACAGAGATAAAACGAATAACCGTAAGGGATATTATAAAAGGGATCCCTGCAATCATAATATTTATAAAATGAGCAACTGTTACATATTCGCTAAATTTATATTGATACGATATGTCTCCACAAAACTGATATAAGAGCGCAAATGTCAGGATGAAAGAAAAGCTATAAAGCGAAGCGTATAAAAAGTTAAGGCGCGTATTCAAAATAGCTAATGCTGAAATAGCCCACAAGTAATGCTGAAAGCCGACATCTAGCCCAAGATAGATAACCGCTAATACCGAATGAATCCATACCTCAGTGCATATGAGTATGATGGCATTAGCATGCTCACCTCGACTATTAAGTAATAAGCTGTACCCCCATGCAATTACACTAATTACATTTATGGCGGACATTTCTACCGCCCCAATGCTAAAGAAAAATGGAATAAGTACGAGATGAACAGCACCCGCAAATACGCCTAAAACTGAAATAATAACGAAGCGTCTAAAGTCCTTTTCCTCAATGCAAGAAGGACGTCCAGAATGGGTGAGGTAGTTAGTGATTTTTCTCACATCTCATCCTTATTTCGAAGAAAAATACGCCTATCAATATGCTGTTCAACGCTAATAATATCTAGTGTAGCTATCACTTGTCGGCCATTTTATTGTCTTTCAGTAAATATCTGCTGAGAATAATCCAAGGTTAACTTATCATATACGAGTCTGTATGTTTTTTCGTTGAATTGTCTCTGTATTCTTTCATTAAAGGTTACTCATATGAATAAGATCCTCATTAAGCGACAAGCTTCATTGCCGGATCCCATGAGAATCAGTCGTTACCATAAAAGCCCGGAACTAGGCCCTCGTATCTTATTTTTTTCCGGGGGGAGTGCTCTAAAACAAGTAAGCAGGACACTTAAATACTACACTCACAATTCGATTCATTTGGTCACAGCATTTGATTCTGGCGGCAGTTCTGCCAAGTTGCGCAGTGCATTCGACATGCCAGCCATTGGCGATTTGCGCAGCCGTTTGCTCGCATTAGCAGATGAAACAGTAACGGGTAATCCTGCTATTTTTGCATTGTTCAATTATCGTTTGCCAGAATCGGCTAATGATTCCGAATTAGTGGCTCAGCTTTCAAACATTGCAGATGGCACAGACCCACTCATTACTGCCATCCAACAACCTATGCGAGATTTAGTTAGAAACTTGCTGACTTTCTTTATTAACGTCATGCCTGACAATTTTAATTTACGTGGTGCCAGTATCGGCAACCTATTAATTTCTGGCGGCTATTTAACACATAACAGGCAACTTGAACCAGTCATCTTTCTTTTAAGCAAATTAATTAATACGCTCGGCAAAGTTCATGCTATTACGGAAGAAAGTTTACATTTAACGGCACACTTAGAAGATGGGCAATGCATTGTCGGCCAACATAGGATTACAGGCAAAGAAGCACCGCCATTAGAGTCACGCATAAAAGATATCAGTTTAAGCAGTGATCCAGACTATTATCAAAAAACACAATGCCTATTAAATAGCACGCTCAGTACTTTCATTAAAGAAGCCGACCTGATTTGCTATCCTCCTGGCAGCTTCTACAGCAGCATTCTTACTAACCTATTACCCATTGGCGTTTCAGAATCCATTCAAGAAAATACCTGCCCAAAAGTATATGTACCTAGCCTGGGACAAGACCCTGAACTTTATGGAACAACAATATCGCAAGCTATCCACCAACTATTAAAATACTTAAAAGCTGAATGTATTAAAAAAGAGAATGAACAGTTTCTAAATATTATTTTATTAGATTCTCGCTTTACTGATATTGATACAGAGACTCAACAGTACCTAGTATCTTATAACATTCAGATCATTGATACCCCTCTTGTAACATCAGACAGTGCTCCCTACTACAGCGCGGAGAAACTGGTTCATGCACTCCTTTCATTAACATAGCATGCACTTTTCGTGGGCAAAAAAAAGAGTGGCCAACAAGGGCCACTCCAAAGAGCAAGCGCTCACTACAGGAGGGTGTTTCCTATCTTTGATAAACATTGATGAATCATGGCCATAAAGCGCCCTGCATCCGCTCCATTGACAACTCGGTGATCAAAAGACAAGCATAACGGTAGCTGTTTTCTCGGTATAAAAGCCTCACCATCCCAAGAGGGTTTAATATCAGCCCTTGCCACCCCTAAAATAGCCACTTCTGGCCCATTAATAATGGGGGTAAAACCAACACCACCACTGGCCCCAAGACTCGAGACGGTAAAACAGCCACCTTGCATATCGTCAATCTTCAGCTTTCGATCATTCGCTTTTTTCGCTAATTCAGCGATCTCTAGCGTTAATTCACTGACTGACTTTTTATCAGCATCTCTGATAACAGGAACAACTAATCCCGCTGGTGTATCAACAGCCACACCGATATGCACATAGTCTTTATAGATGATCTGCTCACCATCTGCATGCAACGAAGCATTAAACTGCGGATGTTTACGCAATGCTTTAGCAACAATCATGATGATAAACGGCAGTATGGTTGGCTTCTTCAACAATCCATAAAGCTCAGGGTTAATCGCTGCACGAAATGCATCTAGATCAGTAATATCCACCTCATCAAACAAGGTCACATGTGGAATATTTAACCAACAGCGCGTCATATGTGCTGATGTTGCTTTAGCGATACCAGAAAGGTTCTGAGTATCGATTTCACCAAACTTGCTAAAATCTATACTCGGTATAGCGGGTACCCCAGATTGAACCACAACATTAGCGCTATTCGCTGTAGACATTTGCTGCTTCACAAACTGCTTCACATCTTCTTTTAAGATACGTGCTCGCTTGCCAGCACCTTTCACTTTCGCTAAGTCAACGCCTAACTCTCGTGCAAGTTTTCGAGTAGCTGGGCCAGCATAAACTTGGCTAGTGCCCACTGCAGATAACGATGTATTCAAAATGCTACTGACTGCAGCGATTGATGCTGCGGCAACAGTTGAAGAAGAAGCGAGTGTTTTCGGTGTACTCAAGGGTTCACTAGTTTTGCTATCGCTCTGAGTAACAGACAAAGCAGCGGTGCCTTCAACAGAGTTCGACTCAACAGCGCCCAAGGCCTTAATTAAGATAGCCCCTTCCTCGACGGTTTGACCAAGCTCAGCCACTAGCTCAATAACACTCCCTGAAAAAGGTGCGGGGATTTCCATAGCTGCTTTGTCAGACTCCACCAACAGCAGCATATCTCCCTCTAAAAAACTGTCACCGGGCTGTACAAAAAACTCTATAAGATCACCTTTACCACCCGCATCAGGCATCAAAACCAGCTTTTCCGATGCCGCTGAGGGTGCTGCAGAAACCGCACGAGGAGAAGCAGTATCCGCGCTCTGTTCAGCCACCAAAGTTTCAACTTCAGCGATAACGTCTTCGGATATTTCGACCTTAGCTAACGGGCGGCCTTTTTCAATGCCATCTCCCATCTCAACCAGCCACTCAACCACGGTTCCCTCTATGGATGAAGGCACTTCCATGGATGCCTTGTCTGACTCAATAACAATTATCGAGTCACCAGCAACTATCTTGTCGCCAATTTCAACACAGAATTCTATTACATCACCACTGCCATCAGCATCTGGCATTAACACTATTTCCGTAGCCATGTATCACTCCCATAAAAGTGGGCACTCTGGGCTACAAAAGCCCAAAGTGGTTACGAATGTTTATAAAAATATCGACAAGATAAGCAACCCTTAAAATAGGGCGGGGTCAGCTTTTTCATGTGGGATATCCAGCGCTTCACGTGCACGTAATAGTTCACCGGAAGTGACTGAGCCTTTGCGATATAAGCTAGTTAATGCAGCCCACGCAATATAACGAGCATCCACTTCAAAGTGATCACGGAGTGTAGGACGGCTCTCGCTCAACCCAAAACCATCAGTTCCCAGTGCAGTTAATCCGCCGGGGAACCAACGTGCTATACCGTTAGGAAGTGATTTCATAAAATCAGACACAGCGACAAACGGGCCACTCTCCCCCTCAAGCAATTGCTCTACATAATTCAGTGATGGCTTCTCAGGATTAAGCAAGTTATGCCGCTCGATTGATTGCGCTTGTCGCGTTAGTTGGTTGTAACTCGTCACACTCCAAATATCGGTACTACAGCCGTATTCAGCCAAGATATCAGCCGCTTTTAAGACTTCCTGCATTAAACTACCGCTGCCCATTAGATGTACTTTATGGCCATCGCTAGTATCTTCTTTAAAGCGGTACATCCCCTGCAAAATTCCATCTTCAACATTGTCAGGCATCGCTGGCATCGAGTAGTTTTCGTTATATAAAGTCAGGTAGTAGAAAATATTCTCTCCCTGCTCATACATACGCTTGATACCATCTCGCACAATAACAGCCAGCTCATATGCAAAAGAGGGGTCGTAGCTGTACATATTAGGGACAGTCGCTGCTACAGCATGAGAGTGACCATCTTGATGCTGCAAACCTTCACCATTCAAAGTCGTACGCCCAGCAGTCCCCCCTAGCAAAAAGCCTTTTGCTAAACTGTCTGCACATGCCCAAATCATGTCACCAACGCGCTGAAAGCCGAAGATAGAATAGAAAATATAGAACGGAATAGTCGGCACACCATAATTTGCATACGCGGTACCTGCTGCCAAGAAAGAAGCCATTGCACCGGTTTCACAAATACCTTCCTGCAACAGCTGACCATCTTTTGCTTCTTTATACGGCAGCAAGCTGCTGGAATCGACCGGCTTGTATTTTTGTCCCTCACAGGAATAGATACCAAACTGATTAAACAAAGACTCCATACCAAAAGTACGCGCTTCATCAGGCACAATAGGAACAATATATTTACCTAATGTTTTATCTTTAAGCATGCGTGACAACATTTTAACAAACGACATCGTTGTAGATTGGTCACGCTTTGTGCCTTCTAGTGCTTCTTTAAACAAGCTCAGTTCAGGCGCAACAACAGGTTTGAAATCAACTTTTCTCGAAGGTAAGTAACCACCTAAATTTTGGCGCTTTTCATGCATATACTGCATAACGGCACTATCTTCAGCTGGTTTATACAGTTGTGCAGCAGCCAATGCATCATCATCTAATGGGATCTCGAAGCGACGCCCAATATCCACTCGTTCTGCCACCGTAAACTGTTTCTTCTGATGTGAAGTGTTCTGCCCTTCTGCAGACGCCCCCATACCATCACCTTTAACCGTTTTCATTAAGATGACAGTCGGCTTACCATCACTGCGCAATGCTAAATCAAACGCACCGAAGATCTTGCGGCGATCCTGACCACCGCGTTTAATACAACGAATTTGCTCATTGCTGAGTGTTTTCATTAGCGCATCAAGCTTTGGATCACCTTCTGTCCAGTGATCACGAACCGTTGGACCATCTGAGACAGTATAAAATTGATAATCACCATCTACGGCGCGATCCATACGCGCTTGTAAAATGCCATCGTGGTCGCGTGAAAAGAGTTCATCCCATTCGCTCCCCCAAATTACCTTGATAACGTTCCAACCAGCACCGCGATAATTACGCTCTAACTCTTGGATAATTTTCCCATTACCCCGTACAGGTCCATCAAGACGCTGCAAGTTACAGTTAACCACCATAACCAAGTTATCAAGGTTATCGCGTGTCGCCATATTGATGGTGCCAAGCACTTCTGGCTCATCCGACTCACCATCGCCAATAAAGCACCAAATTTTCCCGCCATCTTGATTTTTCAAACCACGATTTTCTAAATACTTCATGAATCTAGCTTGATAAATCGCCGAAGGCGTTGATAAACCCATTGATGCGGTAGGCCCTTGCCAAAAGTCTGGCATACGCCTTGGGTGTGGATACGAACTTAACCCACCACCGTCTTGTAATTCTCGGCGAAAATTCTGCATTTGCTGCTCAGACAAGCGGCCTTCCAGATAAGCCCTGGCATATAAACCCGGAGCAGCGTGCGCTTGAACTAACAGCTGATCTCCGCCGTATTGGTCTGTTTTGTTTTTGAAAAAGTGATTAAAGCCGACTTCTAGCATGGTCGCGGCAGATTGGTATGTCGCAATATGCCCTCCAACCCCAGTACCTTGGTCATTTGCTTTAAGGACCATGGCAGCCGCATTCCAGCGGATAATATTTTCTAACTGCTGCTCTAATTCAGGATTACCGGGGTACGCTGGTTGATCATTTGTAGAGATACTATTTCGATAAGGAGTATTGAGCGTTGCTTCTGTTAAGTTAATATTTTTACTCAACATATAATTTTGTAATAGGCGCAAAATATCGCGACCACGGTTCTCTCCCTGGGCGCTCAAAATATCATTTAGAGCCTCAATCCACTCTTTATTCTCTTGAGTCATTTCATCATTACTAAATGACTCAGTTATAGGATTAATTGTATTCATATTATTTTTCCCAAAGGACATAAACGACAGAGTAATAATGGGACTCGAATAGAGTCCCTTAATGACGCCCCTTTTAAGGACAAAAGCAACCAGCCTTGTGAACTGACATTCATCGGGAGAAATGGGTAATTATCATCGCCGATTCTTAAATTAATTTAGCATTTGCGTGTTAGCTTTAAATTGCGAAGTTATCTACAAAAAACCAATTTCATGGTGATACACACCAATTTATGAAGAAGAATTAGCACAAAAATCTCACAAATTTTAAAAACAACAAAATCAATGTCAAACGTACTCTTACAGCACCTGTGACAGAAACTTCGCCAAACGCGGATGTTCGGGGTTATCAAAAAACAAGGTAGGAGTATCATCCACCAGCAACTCACCCTCCTCCATGAACAACACTCGGTCAGCCACTTCTCTGGCAAAACCCATTTCGTGGGTCACTACAACCATGGTCATACCTTCTTTGGCTAAGCTTTTCATAACATCCAGAACTTCACCCACCATTTCAGGATCCAGGGCAGAGGTTGGTTCATCGAACAACATGATATTGGGCTTCATGGCCAAAGCGCGTGCAATAGCAACACGCTGCATCTGCCCACCCGATAGTTGCGATGGGTAGTTTGTCATCCGAGATTCCAAACCCACTTTGCATAACAACGCGCGAGCATGCTCCTCCACTTCGCGACGATTTCTTTTCGACACTTTCAATGGCGCTAGCATCACATTTTCCAGCACACTCATATGTGGAAAAAGGTTAAAGCCCTGAAACACCATGCCGACTTCTTCACGCAATTTATTAATATCAGTATCTGTGGCGTACATATCTGTCGCATCAATACTAATAGAGCCGCTGCTAATAGTTTCCAGTTGATTCAACGTACGTAAGAATGTTGATTTTCCTGATCCAGACGGCCCAATGACAACCAATACTTCACCTCGGTGAACCGTTGCCGAAACCTTTTTCAAAGCATGGCAACCATTGGGATAAAACTTATCAATGCCGGTGGCTACGATCATGTCGTCGCCTGTATATTCTTTAATCACTGTTAGCTAACCTCTTCTCTAATAGTTTCACCATCCATGACAAGCTTCCGGTCAACACGAGATAAAGCAACGCTACCGTAAACCACACTTCAAAGGGTGCAAACGTGCCACTAACAACCTCACGACCGGCTTTTGTTAAGTCGGTAATCGAGATAACTGACACTAAGGATGAGTCCTTAATTAGGTTGATAAACTGCCCAGCCATAGGCGGCAAAGTGCGTTTAAACGCCTGAGGTAGAACGATATAAATCATCGCTTGGGCATAATTCATACCTAAGCTTCGAGCCGCTTCCATTTGGCCAGCAGGTATTGATTGAATTCCTGAGCGGATAATCTCTGCTACATAGGCTGCGGCAAAAATAGATAACGCAGCAGCACCTGCGGTAAATCTATCAAGCCCCAATACCGTTCCAATGAAAAAATAGAAGATGAAGATCTGCACCAGCAAAGGTGTTCCACGTACGATCTCCACATAAATAAGCGAGAGATACTTAAGCGCCGGGTTGGATGAGACTCTCGCCAAGCCTACAAACAACCCAATAATGACAGCGAAGATGAGCGAGACGATGGAGATTTTTAAGGTCATCACCAAACCATTCATAATGGGGCCTAAGCGCCAATCATTAGTGGTGGCAACAACATCCCCCTCAAATATCAGATCACCATCCCCAACCACTATCTGTGAGAACTCGTTAAACACCTGCACAGGTTCTGCACTGTTATCTGATTCAATCGATACAGACAAACCATCTGTGCTGATGCTAGCCACCCCATCAAAAGGTGACGTAACCGGCATAGGTTCTGTATTAATCAGATAAGGAACAACACGCTCCCAACGCCAGGTATATTGAATACTCTGGCTAGCCAACAAAACCGAATAGCCAACACTCAGCAATATAGCTAACAGCACACCATGCCATAATAGTTTGTTTGGTGTTTTTTCCATCTTCACTCAACCCCTGTCAATTAGTTACTGTGTAATTACTGAACGTGCTTTAACCAGGAGTCACTGTTGAACCACTTGTTATAAATACGATCGTAAGTACCGTCGCCTTTGACTTGGCGTAAAAATGTATTCAGGTAGCTGGTGAAGTCAGGATCGCCTTTACGAATAGCCCAACCCAATGGCTCATACGTAAATGCCTCGTCAATATGTGTTACACGCGCTTTATTTTGAGCTGAGAAAATTGCGTTAGACGCCAAATCATAAACTAAGGCATCGGCATTACCGTTAGCCACTTCAAGAGCACCTTCGGCCTCTGATTCAAACAAACGAATATTAGCTTTAGGGATAAGCTTTTTAGCCGCAATCTCACCCGTGGTTCCTAGCTTTGCAGCAATGGTATATTTAGGGTTATTTAAGTCTTTATAGCTTTTTATCTCTGCGGCAAGAGAGGGCTTAATAAGAAGGGATTGTCCTACGACAATGTACGGATCTGAAAAATTAACCTTGAGGTTACGTTGCGAAGTGATCGTCATTCCACCAATAAGAATGTCGCATTTATTTGTTAGCAATGCGGGAATAATCCCATCCCAAGCAGTATTCACCGGCGTATGTTTAACACCTATTGATTTAGCCAGTAACTTTGCCATATCAATATCAAAACCTATGTAGCTGCCATTTTTTGCTTTCATTTCGAACGGCATATAGCCCGCTTCAAAACACACTCTTAATTCATCGGCCTCTATCACTTTATTAAGCGTTGATTCCTTCCATAGTTCTGATGAACCAGAGAACGCAACCGTACTGACGGCCATCATCGTAAGAAAAGCCGAGACTCTATTTATTTTTTTCATTTCTACTGCCTTTTATATTTATTATTGATAGATGATTTTTACATTGTGCTAATACACATCCCTGTGCCTCCTGCTCCTACTACACGTGTCTATTGATGATTAATTCACCATCAACAGCTGCTCCTTTCATAATGGTCATTGCATTTGGACTTTGCTGTAGCGCGGTTTGACGCAGTTTTTCAAATTGCTCTGGCGTGCCATCACCAGACACTTCGATGCAATAATTCAGCTCAGTGAATGGCACTGGTGATTCAGGATTGATATCCAAAAAGCCAGCTAAATCAAGCTGCCCGCGAACAGTGACCTTGAGGCTCTCTAGTTGAATCTCCATCACAGAGGCCCCAACCGCAAAGCCAACTAAAATGCAGGCACCAACACCAGACAACAGATACTCCTGTGGGTTGGGCGCATGATTGCAGCCTAGTAACTGCCTAGGCTCATCAATCTCCCACGTGAAATCACGGCTCACGGTATGTGGACCAACACTCATAGGTAAGGCGGTAACTCTTGAGCGAGTACCACTTTGCCAATTCAGCTCAACACCGTATTTGGCAATTGCTTCACGAGGGTCATTTTTAATTTCGTTAACAAATTCACTCAGTGCAGAAACTGCAATTCCATTACGCATTATTTGTTCTCCAGTAAAATTGAGTTAAGAGCCTGCTCAAAGTCATTAATAAGATCTGCTGCATCTTCAATGCCCACAGATAAACGAACACAACCGGGATTAATGCCCATGTCTAAACGTTGTTTTGCAGTGAATCCCGCATGAGACGTGTTATAAGGAAGGCTAATAAGTGATTCCACGCCTCCCAAACTAGTGGCCTGCTTAGGTATACGTAAGCGGTCCAATAAATCGAGCGCTGCGCTATCGCCTCCTGCTATCTCAAAGGCAATCATGCCGCCGCCATTATTGAGAACACGAGAAGCCAACTCATAGTCAGGATGACTATTAAGCAAAGGATAAAAAACGCGCTTGATCACGCTCTGCTTTTCGAGAAACTCCGCTAACTGATAGGCCGATCTTTCATGCGCCTGCATACGTATTGCTAGGGTTTTTAAGCCACGCTCAAACATGAAACAGGCATGCGGGTCCAAACACCCTCCGTAAGTCAGCAAACGCGGCCAGATCATATCTACCAGCTTACGGCTACCCATCACCGCACCGGCAATCAAGTCACTATGACCATTCAAGTATTTAGAGGCTGAATGAATAACCACATCAGCACCTAGCTCGATCATTCGACAGCTAATAGGCGTAAGAAACGTCCCGTCGATAATCAAGCGCAATTGATGGCGCTTAGCAATTTCAGATAAGCGCTTAACATCCACCAGCTTGAGCAAAGGATTGGTTAACGCTTCAAAATAAAGAATCTGTGTATTGGGCTTAATAGCCGCTTCAATCGCTGTATAGTCACGCGGATCTACATAGCTAACCGTCATATTGAAAGTCGGCAGCTCCTGATTGAATAAGTTATAGGTCCCGCCATACAACTCATTAGAGGCAACGATATGCGCACCTTTATCAACCATCGCCATGACGGTTGCTGTAATGGCTGCCATACCAGAGCTGAAGACCAAAGCCGACTCAGCCCCCTCTAACGCAGCTAACTTGGTCTGTACTGCCCACTGGTTAGGATTGCCGTAACGTGTATAGATAAAGCGGTCTCGCGCATACCCTTCTTCTACAGAGCGATACTGCTCACTTCCCAAAAGGAAAGTTGAAGTCTGATAAATTGGCGTACCAACCGCACCAGAAACCTGATCATCCAACGTCCCGGCATGAACAGCCGCTGTTGAAGGCCCTGCTTCTGACCAGTCTTTATGAACTTGTGCAGGCCCTGTGTGGCGCTTACGCTTTAGTTCTGAAGTCCAATGCACTCCTTCTGAAAGAGCACTTTGACCAAGGGAATCGCCTTTAATCGATTCTGATACAGTAGATCCTTGAACTTTTATCATTCTTACGCCCTGTTATATGTTTTCTTATAGGGATGTAAGAGCAAAGAACAAACCAACTATTTAAATATCTTTAATATCAAATA
The DNA here is from genome assembly GCF_016744175.1 of Neptunomonas sp. Lineage (GTDB taxonomy): Bacteria > Pseudomonadota > Gammaproteobacteria > Pseudomonadales > Balneatricaceae > Neptunomonas. The sequence goes on along the minus strand of NZ_JADGEV010000005.1, from coordinate 25,421 downwards.
GTTAAGATAAGAAAGCATTAAACAGGTCAAAACAACCGTCATATTTTTATTACAGAAAAACTTGAAAAGCATATTGAACACTCATTAATAGGTAATAAAAACAAAGAAGTAGAATGTGTGTAATAATATAATTACACTGTAATAAAAATAATACGGATTAAATTCCATGCGATTCGATATACGATCAAAAGATAGAATAGGCATTACGCAAGAGATACTCGCCGTGTTCTCTCAGCAAAACTGGAACCTTGCAACCGTCGAGATGCACTTGCACCACACCTTTGTTGAGTTGGACGATAACGCCACTCTAGGGGAATTAAAAAAGCGCTTACACAAGATCGAAGGCATCACTGAGATCGTTGAAGTTGACCTACTACCGGGCGAGCGACGTAGCCAGCACTTAGATGCGGTGTTATCTAAGCTGCAGGACCCTATTCTAGATATCGATATTGAAGGCCGTATTTTATTAGCGAACACTGCCGCGGCTGCTTTGTTAAAAATGGATAAAATTTCATTACAAGGAGTATCACTGGCCGAATTTATTGACAGGCCTCTCTCCTCCATTTTATCAAGCACGGCCAAAACACTGGATATCAACGTAGACGGTCATGCATTTATTGTCGATATCACACCTGTTTTTTCATATAACCAAAGTGAAGCTCAAGTCTCGGGTGCGGTACTACTTTTGCAAAGCTTGCGCCGTATCGGGCAGCAAATATCGGCTGTCAGCCACACTCCTAGCGACAGCATTACGTCACTCATTGGCAGCGCTGAAGCAACCCAGACACTCATCAAAAACACACAGCGTTTTTCACGCTTAGATATGCCAGTACTCATTCAAGGTGAAACGGGAACAGGCAAAGAGCTCCTCGCTCATATGCTGCATGAAAAAGGTGCACGTGAAGATGCGCCTTTTATGGCGATAAACTGCGCTGCATTGCCTGAAAATTTGCTCGAAAGTGAGCTATTTGGATACGCACCTGGCGCCTTTTCAGGGGCCAATAAAAACGGCAAACCCGGCCTTTTTGAAATTGCCAATGGCGGTTCAGTCTTTCTTGATGAAATAGGCGAAATGTCTGCGTACCTGCAAGCGAAACTACTCCGTTTTTTACAGGAGTATTCTTTCAGGCGTATTGGCGGAGAGAAAGAGATCTCGGTTAATGTCCGTATTATCAGTGCAACGCATAGAGATCTACTCAGCATGGCTGATGACAACACGTTTCGTGAAGATCTATTCTACCGACTTAATGTGTTAAACCTACAAGTACCGCCTCTGCGTAATCGCCGGGCTGATATTCCAGCCCTCAGTAAGCATTTCATTATGCGTGCTGCTGAACAAACTAATAGAACGCCACCTCACATTTCTGAGAGTGGTTTAGATCTATTAATGACATATCACTGGCCAGGCAATATTCGAGAACTGCAAAACGTCTTATTTAGGGCGGTAGCGATGTCAGACGACGACATGCTTGAAGACCATGACATCTTAGTAGACTCAAAGCCTGAGCAACGCTCAGATAACGGCACCCAAGGTGCATTTGGAAGCTGGGAAGCGGCCCAAGACAACTTTGAAAAATCCTTACTGAGTGAGCTGTACCCTCAATACCCCTCTTCACGAAAGCTTGCGCAGCGCTTAAAGGTATCTCACAACACCATAGCGTTAAAGTTAAAAAAATACGGGATCAGCTCAACCTAAAGAACAAAATAGAACGTGGCCCTAAGGCCACGTAAACATATCAAACGCGCTGTAGTGCTTGCGCAATATCTGCATAAATATCTTCGATATCTTCTAAACCAACAGAGATTCTAACTAGACCTTCACTAATGCCATGCTTAGCTCTTTCTTCTGGTGTGTAAGTCGCGTGAGTCATACTCGCAGGGTGCTGGCATAGTGTTTCAGCATCCCCCAAGCTCACCGCTCTTTTGATCATCTTAAGCTCATTCATAAACTGCACACCCGAAGCAAAGCCACCTTTTAGCTCCATTGCTATCATGCCACCGCTGCGTGTCATCTGAGCTTTGGCTAGCGCATGATAAGGATTATCAGCAAGGCCCGGATAGTAAATATTCTCAACTGTATTATGCTGTTGCAAGCGTGTTGCAATCTCGTGCGCACTGTTGCAATGGCGCTCCATGCGCAGTTCTAATGTTTTCAGACCACGGAGAATCAAAAACGCTGTTAATGGCGCAATAACTGCACCCGTCATATCTTTTAATCCAAAAACACGAATTTGATCAATAACCGATTGCTTACCAATCACAGCCCCTGCAATCAAATCACCGTGCCCACCTAAATATTTGGTCGCTGAATGCACCACCAAATCAGCACCTAAATTAATAGGCCGCTGTAACGCCGGCGTACAATAGGTATTATCAACCATCACTTTAATATCAGGGTTATAGTCATGTACAAGCTGGCTAATCGCTGTGATATCCATAACCCGCATATTCGGGTTCACAGGGCTTTCAAAATACACAACTTTAGTATTTTCAGTTAAGGCCGAAGCCACTGCCTCTATATCAGTGCAATCAATAAACTCAACATCGACACCAAACTTGCGCAAACCGTGCTGAAGGTAAGCAAAAGTGCAGCCATACAATGTTTTATCAGCTATGACTCTGTCTCCCGGTGCAACAAGTGTCCACAAGGCGGCGGTAATTGCTCCCATACCTGATGCAGTAGCTAAAGCGGCTTCGGCATCTTCCAGATCAGCTAAACGCGTCTCAAGCAATGCCTGCGTCGGGTTAGAAATGCGGCTATAGAAATGCCCCTGTTCTTCACCAGCAAAGCGTGCAGCGCCTTGTTCTACGCTGTCAAAGCAGAAAGTTGATGTCATATAAACAGGCGGATTTAACGCACCTTCATTTTCAGACGCATCGTAACCGGAATGTATTGCACGGGTTGAAAAAGACAGGCTCTTATTATTGTTCATCATAATCTCCACTTAGACACGCTTGATTCTAAAAAAACTAAGTGGTTAGAATAGCTATCATAGCGTAGCCAATCTGGTCTTATTCGACCCGAATAATACGTAAATTGGCACACAAAACTAAAAAATACCTAAAAAGCGATTAATTATGCCAATTAAAAAATTAGACCGAATTGATCGTAAAATTCTTGATGAAATTCAGCGTGAAGGCAATATCAGTAATCTTGAGTTAGCAGATAAAGTTGGGCTGTCTCCCTCCCCTTGCTCTAGACGAGTGAGACAACTAGAAGATGCTGGCATTATCGATAAACAAGTCACGCTCCTTAACCAAAATGAACTGGGGCTCCCCTTAACCATCTTCATCCATGTAAGCCTTGAAAAGCAGCTGCCTAAAACACTGGATAACTTCGAGCGAAGCATTTCAACGTACAACGAAGTATTAGAGTGCTCATTGATCACTGGTAGCGATGCCGACTACCTGTTAAAAGTAGTCATGCCCGATATGTCTTATTACGAGAAGTTTTTATTGAAAGAGCTTAATCAAATAGAAGGCGTATCGAGTATCAGAACGAGCTTTGTAATGCGTCAGGTTTTAAATAGAACGGCCTTGCCTCTTTCTCACATCAAATAGCAAAGCCAGATTTTTTTGGCACAAAAGGAGGTAATAATGGCACAGGAAAGTGCACCGATGCGCACTTCAACTTTATACACTGATTCATAGACAGAACAACGGCTATAACAATAAAAAATTATAGGATGCTGACAATGTTAAAACATAACACTCTCGCTATTTTAATCAGTGCGGCGCTTGTCTCAACACCTGCACTGGCCACCTCTCAAGTAGCAGACTCCGTGGCTCCGGAAGTTGCAAGTGGCACTAGCACCAAAACTAGCGTATCCGCTACAGACTATATGGTTGCTGCAGCAAACCCACTGGCTGCAAAGGCAGGTTACCAAGTACTAAAAGCAGGAGGCTCCGCAGCAGATGCGCTGGTCGCCGTGCAAGTAATGCTTGGCCTTGTTGAGCCACAATCATCAGGACTCGGTGGCGGTGCATTTCTCGTTTATTACGATGCTAAAACTAAGCAGGTCACTACCTTTGATGGGCGTGAAACAGCACCGCTAGCAGCAACACCTGAGCTATTTCAAAACGCTGACGGCAGCACCATGAAGTTTTATGATGCGGTAGTTGGTGGGCGCTCTGTAGGTACACCAGGTACCGTAAAGCTATTAGAAAGCGTCCATAAACGCTATGGAAAACAATCTTGGGAATCTCTACTAAAACCTGCCATTAGCCAGGCACAGCAGGGTTTTATTGTTTCACCACGTTTAGCTGGCTCAATTGCCGCTGATGCTGAGCGCCTAAGCCGCTATCCAGATACTAAGGCATATTTTTTCAATGAAGATGGCTCGCCACTCTCTGCAGGGCAACGACTCAAAAACCAAAAATATGCTGACACGTTAACAACATTATCCAACGATGGCGCCGATGCTTTCTACAATGGAAAAATAGCACAGGATATTGTTTCCAGAGTACACGAAGCAGATGGCAACCCCGGTGTTTTATCCACCCGTGATTTTGCGGCTTATCAAGTAAAAGAGCGCCCTGCTACGTGTGCGCCTTATCATCAGTATGATGTATGCGGCATGGGGCCTCCCAGCTCAGGTGCACTTACCGTTGGGCAAATTCTTGGTATATCGAGTAACTTTGATTTAAGAAGCTTAGGAAAAGACAGCCCACAATCTTGGCAAGTTATCGGCGACGCGTCACGTTTAGCCTTTGCTGACCGAGGACGCTACATGGCTGATAGTGACTATGTACCGATGCCCCAAGGGCTACTTGATCCAAGCTACTTAGCAGAACGCGCCAAACTGATAACACTGGGAACAGCCCTTAGCAAAAAGCAGGTAACAGCAGGAGAGCCTGCATGGGGGAGCATGCGAAAAGTTGCGCTTGAAGATGACGAGTCAATCGAGCTGCCATCCACCAGCCACTTCGTCATAGCAGATAAAGAGGGCAATATTGTCTCAATGACAACCACCATCGAAAACGGTTTTGGCTCTCGCTTAATGAGTAACGGCTTTTTGCTCAACAACGAGTTAACTGACTTCTCATTTGCTTCACATAAAAATGGCTACCCGATCGCCAACCGCCTAGAACCTGGCAAACGCCCCCGCTCATCTATGTCGCCAAGCATTGTTATGAAAGATGATGCGCCCTATATGGCTATCGGCTCACCCGGCGGCTCGCGCATTATCGGTTACGTGGCTAACACCTTAATTGCCCACTTTGATTGGGATATGCCGATTCAAGAAGCCATCAACCTACCGCACCTAGTAAACCGCTTTGGCACCTACGACCTAGAAAAAGGCACCAGTGCCGAACAGTTCAAAACACCACTAGAAACGATGGGCTACAAAGTTAACGTGCGAGACTTAAACTCGGGTATTCACGCTATTTTATTGAAAGATAATAAGCTTACCGGAGCAGCCGATCCACGCAGAGAGGGAGAGGTATACGGGGATTAAGGTTTAGAATCTGCGTGATAAACGTTCATCGGGCATTGTAGTCCGCATAAATAATTTACCCAAAGTGAGCCTGAGCTATCAGGCTTGCTGTTAACTCTTACAACAATAACAACTTCCTAGTGAAGCACTAAAGAGCATGATCTTTGCATCATGATTCACTGTATTGCTGTACATTACAGTGAATCCTTTAATGCAGGATGCAACCTCTTCAAATGCGACTGAATACTCTACCCCCAGTTCTGGCCTGCTTCTATTTAGGGTTAGTGATCACAAGCTGGAACGTTCAGGCTGATTCTTTTTTGAATGAAAAAGAAAAAGCATATTTATCTACTAACCCCAAAGTCGTTTTTGGGGTCGGGAAATCCTTTGAACCGTTTGTAATTAAGAACTTAGATGGCAGCTTCAGTGGTCATGATATCCAGATTGCTGAACTTGTGTCTGAACATACAGGCTTAAACATTCAATTCAAAATGCGTATCTGGAAAGATATTCAGGAAAAAGCAAAGCGCAAAGAGGTCGATGGACTGCTTACTGCTGTTTTTTCTGAAGATCGTGCATTGCATTTTGTTCCCTCTCATCCATACCTTTCTATGACCAGCTTAGTCCTAGTAAAGAAGGGCAACCCCCAGAAAATACGAAGCCCATCAGATATTGAGGGGAAGACGGTTGCAATGCAGAGTGGCAATGTACTTTTTAAAAAAGTACTAGAGAGCATAACTGATAATACTGAAGTCATTTATTTTGATCAAATTCATGAACTTATTAGTGCGGTTGTATCAGGACAAGTGGATCTATGCATACTTGATGAAACAGCGCCTTTTATTGCAAAAAAAATTGGTTTAACTGATTACATTGAAGTGGCATTCCCTGTGGGAGAGCCAATAAACATACATTTTTTATTACGCAAGGATCAACCAGAATTACGAACCATTATCGATAAAGGGTTAAGCCGTATAAGGGAAGAAGAAAAAATTAAAATCAGAGATCTTTGGTTTGGAATGCCAAAGAAATCATTGGATTGGTCGCTTTTATTGAAGGTTGCTGCCCTAGTCCTGATTCTGTTTGTCGTAGTTCTATATTGGAACTATACATTGAAAGCCGCTCGTCGAAGAGCAGAAAACGCTTTAACTCAGCTTAAGATAAAAGATAAAGAGTTAGAGGAAGCTAATAAGATTCTTGCTAAGTTATCTGTCACAGACCGCCTAACTCATTTGTATAACCGAGAGAAGTCGGATGTAGTGCTTGATCAAGAACTGGAGCGTGCCGTCAGATACGGTACTAATTTCGGAATCATGATGGTAGATGTTGATCATTTCAAAAAGGTTAATGATACACATGGGCACCCTGTAGGAGATCGCATACTCATAGAATTAGCGACAATTTTACGATCCAACTCACGTACAGTGGATCTCGTTAGCAGATGGGGTGGTGAAGAGTTTTTGATTATATGTCCTGAGCTAGACAGGGACGGACTTATGACAATGGCAGAGAAGATAAGGACTGAGATCGAGAAGCATCATTTTCCTATAATAGGTCACAAGACGGCTAGTTTTGGCATCACCGTCTACAAGACTGGAGATGAAATCTGCGACCTTATCGATAGAGCCGATAGAGCCGATAGAGCCGATAGAGCCGATAGAGCACTGTACCAAGCGAAAGAGAATGGACGAAATCAAACGACAGAATTGCTGTAGATCAATACTTAGCAGTGAATGTCCGCTTT